>CBDDRJ010000013.1:0-66726 GCA_965233055.1 uncultured bacterium
CAGTACGGCAAGCTGCCCGAGCTCGAGGCCAAGCTCACCAGCGCCGACACGGCCGCCGCAAAGCAGGGCGCCGGCGACAAGCCAAGGCTGCTGCGCACCCAGGTCGGCGCCGAGGAAATCGCCGAAGTGGTGTCGCGCGCGACCGGCATTCCCGTCTCGCGCATGATGCAGGGCGAGCGCGACAAGCTGCTGCACATCGAACAGAAGCTGCATGAGCGCGTGGTCGGCCAGGACGAGGCGATCGGCGCCGTGTCGGACGCGATCCGCCGCTCGCGCGCCGGCCTGTCGGATCCGAACCGTCCGTATGGCTCGTTCATGTTCCTGGGGCCGACCGGCGTCGGCAAGACCGAACTGTGCAAGGCGCTGGCCGGCTTCCTGTTCGATACCGAGGAGTCCCTGATCCGCATCGACATGAGCGAATTCATGGAGAAGCATTCGGTCGCCCGCCTGATCGGCGCGCCGCCCGGCTATGTCGGCTACGACGAAGGCGGCTACCTGACCGAAGCCGTGCGCCGCAAGCCGTACAGCGTGATCCTGCTCGACGAAGTCGAGAAGGCCCACGCCGACGTGTTCAACGTGCTGCTGCAGGTGCTCGACGACGGCCGCATGACGGACGGGCAGGGCCGCACGGTCGACTTCAAGAACACCGTGATCGTCATGACGTCGAACCTCGGCTCGCACAAGATCCAGAGCATGGAGGGCGACGACCCGGGCCTGGTCAAGCTGGCCGTGATGGCCGAAGTGCGTTCGCACTTCCGTCCTGAATTCGTTAACCGCATCGACGAGATCGTCGTGTTCCACGGCCTCGACGAGAAGCACATCGGCGCCATCGCCAAGATCCAGCTGGCCATCCTGGAGCAGCGCCTGGCCAAGATGGACATGAGCCTGATGGTGTCGGATGCGGCCCTGCAGAAAATCGCGGAAGCCGGCTACGACCCCGTGTATGGTGCGCGTCCTTTGAAACGGGCGATCCAGCAGCAGATCGAGAACCCGCTGTCGAAACTGATACTGTCCGGTGCATTCGGTCCGAAGGACCATATCGGCCTGCAGGTCGACAACGGCACCTTGAGCTTCGTGCGGGCGCAGCCAGTTGCCGAACTGGCGTAGGCGGCAATGAGTATCAGGAATTTCTCGTCGCTGCTGTCGCCGCGCTCGGTCGCATTGATCGGCGCATCCGATAAGATGCACAGCCTCGGCGCGACCGTGCTGCACAATCTACTGTCCGGCGGCTTTGAAGGCGAAGTGTTTGCCGTCAATCCGAAGCATTCGACACTGGCGGGCCGCAAGTGCTACCACAATGTGGCCAGCCTGCCGGTGACGCCCGATCTGGCCGTCATCTGTACGCCGGCGGTGACCGTGCCCGGCATCGTCAAAGAGCTCGGCGCGCGCGGCACCAGGGCGGCCGTCGTGCTGTCGGCCGGCTTCGGCGGCGCCGATGGCGGCGCGCTGCGCCAGGCGATGCAGGACGCGGCGCGGCCGACGCTGCTGCGCGTGCTCGGTCCCAATTGCGTTGGCCTGCTGGTGCCGGCCATCGGCCTCAATGCCAGCTTCGCCCATACCAGTGCCCTGCCTGGCAAGGTCGCCTTCGTGTCGCAGTCGGGCGCCCTGGTCACGGGCGTGCTGGACTGGGCCAAGTCGCGCGGCATCGGTTTTTCGCGCTTCATTTCTCTCGGTGATAGTGCCGATATTGACAGCGGCGACGTGCTCGACTACCTGGCCGGTGATTCGGCCACGCAGGCGATCCTGATGTATATCGAAGATGTACGCGATGCGCGCAAATTCATGTCGGCGGCGCGCGCCGCCGCCCGCAGCAAGCCGGTGTTGCTGGTCAAAGCGGGCAGGGCGCCCGAAGGCGCCAAGGCGGCCGCCTCGCACAGCGGAGCACTGGCCGGCTCGGACGCCGTGTTCGACGCCGCCATCCGGCGCGCCGGCATGCTGCGCGTGACCACCACCGAAGACCTGTTCGACGCTGCCGAGACGCTCGCCAATGCCCGCCCTCTGTCAGGTGAGCGGCTGGCGATCCTGACCAATGGCGGCGGTCTTGGCGTGATGGCGACCGATGCGTTGATGGCCGGCGGCGGCAGGCTGGCACAGCTGTCGCCGGACAGCCTGGCGCGCCTGGATGCCGCGCTGCCGGCCAACTGGTCGCATGCCAATCCGGTCGATATCATCGGCGACGCGCCGGTGGAGCGCTACCGCGCCGCGCTGGAGGTGCTGCTGGCCGAGCGCGAATGCGACGCGATCCTGTTCATCCACGCGCCGACCGCCATCGTCGACAGCATCGACATCGCGCGCGCGCTGGCCCCGCTGGTGCAGGCGGGAACGCGCCAGGTATTTTCCTGCTGGTTTGGGGGCGATGCGGTGGCCCCGGCGCGCCAGCTCTTTTCGAAGGCGGGCATCCCGACCTACGACACGCCCGAGGATGCGGTGTGCGCCTTCATGCAGATCGTCCAGTACCGCCGCAACCAGAACCTGCTGATGCAGGTGCCGCCTTCGCTGCCGGCCAGCGCCGTGCCGGACCGTGCTAGCGCGCGCGCCATCGTCGACGCTGCGCTGGCCGGCGGCCGCGCCATGCTGTCCGAACCGGAAGCGAAACAGCTGCTGGCGGCCTACGGCATCGCCATCGCCGACACCCGGGTCGCCGCGTCCACCGCCGAGGCGCAGGCGCTGGCACGGGAAATTGGGTTTCCGGTGGCGCTGAAGATCCTGTCGCCCGACATCACCCACAAATCGGATGTCGGCGGCGTCGCGCTTAACCTCGACAGTGCCGACGCGGTCCAGGCGGCGGCCACGGCCATGCTGCAGCGGGTGCAGACCCAGGTGCCGGGCGCCAGGCAGGTCGGCCTGACGGTGCAGGCCATGGTCAGGCGGCCCGGGGCGCACGAGCTGATCGTCGGGGTCGCTACCGACCGCGTGTTCGGCCCCGTCATCCTGGTCGGGCACGGCGGTGTCGCGGTCGAAGTCATGGATGACCACGCGATCGGCCTGCCGCCGCTGAACATGGTGCTGGCGCGCGACATGATCGCGCACACCCGTGTGGCGCGCTTGCTGGACGGCTACCGCGGCCGGCCGCCGGCCGACCTGGACGCCATTTGCCGCACGCTGGTGCAGGTGTCGCAGCTGGTGGTCGACCTGCCCGAACTAATTGAACTCGATATCAATCCCTTGCTGGCCGACAGCGGCGGCGTCATTGCGCTCGACGCCCGCATCCGCCTGGCGAGCGCGGACGGCGCGCGCGGCAGGGCCCGGCTGGCGATCCGCCCCTATCCGGCCGAGCTGGAGCAGTCGCTCACCTGGCAAGGGCAGCCCTTGCAGCTGCGCCCGGTCAAGCCGGAGGACGGCCCGGCCCACGATGCTTTTTTCCACCGGCTCGACGTGCAGGATGTGCGGTTCCGCGCCTTTGGCGCGCTGCGCGAATTGCAGCCGGCCCAGCTGGCACGCCTGACCCAGATCGACTACGACCGGGAAATGGCGTTCATTGCGACCAGGACTGGAACCGACGGCGCCGCCGAAACGCTCGGGGTGGCGCGCGCAATTGCCGATCCGGACAACCTGGAGGCCGAGTTCGCCGTCATCGTGCGGTCGGACCTGAAAGGGCAGGGGCTCGGCGCATTATTGATGAGGACGCTGATCGATTACTTCCGCAAGCGCAAGACCGGGGCCCTGGTAGGGGAAGCCCTGTCGGACAATGCCGACATGCTCGGCATGGCCAGCCACTTGGGCTTTGCGCTGGACAGGGAGTTAGACAGCGAGACGACCCGGCTCAGGCTGCCGCTGTAGGGTGGGTAACTTGTTACCCAAGCGTGACGGTGGCATTGAGTTGGCGCCCAATACCCACGCGTGAAGGTGGCATTGAGTTGGCGCCCGTTACCCACGCGTGACATTGGTGTCACGTTGGCGCATCCGCGTGGGTAGCAAGTTACCTACCCTACGTTCCTGGCTCTCAGGCGCCGTCGCGTCATCAGTCTTGCACGACGCGGTTGCGCCCTTCGCGCTTGGCCCGGTACAGAGCGCGGTCTGCGGCGGCGAGCAGCTGCGGCCATTCCGGATTCTCGGCGCCGAATTGCGCCACGCCGATGCTGATCGTAATGTGCAAGCTGCCTTCCGGCGTCACGATCGGCAGGCTCGCCACCGCCAGGCGAATGCGTTCGGCGCACGCAAGTGCCGCGTCGGCGTCGGTTTCGGGAAGGATGCAGGCAAATTCCTCGCCGCCGATGCGCCCGAAGTGGTCGATTTCGCGCAGATGATCGATACAGCAGCTGCACAGGCTGCGGATCACATCGTCGCCGATCGCATGGCCGTAGGTGTCGTTGACGCGCTTGAAGAAGTCGATGTCGATCATGGCGACGGCCAGCGGGCGGCCATGGCGGCGCGCCAGCGCCAGTTCGCGATCGGCCAGTTCCTCCAGGTAGGAGCGGTTGTTTACGCCGGTCAGGCTGTCGCGCCGCGAACGGTCGAGCAGCTGCTGTTCGACCAGGAAAGCCTTTGCGCGCGAAAAGCGGATCACCAGCATTACGATCAGCGCGAGCCCGAGCGAAAACAGGTAGGGCATCATCAGGTGGATGAACTGGCGGGCGTTCGTCGTTGTTGCGACGAGCGCACACAGCAGCACCGCCGGCGCTGCCTGCATCCAGGCGAAGTCGCGGATACGCAAGGTGACGACGGACACCAGGAACTGGCAGGCGACGATGCCGGCCAGGCCATACAGCAGGCCGTCGCGCAGCAGGAAGGCTGCCAGCACGATGGCGCCGGCGTGGGTGCTGTAGATCAGGCCGCAGCGTTCGATGGCGGTCCAGCGCCACCCGTGGCTGGCATAGGCGAGGGCGCCAATGGCCACGCAAATCAACCTGACGACCAGCGCCAGCCACGCGTTCGCGCTGTCAAGCGTGAAGTCCCAGATGCTAAACAGCAGCACGGCCGCGCCGAACAGCGGGGCCACCACCGGCAGCAGTTCATCGAGGTCGGTCTCGAGCTGGGCCGACAAGGCCTGCTCCTGGTGCGCAGGCAGCACCGCCAGCAGTGAACATTTGCGCACGGAACTTGGCACGCCGGCTCCTTTCAATGGGCCATCAGCACCGGCAGCGTCATGCTGGCAAGGACAGTGCGGGAGGTGCCGCCGATGAGCATTTCGCGCAGGCGCGAGTGGCCGTAGCAGCCCATGACGAGCAGGTCGGCATCGATGTCGCAGGCCATCGAAAGCAGGGCGTTGCCGGGATCGACATCGCTCTGCTCGCACCGCACTTCGACCGGCACGCCGTGGCGGGCCAGGTACAGCGCCAGGTCCGCGCCCGGTTCCTCGCCGTGCCCGTTCGGGCCGATATCAGGATTGAAGATCGCCACCGTGACGTGCCGCGCGCTGCGCAGCAGGGGCAGGGCCGCCGTGATCGCGCGCGCCGCCTCGGCCCGGCCGTCCCAGGCGATCAGCACCCGCTCGCCCAACGTCGCAAAGCTGCCGGCATAGGGCACGACCAGCACCGGCCGGCCGCAGTTGACGATGACATGGTCAGGTGCGTCCTCCGGCCAGCTGGGGGCCTGGCCGGCCGGGTCGGGCTGGCCCATGACCAGCAGGTCGCAATAGCGCGCCTGCAGGCACAGGCCGCCGTGGTCGTCGTCCGCCGGGGGGCGCGCCTCGGTCGAGGCCAGCTGCGCCGACTGGCAGAACTGGGTGAAGCGCTCCAGCAGTCCGGTGGCGCGATGGCGCAGGTAGTGGAGGTGATCGGACAGCGCCACGGCGTCGCCATCCATGGCCAGGCCGCTGCCGAGGAAGCGCGCAATGCCGCTGGTCGCAACGCCGGTCAGGTGGGCTTCCATGCGCGCAGCCAGGGCGGTCGCGACCCGCATCCGTTCCTGCAACTGGGGAGTTTCATCCAGGTGAAGCAGTATGGTCTTGTAGCTCATGGCATGCTTTCCGATGGTGGTTGGTATAGCTATCAGCCTAGAGTTTGTCGCAATATGCGTCCACAAGAGAATGCGGAAATCAACAAATAGTTGGAGTGATATTGATCTAGGTCAAATCTCCACTTCCGGCCAGGGCGCCGGACTGAATTTGCATGGCACCAGACATTGCTGGGTATTTTGATCCAGGTCAACGAATTTTCAGGTTGCGCTGCATAGACTAGGCTGAGTTGATCAACCGGAGCCCGCCATGGAGTCCCATCGCATGATAGACGACGCCTCACTGTGTGACGGATCTGCCGCCGCGCCGGGGAGCGGGCCAGCTGGCCCTACACAGGAATGCCTCGATGAGGCCCTGATCGCATGCATCAGCGCGCCTGCGCCGCACTATGCGACCTACCCTGCAGCGCAGTGGTTCCGGCCCGAGGTCGGCGGCGTCGACTATGCCGCCGCCGTCGCAAGGCGGCGCCAGAGTGAGGACTGGCAGGCCCCTTTGGCCCTGCAGATCCACATTCCGCGCCAGACAACGATGCGCATCGAAGCCGCGCACAGCCTGGGCTCCACCCCTTTGCTGGGGAAGGAGCTGATGTACCTGTCCTGCCTGGAGCGGGAAATCGCGCTGCATGGCCAGCTATTCGAGGGCATGAGCCAGGTCAAGCAGCTGCAGTTCCGCGGCGTCTCGCCGGACCTGCTCGACGACCACCTGCTCGACACCCTGCTGCATTGCGTGCGCACCCATTTCAGCCTGGCCCCGGATGCCGTCGGCGACTACATGGTCGACATCGACCATGCTCCGATAGCGCCGCCGCGCATGCACCGGCTGCGCCATCTCGGCTTCAACCATTTCAGGCTGGGGGTGCAGGACCTCGACCCGCTGCTGCAGCGGTCCGAACTGAGCATGCAGCCGGAACGGGCAACGCTCGCCATCATCGCCGCCGCGCGTGCGGCAGGCTTTCGGACCATCAGCATCGACCTGATGCTTGGCCTGCCGCACCAAAACCTGACAACCCTGGGAGCGAGCCTGGAGCTGATCATCGCTGCCGATCCGGACCGCGTCATGCTGCACGACTATGTCGATGTCGCGCCCATCGGCAACCACCAGGACCTGATTGCCGACGGCGACATGCCGGCCTGCGCGCTCAAGGGCGCCATGCTGGCACTGGCTGCCTCGTCGCTGGCGCAGGCCGGCTATGTGCATGTCGGCATGGACCAGTTTGCCAAGGCCGCCGATGCGCTGGCCGTGGCGCACAACAATGGCTCGCTGCGGCGCAATCTGCTCGGCTACACCAGCGACAGCCCGCCCGATCTGGTCGCCTTTGGCGTGGCGGCCATCAGCGTGATCGGATCGGCCTATTTCCAGAACAAGCAGACGCTGGACGGCTACTTGGCCCTGCTGGACGAAGACCGTCTGCAAATTGCCCGCGGCATGGTGCTGTCGCACGACGACTTGCTCAGGCGCGACCTGATCGAGCGCCTGATGTGCAATTTCGCCTTGTCGATCCGCGCATTCGAACATAGCTGGTCGATCGTGTTCGCCCACTATTTCGCTGCCGAGATCGAGCAGCTGCAGGCCCTGCAGGCGCGTGGCCTGGTGCAGCTCAGCATTGATCGCATCGCCGTCACGGGACCCGGTCGCCTTGTGGTCAACCACGTTTGCATGGTATTCGACCGCTACCTGGCAGCCGGGCCGGGCATGCGATGCGGGCCGGCAGAATCATGAGTACCAGGCGGGCCAGCCAAAAGGACCGCTTGCTGCAGTTGCAGGCAAGCCGCGATCGTAGCGACAAGGCAGTCGCTTTGCACATGGCCGAGCGCCGGTCGATTGCGCGCAGCCACCGCAAACTGGTCGAGGCCCCCACCTTCGGGCAGCGGGCCGCCGATGCGGTGGCAGGCTTTGGCGGTTCGTGGGCCTTCATCGGCGTGTTCGCGCTGATCCTGTTGACGTGGGTGGCGCTCAATTCCTTCGTGCTGCAGCAGCAGGGGCGCGCCGCTTTCGATCCCTATCCCTACATCCTGCTCAATCTGTTCCTGTCGATGCTGGCATCGATCCAGGCGCCGGTGATCCTGATGTCGCAGAACCGTCAGGCGGAGAAAGACAGGATCAATGCGATGAACGACTATGAAATCAACCTGAAGGCGGAGCTGGAAATCATGGCCCTGCACGACAAGGTCGATGGCCTGGCGGTCCGGCAGTGGGACGAGCTGATTCAAATACAGCGCGAGCAACTGCAGCTGCTCAGACAACTTGCCGGCGCCGCGCCGCGCTAGCTGAAGCCGATCGAAATTTTTTTAATGAACCTCGACTTTTCACTTTTTAAAGGATACTTAAATGCGGACCGATCACGTCGTTGCATGGATTGACCATGCCGAAGCACACATTATTCATATCGACCGCGTCGGCAGCCGGGATGAAACTGTAAAGATACACGCATCCAAACGGCACCTGCATGTGCGCACCGGGGCCAGCGGTTCTGGCCATGCGCACGAGAACAAGGCATATTTCGACGAGATCGCCGACGCATTGTCGGGCAGGGACATGATCCTGATCGTCGGCCCGGGATTTGAAAAACTGGCGCTGATGAAGCACCTGGTGCACTTCCACCCGGAGGTGGCCGAACGTGTCATGAGCGTCGAGACGGTGGATCATCCGAGCGACGGCCAACTGGTCAATTATGCGCGCAAGTATTTCGTGAAGGCTGATCAGTTCGTGTGACAGCCGATAGCAAATCGCTCATACCAGGAGGACATGATGATCAACGCGCAAACACTGGCAGAACTGTTTACTTGGCGCGTTCGGCAAAGCCCGCTCAGCCCTGCCTATCTGGTGCCTGGGGAGCAGGCTGGACACTGGCTGCCGCTGTCATGGCGCAGCGTTGCCGATCGCGTCGAGCCGGTGGCGGCGGCGCTCGAAGCGCTGCAACTGCCGCGCGGTGCCCGCATCGCCATCCTGCTGCCCAACGGCATTGACGCCGTCACATTCGACTTGGCGGCGCTGGCCATTGCTGGCGTCCCGGTGCCGCTGCATGCGCTCGACAATCCGGCCAGCATTGCCTACATCCTGGCCGACAGCGAGGCGTCGGTGCTGGTGGCGCAGTCGGATGCGCAGTGGCAAGCCATTGCCGCAGTCGGCATGGCGTTTGCGTCGCTCAAGCAGGTTGTCATCCAGGGCGCCGTGGAAGGCCACAGCGCTGCCGGCGCAACGTCCGTGCTCGACTTGCACAGTTGGCTGGCCTTGTCGGCTGGCACACAAGCCCCGCCGCGCCAGCCGCCGGCACCGGACGACCTCGCCGCGCTGGTCTACACGTCGGGAACGACCGGCAAGCCCAAGGGCGTGATGCTGACTCATCGCAATGTGCTCGAGAACGTCAAGTCGACGCTTCAGCGTGTGGCGCCGGTTCCCCACGACATCTTCCTGTCCTTCCTGCCGCTGTCGCATACGTTCGAGCGCACAGCCGGCTACTATCTGCCGATGGCAGCCGGCAGTTGTGTCGCGCACGCCCGCTCGGTGGCTTTGCTGGCCGAGGATATGAAGCAGGTGCGGCCGACCATCCTGATCTCGGTGCCCCGCATCTACGAAAAGATCTACCTGGCGATCAAGACCCGGCTGGCAGGCGCCCGCCTGAAGTCGCAGCTGTTCGATGCCACGCAAGCGGTCGGGTGGCGCCGCTTTTGCCGGGTCCAGCGCCTGCCGGTGCACAGCCCCGTGCCGGCCTGGGTCGATGCCCTGCTGTGGCCGCTCCTGGACCGGCTGGTCGCGCAAGCGGTGCGCGCGCCATTCGGCGGGCGCTTGCGCGCTGCCGTCAGCGGCGGCGCCGCACTGTCTCAGACGATAGCGCAATGTTTCCTCGGCCTCGGTGTGCCGCTGCTGCAAGGGTATGGCATGACAGAAACGTCGCCCGTGGTCGCTGCCAATGCCTTGGAGGACAACGATCCGGCCACCGTCGGCAGGGCGTTGCCCGGTGTGACGGTGCGCATCGGCGAGAACAGGGAATTGCAGGTGCGGGGGGCGAACGTGATGCAGGGCTACTGGAAGCGCGAGGCTGACACTGCCGCCGCATTTGTCGATGGCTGGCTGCGGACCGGCGACCAGGCCGAGTTAGTCGATGGCCGCATCCGGATCCTGGGGCGCATCAAGGAGCTGATCGTGACCTCGACCGGCGAGAAAATTGCGCCGGCCGACCTGGAGCAGGCCATTGCGGCCGATCCCCTGTTCGAACAAGTCTACGCTTTCGGCGACGACAAGCCATTCATTGCGTGCGCTGTCGTGCTGAGCCGGCCCGGCTGGGCCAAACTGGCGGCCGCGGCGCAGCTCGACCCGGAAGCCGAATCGAGCTGGCGCAGCCCCGTCATCGCCGCACGCGTCCTGCGCAGGATTACCGAACTGACGGCGAGCTTTCCCCGTTACGCCCAGCCGCGCGTGGCGATCATCAGCCTGCAGCCGTGGACGGCGGAAAACAGCCTGCTGACGCCGACGCTCAAGCTCAAGCGGCGCAACCTGGCCGATCATTTCAAGGTGGACATCGAGCGCATCTACCTGGGCGCCCAGCGGTAAACGGGGTCTGCGGGAGGCCTTGCGCGGCGCGGCGGTGCATGTAAGAATGATAATTACTTGCATGGCCAATGTTGCCGTCGGAGAATAAATTGCAGACCAAGATTGGGGTGATGACGCCCACCTTCAACCGGCCCGACCTGGCGCGCTTCGTCGCGCTGCAGATGAACAACCAGTCGATGCCGCCCCATCTGCTTTGCTTCCACCAGAACGGAACCAAGGACAGCTACCAGTGGGCGGTCGAGGATATCGCCGCCAGCTTCGACCTGGCGTGGCTGCATTCCCCCGAGAAATTGCAGCAAGACCAGTGGTATATCGTTCCCTTGCTCCATTTGCTCGAACAGGGATGTAGCCATTTTTTCTGGTGCGACCATGACGACCTGTATTCGCGCCACCATATCGAGACGGGCATGGGGTTGCTGGCCGAAGGCTACGACCACGTGGTCAATGCGAAGTCCAATATGTTGTTGCTGCATGCACAGGAGTATGAATACAACGAGGCGATTCCGTTCAGCGCTCATGCGCCGGGAGGGATGAGCTCGTCGATGTGCTTCAACCGGGCGTTCGCTGAGCAGCTGAGGATCGACTTGCAGCAGAACCATGACGCCCGGATCCTGCGCCACTCCGATCAGGTCGTGGCGGGCGAAACGATGCCAAAGTTCAAGTGCCAGCTCAACAGCGCCGAGCCGACCACCACCTATGTGTGCCATCCGCGCGCACTGACGAGCCATGCATGGATTCGCGAATGAGTCCCGCAATGCTGCCTACCTAACAAACAAATTGCCTCGCAGCGGTTATTGTTTGGTATAACAATCCATCTGGCGAGCTCGAATTGAAGAACAACCCGAAAGCGCTGAAAATCGGCGGGATCCTGCTTGCCACGGTCCTCGGCCTGGCCGTGCTGTTCGCCGTGTTCGACTGGAACCTGCTGCGGCCCTATGTCAACCGCAAGGTGTCCGAGGCGACCGGGCGTGACTTCGCCATCCGGGGCAAGCTGGACCTGGCGCTGCGCGGCGGCCCCGGCACCGAGACGGGCTGGCGGCGCCATGTGCCGCGGATCGTCGTCAGCGCCGAAGACGTCCGCATCGGCAACCCTGGCTGGAGTGCGGTCGGCGCCGACATGGCCTCGGCCCGGCGGGTCGACATCGGTTTGCGCATCTTGCCGCTGCTGAGCCGGCAATTGCTCGTCACCGAGCTGCGCCTCGATTTCCCGCAACTGGCCCTGCAACGCCGCAAGGACGGCAGCAATTCGTGGACGCTGAAGGACAACGGGCGGTCCGACTGGCAGGTCGACATCGGCAGCCTGGCGTTCTCCAGCGGCAAGCTGCGATACCTGGATGAGGCGATCGGTCTGGACGTGCAGGCGCAGGCCAGCTCGATCGACGCCGGGGCGCCGGCGGCGGCGCCGGGCGGGCAGCCTGCTGGGACCCAGCCTAACGCGGTCGCATTCACACTCGGCGGCAAGTGCAACCGGGCCCCGGTCAGCGGGCACGGCAAGGCGGGCGCCGTGCTGACGCTCAAGGACGCCGGCGTCAGGTTCCCGCTTGAGGCGAGCGCCGACATCGGCGGCAACAAGATCGACTTGCACGGCACGCTCAGCGATCCGAAGTCGCTGGCGGGCATGGATTTGCAGATGAAGCTGGCCGGCCCCAGCATGGATGAACTGTTCCCGTTGACCGGCGTGCTGCTGCCGGCCACGCCGCCGTATGAAACGCAGGGGCGCCTGTTCGGCAGCAGGGGCGGCGGCCACTGGAGCTTTACCTACGACAAGTTCAGCGGCAAGGTCGGCGCCAGCGATATCGCCGGCACCATCAGCTATATGCAGCGCCCGCTGCGCCCGCTGCTGCGCGGCCAGCTGACGTCGCAACAGCTGCGCCTGGCCGACATGGGGCCGGCGGTCGGGGCCGCTACCGGCGCCGGCACCAGGCGGGCAGGGAAGATCCTGGCCGCGCCCGACGGCAAGGCGCTGCCGGTCGACGCCTTCCATTCGGAGATCTGGGGGGCGATGGATGCGGACGTCAAATTCACCGGCAGGCACATCGTCCGCACCAACGAACTGCCGCTGCAAGACGTCGTCGCCGACGTCCACCTGAAAGACAGGGTGCTCAAGCTCACGCCGATCGATTTCGGCATCGCGGGCGGCAAGGTCATGGCCAATATTTCGCTCGACGGCAACAAGCAGCCGATCCACGTCGAAGCACGGATGGCGGCGCGCCACCTGAAAATCCGCGCACTGTTCCCGAAGCTGCAGTCGATGCAGGCGAGCTTCGGCGAAGTCAATGGCGATGCCTCGCTGGTCGGCAATGGCAACAACGTGGCGA
This sequence comes from uncultured bacterium, assembly GCA_965233055.1. Taxonomy (GTDB): domain Bacteria; phylum Pseudomonadota; class Gammaproteobacteria; order Burkholderiales; family Burkholderiaceae_D; genus Telluria_A. The sequence continues at coordinate 12,766 of CBDDRJ010000013.1, forward strand.
CGATGCTGGCCACGTCCAATGGCGACATCGACGCCGTCGTGACCAAGGGCTCGGTCAGCAAGTTCATGCTGGAACTGGCGGGACTCAATGTGGCCAATGCGATCATTGCCAAGCTGTTCGGCGACAAGCAAGTCAATATGAATTGCCTGGTCGGCCAGGCGACGGTGCACAAGGGCCGCGCCGACGTGCGCCGTTTCGTCGTCGACACCGACGATGCCGTCATCGACATTAGCGGCTATGTCGACCTGGCGCAGGAGCGCATCAATCTCGACGTCAGGCCCAGGACCAAAGGGTCGCGCATCTTCACGCTGCGCACGCCGCTGTACGCCAAGGGCACGTTCGCCAACCCGGATGTCGGCGTGTACAAGACGCCGATCGCCATCAAGGCCGGCTCGGCCATCGCGATGGCCGCCATGTCGCCGTTCGCCGCCTTGCTTCCGCTCGTCAACATCGCCAAAGTGCCGGACACCGACTGCGCCGCCGCCATCGCCGACGCCGGCAAACAGCCGGTCACCAGGACGCCCGGCGTCAGTGATCCTGCCAGAAAATAAGCCTGCATCGGCGGAACTGTCTGTTGCACCACCGCCTCAGGATAAAACGGTTCCATGCGCCAAGCTATACAATGCCAAAGTGCACACATTTTGGGGAAGCGGGCATGGCGATTCTGGAAAACACCTTCAAGCTGAACGAAAACGGGACCGATGTCCGCACCGAGCTGCTGGCCGGCCTGACGACTTTCCTGACGATGGCGTACATCCTCTTCGTCAACCCGACCATCCTGGCCGATGCCGGCATGCCCAAGGACGCCGTGTTCGTCGCCACCTGCCTGGCCGCCGCCATCGGCTCACTGATCATGGGCCTGTACGCCAATTACCCGATCGCGATGGCCCCCGGCATGGGCTTGAACGCCTATTTCGCTTTCGTCGTCGTCAAGGGCATGGGCTATAGCTGGGAAGTGGCGCTGGGCGCCGTGTTCGTGTCCGGCTGCCTGTTCATCCTCGTCAGCGTGTTCAGGCTGCGCGAAATGATCGTCAACGGTATCCCGCGCTCGATCCGCACCGCCATCACGGTCGGCATCGGTCTGTTCCTCGGCCTGATCGCGCTGCGCAGCGCCGGCATCGTCGTCGCCCATCCGGCCACGCTGGTGGGCGTGGGCGAGCTGCGCCAGGCGCCGGCCCTGCTTGCCATCGGCGGCTTCTTCGTCATCGTCGCGCTCGATAAATTGCGCGTCAAGGGTGCCATCCTGATCGGCATCATGCTGGTCACGGTGCTGAGCTTCTTCTTTGCCGGCAACAAATTCATGGGCATCGTGGCGCCGGTGCCGTCGCTGGCGCCGACCCTGTTCAAGCTCGACATCATGGGGGCGCTGTCGGTCGGCATCCTCAACGTCGTGCTGGTGTTCTTCCTGGTCGAACTGTTCGACGCCACCGGCACCCTGATGGGCGTGGCCAGCCGCGCCGGCCTGCTGGTGAGCGGCAAGATGCAGCGCCTGAACAAGGCGCTGCTGGCCGACAGCTGCGCCATCGTGGCCGGCGCCGCGCTCGGCACTTCCAGCACCACGGCCTATATCGAAAGCGCGGCCGGCGTGCAGGCCGGCGGCCGCACCGGCCTGACGGCGGTCACGGTGGCGCTACTGTTCCTGGCCTGCCTGTTCATCTCGCCGCTGGCCGGCGCCGTGCCGGCCTATGCGACTGCGCCGGCGCTGCTGTATGTCGCCTGCCTGATGCTGCGCGAGCTGGGCGAGATCGAATGGAGCGACACGACGGAAAGCGTGCCGGCGGCGATCGCCGCGCTGACCATGCCGTTCACCTATTCGATCGCGCTTGGCGTCGCGTTCGGCTTCATCGCCTACGCCGTGCTCAAGCTGCTGACCGGGCGCGCCAGGGAAGTGCACACTATCGTGTGGCTGATCGCGGCCGCCTTCCTGTTCAAGTTCATTTACCTGGGCGCCGGTTAGCAAACCGAAATGGATACGCGAATGTCCGACGCAAGCAAGCCGGCGCTACTGGTGGTGGCAAAGGCAACATCGGCCGCGGCGATGGAGGAACTCGAGCGCGCATTCAATTGCCTCCACTTGTGGCGGCAGCCGCCCGATGCGCAGGACGCCTTCATCGATGCCGTGTCGCCCGGCGTGCGCGCCGTATTCACGACCGGCATCGCCGGCATCGCGGCCGAGCTGATCGCCCGCTTGCCGGCGCTGGAGCTGATCGCCGTGCATGGCACCGGTGTCGACAAAATTGCGCTGGCGGCGGCCCATGCGCGCGGCATCGCGGTGACCAACACGCCCGGCGTACTGACCGATGACGTGGCCGACCTTGCTTGTGCACTGGTACTGGCCAGCGCCCGCTGCCTGCCGCAATTGGACCGCCACGTGCGCAGTGGCGCGTGGGAGGCCGGTGCGCCATTGGCGCCAGGGCGCAGCATTCGTGGCAAGGTGGCCGGCCTGTATGGGTTTGGCGCCATCGGCCAGGCCGTCGCCAGCCGGCTCGTCGCGTTCGGCATGCAACTGCGCTATTTCCAGCGCTCGGAAGTGGCCGGCAGCGTGGCCACGCGCTGCGCGTCCCTGCTGGCGCTCGCCCAGGAGAGCGACTACCTGATCGTCGCGGTCCCCGGCGGCCGCGCCACGCTGCACACGGTTGACCGCGCCGTACTGGCGGCGCTCGGCCCGCAAGGTACCTTGGTCAATATCGCGCGTGGCTCTGTCGTTGACGAGGCCGCGCTGATCGGGGCGCTCGACGCTGGCACGCTGGGAGCGGCGGCGCTCGATGTATTCGACGACGAACCGCGGGTACCGGCAGCACTGTGCGGGCGCGCCAATGTGGTGCTGACCCCGCATGCCGGCAGCCTGACCGTTGAAACGCGCTATGCGATGGGCAAGCTGGCAATCGACAACCTGCTGGCCCATTTCGCCGGCGCGCCTTTGTTGACGCCGGTTGCCACGGCATCGCCTTCGGCACTAAGATGAACCAGATGACGAACCAGGAGAGAAAATGAAAACCAAAGCAGCAATCGCATGGCAGGCCGGCGCGCCGCTGACGATCCATGAAGTCGACCTGCAGGGGCCGCGGACGGGCGAAGTGCTGGTCGAACTGAAGGCCACCGGCATCTGCCACACCGACTACTACACCTTGTCCGGCGCCGACCCGGAGGGCCTGTTCCCGGCCATTCTCGGCCACGAAGGGGCGGGGAAAGTGGTCGATGTCGGCCCGGGCGTGACGACGCTGAAGAAAGACGACCACGTCATTCCGCTCTATACGCCGGAATGCCGCCAGTGCAAATTCTGCCTGTCGCGCAAGACCAATCTGTGCCAGGCGATCCGTTCGACCCAGGGGCGCGGCCTGATGCCCGACGCGACCAGCCGCTTCTCGCTCGATGGAAAGCCACTGTTCCACTATATGGGCACCTCGACCTTCTCCAACTACATCGTGGTGCCGGAAATCGCGCTGGCCAAAATCCGCGAGGATGCGCCGTTCGACAAGGTCTGCTACATCGGCTGCGGCGTGACCACCGGCGTGGGCGCTGTGCTGTTCTCGGCCAAGGTCGAAGCGGGCGCCAATGTGGCCGTGTTCGGCCTGGGAGGCATTGGCCTGAACGTGATCCAGGCGGCGCGCATGGTCGGGGCCGACAAGATCATCGGCATCGACATCAACCCGGCCCGCCAGGAGATTGCGCGCAAATTTGGCATGACCCACTTCATTAACCCGAACGAAACCGCCAGTGTGGTCGACGACATCGTGCAAATGACCGATGGCGGCGCCGACTACTCGTTCGAATGCGTCGGCAACACCACGCTGATGCGGCAGGCGCTCGAATGCACCCACAAGGGCTGGGGCCAGTCCTTCATCATCGGCGTGGCGGCGGCCGGCGCGGAGATATCGACTCGCCCGTTCCAGCTGGTGACGGGCCGCCAGTGGCGCGGCTCGGCCTTCGGCGGCGCCCGCGGCCGCACCGACGTGCCGAAGATCGTCGACTGGTATATGGAAGGGAAGATCAATATCGACGACCTGATCACGCACCGCCTGCCGCTCGAGCGCATCAACGAAGGCTTCGACCTGATGAAGCGGGGCGAGTCGATCCGCTCCGTGGTGCTGTATTGAGCCGGCCGCGATGACGGCGATAACGACCCTGTCCGAACACGCCAGCTTCGGCGGCGTGCAAGGTTTCTACCAGCACCAGTCCGAGGTGATCGGCCTGCCGATGCGCTTTGGCGTCTATGTACCGCCCGCTGCGCGCTCCGGGCCGGTGCCGGTGCTGTTCTACCTGGCCGGCCTGACCTGCACCGAGGAGACGTTTGCGATCAAGGGTGCCGCCCAGCGTTGCGCCGCCCGCCTTGGCGTGATGCTGGTGAGCCCGGATACGAGCCCGCGCAATACCGGCATCGAAGGCGCGGATGCGGCCTGGGATTTCGGCACGGCGGCAGGATTCTACCTGGACGCGACCGAGGCGCCATGGAGCCGGCACTGGAAGATGGAATCCTACCTGACAAGCGAATTGCGCGAGGCTGTGTCAGAACATTTTTCTGCCGACGTCAGCCGCACCGGCATATTCGGGCATTCGATGGGAGGGCATGGCGCATTGACGCTTGCGCTGCGCCACCCGGACCTGTACCAGAGCGTGTCGGCGTTTGCTCCGATCGCGGCCCCCAGCCAATGCCCATGGGGTGTCAAAGCCTTTACCGGCTACCTCGGCGCAGACCGCTCGCGCTGGGCAGCGCAGGATGCGACCGAACTGGTCAAGGCCGGTGCGCGCACCCCGCATATCCTGATCGACCAGGGCATGGCCGACAAATTCCTCGCCGAGCAGCTGCATCCCCATCTGTTCGAACAGGCCTGCCTCGATGCCGGCCAGCCGCTGACGCTGCGCCGCCATGAAGGCTATGACCACGGCTACTACTTTATCTCCACCTTCATGGAAGACCACCTGGCGCACCACGCCCGGGCGTTCGGCGTCGCAGGCTGAGCAGACCTGCAGCGGCTTGCCGCCGGACGGCGCCGGCGGCAAGCCGCGCGCTATCTGCCCGCCGCTGCTTCGTCCACCAGCTGCTTGCGGATCGCCAGCAGCTCCTTGCGCCGCTTTGCATCGCTTGCCGGATAATGCATGTCGAGCGATTGCAGGGTTTCCAGCACGACCTGGGCGATGATCAGGCGGGCATTTTCCTTGTCGTCCGCCGGTACCACGTACCAGGGCGCATATTCGCTGCTGGTGGCGCTCAGGCAGTGTTCGTAAGCGTCCATGTAGTCATCCCAGAACTGGCGCTCTGCCATGTCTGCCGGGCCGAGCTTCCATTGTTTGTCCGGCTCGTCGACCCTGGCAATGAAACGCTTGCGCTGCTCATCCTTGGACAGATGAAGGAAGAACTTGATGACCGTTGTGCCATTGCGGTGCAGGTGCTGCTCAAGGCCGGTGATCGATTCATACCGTTGCTGCCAGATCGTCTTCTGTTTCGGCAGCGGTGACGGCAGTCCCTGCTGCTGCAGCAATTCCGGATGCACCCGCACCACCAGCACATCCTCGTAGTAGGACCGGTTGAAGATGCCGATGCGGCCGCGCTCGGGCAAGCAATCGGCATAGCGCCACAGGAAATCGTGGTCGAACTCCATCGCGCTCGGGTGCTTGAAGCTGAACACCTGGCAACCCTGCGGATTGACTCCGGACATCACATGGCGGATGGCGCCATCCTTGCCGGCCGCGTCCATCGCCTGAAAGATCAGCAGTAGCGAGTGCCGGTTCGACGCATACAGCAGCTGTTGCAACTTGCTCAGAGCATCGACTTGCCCTTCGAGCATGTCCTCGTATTCTTCCTTCGAGGCGTGCAAAGGCTTAGCCAGCGTCAGCCACTTATCGAGCTTGACGGCGGTGCCGGCCTTGACCCTGTACTTGCTGGTATTGATATTCATGAGCCATCATCGGCGCCGGTGCGCGACTTGTCCGTGCGAAAGCGAACAGAGCTGTCCGGCGGAAAGGCGCAAGATTGCCCGGCATTCGGGGTGCCGTGCCAAGTGTTGGCACAGCGCCGCCTCACCAGGAGAATATCGATGACAACCATACTTGCTGGTCACGTCCAGCTGCAAGATCAGGCCGACCAGGCGCGCGAGCAATTGCTGCGGGCCGGCTTCAAGGGCGAACAAATCAGCACCTTCTTCGTCAACCAGTCGGGGCAGCACGACATGGCTGGCGGCGGTGTCGCTGCTGAGGAATCGACCGGAACCGATGCCGTTCCGGCCGGGGTCGGCGAGGGCATGGCCATTGGTGCCGCCATCGGCGCCGCCGGCGGCGTCGTCGCCGGGCCGGTCGGGCCGGCATTGGGCGCACTGGTGGGCGCGCATATCGGCTCCCTGTTCGGGCTATCGAAAATGAAGGAAGCGGGCGAGCGCGACGAAAATGGCGGCAATGTGGTGGCTCCCCGGCTGGCGGGCATGCTCGTTGCCGTCGCGGTGCCGTCGAGCACGGACGAACCGCGTGCGATCGAAGTGTTCAAGCGGCTTGGCGTGCACCACGTCGAGCGTGCCGAAGGCACCATCAGCAACGGCGACTGGGGCGACTTCAATCCCATGTCGCTGCCGGTCCTGCTCGATCCGCCGGCGGCAGCGCCACCAGTGCCGGTCCAATAGTCAGTTCCGCGCCGGCCCTGCCCGGCGCCGGACCCGTTCCGCCCTCACCTGAGCTGTGCTATAACCTTGTCCATGGCCGACGCGGCACCAGATCGCATCGGCGTGGACATGCAATGACAGACCAGGGAGGGTCAAATGTGGAAAACCGCCAGCCGGCTATTGCTTGGCACAGTATTGATGTGGCAATCGAGCGCGTATGCGCAGGCCGTGGCGACTCCGCCGCCGTTTGACGCGGCATGGGCCAAATCCGAAGGCGGCAATGCCAATGGCATGCGGGGCTACACCTTCGTGCTGCTGGTCAGTGGGCCGACGCGCGTGCCGGACGGGCCGGAGCGCACCGAGATGTTCAAAGGACACTTCGCCAATATGGAGCGACTGGCGGCCGAGAAGAAGCTGGTGATGGCTGGGCCGATGGACGGCGTCGACGGCTGGCGCGGCATCTTCGTCTTCGCCGTCTCCGACATCGAGGAAGTGAAAAAGCTGGTGGCGACCGACCCGGTCATCATCAAAGGCGAGATGGTTGCCCAGTACCACAAGTTCTTCTCGACTACAGCGCTGATGGCAATCAACGGCATCCACCAAAACATTACCAAGAAATAGACCAACCAGTGGGGTCAAACCCGGCAACTGGACAAAAAACCAGCAACCAGTGGGGTCAAACCCGGCAACTGGACAAATGTCCGATTGCCGGGTTTGACCCCAGTTAGGACAAATGTCCGATTGCCGGGTTTGACCCCAGTTAGGTTATACCCCGGATATAGTTACAAGTGTCCGATTGCCGGGTTTGACCCCGGTTATAGCGAGGACTTCATCCGGTCGAGGAAGCCCTTCAGGACGGGCGAATGGTTGTCGCGCCGCCAGGCCAGGCCCGTTTCCACCAGCGGCGTGGCCTGCGCCAGCGGCCGGTATTCGACGCCGGGGCGCTGCAGGTTGCTGACCGACTGCGGTACCAACGCGATTCCCATGCCGGCCGAAACCAGGCTGACGATGGTCTGCATCTGGATCGCTTCCTGCCCGATGGTGGGCGTGATGCCCGCCTCGCGGAATACCGCCAGGATCGCGTCGTACAAGCCGGGCGAGATTGTCCGCGGGAATATGATCAGCGGCAGCGGCGGCAGCTTGCGCAGATTGACGGCGCGTTTGCCGCGCAGCTCGGGCAGGCCGGCCGGCGCGGCCAGGATCAAGGGCTCGCTCAGCACCGGCAAATAGTCCAGTTCAAGCTTCGCCTTGTCCGGCAGCGGCGGTATTAACAGGCCGGCGTCGATGCGGCCGTTCTGCAGATCGTCGAGCTGGCGGTCCGAGGTCGCTTCCTGCAGCGTGATCTGGACATGCGGATAGGCCGCCCGGTAGGCGCGCAGGAAGGGCGGCAGCACGCTGTAGTCGGCCGAGGACACGAAGGCCAGCGTCAGCTGGCCGGTTGCACCGACGGCGGCGCGCTGCACCAGGCCGGGCAACTGGTCGGCCTGGGCCAGCAGGCGGCGCGCTTCCGGCAGCAGGGCGTGGCCGGCCGCCGTCAAAGCCACGCCGCGCCGGTTGCGGTCGAACAGGGCCGCGCCAAGCTGCACCTCCAGCGCGCGGATCGCTTGCGACAGCGGCGGCTGGGTCATGTGCAGCTGCGCAGCAGCACGGCCGAAATGGAGCTCGTCGGCGACGGCGGCAAAGTAGCGCAACTGGCGCAGCTCGATCGGGTTGCTCATTTTCTGTGATATGCAAAAAGTATTACAGCGTATTGAATCATATATTGGACAACTTGTGTTGGGCGAGGCACACTGAGTCTTTGATTCGTCCTTCATTCGCAGGAGCCCGACCGTGCCGACTTACCGTTCCCGTACCACCACCCATGGCCGCAATATGGCCGGCGCGCGCGCCCTGTGGCGCGCCACCGGGATGAAAGATGGCGACTTCGACAAACCGATCATCGCCGTCGTCAATTCGTTCACCCAGTTCGTGCCGGGCCACGTCCACCTGAAAGACCTGGGCCAGCTGGTCGCGCGCGAGATCGAAGCGGCCGGCGGCGTCGCCAAGGAATTCAACACCATCGCCGTCGATGACGGTATCGCCATGGGCCACGGCGGCATGCTCTATTCGCTGCCGTCGCGCGACCTGATCGCCGACTCGGTCGAGTATATGGTCAATGCCCACTGCGCCGACGCGATGGTGTGCATTTCGAACTGCGACAAGATCACGCCGGGCATGCTGATGGCCGCGATGCGACTGAACATCCCGGTCGTGTTCGTGTCGGGCGGCCCGATGGAAGCGGGCAAGGTGCTCAAGGTGGTCGACGGCGCCAAAAAAGTCATCAAGCTGGACCTGGTGGACGCCATGATCAAGGCAGGCGACAACAGTGTCAGCGACGCCGACGTGGCCGAGATCGAGCGCTCCGCCTGCCCGACCTGCGGTTCCTGTTCCGGTATGTTCACCGCCAATTCGATGAACTGCCTGACCGAAGCGCTGGGTCTGTCGCTGCCCGGTAACGGCACCATTCTCGCCACCCATTCGGACCGCAAGGAGCTGTTCCTGCGCGCCGGCCGCCTGGTCGTCGAGCTGGCCAAGCGCTATTACGAGCAGGACGACGCCACCGTGCTGCCGCGCTCGATCGCCACCAAGGCGGCGTTCGAAAACGCGATGGCGCTCGACGTCTCGATGGGCGGTTCGACCAACACCGTGCTGCACTTGCTCGCCGCTGCGCACGAAGCCGACGTCGAATTCAAGATGGCCGATATTGACCGCATTTCGCGCAAGGTGCCTTGCCTGTGCAAGGTCGCGCCGATGACCGACAAGTTCCATATCGAGGACGTACACCGTGCCGGCGGCATTACCGCCATCCTCGGCGAGCTGGCCAGGGCCGGTCTGCTCGACACCTCGGTCTACAGCGTGCATGCTCCAACGCTGGCCGACGCCATCGCCCGCAACGACATCAAGTGCAGCGATGACCCGGCCGTGCAGCAGATGTTCCGCGCGGCGCCTGGCGGCGTGCCGACCCAGACCGCCTTTTCGCAATCTGAGCGCTTCGAAGCGCTCGACCTCGACCGCAGCCTCGGCTGCATCCGCGACAAGCAGCATGCCTACTCGCAGGATGGTGGCCTGGCTGTGCTGTACGGCAACCTGGCCGAGAACGGCTGCATCGTCAAGACGGCCGGCGTGGACGAGAGCATCCTCAAGTTCTCCGGCCGTGCGCGCGTCTTTGAAAGCCAGGACGCGGCGGTCGAAGCTATCCTCGGCGACACCGTGCATGAAGGCGACGTCGTCATCATCCGCTACGAAGGGCCGAAAGGCGGCCCCGGCATGCAGGAGATGCTGTATCCGACCTCGTATATCAAGTCCAAGGGGCTGGGCAAGGCGTGCGCGCTGTTCACGGACGGGCGCTTCTCCGGCGGTTCGTCCGGCCTGGTGATCGGCCACGCCTCGCCGGAAGCGGCCGAAGGCGGCGCCATCGGCCTGGTGGAAGAGGGCGATATGATCGATATCGACATCCCGGCGCGCTCGGTCAACCTGCGCATCGGCAGCGAGGTGCTGGCACAGCGCCGCGCCGCCATGGAAGCGCGCGGCGATGCTGCGTGGATGCCGGTCGAGCGCGAGCGCTATGTGTCGCAGGCTTTGCTCGCCTACGCCGCGCTGACGACGTCGGCCGACCGCGGCGCCGTGCGCGATCTGTCGCAGCTCAAGCGCTAGAACGAGGCATTCAGACCACGCAGGCAGGCCAGGCCCCTCCTCACAGGGGGGGATGGCAGCCAGGACAGGGCCCTAGAATCGGACGCATTCGAGTCAATTCAAGGGAGCTGCAATGAAGTCGTTATTGAAATCGGTTTTGCTGGTTGCATTATGTGGTTCGTTCCAACTTGCCCATGCCGACGACAAGGGTTCCGCGTCCGAAGCCGTCGCGCTGGTGCAAAAGGTGATCGCGTCGATCAAGGCCAGCGGGCGCCAGAAGACGATCGACGACGTCAACGCGAAGAAGTATGTCGACCGCGACCTGTCGGTGACCATCATTTCGCTCGATGGCCTCACGCTGGCCAACCTCAACAGCAAGCTGGTTGGCAAGAACGTCCTTGAGATCAAGGACTCGAACAACAAGTACTTCGTCAAAGACGGCATCGACGCCGTGAACAAGCAAGGTCGCGCCTGGATCGATTTCCAGTGGCCCAATCCGCTGACCCAGAAAATCGAAGCCAAGTCGACCTATTCTGAAAAGTTCGAAGACCTGGTGATCAGCTGCGGTATCTACAAAGGCTCCCAGCCCGCCCGCTAAAGGCCGTGGGCCTTGAGCGCCTCTATCTCCGCATCGCCATCGTCGACCAGGCGCAGCCAGCCGTCGAATTTGGCGTGCCCCAAGGTGCGCGCCAGTGAAAGCAGCAGGCTCTGGCCCGCTGCCGGACGGTCAGGCAGCAGTTCGTATACCGGATCGCGGAACGCCTGTTCCGGCGAGACGATGGTCCAGCCCATTTCCTTGAACATGGCGAGCACGTCGCCGAGCCACAGGGCATTGATCAGGTTATGGTGCAGCAGGATTACCTGTGCGATATCGCGCCCCTGCAGCTTGTGCGACAGCGCACGGTAAGCCAGCGCACGCTGGCGCACATGCGCCAGGTAGGCCTGGCGGATCGGCCCGATGTCGGCCGTCGGATCGCGTTCCAGCACCTCTACCAGCTTTGCGTCGAGCCGCCAGTCGCTGGTGTCGAGGCTCACATAGGCATTGCGGTAGCCATTCGCCTTCAAGAATTCGCGCATTCCGTCGCGCTTTGCCGGAGTATTACCTTCGCGCAGATAGGTGAAGCGGAACCACTTCTGGTAGCCGGGCAGGGCGCTGATGATGCTGTCGCAATCGATCAACTCCTGCTGGTACTGGGCCAGCGTCACCTTGGTGCTGTGCAGGTCCGGATGGGTCATGCTGTGGTTGCCGAGCGCATGCCCCGCTTCGCCCCATGCTCTGGCAAGCGCCAGGCCCTGCGGGCCATTGGCGCCGAAACCGGCGGTGACGAACAATGCTGCCTTGACCTTGTGGCTTGCCAGGGCATCGAGTATGGCCTGGTTGCGCTGCTGCGGCGACAGGCGCGGCGTGGCCGCTGTGCGCGGGCCGTCGTCGAAAGTGAAAGCGACCGTTTGCGCCTGCACCTGCAGCGCCAGCGCAGCCATCGTGGCGACCGCCAGGCATTGCCAGCAGCGTGAGAGAGTTCGGATTGAATGCATGGGCAGCATTCTTGCATAAAAAAAGGCACTCCGGAGAGTGCCTTTTCAGTCCATCCCCGGTGAGGGGGACGGTATCGCAGGATTAGAACGTGTAGTTCAGGCCCAGCGAGAAGAAGCGGCCAACTGCGCCAGCCTGGTGCAACGAAGCGTTGTACGAGGTCTGTGCGCCGCTGTTGCCGTAGGTCGAAACGTCAAACGGTGGCTGACGGTCGAAGGCGTTCAGGATCGATGCCTTCAGCGACAGGTTCGAGCTCACCTTGTACACCATGTTCAGGTTGAGCGTGGTGAACGAGTCGATTTCGCAGTACTTGGCAGGCTGCACCAGGTTCTGGAAGTAAGGACGGCCAGCAGCGTCCAGCGCCGTCGAGTCGCAGCTCGTTGCGCCAACCGATGGATCGAGGCCCGAGAAGCCGCCGGTGTAGTTGACGGTAGCGGTGATGTCCAGTGGACCTTTGTTCCAGTTCAGGGAAGCCTGTGCACGATCCTTAGGATTGCCCGTTGCGCCACCAACAACCGATGGACCCTGGGTACCGGCCAGCTGGTAGGAAGCGCCAACCGACTCGTTGATGTAGCTGAACACGTGCGCTGCGCTGACGTTGGCTTTGAACGCGCCCAGGTTAGCCATATTCCAACGGTAGCTGAGGTCGATTTCCATGCCGCTGGTCTTGGTGCTGCCCAGGTTCAGGTATGGCGACTTGGCGTAGATGATCGGACCAGCTGCTGGCAGGCCGACGCTGGTGGTGCCGTCTGCATTGCGGATGTCAACTGGGGTGATCGGGCCACGTACGAATTCCGGAGCGAAGGTTGGGTCGTTACCTGCGGAGGTGACGATCAGGTTCTTCACTTCGATATTGTAGTAGTCGAAGGTGGCGTTCAGACCCTTCATCGGCTCGACGATCATGCCGAAGGTGTACGAGGTCGACTTCTCTGGTGCCAGAGGGGCGTCGGTAACCTGGACGTACGGAGGCGCCAGCGAGCAGGCACCAACGACGACACTGCCTGCGTTCTGGTTGCTGCCGCCTTTGCAGTTGATCGGGTCATTGATCGCGTTGAACGTGAAGAACGAACCTGCGTTGCCCACTTCCGATGGGTTAGGAGCACGGAAGCCTTTGGCGACGTTACCGCGGAAGCCCAGTTGCTTCATCGGGGTCCACTTGAAGCTGGCCGACGGCGTGAACGAATTGCCGTAGGTGTCGAAGTGGTCATAACGGGCAGCCAGCGACAGTTCCACGTCTTTGACCGGGATTGCGCGCAATTCGCCGAAGACAGCGGTGTTGGTCTCCGAACCGATCACGAAGGCATCGGTGTTACCGGTGATGCCAGCAGCGCTCATCGACGATGGAGGAGCGTTTTGCTCACGCTCGTGCCAGTGGGCGCCGACTGCGACCGACAGAGGGCCTGCGCCGACGGTCATCAGGTCACGGCCTGCGACTGCGTCGATGTAGTTCAGGGTCGATTCGAGCGAGTTCGAGAAGCGTGGCGATACTTGTGCAACCAGTGCCGGCGAGTTGTTGCCCAGTGGGTTCCAGGTGCCGTTGTTGATTGCAGCGTACAGCGCGGTGCGGTTCAGGTAGCCGCTGAAGTCGATGTCGACCTTGGCCTTGGTGATGCCGCCAGCGATGCTCATGTCCCAGCCCATTGCGCTGCCCTTGAGGTCAGCCGAGTAACGGGTGGTGGTCGAGGTGTTGTCGCGCGAGATGAGCGGATCGATGTCAGCCACGATACCGTACAGGCGTGCAGGCGCGCCCAGCTTGTTGAGCGGGTTGGTCGCTGCGATCAAGGTGCTAGGAATGCGGCCGATGCTGGTGACCAGCACGTTGTTGTTGAGCGAAGTGAAGCCGCCGAACGTCGTTGGCGAATATGCCAGCGGAATGCCACGGGTGCCCTTGCTGTTGCGCTGGAAGATCGAGCCCTTCAGCGACAGTTCCCAGTCGGCGTTCAGGTTCTTGGTGAAGCCGAACATCGCATTGATGTTTTCGGTCGGTGGCTGGATCAGGGACACGGTGTCACGGATCGAGCAGCCGCCCGCTTTGTACTTCGTGAAGTTGCAGTCCGATGGATTGAGGAACTGGAAGTTGGCTGGGTTGTTGGCAGGGTTGGCGCCGCTCGGGGTGTACAGGAAAGGCGAGCTGGCTGCGGTCAGGCCACCGTTCAGGCTGGTAGGACGGCCCAGGGTCAGGTCGTTGCCACCGCGCGAACGCCAGTCGCGGTTTGCCCACTCGTAGTTTTCACGGTCGGCAACCGTGATTTGTTCTTGCTTGCGCCATTCGGCGGTCGCGAATGCGTTCCAGCCGTCGCTGTCGATGTTGCCGAAGCCGGTGCTGATCGCAGCGCGCTTGGTCTTGCCGCCGCCGTGCTGGGTGTTGCCCATTTCGGCGCTGGCGCGGGTACCGTTCAGGTTCTTCTTCAGGACGATGTTGATCACGCCTGCGATTGCGTCGGAACCGTACAGCGACGATGCGCCCGATTTCAGGACGTCAATGTGGTCGATCGCGTCGAATGGAATCGAGGAGACGTCGACGAACGAGCGCTGGGCATCGTCCGACAGTGGGTAAGGAGCGATGCGGTGACCGTCTACCAATACCAGGGTTGCGCCGACCGTCAGGCCGCGCAGGGAAATACCGGATGCGCCGTTGGCGAACGCGCCGGCGAAACCGGTGCCGAGGGTACCTGCGCCGTTGGCGGCCAGGTCGGTCAGCAGTTCAGCAATCGAGGTCTTGCCGCTCTTGGCAATGTCTGCCGCGGTCAATACTTGTACTGGGGTCGGGGTTTCGCGGTCAGCACGGCTGATCATCGAACCGGTAACGACAACCTTCTGAACGACAGGTTCAGCTGCTGGCGTTTGCGCCATGGCTGGCGACATCGCGGCCAGTGCCGCGGTGCCAAAGGCGAGCGACAGTGAACGAACGAGGATGGTTTTTTTTAACATGTAATGTCCTATATAAGCACGCTTTAGATGCATCTCGGGTATGCCCGCAAACTACGCGGCTCTAAAGCACCAATCAATTGGCTGGACTACAGCCAAGGAATAAAAAGCCTCACTTTTTGGGCGAAGGCCTTCTTGTTGTCTGAATTCGTCTGTCAATACATGCACTTTTGAACTCGGCGGTGAATCAGAACATATCGAATGTTCAAGTGTCAATGAAATCGCCCGCCTATCGCTCGTGTATATTGAAATACAACACTTTCGGTCATTTCCTCCTATGAAATGGTTGTATATCTGCGTAAGTACTTTACGTATTCATTGTCATTATGAAAACTTGAGAAAATGCGGTCAGGCAATAATGCAGTTCCGGGAATGGGGTAGCTGCTTGCAATTGGGAATGCGAACGATTATCATTTGCATTAAATTGGGCCAGGCGGCAGCGCATGGTCTTTCCCTTCGCCCTCAGCCTGGAGTCTTAATTGAGCAACAATCTCACCCGTCCGCACAACGCCGTCATCAAACCTGCCACCCTGGCCCACTCCCTGTTCGCGATCGCCGCCATCGGCATGCCGCTGGGCGCTTCGGCCCAGGCGCCCGTCAACAAGGACGCCAAGCTGCCCGAGACCCTGGTCACGGCCACCGCTGACGTGCCGTACAAGGCCGACAAGGTGTCGTCGCCCAAACTGACCCAGCCGCTGGTCGACACGACCCAGACCATCACCGTGATCAAGAAGGAAGTACTGCAGGAGCAGGGCGCCGCCTCGCTGCTCGAGGCGCTGCGCAACACGCCGGGCATTACGCTACAACTGGGCGAGAACGGCAACACCAGCGCCGGCGACACCTTCCAGATGCGCGGCTTCGGGACCCAGTCGTCGATCTTTGTCGACGGCATCCGCGACCTCGGCCCGGTCGCGCGCGACGTATTCAATATCGAACAGATCGAAGTGTCGCGCGGGCCGGCCGGCACCGACGTCGGGCGCGGCGCCGCCTCAGGCTACATCAACCTGGCTTCCAAGCTGCCAATGCAGGAAGACGCAACAGGCGCCACCGCCGGCATCGACAGCGGCAACCGCAAGCGCGTCACGCTCGACGCCAATCGCCGCCTGGGCGACAGCAGCGCGGTGCGCATCAACCTGCTGGCGCAGGACGGCGGCCAGATGGGCCGCAAGGTCATCGACAAGCAGTCGCGCGCGATCGCGCCGTCGCTGGCCATTGGCCTGGGCACGCCAACGCGCGTGTTCCTGTTCTCCCAGCACGTGCGCAACGACGGCACCCCGGACGGCGGCCTGCCCGCCGTCGGCATCCAGAGCTTCAACAACCTGGTCAATCCGGCGCTGAAAACGGCGCCGCGCGTCAGCACTGAAAATTTCTATGGTTACGACAGCGACTACGAAAACGTCGATGCCGACATGGTGACGGTGAAGATCGAGCACCAGCTGGCGCCAAAGACGATGCTGACCAACACCAGCCGCTACGGCAAGTCGAAGATGGACCGCATCCTTACCGGCGTCAACGCCGTCACCGCGCCGCTCAATTCGGCGCCATCGACGTGGCTGATCGCGCGCACCCGCCAGAGTGTCCTGCAAGAGAACAAGATCCTCGCCAACAGCACCAACGTGGTGTCCGAGTTCGCCGCCGGCGCAATCACGCACACCGTGTCGGCCGGCCTGGAGTTCCTGAGCGAACAGCAGTTCACCCCGGCCCGCGTCGGCCTGGGCAGTGTCAGCACCACCAATCTGTACAACCCGAACCGCAACGATGTGCTGGTGGCCTACAAGCCGGTCCTGAACGGCGTGTTCACCAAGGGCGAGACGATGACGGCGGCCGTCTATGTGTTCGATACCATCAAGCTGAATGAACAATGGCAGGTCAACGGCGGCGCGCGCTTCGAGCGCTACAACACCGAGACCAATGGCGCGGCCGCCAGCACGGCGACGACTCCGGCGATCCCGCTCGGCACCCTGATCGGCAACCATGCCGAAAAGTCCGACAGCCTGGCCAGCTGGAAGGCCGGGGTGCTGTACAAGCCGACCATCGACGGCAGCGTTTACCTGTCCTATGCGACGTCGAAGACGCCGCCGGGCAGCGCCAACTTCAGCCTGTCGTCCGCAGTGGGCAACCTGAACGGCCCGAGCATGGACCCGCAGCAGACGAGCAATGTCGAACTGGGCACCAAGTGGGACCTGATCCAGAAGAAGCTGGCCGTGACCGCCACGCTGTACCGCACCGAGAACAAGAACGAGTTCCCGGTGCTGGAAGACGCCGTCACGCAGACCTATTCGCAGGCCGGTAACCGCCGCGTACAGGGACTGGAACTGGGTGTGGTGGGCCAGATCACGCGGGACTGGAACATCATCGGCGGCATCGCCACGATGGACGCCGAGATTGTCGAAGGCGTCGGCAATAACCTGGCCGGCAGCGCGACACGCTGGTCGCCGGAGCTGTCGGCAACGCTGTGGTCGACCCTCAAGCTGAACGACAAGTTCACTATCGGCGGCGGCGTGCGCTATATGGGCGAGCAGAAGCGCGTGGTCGCGCCGGGCCCAGTGGCGCCGTCGAACGGCGCAGCAGGTGTGGCGTCCTACGCGGTGGCCGATGCGGTGGCCAGCTATAAGGTCAGCAACAACGTCTCGCTGCAGCTCAATGTGTACAACCTGTTCGATAAGTTCTACGTCAGCTCGCTCAATAACGGCGGCTCGCGCTTTACCGTCGGCGTCGAACGTTCGGCCCAGCTGACTGCGAATATCGCGTTCTAAACTGAACAAACGCTGTACGTACAGGGGCGCCGCGGCATTCGACAGAAGCCGCGGCGCCTCTTTTTTGTTTGCACACCGGTAATTTGCGTGAAACAATATGGGCATGATTTTCTTCCTCCTTGCCGGCGCCACCGCTGTGGCCCAGGCGCCTGCTGCTGTCGTTTCCCCTTCCAGTACTCGCGCGGCAGCTGCAACTGCGCCGCCGGTACCGGCCGCGCCGGCGCCGCCGTCCAAGCCGAAAGAGGAACCGGTCAAGCCGAACGAGCATGCCGCCAAGCCGAACGAGGCGGCGGCCAGGCAGAACGAGGATGGCGCGGCACCGAGCGGAGCCGGAGCCGCGGCCGACGCCGGCTCGCCGGTGGTGACCGTGGCCGGCGAACGCCCCAGCAACCGCATCGACCGCCAGGTCTATGAACTCAAGGCCGATGCCGGCGTCACCAACAATTCTGCAGCCGACGCCTTGAACAATGTGCCGTCGGTGACGGTCGATCCGGACGGCACGGTCAGTCTGCGCGGCAGCACCAGCGTCCAGATCCTGATCGATGGCAAACCGTCGGCCATGCTGCAAGGGGAGGGCCGCGGCGCCGCCCTCAATGCGCTGCCGTCGCACGATATCGAATCGATCGAAGTGATCAACAATCCCGGCGCCCAGTTCGGCAACGAGGGTGGCGGCGCAGCCATCCTGAACCTGGTCATGCGGCGCAACCGCACGCCCGGCGGTATGGCCGTGTTGAACGCCAATGCCGGACCGGCCGGCCGGGCCAATAGCGCCTTGTCCGGCACTTACCACGACGGCTTGTGGGGCCTCCAGGGTGGCATCAATGTCCGGCGCGACGGCCGCAATTCCTATGGCCGCACGGAGCGCGACCGCATCGATGCGCTGAGCGGCGCGCATCGCTCGAGCAGCCAGCAGTGGCAATCGACAGGGCTCAACGATGCCAACGGCGCCAACGGCGAGCTGACTTACAAATACGGTGCCAGGACTGTGCTCGCCGCGAACGCCAGCCTGATGCGGCGTACCAACGATTCGCAGGGGCTCGACACCTACCGCGGCATCGACGGCACGTCGCTGCCGTCGGGCGACTATGTGCGCACCTCGGCGCGCAGCGGTGCCAGCACCAATACCAGCTGGGGCCTGCGGATCGATCGCAAGGGCGAGCTTGCGGGCGAAGTCTCCAAACTCGACCTGCGGGTGTCGTCGTCCGACATCACCAGCAATAGCGCCTTCGTCAACCGGTATCCGAACGCTGCGGTGCCGACGCCGGACCGCCGCAACCGCCAGGACAATCGCAGCGGCACTGACATTGCCGACTTCAGCGGCGACTACGAGCGCCCGGTGGACCAGGGCGTCGTCAAGCTGGGCTTCAAGATCTCCGACACGTCGAACGGTTTCGACACCAGTTATCTCGACATCGATCCGGCGACCGGGCTTGAAGTGTCGAATGCCGGCCGCAGCAACCGCTTCAAGGTCGACGAAACCAACCTGGCGCTGTATGGCTCCTACCAGCGGCGCCTCAGCGAGCGCTGGGGCGTGCTCGGTGGCCTGCGGATCGAGCATACGGGCCTGGAAGTGCGCCAGATCAGCTCGGAGATCGAAGCCGACAACCGCTACACCAATTACATTCCGAGCTTGTTCGTCAACTACACGGCATCCGAGACGGCCTCGATCCGCTTGAGCTACGCGCACCGCATCCGCCGCCCGAACGGCAACGACCTCAATCCCTTCGTCGTCTACCGCGACGAGTTCAATGTGTCGGCGGGCAACCCGAAGTTGTACCCGTCGCAGTCGGACTCGCTGGAACTCAGTGTCGAGACCAGGTTCGGCGTCGTCGACACCAATTTGCGCGCCTACTACCGCAAGCAGAACGACATCATCGCCGAGCGCAGCTACTTCATCAGTGACACGGTGCTGCTGACCACGCGCGACAACGGCGGCACCAACCGTTCGGGCGGACTGGAGTTTTCGCTCAACGGCAAGCTGACACCAAGGCTGTCGTTCAACACCAGCGGCAACCTGGCCCAGACCGAACAGCGGGTTTACGACACCGGCAATGTGCCGGTGCAGCGCAGCAGCACCGCCCTGACGCTGCGCGCACGCGTCAGCTACCAGCTGACGCCGCAGGACCATGTCCAGTTCAGCGTCAATAGCCAGGGCCGCACGCTGACCGGCCAGGGCTACCGCGACCCGGTGGCGACGGCCAATCTGAGCCTGCGCCATATCGTGACGCCGCGGCTGGCTCTGGTGATGAACGTACACGATATGTTCGACTCGAACAAGACGGCGACCCGGATCGACCGGGCCCTGCTCAGGGAAACCAGCGAGCGCCGCTTTGACGGCCGCCTGGTCTATATCGGGCTGAGCTACCGGATCGGCGGCGTCGACAACGGGACGGGCCGGCGGCCGGGCCACCGAGGCGAGCCCGCACGCGGCAACCCGGCGCAGGGCGGCGAGCGGCAGATCCGGCGCACTGGCCAGGAGCCGGGCCCGCAGTAGGGCTGGCAGCCGGCCGGGCCGTCAGCGCTTGCGCTGCATCTTGACGACAATGAGGGCGGCGACAGCGGTGAACGCCAGCACCACCCCGGCGACGATCCAGAAGCCGTTGTCGTGCTGGGCCAGCGGCACGCCGCCCACATTCATGCCCAACAGGCCGGTAATCATATTGATCGGCAGGGCCAGCACGGTCAGGATGGTCAGCATGAACAGGCTGCGCCCGTTCTCCTCGTTGACGCGGGCCGCGATTTCCTCCTGCAGCAGCTTGATGCGTTCCTGCAGCGCCGTCATATCGCTCAGCGTGACGGAAAACTCCTCGGTCGACTGGCGCAGTTCCTGGATATCCGTTTCGACCACCCAGACCGGCGGGCGCTGCAGCAGGCGGAACAGCGCGGCCGGCTCCGGCGCCAGCAGGCGCTGCAGGCGCACCAGCACGCGCCGCAGGCTGCCCAGGTCTTCGCGCTTGTGGCGCAGGCGCCCGGCCAGCAGCGAGTCTTCGATCAGGTCGACTTTGGTCACCGAGTCGCGCACGATCTTGACCAGCACATCGGCCTGGTCGCGCAGCAGGTGTACCAGCAATTCGACCGGCGAGCGGATCGGTTCGCCATGGCGCACCGCCTGGTGCAGCCTTTCGATCGACTGCAATGGCGTGCGGCGCGCGCTGATCACCAGGTGCGGCGCCACGGTCAGCCACAAGGTGGAGATGTCGGACGCCTCGAACGAAAAGTCGTGCAGCACATCGTTGACCACGGCGATCAAGGTGTCGTCGGCCATTTCAATGCGGGTCGAGCGCGACCCTTCGTGCAGCGTGTCGTAGAACTCGTCGGCCAGATGCGTATGGGCCTTGAGCCATTTTTCGCTGGCGGCGTTCGACAGATTGAAGTGCAGCCACAGGAACTGGCCGGCCTGGCGCGCCGGATCGCCCAGCCAGGCCAGCGCCTGCGCGGAATCGAGTACCTGCGAGTTGCCGCTGTCGCGCTCGAGCAGATAGCCCCATACCAGGCCGGAAGGGTCGGAACCATAATTGACGTCGTTGACTGCCATGTTCGTCCTTGTGCGAAAAGGGTGCAGCGATTGTAACCGACAGCTGACAGCGCGCCGCGCATCTGCCAGAATTGCGCCTGATAGCGTTGAGCGACAAGGGAAGAGCAATGGCATATACCGTCGATGCGGTAAGTAAGGCGATCGAACTGCTATTCAAGGTGGCCGAATCGCCCGACAAGGGCGTGACCGAACTGGCCAAGCTGTCCGGCAACACCAAGGCGCGCGCCTTTCGTTTGCTGTGCACGCTCGAAGAGAGCGGCCTGGTCCAGCGCAAGATGCCGCTGGCGACTTACCACCTCGGCTATCGGGCACTGATCCTCTGGGCCGCCGCCACCAGCCAGCTGAGCCTGATCAGCGTGGCCAACCAGCTGTTGCCGCAGGTGGGGCAGGAATGCAATGAAAGCGTGATGATCCGCATCCGCGACGGCGTCGATACGATGTGCATCGCCTGGTGGGACGCGCCGCACGCGGTGCGCATCCATAGCCAGCTGGGCGATCGCCGGCCGCTGGCGGTGGGCGCCTCGGGCAAGCTGCTGCTGGCTTTTGCGCCGCCCGAGATCCAGCAAGCGGTGCTGGCCGCCAGGCGCGAGCGCTTCACGCCCCACACCATCGTCAATGCAGCCGAGCTGAAGAAGGAGCTGGTCCACATTGGCGACGCCGGCATCAGCCTGTCGTTCGGCGAGAAGACTCCCGACACCGTGGCTGTCGCTGCCCCGGTGCGCGACGCCAGCGGCATGGTGGTGGCATCGCTGTCGATGACGGCGCCAGTCAGCCGCGTCCAGCAGGCCCAGCTCGAACCGTATATCGCCCATATCAAGGCGGGCGCCGACCGCTTCTCCAAGGCGCTCGGCTTCGTCTGATGACGCTGCCGCGCCACCTTGCGGCAGTACTTGTTCTCTCTCTCTATGGATGCTTGCCTGCCGATGCGGCGGGTCCGTCTCGTCGCGCTCATGTTGTCTCATCTAGTGAAACACGGTATTTATGAATGAAACAGTTTGACGTATCGATCGGCCGCCGATATGATGTCGCCATGCATTACATCGGATCGTCTGTCGAAACAAAAAGGAGCGCGGTGCCATGAACATTGTTGTACGTCTGGCGGTGTTTGCTGGCCTGCTCGCTTGCCTGGCGGGTGCCATGGCAGCGGACTTGCGGATCGGCTTCAAGGCCGAACTCACATCGGCCGATCCTCATGTGCTCAACGGTGCCAACCGCAATGTGCTGTCGCATGTGTATGAGTCGCTGGTTGGCCAGGATGATCAGTTGCGCCCCGTTGCCAGCCTTGCCGCCAGCTGGCGCCTGCTCGCCCCCACCCGCTGGGAGTTCACGCTGCGCCCGAATGTGCGCTTTCACAATGGCGCGCTGCTCGCTGCTTCCGATGTCAAGTATTCGATCGAGCGGGCCATGGCCCTGAAAGGGCCGCGCACCTTTCGCAGCTATCTGAAGGATGTGCAGCAGGTGCGCGCGGCCGGGCCGCTGACCGTGGTGGTCGACACCCGGCGCGTGAGCCCGACCCTGCCCGAGAATATCGGCATGGTCGCGATCGTACCGCAATCGCTCGGCACGGTTGCGGAGAGTTCCTTTGCGTCGGGCCGCTCGGCCGTTGGCACCGGGCCCTACACCTATGGCCACTGGTCGCATGGGCAGCAACTGGTGCTCAACAAGAATACCCGTTACTGGGGCCAGCCGGAACCGTGGGACAGGGTGTTTATCCATTTTGTGCCGCGCGAGCCGGCCCGCGCTGCGGCCTTGCTGTCCGGTTCGGTCGATGTCGTCAACGACGTCACGACCCATATGCAGCATGCGTTCCGCGGCTACCCGATGGTGTCGAGCACGTCCTATATGCTCAATTACCTGAGCGTCGACCAGTTCCGCGACAGGTCCCCATTCGTGTTCGATCACGACGGGCGCAGACTGGCGCACAATCCGCTCAAGTCCATTCTCGTCAAGCGCGCGCTGAACCTTGCCATCGACCGCAATGCTATCGTCAAGTACCTGATGAAGCAGGACGCGATCGCGTCCGAGCAGCTGGTGCCATTGGGGTTTTTCGGGCACGATCCGGGCTTCCATCTGCCGGCCTACGATCCGGCCAAGGCGCGCGCCCTGCTGGCCGAGGCGGGCTATCCCCGCGGTTTCCGCCTGACCATCCACTGCACCAACAACCGTTATCTGAATGATGCCAAGGTATGCGAGGCAGTGGCGCAGATGCTGACCCGGGTCGGCATCAGAACGGGCGTCGCCACCATGCCGTTTGCCGTGTTCCAGGGGCGGGCCATGGGAGGCAACAAGACTGGCGACCCTGAATTTAGCATGGTCCTTTTTGGCGTCTCTGCCGTCACCGGCAATTCAATCACCGGGCTCACTTCCAATATCCGCATGTTCGACAAAGCTGCCGGCACCGGGGCGTCGAATCTGGGACGATACCAAAACGCCGCAGTCGACGCCCTGATCGACCAGGCGGCCAGCACGGTCGACGCCGTGCCGCGCGAGCAGCTGCAGCGGCAGGCGACCGCGCTGGCCCTCAACGACGGCGCGATCATCCCCTTGCACCACCTGAAGTCGACCTGGGCCATGCGGCCCGGTCTGACCGTCAGGCCGCGCTCGGACGGCTTTACGCTGGCCATGAATATCCGGGCGAAGTAAGCCTTTAACCAACCACGAAAGCCGACCGATGCTCGATCTGTTTGCAAAACGCGCGCTGCAAAGCGTGCTGGTGCTGGTGCTGATGTCCTTGCTGGCATTTGTTGGCATCAACCTGGTCGGTGATCCGATCTACCTGCTGGTGCCGCCTGACGCGTCGCAAGCGGACATCGAGCGCGCCACCAAGGCGCTGGGGCTCGACCTGCCAGTGCACCAGCAGTACCTGCGCTTCGTCGGCAATGCGCTGCACGGCGAGCTGGGCGACTCGTTTGTCTTCAACCGGTCGGCACTGTCGCTGATTGTCGAACGCATGCCTGCGACGCTGGAACTGGCGGTGGCGGCCCTGCTGCTGTCGGCAGTCATCGGCATCCCGCTTGGTATTTGGGCCGGCCTGCACCCGGGAAGCCTGGCGCAGCGGCTCGCTGCCGGCTTCTCGATCCTGGGCGTGTCGGTGCCCGTATTCTGGATGGGGATGATCCTGATCATGGTGTTTTCGGTCGCGCTTGGCTGGCTGCCGTCGGGTGGGCGCGGGCCGCTCAAAGAAGTGCTTGGCATCGGGCTCAGTTTCCTCAGCTGGGAAGGGCTGCGCTTCCTGCTGCTGCCGGCGCTGACACTGGCGCTGCACAATATTGCGCTGATCATGCGCATCACCGAAGCGAGCACGCGCGACGTGGCGCAGCAGGAGTATGTGCGCTTTGCCCGTGCCAAGGGGGTCGGTCCGGTGCGCCTGATGCGCAAGCACATCGCACCCAATGTGATGATTCCGGTGGTCACCGTGCTGGGCCTGGAGTTCGCCCACCTGATTGCATTTTCCCTGATCACCGAGACGATCTTTGCCTGGCCCGGCATGGGCAAGCTGATCATCGACTCGCTGCTGCAGCTGGATCGCCCGGTGGTGGTTGCCTACCTGATGGTCGTGCTGCTCATATACGTCGTCATCAACTTCACCGTCGACATGCTGTATCTGCTGCTCGACCCTCGCTTGCGCACCAAATCGGCCTGACACCGCACCCTGACGAGATACCATGGACCAATCGATTCCGTTTTCAACGCAGATGACAGCGCCCGACAGCCCGTGGCGCCTGTTGGCGCGACGGTTTGCGCGTCGCCGCACCGGGCTGGTGGCGGCCGCCTTCCTGCTGCTGTTGGTGATCCTGGCGCTGGCCGCCCCGTTTATCTCGCCGCAAGACCCATACGACCTGTCGGTGGTGTCGATCACCGAGTCGGAGCGCGCGCCCGGTTCTCTGAGTGACGACGGCCGCACCACTTTCCTGCTCGGTACCGACGGCGCCGGGCGCGACGTGGCCAGTGCCATCCTGTACGGCCTGCGCATCAGCCTGGGCATCGGCGTGGCCAGCGCGCTGGTGGCGCTGGCGCTGGGCACCGTGGTCGGCCTGACGTCAGCCTATTTCGGCGGCAAGGTCGACGCCATTCTGATGCGCCTGGTCGATCTGCAACTGAGCCTGCCGACCATCCTGGTGGCGCTGGTGCTGCTGGCAGTGCTGGGGCAGGGTGTCGACAAGACGCTGATGGCACTGGTGCTGGTGCAGTGGGCCACCTTCGCCCGCAATGTGCGCGGCGCCGCCATGGTCGAGCGCAACAAGGAATACATCGAAGCGGCTCTGGGGCAGGGCTTGCCGGCCCACCGGCTGATGCTGCTGCATATCCTGCCCAACTGCACGGCGCCGCTGATCGTCACCAGCACCAATCAGATGGCCAGCGCCATCACGCTCGAGGCGACCATGAGCTTTCTCGGCATCGGCTTGCCGCAGACGGAGCCTTCGCTGGGCCTGCTCATTTCGAACGGTTTCGATTACATCCTGTCGACCCAGTACTGGATCAGCGTGTTCCCGGGACTGGCTCTGGTCATGCTGGTTGTCGCCATCAGTGTCGTCGGCGACCAGTTACGGGTCGTCCTCAATCCCAAACTGGACGCATAGAAGGAATCCCCATGGCCTTAGTCGAAGTGGACCGCTTGGTCACCGAATTCCACACCGCCGCCGGCGTGGTGCGGGCGCTGGACCAGGTGTCGTTTGCGCTCGAGCGCGGCAAGGTGCTGGGCGTGGTCGGCGAGTCAGGATCGGGCAAGTCCGTCACCGCGTTTTCCCTGATGAATTTGCTTGAGGCGCCGGGCAAGGTGGTGGCCGGGCGTTTGCTGTTCAATGGCGAAGACCTGCGCGGCGCCTCCGAACAGCGCTGGAACCAGTTGCGGGGCGACCGTATCGCGATGGTGTTCCAGGACCCGATGATGTCGCTCAATCCGGTCATGCGCATTGGTGCCCAGCTGGAGGAAACGGTGCGCATCCACCACCAGGTCGATCGCAAAACGGCGCAGGCTCAGGTGTGTTCGGCGCTCGAGCGGGTCGGCATCGCGGCGCCGGCCGAGCGCATGCGCGCCTATCCGCACGAGCTGTCAGGCGGCATGCGCCAGCGGGTCGCCATCGCGAACGCCATCATCAACCGCCCCGACCTGATCATCGCCGACGAGCCGACCACGGCGCTCGACGTTACCATCCAGGCCCAGATCCTGTATGAAATGAAACAGCTGGTGCGCTCGAGCGGCACGGCGCTGCTGTGGATTACCCATGACATCAGCCTGGTCAAGGACCTGGCCGACGAACTGTGTGTGATGTATGCCGGCCGCATTGTCGAACGCGGCCCGGTCGAGGCCGTGGTGCGCCAGCCGCGCCACCCGTACACGCGGGCGCTGATCGACTCGCTGCCCCATGCGTCCGGCCGCGGCCAGCGCCTGTATTCGATTCCGGGCGCCGCGCCGCCGCTGCTGTCGCTGCCGCCCGGCTGCGCCTTCGCGCCGCGCTGCAGCCGCGCCAGCGCCGCCTGCACGTCGGTGCCGCCGGTTAGCAGCGCAGACGGCCGCGAGTTCCGCTGTTTCCATCCCCTGGACTGACCATGAATGCACTGCTTGAAACCACAGACCTTACCAAGACCTTCAGCCTGAAGCAGGGCATGCTGGCCAAGGCGGCCGGCACGCTCGGTCTGGCGCGCGATGCGGTGCCCAAGGTGTACGCCGTCAACCGCGTGTCGCTGCAGGTGGCGCACGGCGAAGTGCTGGGCCTGGTGGGTGAATCGGGTTGTGGCAAGTCGACCGTCGGGCGCATGGTGGCCGGGCTGCTGCCGTCCACCAGCGGCAGCATGGCGTTCAACGGCGTTGCCATCGGCCATGGCAGCGCGGCCATCCACCGCCAGATCCAGATGGTGTTCCAGAACCCGTTCGCTTCGCTCAACCCGCGCCACCGGATCGACCAGGCCGTCAGCGAGGCGGCCATCTACCACGGTCTGGTGGCGCGCGCCGACGGACCGGCCTTTGTCGCCGACCTGCTGCGCCAGGTCGGGCTCGACCCCAGCTATGCGGCGCGCTACCCGCACCAGTTCTCGGGCGGGCAGCGCCAGCGCATCGCCATTGCGCGCGCGCTGGCGCTGGCGCCGCGCTTCGTCGTGTGCGACGAGGCTGTGTCGGCGCTCGACGTGTCGGTCCAGGCCCAGGTGCTCAACCTGTTCATGGATTTGCGCGAGTCGAAGGGATTGACCTACCTGTTCATCAGCCACAACCTGGCGGTGGTCGAATATATTGCCGACCGCGTCGCCATCATGTACCTGGGCCGCATTGTCGAACTGGCCGACACCCGCACCATCTTCGCCATGCCGCAGCACCCGTACACGCAGGCGCTGATCGCCGATGCGCCGCGTTTCGATACCAAGTCGACCGAGCACCGGCCGATCCGCGGTGAGCTGCCGAGCCCGCTCAATCCGCCGCGCGGCTGCGCCTTCCATCCGCGCTGCCCCCATGCGGTGGCACGCTGCCAGCAAGAGGTGCCGAAACTGGCCGAGAGCGCGCCCGGCCACTGGAGCGCCTGCCACCTGGTGCAGCGAGTCGCCTAGGAGCCTGCGCGGCAGAAGGAGTCGAGACCAAACGGGTGGGAAAAGAGCCCGGTTCGTCACCACTTTTGAGGGCTGTAGCCGTAGCTACAGCCCGAGAAATGGGGGCGAAGTGGGACTTTTCTCCACCTGTTTGGGCCGACGAGCTTCTGTCGCGCAGGCTCATAGGCTGGATCCAACAAGGAGGGCTGTGCGATGAAGAACCAGATCAGTGTCAAGGCCTTGCGCGGTTTCCACGCGATCGTCGAAACCGGTTCGGTGACGGCTGCCGCCAGCATTCTCGGCATGACCCAGCCGGCCGTCAGCCGCCTGCTGGCCCAGCTGGAGGAAACCATCGGCTTCGAGCTGTTCTACCGCGACCACGGGCGCCTGGTGCCGACCCAGGACGGCATGCTGATGTTCGACGAGGTGGAACTCTCGCTCAACACGCTCGAGCGCGTCAACAGCGTCGTGCGCGACATTTGCGAATACCGTTGCGGCCACCTGAAGCTGGTCGCGCCTCCCAGTTTTTCCGAGGCCGTGCTGCCCGATATCGTGGCCGCGTTCTGCAACCGCTTTCCGCGCGTTCGCCTGACGCTGGAGTCACCTACCTCCGAAGTGGCCAAGGCCCTGATTGCGTCGCGCGCCGTCGACGGCGGCTTCCTGCGCCTGCCGCTGGCGCGCCCGGACCTGACTTTCGAGCCGGTAGTGGTCAGCGACACGGTCTGTGTGATGGCGGAAAACCATCCGCTGGCGCGGATTGCCCGCCTGTCGCCGGCCGCGCTGCGCGGCCACCCCCTGATCCTGCTCGGACTGGGCACCGCTTCGCGCGCCAGCATCGAGGCGGCCTTCGTGCGTGACGGCCTGCGTCCGATGGCGCAGATCGAGGCCCATACCGTGTCGGCCGCCTGCGCCTTCGCCTCGCGCGGCCTCGGCATTGCCCTGGTCAATGGCCTGCTGGCCAAGGGCTATGTGCGCAGTGGTGCAGTGACGCGCCCGTTCGATGCCAACCTGCCCAATGAATATGCGTTCGTGACCTCGTCGCTGTCGGCCCCGACCCGGCTGGCGGCGGCCTTCCTGGCCGAGACCAAGGGCTACTTTGCGCAGCTGGACACGGCCGCCGCCGCACGCATACCAAATTTGCATAGTTGAATACAAATTCGCCATGAGATTGCGGCGCAGGCAGCACCGAACTTAGTATCGATCAGGACAGCAGGCCAATGAATGCCGGCGTTTGCACAATAACCTGGAGAGAAAAATGAAAATGAAACTCAAGAAGTCGGTGTATGCCATCAGTGCGATCGCACTCAACCTGGCAATTGCGGACGTGGTCGCCGCGCAGCAGGCCGTGCCGGACGCGGCAGGCAGCGCGCTTGCCACCCAGGACAGCGCTGCCGCGCCGGCGCCGGCCGCGCCAGCCCCAGTCGATCCGAAGGCAGCAGCGGCCAGCCCGACGACGGGCGCCACCGAAACCCAGGTCGTGGTCACCGGCTCGCGCATCGCGCGCCGCGACGCACAGGTCAATGCGCCGATGATCACCCTCAACCGGGAAGACTTGAAGTTCGCCGCCCCGACCTCGCTGGGCGACCTGATCCAGGCCTTGCCGACGGCTGGCGTCAGCCTCAATTCGAACGGCACCCAGGGCACCTCATTTGGCGTGAGCTCGATCAATCTGCGCTACCTCGGCAGCGCCGAAGGCAGCGGCAACCGCACCCTGGTGCTGGTCGATGGGCGGCGCTGGGTCAGTGCCGCGGGCGGGCGCGGCTTCCGCGATTTCGTCGACATGAACACCATCCCGCTGGGCATGATCGACAGCATCGAAATCCTCAAGGACGGCGCTTCGGCCATCTACGGTGCCGATGCGATTGCCGGCGTGGTCAACGTCCACACCAAGCGCCGCCTCGACGGCTTCGAAGCGAACCTGCGCCTGGGCGCCACCAGCCGCGGCGACAATGAGAACGTCAGCGGCTTCCTCAACTGGGGCAGGCGCGCCGGCCCGCTATCGGGCCTGCTGTCGGCCAGCTTCACCGACACCAAACCGATCCGCACCGAAGACAGGGAGCTGACCAAGGTTGCGCTGGCGCGTTTGAGCGCGCCGGGCAACAGCCCGCGCGGCCTGTACACCTTGCCGGGCTTGTCCAACAATGCCTATTTCGGCACGCCGGCAGGCTTTGCGCAGAATGCCGCCAATGCGATCACGCGCAATGTCGACACCCTCGCGCCCGCAGCGGGCGCACTGGCCGACAATGGCTTCCACGTTGCCAGGCTGCCGGGCGACTACTACAACCAGCAGACCCAGGGCATCTACGCCACCGGCCCGAGCCGCAACCTGGGCCTGTTCGGCCGCCTCAGCTATGAACTCGACGACGACACCACGCTGTCGGTCGAGGGGGTGTACTCGAAACGCCGTTCGGAGCAGCTATTCTCTCCATTCCTGCTCGACCTGCGCGGCAGCAACGGCTACAGCATCGCCAACAACCAGGCCTTCAACCCGTTCGGCACCGCCAACGGGGTGCCAGCGGTCAATGCACTCGGTTTCTCGGGCCCGGCGCTGCGCATCCAGCGCGTACCGGTCGAAGTGGGCAACCGGGCCAATGTCCAGAACGTCGACATGTCGCGCATCGTGCTGGGCGTCAAGGGCAGTGCCAGGTGGTTCGGCGACTGGCAGTACGACGCCGCCTTCTCCTACTCGCGCAACAGGGCCAGCTTCGACCAGACCAACCAGATCAATTTCGACAATGTGTATCGCGCGCTGTCCTCGCCCGCCACCTGCGCCGCCGCTGCCGGCTGCACGCCGCTCGACCTGTTCGGCCCGATCACGCCGGCCATGGCCGCGTATATCCGTTATAACGGCCAGGACACCAATGGCACCACCCAGGCCGACCTCAGCTTCAATGCGACGCGCGACCTGTTTGAACTGCAGGGCGGCACGCTGGCCATGGCCGCCGGCTACGAGTACCGTCGCGAGAGCGCCTTCGATGCGCCCGACGCGTTCGCCGGTTC
Source organism: uncultured bacterium (assembly GCA_965233055.1). Lineage (GTDB taxonomy): Bacteria > Pseudomonadota > Gammaproteobacteria > Burkholderiales > Burkholderiaceae_D > Telluria_A. The sequence goes on from CBDDRJ010000013.1 coordinate 43,300, forward strand.
GGGGTCGGACGTGCTGCCCAAGGTAGGCGGCATCGCCCAGGCACCGACCAGCGCACCGGGCCGCAGCGCGACCAGCGGCAGCTACCACCTGCAGGAAGCGTACGTCGAACTGAACGCGCCGCTGTTTGCCAAACTACCCGGCATGCACCGGCTCGAACTGAGCGCCGCCACGCGCTACTCGAATTACTCGACCGTCGGCTCCAAGGCCACCAGCAAGCTTGGCCTGCTGTATGCGCCGGCCGAAGGCCTGATCTTGCGTTCGACCGTGTCGCAGGGCTTCCGCGCGCCATCGATCCTCGAGCTTTACCAGGGCCGCCGCCAGTCGGACTTTCCGACTGTCGATCCATGCAATGGCGGCGGCGCGGGTCTGCCCGGCTGCGCCGGCGTGCCGGCAAGCTACCAGCAGAACCAGTTCCGTGGCGGCCTGACACCAGGCGTACTGGCCGGCAATCCCAAGCTCAAGCCGGAGACCGCCGACACCTACGCGCTCGGTTTTAGCTATTCGCCGGAGCAGCTGCGCGGCCTGTCGCTGACGGCCGACAAATTCCGCATCAAGGTCAGCGACGCGATTGCCTCGCAGACTCCGACCAAGATCCTGCAAACCTGCGCCCGCACGCTCACTTTCTGCGACCTGGTCCGGCGAGGCAGCTTTGGCGAGGTGCAGGAACTGCGCCAGAGCGTGGTCAACCTGTCGCGCATCGAAGTCGAAGGCATCGATGCGACGATCCGCTACACGTTCCCGATTGCCGGGGCCCGTATCGATTCGTCGATCGATGTCGCCTACCTGCAGGCGTACAAATCGTTCGTGCCGCAGCCCGACGGCAGCGTCGTCGTCGACGAGCGCACCGGCAAGTCGGACCAGCCGCGTTCGACCTTCCCGCGCTACAAAGGGCAGATGAGCTTGCGCTACTTGGGACCGGTGGTCACGGCCGGCTGGAAAGGCCGCTATATCGGCAGCAGCCTCGATGTGCCGAACAATGCCGTCAACGGCGGCAAAGTGCGCGCCACGCTGTACCACGACCTGCAGCTGGCCTACAACCTGCCAGGTGGTAAAACCAGCCTCGCGTTCGGCATCGACAACCTGACCGACCGCCAGCCGCCCGCATCGGCAGCCAACAACCCGATCAATTTTGACATCTACACCTACGACGTTCGGGGCCGCTACCTGTATGCGCGCGCCACCACCAAGTTCTGAGCCACACACCTTGACTAGGCAAACATGTCGATGAAATTCACAACGGTGATGGTGCCGATGCGCGATGGCGTATTGCTCGCCACCGACATTTACCAGCCGGCCGGCGCGCCGGCAGCGCGTCCGGTCATCCTCGAGCGCACGCCGTATGGCAAGCAACTGCCCAGCCGCAGCGAACGCGGCCCGGGTGACGTGGCTGCCATGGCGCGCGCCGCCGTCGCCCGCTACTTTGTCGAGCACGGCTACGTGGTGATCTACCAGGACTGCCGCGGACGTTACGGGTCAGAAGGCAAGTTCATCAAGTACATCAGCGAGGCCGACGATGGCGTTGATACTTGCGCCTGGATCCTGCAGCAGCCTTGGTGCAATGGACGCATCGGCACCAAGGGCCTGTCGTATGCGGCCCATACCCAGGCCGCGCTGGGCAGCCGAGGCGCGCCGGGAGTGGTTGCGATGGTGCTCGATTCGGGCGGTTTCGCCAATGCCTACCACAGCGGCATCCGGCAGGGCGGTGCGTTCGAGATGAAGCAGGTGACGTGGGCCCTCAACCGCGCGCTGGAAAGCGATGCCGTGCGCGCCGACCCAGCCAAGAAGAAGGCGCTGATGTCGATCAACCTGATCGACTGGTTCCATAAGGTCCATGAGTGGGAGCCTGGCCGTTCGCCACTCAGCGCGGCGCCGGAATACGAGGACTATGTGTTCGAACAGTGGCGCCATGGCTCGTTCGGCGACTACTGGCGCCGGCCCGGCCTGTTCGCTCAGGGCTACTACGCCCATTTCAGCCCGGCGGCGACGGCGCATATCGCCTCCTGGTACGATCCGTACGCGCGCTCGGCCTGCGAGAACTACATGGGCCTGGTGGCGACCAGGCGCGGGCCAGCCTGCCTGGTGTTGGGGCCCTGGACCCATGGTAACCGCTACCTCAGTTTTGCCGGCGATGTCGACTTCGGACCGCAGGCGACCTTGCATGGCAACCTGTCGCACGACTATCTGTCGTTCCGGCTCGACTGGTTCAACCGCCACCTCAAGCAGGTGCCCCAGGGCGACCCGGCGCCGGTGCGCCTGTTTGTGATGGGAGGCGGGTCCGGGCGCCGCAATGGGGCGGGGCGGCTCGACCATGGCGGCCGCTGGCGCGAGGAAGCCGAATGGCCGATCGCACGCACTCGGCCGATTCCCTACTACCTGCATCCGCAGGGAAGACTGTCGAGCGCAATGCCGGACCAGCCGTCGAGCCAGTCGTTCTTTTTCGATCCGACCGACCCGGTGCCGACCAATGGCGGCGCGGTCACCTCGGGCGAGCCGCTGATGTTCGGCGGCGCCTTCGACCAGGGCAGCACTTCCGACCCGCAGTTGCGCCGACCGGACGTACTGAGCTTTTGTAGCGAACCGCTGGAGCACGATACCGAGGTGACAGGGGCCATCCTGGCCCGCCTGTGGGTGTCGTCCGATTGTGTCGACACCGACTTCACGTTCAAGCTTATCGACGTGGCGCCGCCCAATGCCGACTATCCGGACGGCTATGCGATGAACCTGACCGACGGCATCCTGCGCATGCGCTACCGCGATTCGTGGGAAAATCCGGCGCTGATGGAGCCGGGCCAGTGCTACCAGGTCTGTATCGAAGCTCTCCCCACCAGCAACCTGTTCGAGCGGGGGCACCGCATCCGGATCGATATATCGAGCAGTAATTTCCCGAAGTACGATGCCAATCCGAACACCGGCGCTGCGGAAGGTTTCCCGGGGCCGGTCAGGGTCGCGCGCAACACGATTCACATGGAGCCGAGCGCGCCGTCGCACATCATCCTGCCATTAATTCCGCGCAGTTAGGTGGCAGGCAGGCGCCCGCCCGGTCCGCTGAACGGAGCTCACCATGTCGACATGGCCAAGACACTTGCTGGGTCGCTGCGCGTTGCTGCCAGCGTTGCTCTGCCCAGGGTGCGCCATCGCCGCGCGGGCCCTGGTGGTGGCGATCGACGAACTGCCACCATGGTCGGTGGTCGAGAATGGCCGTCTGAGCGGAGCCTATACCGACATCGTGCGCGAGCTGGGCCGCCGCCTCGGGCTGGCGGTCGACACCGTCCAGTGTCCGCCAAAGCGCTGCCTGCTGATGCTCGAGCTGGGCAAAGCCGACCTTGGAATCGGGTTCAAGAGTACGCCGTCGCGGCGCCGCTTCCTGCATTTCCTGGTCACGCCCTACCGGCCCCGCGTGGCTGACCGCGTGTTCTACCTGCTCGCCGAGCAGGCAAGCGAGGTGCGCAGCTACGCCGACCTGGCACCGCTACGGATTGGCGTCAAGCCGGGCGTCGAGTACTTCGAGCAGTTCGACCATGACAATGCGCTCAACAAGGAAGGGGCAAGCACTACCGAAGCAAACTTCCGCAAGCTTGCGCTGGGCCGCATCGATGCCGTGATCGCTCCCGAAGACCAGGGCGACGCCATGCTCGGCAGGCTCGGCTTGCGCCATCGGGTGGTGAAGGCGAGCTTTCGCCAGGCCGATCCGACTGCGCGCGCCATCGGTGTGGCCCTGCAGTCGCCGTTCGCTGCCCGTATCGAGGAATTCGAATCGGCCATGGGCCTGATGGCACGCGATGGGACGCTCGACATGCTGGTGCGGCGACACGTGCGCGCCGGTGCTCCGGTGGCCAGTGTCGTTGCTGGCGCGCCATTCGGTGGTAGGATCCTGCCATGACGATCATACTGTACCACTGCATGAGCGCGCGCTCGTTCCGGCCCTTGTGGACGCTGGAAGAGATGGGCTTGCCCTATGAGCTCATCATGCTGCCATTTCCGCCGCGTGCGCTGGCGCGCCCTTACCTCGAGGTCAATCCGCTCGGCACCGTGCCGGCGCTGTTCGATGGCGGCACCGCCATGACTGAGTCGGCCGCCATCTGCCACTACCTGGCCAGCCGCCACGGTCCCAGCCCGCTCAACGTGGAGCCAGGCGAAGCGGACTATGGCGCCTTCCTGAACTACCTGCATTTTGGCGAAGCGACGCTGACCTTCCCGCAAACGCTGGTGCTGCGGTATGGCCGGTTCGAACCGCCGGAACGTCAGCAGCCGCAAGTGGTGGCCGACTACAGCAAGTGGTTCCTGGCGCGCCTGAAGTCGCTCGAAGCGCGGCTGGGCGGGCAAGAGACTTTATGCGCCGGCCGCTTCACGGTGGCCGACATATCGGTCGGCTATGCCTGCCTGCTGGCCGACCACCTCGGCCTGGCGGCCGGCTTCACGCCCGCCGTGGCGGCTTACTGGCAGCGGCTGCGCCAGCGGCCGGGTTTTGAACGGGCGATGGCGGCGCAGCAGGCGGCGGCTGCGGCGCAGGGCGTGTCGCCGGTGCCGGCGCCGGACTGCCTGCCTGGCTAGTGCGGTAAATCGGGAATTCGTCGATGTGGGGTGGGTAAGGTTTTTCTAGCCACGCGTTGATACGGGCCGTGCAATGACCATGCATGCGCGTAGAGTCAAACCGATCTGGCCAAGGTGGCGCGCTGCGGTAGGGTATCGCGCTGCCCGAGTACCCCCCGCATGGGTACGCTGCTGCCCATCATACCCACCCCACGATGGCGCCAACTTCATTCTTACGCAACGTATTTCTGATTCACCGCACTAGGGTTCATGCGGCGCCGTGCCACAGCAGGGCGGCCATCACCAGCACAGCCAGGAAAACCGTCTCGAGCACCATCAGGATGACTGGCTTGATGCCGACTTCGACGATGTCCTGCAGCCGGGTGCGCACGCCGATGGCGGCGATGGCGGCGACCAGACACCAGCGCGCAAAGTCGTTGGCACCTTGCTGCACCATGGCCGGCACCCAGCCCGTGCTGTTGAGCGCCACCAGCAGCGCAAACGCCACGGCGAACCAGGGCAGCATCGGCACTCCGGCCCCTTCCTTGATGCCGCGCAGCCGCACCACCACGCCGATGGCGAGGATTACTGGCAGCAGCATCGCTACCCGCAGCAGCTTGACCACGGTGGCCGCGTCGCCCGTTTTGGGCGACATGCCGTAGCCGGCGCCGACGACCTGGGCGACGTCGTGGATGGTGCCGCCCAGGAAGATGCCGGCTTGCTGAGGGTCCAGTCCCAGCGCCAGCACCAGCGGCGGATAGACGATCATCGCCAAAGTCGACAGCAGCGACACGCCGATCACGGTAAAGATCGTGGCCCGCTCGGCCAGCGGATGGCGCGGTAGCGCGGCGGCGATCGCCAGCGCCGCCGAGGCGCCGCAGATGGCCACGGCGCCGCCCGACAGCATGCCGAACGCGCTCTTGAATCCCATCAGGCGCGCGCCGATGAGGCCGAAGCAGATCGTGGCCACCACGGCGCCCATCACCAGCAGCACGGCAAAGCTGCCCAGCTCGGCGATCTGGCTGAACGTGATGCGCATGCCCAGCAGCGCCACGCCGGTGCGCAGCACTGCCTTGGCGGTCCATTCCAGGCCCGGCGCGCAGCGCGTCTCCTGCGACAGGAAGTTCATTGCCATGCCCAGCAGCAGGGCCAACAGCATGGCCGAAGCGCCGTAGTGCTCGGACAGGAAGGTGGCGGCGACGGCGATGATGCCGGCCACCAGCACGCCGGGACTGAGCCGGTCGAAGGCGGCGCGCCCGGTGGCGGCGTAAGGAGAGGCGAACATGGAAGGCCCGGGATAAGTGGAATAGGCCGATTGTCCTTTGCCGCCGGCCTCGCGCCCCCCCTCGACAGTGGGGGTGCGCCACCCCTGCTTTTGCCAGAGCATGGGACCATCGATCCAACCACCACAGGACTTATCATGAACTTCATCGACGGCTCGCTGTTCCCAGAAAACCAGGAAAAACTCGTCATCACTTGTGCGCCCTACGGCCCGGAATGGATGCCTTCGGACTTCCCGGAAGATATCCCGCTGACGATGGAACAGCACATCCAGCAGGCGGTCGACTGCTACAACGCCGGCGCCACGGTGCTGCACATGCATGTGCGTGAACTCGATGGCAAGGGCTGCAAGCGTCTGTCGATGTTCAACGAGCTGCTGTCCGGAATCCGTGCCCGCGTACCTGACATGATCCTTCAAGTCGGCGGTTCGATCTCGTTCGCGCCGGAGAATGAAGGCGACAGCGCCAAGTGGCTTAGCGACGACACCCGCCACATGTTGGCCGAGCTGATGCCGATGCCGGACCAGGTCACGGTGGCGGTCAATTGCAACCAGATGAACGTAGTCGAGCAGATGTGCGACGCCGACCTGCGCGGCACCTCGCTCGCCGAGCCGGACCTGTACCGTGCCTATCGCGAAATGACGATCCCGGCCGGCCCGGAATGGCTGGAGGAGCATGTACGCCGCCTGTCGGCCAAAGGCATCCAGTCGCATTTCCAGCTGGCCAACAGCACCCAGATCGAAACGCTCGAGCGCATGATGCGCCGCGGGACCTGCAATGTGCCGCTTATCCTGACCTGGGTCGCCATCGGCGGCGGCTTCGATGCGCCCAATATCTACAACCTGGCCAACTTCGTGCGTGCCCTGCCGGACGGCGCGGTATTGACGCTCGAATCGTCGATGCTCAATGTTCTGCCGGTCAATATGATGGCCATCGCGATGGGCCTGCATGTCCGCTGCGGCAATGAAGACAATCTGTGGAGCCAGGACCGCAGCGCCAAGATCACCTCGGTCAGGCAGATCGAGCAACTGGTGCGCCTGTCGCGAGAGTTCGGCCGCGACGTGGCCGATGCCGCCGATGCACGCCGTATCTACCGCATCGGCCAGTTCTACGACAATGCCGACCAGGCGCTCGCGGCCAACGGCTTTGCGCCGAACCGCAAGCCGGGCCAGCGTGGCTTCCTCAACCATGGGGCAGCGCGCTGATGGAAGACCGGATGCAGCAGCCGACCGTCCTGATCGTGCCCGGCCTGCGCGACCATGCGCCGGAGCATTGGCAGACACTGCTGGCCGAGCAACTGGTGCAGCAAGGGCGCGCGGTGCGCGCTGTGCCGCCGATGGGCCGCGCGCAGCTCGACTGCGCCGCCCGCGTGGCCGCCATCGAGGAGCATGCGCGTGCCATCGATGGCAAGCTGGTGATTGTCGCCCACAGCGGCGGCTGCATCATGGTCGCACACTGGGCCTTGCGCACCATGCGGCAGGTAGCAGGCGCCTTGCTGGCGGTGCCGCCGGACTTCGAGCAGCCGATGCCGGACGGGTATCCGACCGTCGCCGAACTCGATGCCGCCGGCTGGCTGCCGGTGCCGCGCCGGCCCCTGCCGTTCCCCAGCCTGGTCGCCACCAGCAGCAATGACCCGCTGGCAGCAGAGCCACGGGTGCGCGCGCTGGCGCACGATTGGGGTTCGAGCGTGGTCGGCCTGGGCAATATGGGGCACCTGAACCCGGCATCGGGCTTCGGCGAGTGGCCGCGCGCCTTGCCGCTATTGGCCCTGCTGCGAGTTGCCTGAGCACCAGCCGGGCCATCTGGCCCGAGCGCAGGATAGGGTGCCTGTCGCGGCCCATTTTTTGATCAATGGTTTAGCCTTCGAGCAGTCCCAGCAGGCGGGCGCGCTGGACGACATGCTTGCGCGATGCGGCGTCCAGTTTGCCGAACAGGTTCTTGATGTGCCATTTGACGGTTTCCTCGCCCACCGCCAGCGCCAGCGCGATCTGCTTGTTCGACAGGTTGCGCGCCAATAGCTCCAGAACTTCCCTCTCTTTCGGCGTCAGCACCATGCTCGGCAGGGCGCGCGGGCGATTGGTGGCCGGCGCCTGCGGTGCCGGCGCGCCGGTCGCGGCCGGTACCGCGGCGCCATCCAGGCGCGCCACCCAGGTGGCCAGCAGCGGATGGGCATCGCCGATCGTGCGCTGCAGGCCACAGGTTGCGGCCAGGCCCTGTGCCTCGCGCAGCAAGCTGGCGCCGGCATTGCCCAGCTGTTCCTGCGCCAGCGCGCGCAAGGCCATGATCTCGACCGCATGGCGCCCAAGGCGCAAGCTGGCCGCGCCATCCTGCGCCTGCACCAGCGGCGCTTGCGCGGCGCGCCAGTCGCGGCCGGCGATAGCGGCATAGCCTTCGGTCAGGGCGCACACGAATGCAAACCAGCGCTGGCGGAAAGAGCCTTGTCCGGCCGGCTGGCCGTCGGCCGACATCAGCGCATCAAAGCCGCCCGGCGCGCCGTCGCCACCCAACGCAGCCAGCCTTTGCGCCAGCGCGCGCGCACTTTCGCCGCGGCTGGCATAGGCATGCAGGTGCGCCTGCTCCATCAGGCTCGCCGCGCACAGGCGCGGCAGGCCGCGTTCGGCGCCGATCGCATGCATCGCTTCGAGCAGGTCGAGGGCGCGGTGTTCCTGGCCCTGCGCCATGGCACAGCGCGATGCCGTGCGGTAGGCCAGCAGCAGGGTGTCTGGCGTGCCGCTGCGTTCGAGCACGTCAAGGCGGTTGGCCAGCGCGCCCTGCGCGGCGTCGATCCGGTTGTCCTCGAACAGGGCGGCGGCATACAGCGCGGCGAACATGGCCGACAGCGGATGGCGGCGCCCGAGGTCGGCATCGGCGCGCGCCAGTGCCGGCTCGACGGTCTCGCGCGCCAGCTTCAGCTGTCCTTCCCACAGATAGCTCTGGGCCACCAGGAATTCGCCCCAGCGGCGCACGTAGCTGCTTTCGGCCGCGCCTGAACCTTGATTGCGCTGCTGGTAACGGCGTGCCAGGGCCGGGTCGCCAGCCAGCAGGGCGCTGGCCGATAGGCGGTTGACATGGGCCTGCAGCAGCCATGGGTCGGTGCCGGGCGGGGTGGCGCCGCTCCACGGCGCGAACAGCGCCAGAAAACGGTCGGACTCGTCGGCATAGTAGGCGGCGGCACTCTCGATCAGCGCGCACTCGTAGTGCAAGGCGGCGTCCTGCGGATCGGCCGCGGCGCGGATACGCGCCACCAGGTCGGTGGCGTCGCGGTGTTGGGTGCCCAGTGCGACCACCCAGGCGGCGGCCAGGCGCAGGCGCGGGCGGCGCGCCAGCTCAGCTTCCGGCAACTGGGCGCGCCAGTGGTCGAGGGCATTGAGTTCGCCCTGGCGCACGGCGTCGAGTAGGCAGCGCTCGGCCAGGTCGAACGCCAGCGCGGTCTGGCCGCTGGCATGCGCATGGCGGGCCGCCTCGGGCAGCAGGCCGTGCGCTGTCAACCAGCTGGCGGCCCGTGCATGCCAGTCGCGCAGGCGCTCCTGTGGCCACACGCGCAGGCGCTGGCGCAACAGGTCGCGGGTCAGGGTGTGCAGGCGGCACCAGGCACTGTTTTCGGCCACCACGAACAGCGGCGTGTCGCGCACCAGCCGCGCCAGCCGGGCCGCGCTGTCGGCCTGGCCGGACAGGACATTGCACAGCTCCGGATGCAGCGCGTCGGTCAGGGCGGCGCCGACCAGGAATTGCTGGTCGTCCGGATCGAGGTGGGCCAGCAGCATGCCCACCACGCGCGCCGGCAATTGACCATCGCCGCCCGCCAGGCCGGCCAGTGCGGCGGCCGGGTCGCGGCTGTGTTCCATCGCCGCCAGCGCCAGTTGCAGGCCAAGTGGCCAGCCTTCGGTCAGTTCATGCAGGCGCGCCGCGTCGTCCGCCGAAACAAGCGCGCCAAAGCGCACCGCGACCAGCGCGCGCGTTTCCTCGAACACAAAGCGCAGCAGTTCAGGGCCGACCTTGACGCAATGGCCATAGGCCAGCAGGTCTGCCAGCGGCAGTGCCGCGCGCGCGGCCACCACCACCCGCAGGTTCAACGGCAGATTGTGCAGCAGGTAGTTGAGCAGTTCGGTGCTGGCCGGCGGTAGCTTCTCGGCATCGTCCACCAGCAACATCAGGTCGAGCGAGCTGGCGGCGACATCGGCCAGCCAGGTCGTCACCGCGCCGAGCGCGTCGTCGGCAGCCGCGCCGCCATCGACCAGCTGGCGGCCAAAGGCGGGGCGGGCGCAGCCATCGCGCACTGCCTGCACCAGGGCGCGCACCAGCCGTGCCGGTTCGTCCGCTTCGTCCAGCGTCAACCAGGCCACCGCACTGCCGGTGGCGAGCGCTTCGCGCCGCCACTGCGACAGCACCGCGCTCTTGCCGAAACCGGCAGGCGCATGCAGGGCGATGACGGGGCTGCCTCGGAAATGGGGATCGTGCAGCTGCAGGCGCGCGCGCGCGAGCATATGGCGCGGCGCGCGCGGCGGCGTGGTCTTGAGCAGCAGCGTGGCGGTGCTGTCGCCGCCTGGGTGGTAAAGCATGAAACCTCGCGCCGATGGGGTGGGGGTGCCTGATTATAGACGGCGCTGGCCGGTTCGCGTGGGGGTGTTCCCCCCTCGTCAAGGGTGGGGCCGGGCGGGGGCGGGCACCGTAGCATCGCCTCAACAAGATCAACGGACCGTCCCGGTACCGGGCCCGAACGAGGCCACCACCTGTGTATCAACCAAGGAGACAGCGTAGCATGAGCCAGCACCACCAACGGCGCGCCCTGGCGCGCACCACGATTGCCCTCGCATGCGCCCTGTGCGCGCACCAGTCGGCGATGTCGGCCGAGATCGACACCGGCAATGCCGATTTGTCCATCCGCTTCGACAATACCGTCAAGTACAACTACGCACGCCGCCTCAACGAGCAGCACCTTGGCATCCTGAAGAATGCCAATTTCGACGACGGCAATCGCAATTTTGCGCGCGGTACCGTATCGAACCGCTTCGACCTGCTGTCCGAATTCGACCTGGTGTTTGAGAAGCGACTTGGCCTGCGCGTCTCCGGCGCGGCGTGGAATGACTCGGCCTACAACGAACTCGATAACAAAAATATCGCCACCTCCAACCACCAGCAAGGCGGCGCCAACGCGATCGGCCTGTCCGACTACACGCGCCGCTTCCACCAGCGTGGCGGCGAGCTGCTCGACGCCTTCGTGTTCTACAACGCGATCGTCGGCGAGGGCTCGCTCAACGTCAAGCTGGGCCGACACACCCAGGTGTGGGGCGAGAGCCTGCTGACGCCGGTGCACGGCCTGAACTACGGCCAGTCCTCGCTCGACCTGATCAAGGCCTACACGGTGCCAGGCACCGAAGCGAAGGAACTGTTCCTGCCGCGCCAGGCCGCATCGATGAACTGGGCCGCGAACGACGAACTGTCGGTCGCGGCCCAGTATTTCTTCAAGTGGAGCCCGGCACGCCTGCCGGAGTCGGGTTCCTTCCTCGGCTTCTACGACTATGGCTTCCAGGGTTCGGAGAGCTTCAACCTCGGCGCACTGGGCAAGGCCATCAAGCTGGCCGACAGCGTGCCCGGGCAACGGGGCGACTTCGGCGTCGGCCTGCGCTGGAGCCCGGCTTTCCTCGACGGCACCCTGGGCGCCTTCGTGCGCCGCACCGGCGACGTCTTGCCGCAGGCAAACCTGCGCCTGGCCGGCCTGCCGCTGGCGATGCTGGGCGGAGCCGGCGGCGCTGCGGCCGGCGCCAATGTGTGCAAGGGCCTGATCCCCGGCTCCGCAGTGGCCGGCAATATCTGCCTGTTCTATCCGGCCGCGCTGGGGGCGACCAGCAAGTACCAGCTCGAATACGGTGGCGACATCGATGTTTTCGGCCTGTCGCTGTCCAAGAGCGTGGCCGGGGTGTCGGTCGGCGCCGAATTGTCGTACCGCCGCAATATGCCGCTGACCAGTTCGCCGGTGCTGCTAATGCCGGCCGGGACCGGCGCTCCGGTGGTGGCGGCACTGAACGGCGCCTTCGGGGCCACCACGCCGCTGGTGGTGACGGCCGCCGGCTTGCCGGCGGCGGGCAGCGTCAGCGGCGCCTACGGCAATACGCTGCACGGCGTACTGAATGTGTTCGGCATCACGCCGAAGACGGCATTGTTCGACGCCGCCACCTGGATGCTTGAACTGACCTGGAACCGCGCCGCCAGTGTCACGCGCGGCGCCGCGTTCTACAAGGGCCGCGCCAGTTACACCGGCGTCGACAAGATCGATGGCGACTACTTCGGTCTGGCCATCAATGCCAACCCGACCTGGTACCAGGTCATGCCCGGTGTCGACCTGTCGATGCCGCTGTCGGCCTCGCTCGGCCTGAAGGGCAATTCGCCGATCGTCGTCGGCGGCAATGCCAAGGCCGGCAACTACAGTGTCGGCCTGTCGTTTGACCTGTATCAGCGCTACAAATTCGACATTAAGTACAGCGACTTCTTCGGTCCGTTGGGTTACGACGCCAATGGCGCCGCGTTCTCCAATGCCGGCGTATCGCCACTGCTGAAGGATCGCGGCTTCATCGCGATCGCCTTCAAGACCTCATTCTGATGAAAAGGACCACCATGAAGCATATTTCGATCCTGCTGTCCGCGATGATCGCTGCGGGCGTGGCCCAGGCTGCCGTGTCGCCTGAGGAGGCCAAGCAATTGGGCGCAGCCCTGACTGCGGTCGGCGCCGAAAAGGCCGCCAACAAGGACGGCACCATTCCCGAATACGCGGGCGGCCTGACCAACGGACCGGCCGTCGCCAAGGGCAGCGGCATGCGTGCCGATCCTTTCGCCAGCGACAAGCCGCGCCTGTCGATCACCGGCAAGAACCTGGCTGGTCATGAAGACAAGCTCACCGCCGGCACGCGCGAGCTGCTCAAGCGCTTTGCCACTTACCGCGTCGACGTCTATCCGAGCCGCCGCAGCGTGGTCCTGCCCAAGCAGCAGCTGGCCAACACCGCCAGGAATGCGGTGACGGTCAAGACAATCGATGGCGGCAACGGCCTCGAAGGCGCGCTGGCTGGCGTGCCGTTCCCGATCCCCAAGAGCGGTTACGAAGTCATGTGGAACCACCTGCTGCGCTACCAGGGCCATGCATTCACGACCAAATACGATTCCTGGAACGTCGATTCGTCGGGCGTGCCGACCCTGGCCTCGACCGGCGAGATCTTCCAGGAGTTCCCGCTGTCCGATCCGAAGCGGGTCGAACCGGCCAGGCAGAACGACCTGTTCTTCCGCACCAAGCTGCATTACTCGGCGCCGGCGCGCCGTGCCGGCGAGGCGCTGCTGGCGCTTGACGCCGTCAATCCAGTGATCCAACCGCGCCGCGTATGGCAATACCTGCCAGGCCAGCGCCGCGTCAAGCTGGCACCGGACATCGCCTACGACACGCCGAACCCGGCATCGGCTGGCGCTTCGACCTACGACGACGCCTGGGTCTTCAACGGCGCTATGGATCGCTATGACTTCAAACTGGTGGGCAAGCGCGAGATGCTGGTTCCCTATAACGCCTACAAGATCACCTATCACAAGGTGGCCAGCGACGTCGTCAAGCCGAACCACGTCAACCCGGATATGGTGCGCTGGGAGCTGCATCGCGTATGGGTGGTCGAGGCGACCCTCAAGCCGGGCAAGCGCCACATCTACAGCAAGCGCGTGTTCTATATCGACGAAGACAGCTGGACCGCGCTGGCCTCGGATGAATACGATGGCCGCGGCCAGCTGTACCGCGCGTCGTTCGATCACATGACGTTCAGCTACGACGTGCAGGCGCTGCAGACGGGCAACCACATGATCTATGACTTCGTCAGCGGCACCTACAACATCACTGGCGTGGCCGGTCCGCACGGCGGCACCCGCTACATCGACGCGCTGAAGGCGGCCGAATGGGCGCCTGACGCGCTGGCCGGCTCCGGCGTGCGTTAAGGCGGTTTCTTTCCGTTTGTTGCCGGGTGCACTTGCACCACCCGCGGGCCCGGCAGCTTTTTTCAGAGGCACCATGTTCCAGTCACTTATCCTCTCGGCCGCCATGCTGGCCGCCGCTCCGGTCTTCGTCGACCCGTTGGCCAAGCCGGCCGCTGCCAGCATGCTGGCCGAGCGCGCACCGCTCAACGGCATCGCCGCCGCCGGCACCCGGCTGGTGGCAGTCGGACAGCGCGGCCATATCCTGTACGGCGACGGCGCCAACTGGCAGCAGGCCAGGGTGCCGGCCAGCGTCGACCTGACCGCCGTGTACTTTGCCGACCACGCGTCGGGCTGGGCGGTCGGGCATGACGGCCTGATACTACATTCGGCCGACGGCGGCCAGAGCTGGGAGCGCCAGTACGACGGACGCGCCGGCGACGCCGTCGATGAGCGCCCCTTCCTCGACGTGCGCTTCGACAGCCCGCGCGACGGCATCGCCGTCGGCGCCTTCGGCCTGGCCCGCTGCACGGCCGACGCGGGCGCCGCCTGGCGCGACTGCAAGGACCTGTTCGACAACCCCCAGGGCCTGCACCTCAATGCCATCGGTTCGGTCGATGGCGTCCAGTACGTCACCGGCGAGCAAGGCTTGCTGCTGCGCCGCCGACGCGGCGAAGCGCGCTTCGTGCAGCTGGCCCTGCCATACCGCGGCAGCCTGTTCGGCATCACCGGCGACGCCAGGCAACTGATCGTGTTCGGCCTGCGCGGCAATGCGTGGCACAGCCTTGACGCCGGCGCCAGCTGGCAGCAGGTCGATACCGGCGGCCTGCGCAATGGAATCGCCGCCGGTCTGCGCCGCAGCGATGGCAGCTTCGTGCTGCTGGCCCAGTCCGGCCAGGTGCTGCACAGCCGCGACGGCAGCCGATTCACCCTGGTTCCGCTGCAGCGCATCGATCCGGTCACGGCCGCCTTCAGCGAAGCGAACAACGACCTGGTGCTGGCCGGCGTACGCGGCGTGCGCCGCCAGTCACTGCCGCGCCTCAACCATTAGGAAACAAGAACATGCATAGCGACCAAGACGCGCAGCAGGCCATGCCGGTGGTGCGCGAGCTGGACCAGTTCGACCTCCGCTCCGGCAATCTGCTCGAGCGCCTCGTCTTCAATTATCGGTTCTGGTTGATGCTGGTGTGCGGCCTGCTGACGCTGCTGTTTGCCCAGCAGGCCGTCAGCAAGCTGACCTTGAACGCCAGTTTCGAGAAGATGCTGCCGCAGTCGCAGCCCTACATCCAGCACTATCTGAAGAACAAGGACAGCCTGCGCGGCCTGGGCAATTCGCTGCGGGTGGTGGTCGAGAACCCGAACGGCGACATCTTCGACCCGACCTTCCTCGACACTCTCAAGCAGCTCAACGACACGCTGTTCCTGACGCCAGGCGTGGACCGGGCCTGGATGAAGTCGATGTGGACGCCTTCGGTGCGCTGGAACGAAGTGACCGAAGACGGCTACACGGGCGGCCCCGTCATGCCCGACGCCTACGATGGCAGCGAGCGCAGCGTCGAACAGCTGCGCCTGAACATCGCGCGCGCCGGCATCGTCGGCAAGCTGGTCGCCAACGACTACCGCTCGGCGATGATCTTCGTCCCGCTGCTCGACAAAGATCCGTCAAGCGGGAAGCCGATCGACTACGCGGCCCTGTCGGGCGCGATTGACGCGGCCATGAAGCAGCATGCGGCCGGGCCCAATCCGGTCAAGATCCACGTGATCGGCTTTGCGCGCCTGATCGGCGAACTGCTGGCCGGCATGCAGCAGGTGCTGATGTACTTTGGGGTCGCGGCGGCAGTGGCCACCGCGGTGATCTATGCCTACACCCGCTGCGCCCGCAGCACGGTGCTGGTGGTGGCCTGCTCGCTGGTGGCGGTGATGTGGCAGCTTGGCCTGGTGGCCATGCTCGGCTTCGAGCTCGATCCATATTCGATCCTGGTGCCGTTCCTGGTGTTTGCCATCGGCGTGTCGCACGGGGCGCAGAAAATGAACGGCATCATGCAGGACGTCGGCCGCGGCACCCACCAGCTGGTGGCGGCGCGCTACACCTTCCGCCGCCTGTTCCTGGCCGGCATGACGGCCCTGCTGGCCGACGCGGTCGGCTTTGCGGTGCTGATGACGATCGACATCCCCGTCATCCGCGACCTGGCGCTGACTGCGTCGGTCGGCGTGGCCGTGCTGATCTTCACCAACCTGATGCTGCTGCCGGTGCTGCTGTCCTATGTCGGCGTGTCGGCGCGGGCGGCCCAGCGCAGCATCCGCGTCGAGCAGGCCGAGCAGGCCGGGCGCGGCGCCTGGCATGTGCTCGAACGCTTCACCGGGCGGCGCTGGGCGATCGGGGCCATCGCCGTCTCGCTGGTGCTGGCCGCGATCGGCCTTGCCACCGCCAGCCGCCTGCAGATCGGCGACCTCGATCCCGGTGCGCCGGAGCTGCGCGCCGACTCGCGCTACAACCGCGACAACGCCTACATCACGGCCCACTATTCGCTGTCGTCGGACCAGTTCGCGGTGATGGTCAAGACCGCGCCGGAAGGCTGCCTCAAGTATGAAACCCTGGTCGTGGCCGACCGGCTGGCCTGGCAGCTGCGGCAGCTGCCCGGCGTGCAGGCGACCACTTCGCTGTCGGACGCTGTGCGCCAGGTGACGGCCGGCTCGGCGGAGGGCAGCGCCAAATGGCTGAGCCTGTCGCGCAACCAGGATGTGCTCAACTATGGCGTGCAGCAGGCATCGGTCAGCAATCCCGACCTGTTTGACCGCAACTGCTCGCTGATGCCGGTGATCGCCTATTTGTCCGACCACAAGGCGCACACGCTCGAGCAAGTGGTCGACAGCGCCACTGCCTTCGCCCTGGTCCATGACACGCCGGATCGCCAGTTCTTGCTCGCTGCCGGCAGCGCCGGCATCGAGGCGGCCACCAATATCGTCGTCAAAGAAGCCAACCACAAGATGCTGCTGTTGGTGTATGGCGCCGTCATTGCGCTGTGCTTCCTGACCTTTCGCAGCTGGCGCGCAGTACTGGTGGCGGTGCTGCCGCTGGTGCTGACGTCGATTCTGTGCGAGGCGCTGATGGTGGCGTTGGGCATCGGCGTCAAAGTGGCAACGCTGCCGGTGATCGCGCTCGGGGTCGGCATCGGCGTCGACTACGCGCTCTATCTGCTGTCGGTCCAGCTGGCTTACCAGCGCGCCGGCTGCTCGCTGGCCGACGCCTACCGCCAGGCCCTGCAATTTACCGGCAAGGTAGTGGCGCTGGTCGGGGTCACGCTCGCCGCTGGCGTCGTTTGCTGGGCTGCTTCGCCCATCAAGTTCCAGGCCGATATGGGGATCCTGTTGACCTTCATGTTCGTGCTCAATATGGTCGGCGCGCTGGTGCTGATTCCGGCCTTGTCTCATTTCTTGTTAAGGAGCCCCGCATGCGCGGATTAATGCAAGAGCAGTCACTGCTCATTTCCTGGCTGATCGAACACGCTGCCTGCAGCCATCCGGAACGTGAAATCGTCTCGCGCAGCCCGGAAGGAATCGTGCGCACCAATTACGGCCAGGTCAGCGAGCGTGCGCGCCGCATGGCAAGCGTGCTCACCCGTCTTGGCATCCGCAACGGCGACCGGGTCGCCACGCTGGCCTGGAACGACCACCGCCACATGGAACTGTACTTTGCCGTGTCGGGCATCGGCGCGGTGCTCCATACCGTCAATCCGCGCCTGTTCGCAGAACAGATCGAGTACATCGTCAACCATGCGCAGGACCAGTTCCTGTTCCTTGCGCCGGGCTTTGCCCCGCTGCTGGAAAAGCTCGCTCCATTGCTGCCGACTGTGCGCGGCTACATCGCCATGTGCGCGCGCACCGAGATGCCGGCGGCGAACCTGCCAGGGTTGATGTGCTATGAAGACCTGCTGGGCGAGGACGCGGTGGCCATGGACTGGCCCCAGCTCGACGAGCACAGCGCGGCCTCGCTGTGCTACACCTCGGGTACCACGGGTGAGCCGAAGGGCGTACTGTACTCGCACCGCTCGACCGTGCTGCATGCGCTGGCCGCCTGCGGCTGCGACGGCCTGGCGGTGTCGGGCAGCGACAGCGTGCTGGTGGTGGTGCCGATGTTCCACGTTAACGCATGGGGCATGCCGTATGCCGGCGCCATGAGCGGCGCCAAGCTGGTGCTGCCGGGGCCTGCACTGGACGGAGCCAGCATCTATGGTCTGCTGCGCGACGAAAAAATCACGCTGGCCCTGGGCGTGCCGACCGTCTGGATGATGCTGTTCCGCTATGTCGATGAATCCGGCGCACGGCCGCAGGCCGAACTGGTACTGGGCCGCTGCGTCATCGGCGGCTCGGCTGCGCCGCAGGCGATGATCGAACGCTTCCAGCAGCAATTCGGCAGTCAGGTGGTGCATGCCTGGGGCATGACCGAGATGAGCCCGATGGGTGCAGTCTGCCGCCTGCTGCCCAAGCACGAGGCCTTGTCGCCCAATGCCAGGATGGCGGTCCAGCTCAAGCAAGGCAGGGCGGTGTTTGGGGTGAGCATGAAGGTGGTCGGTGACGACGGCAATACGCTGCCGCGCGACGGCGCCAGTTCCGGCCTGCTCAAGGTGCGCGGTCCGTGGGTGGTGGCGCAGTACTATGGCCGCGAAGGTGAAGCGGTGCTCGATGCGGACGGCTGGTTCGACACCGGCGACGTCGCCACCATCGACGCCGACGGCTATATGCACATCACCGACCGCGCCAAGGACGTCATCAAGTCCGGCGGCGAGTGGATCTCCTCGATCGAACTGGAGAACGTGGCGATGTGCCACCCGGCCGTCGCCGAGGCAGCCGTCATCGGTTTGCCGCACCCGACCTGGCAGGAACGGCCCTTGCTGGTCGTGGTCAGGAAACCGGGCACCGATGTCAGCCGCGCAGAACTGCTCGAGTTCATGGCGGGGCGCGTCGCCAAATGGTCGATTCCGAACGACGTCGCATTCGCCGTTGAACTGCCGCACACGGCGACCGGAAAACTGCAGAAACTGGCGCTGCGGCGCCAGTTTGAGCACTACCGCTTTCCGGACGCTTGAGTTCGTCCCCCCTGAGCAGGGTGGGGCAGCGGGCGATTCGGTGGGTAAGATGAAGACACAGTGGTATAAAGCAAACATGGATGGAGAACGGCATGGCAAACAGGGTCAGGTTTTATGAAACGGGCGCACCGGAGGTGCTGCGCTACGAGGAGTACGAAATCGGCGAGCCGGGCCCGGGCGAAGTGCGCGTGCGTCACCAGGCCGTTGGCCTGAACATGGCCGACTGCTACTTCCGCAGCGGCATGTACCCTGCGCCCCTGCCGTCCGGTATCGGCGTTGAAGGTTCCGGCACCATCGAGGCCGTCGGTGGCGGCGTCACCGGCTTTGCTGTCGGCGAGCGCGTGACCTATACCGGCAGCCCGCTGGGCGCCTACAGCGACGTGCGCAATATGCCGACCGCCAGCCTGATCAAGTTGCCCGACGGGATCTCCTGTGAAACGGCTGCAGCCATGACGATGCGCGGCCTAACTTCAGCCTACCTGATGCGCGCCATCTATCGCTGGCAGGCGGGCGACACCTTCCTGCTGCACGCGGCAGCCGGCGGCGTCGGCTTGATCGTATGCCAATGGGCCAAGCTGCTTGGCCTGAACGTGATCGGTACCGTGTCGTCGGAAGAGAAGGGCGAACTGGCCAAGGCGCACGGCTGCGACCACATCATCTACTACCGCCGCGAAGACGTGGCCCAGCGCGTGCGCGAACTGACCGGCGGAGAGGGCGTCAAGGTCGTCATCGACAGCGTCGGCAAGGACACCTTCCAGGCGTCGCTCAATTCGCTGCGCCGGCGTGGCACCCTGATCGGGGTGGGTACCTCGTCCGGCGCCTTCCCGCCGATCGATGCGCTGCAGCTGGCCATGCGCGGCTCGCTTTACTTCACCCGTCCGGCGCTGGCCGACTATATCGCCGATCCGATGGAGCGCGCCGAGCTGTCGGGCGAGCTGTTCGGTCATGTGCTGGCCGGCCGTATCAAGATCGGCATCCATCAGCGCTATACCCTCGATAATGCGGTGCAGGCGCACCGCGACCTTGAAGGCGGGCGCACCACCGGCTCGTCGATCTTTGTCCTTTAAGGAAGCACCATGCGCGTTGAACAACTCACATGCAATATCGGCGCCGAAGTCTCGGGCGTGAACCTTGGCGACTGCGCGCGCGACGCAGCGCTGTTTGCCGAAATGCGGGCACTGCTTCTCAAGCACAAGGTGCTGTTCCTGCGCGGCCAGGACATCACGCGGGCCGAACACGTCGCCTTTGCGCGCCGTTTCGGCGAACTGGAAGACCATCCGATGGTCGGCAGCGACCCGGACCATCCGGGCCTGGTGCGCATATACAAGGACCTCGACAGCAAGCCCGAACATTATGAGAACTCCTACCACTGCGACGCCACCTGGCGCGTTGCGCCGCCGATGGGCAGTGTGTTGCGCTGCGTGGAGTCGCCAGCCGTCGGCGGCGACACGATCTGGGTCAATATGGTGGAGGCATACCGCCGCCTGTCGCAGGAAGTGAAAGACCGCATTGACGGCCTGCGCGCCAAGCATTCGATCGAGCATACTTTTGGCGCCGCGCTGGCACCGGAGGCGCGTGCCGGCCTGGCCGCCAAGTTTCCAGCGGCCGAGCACCCTGTGGTGCGCACCCATCCGGATACTGGCGACAAGGTCTTGTTCGTCAATGCCTACACCTCGCACTTCGTCAATTACCACACGCCGGCCAATATACGTTTCGGCCAGGACTTTGCGCCAGGTGCCAGCGACTTGCTCAATTACCTGGTCAGCCAGGCTGCCATCCCGGAATTTCAGGTGCGGTGGCGCTGGCAAAAGGACAGCGTGGCGATCTGGGACAACCGCTGCACCCAGCACTACGCAGTGCAGGACTACTGGCCGGCGGTGCGCAAGATGGAACGCGCCGGCATCATCGGCGACGTGCCGTACTAAGCGGGGCCGACATGGCAATAATGACTGCAATGCCTGCCATGCAGGACGAGTCGGCGCTGCCGCGCCGCAGCTATGCCTGGCTGGTATTTGCCTGCACCTTCGCGCTGCTGCTGTCGGACTATATGTCGCGCCAGGTGCTCAACGCCGTGTTCCCGCTGCTGAAGGCGGAGTGGCTGCTGTCGGACACCGAACTTGGCTCCTTGTCGGGCATTGTGGCGCTGATGGTCGGTCTGCTGACCTTGCCGCTTTCGATCCTGGCCGACCGCTGGGGCCGGGTGCGCAGCATCGTGCTGATGGCCACCCTGTGGTCGCTCGCCACGTTCGGCTGCGCCGTCGCTGCCAGCTATGGCCACATGCTGCTGGCGCGCTTTTGCGTCGGCGTCGGCGAGGCGGCCTACGGCAGCGTCGGCATTGCCCTGATCCTGTCGATCTTTCCGGCGCGCCTGCGCGCCACGCTGACCGGCGCCTTCATGGCCGGCGGCGCATTCGGCTCCGTGCTCGGCATGGCGCTCGGCGGCGCCATCGCCAAGCAGTTCGGGTGGCGCTGGTCGTTCGGGGCCATGGCTCTGTTCGGCTTTGCGCTGGTGGTGGTGTACCTGTTGTGCGTCACCGAACGCCGCATCGGCGCGCGCGCCGCGGCACTGGCCAGCACCGGCCACGCCAGGCTGCGCCTGCTCGTCAGTACCCGTTCGGTGCTGTGCGCCTACGCCGGCAGTGGCCTGCAGCTGTTCGTCATGGGCAGCGTGCTGGCGTGGATCCCCAGCTTCCTCAACCGCTACTACCAGATGGACGCGGCCAAGGCCGGCGCCAGCGCCGCAATCTTCGTCCTGCTGGGCGGTACCGGCATGCTGCTGTGCGGGATGCTGACCGATCGCGCTAGCAGTACCAACCCGATGCGCAAATGGGATTCGGCCATTGCCTACTGCCTGCTGTCGTGCGTGCTGCTGGGCGCCGCCTTCAGCCTGCCGCAGGGCCCGTGGCAGCTTGGCCTGCTCGGTGCCGGCATGCTGTTCGCGGCCGGCAGTTCCGGCCCGGCCGGCGCCATGGTCGCCAACCTGACGCCAGCGGCCAGCCACGCCG
Organism: uncultured bacterium; assembly: GCA_965233055.1. GTDB lineage: Bacteria > Pseudomonadota > Gammaproteobacteria > Burkholderiales > Burkholderiaceae_D > Telluria_A. The sequence continues at coordinate 65,141 of CBDDRJ010000013.1, forward strand.
CCGCCTTTGCCGTGCTCACGCTCGTCAATAATCTGCTGGGCCTGGCGCCCGGACCCTTCCTGACCGGCGTGCTGGCCGACCGCATCGGCCTGGGCGGCGCCTTGCAGCTGATGCCGTTGATGGCGCTCGCTGCGGCGGCCGTATTCTGGATCGGGCGGTGCAATTACGCCGATGGCCTCGCCCGGCTGGCACGCCAATGAACAGTCGGGCCGAGCCGGCGAGCCTTTCTTTGGGGGCCGTGGCGCCGGCGCCGCGCCGCGTCGACCTGGAATTCTACTTCGACCTGGTGTGCCCGTGGTGCTGGATCGGCTTGCGCCAGCTGGTGCAGGCGCGCGAACGGCTGCAGGCCAGCCATCCCCAGGTCGAGCTGCGGCTCAGATGGCGGTCGTGGCTGCTATTGCCGCAACTGCCGCCAGACGGCGTCTGCTACCAGGAGTTTTACCAGCGCCGCTTCGGCAGTGCCGAAGCGCTGGCGCACCGGCGCGCCCGCATCCAGGAAGCCGGCCGCGGCATCGTGCCGCAATTCGAGTTTGACCGCATCGCGCGCATGCCCAGCGCACTCGCCGGACACCGCTTGCTTGACTATGCGGGCGCGCACGGCACCCCGGCGCAATTCGAGGCTTTGCTCGAGCGCCTGTTCAAGGCCTACTTCAATGAGGGGCGCGACATCGGTTCGCCCAAGGTGCTAATCGAACTGGGCGAGGAAGTGCTGGGCGCCTGCCCGCAACTGGACCGGTGGCTGGCCGATCCGGCCGGGCGCCGCGCCCTGCTGGCGCGGGTCGGCCCGGTCGACATCAGCGGCGTGCCGGCCCTGCATGTGGCGGGCCGGGATTCTTTGGCCGGTATCACTTCGGTCGACTACCTGCACTACTGGCTGGCGCAGGCCGCCTGAGGCCGGCTAATGCGTGGCGAAAATGCTGCCAAATCAGCAAAAAATACAAGACTTATGCCCATGGCAAGTGTACTCTAGGCAATAGTTTGCGGAATACCGCAAGGGCTTGCTATTGCCATCGTGCCAAGGCCGATCGGCGGCAGGTTCACAATCTATTCGGAGGGTGGCATGCAGCTGGCGCAGAAGCATGAGGCACGGTCGGAAACGCAACCTGCTCAGAAGCAGGGCAATGGCAAACAAATAGCTGGTCCGCGCGGCAGCGAGATCGCGCAGCTCGAGGCACTGACCGCGGCCAGTCCCCGTATGGCGGCACAAGGCGCGATTGCGGCCCAGTTGGCCGTCAGTCCGGCGATGGTCGAGCAAGGCCAGCGCATCGGGGCGATCAAGGACAGCCCCCGCATGGCGTTTCAGGCGAGGAAGGCTGGCGAAGGATTTGACGCCATCCAGCGCGTCGAGGAAGAACAGCCGATGCAGGGCAAGTTCGAGCCGGCCCAGCTGGTCGAAGAGGAAGAACCGTTGCAGGGCAAGTTCGAACCGGCCCAGCTGGTCGAAGAGGAAGAGCCGTTGCAGGGCAAGTTCGAGCCGGCCCAGCTGGTCGAAGAGGAAGAGCCGCTGCAGGGCAAGTTCGAGCCGGCCCAGCTGGTCGAAGACGAAGAGCCGTTGCTGGGCAAGTTCGAACCGGCCCAGCTGGCCG
>CBDDRJ010000014.1:0-18648 GCA_965233055.1 uncultured bacterium
CCGCGAGCAGGCCGCGCCAGCCGGTCGCCACCGCGCTGCCGCGCCGGATCGCCAGGTGGCCGGCCTGGCCGTGCCGGAACAGATCGTACAGCCTGGCCGTTGCCGCCACCTGTTGCGGGTCGGCCTGGTGGCGCACCGACATATAGCCGGCCACCCTGCCGTTCTCGAAAATCGGGGTGACATTGGCGTGCACCCAGTAATAGTCGCCATTCTTGCGCCGGTTCTTCACCAGCCCGGTCCACGGGATGCCGGCGCGCAGCGTTTCCCACAGATCGGCAAAGGCCTGCTCCGGCATGTCGGGATGGCGCACCAGATTGTGCGGCTTGCCGATCAGCTCCTGCTCTTCGTAGCCGCTGACCTCGATGAAGGCCGGGTTGACGTAGGTGATGCGTCCCTTGGTATCGGTCTTGGACACGATGGACAGGCCGTCGTGCAATATGTATTCATTATTCGTGACGGGAAGGTTGACTCTCATGATTTTTCGTGGCGTGCATGAAGCGGGGGATAAAATCTGACGCAATGGCAGGGCTAAAATAAAATCCTTGCATCTGGTCGCAGTGGAGTGCGCGCAGAAAATTGAATTGATCGATCGCTTCGACGCCTTCGGCGATGACCTTGAGCTGCATGCTGTGGGCCAGCGCGATGATGGCGGCGGCAATGCCGGCATCACTGGCGTCGGTGGTGATGTCGCGCACGAACGAGCGGTCGATCTTGAGCGAGTGGATCGGGAAGCGTTTCAGGTAGCTGAGGCTGGAATAGCCGGTGCCGAAGTCGTCGATCGACAGTTGCACGCCCATGTCGCTGAGCCGCTGCAGGGTGGCGACGGCCGCCTCGGGATCGTCCATCATCATGCTCTCGGTGATTTCCAGCTCCAGGCAGGACGGCGGGCAGCCGCTGGCGTGCAGGGCCTCGGCCACCATCGCCTCCAGCCCCGGCTGGCGGAACTGGCGGGCCGACAGATTGACCGCCACCTTGACCGCACCGTGGCCGGCGTCGGCCCAGGCGCGCTGCTGGCGGCACGCCGCATGCAGCGCCCAGCGCCCGATCGGCACGATCAGGCCGGTTTCCTCGGCGATCGGGATAAACTGGTCCGGGCGCACCAGGCCGTTGCCGGGCAAATTCCAGCGCAGCAGCGCCTCGACCCCGACCATGGCGCCGCTGGCGCTGTCGATCTGCGGCTGGTAATGCAGCACGAACTCGTCGCGCTCGAGCGCGCGGCGCAGGCCGCTCTCAATCCTGAGGCGGTCGATCGTGCGCGCGTTCATTTCCTGCGCATAGAACTGGAAGCTGCCGCGGCCGCCCCCCTTGGCACGGTACATGGCCGCATCGGCGTTCATCAACAGGGCCTGGCTGTCGCCGCCATCCTTCGGGAACAGGCTGATGCCGATGCTGGCCACCGGCGACAATTCCTGCCCGTGCAACTCCATCGGCGCCTGCAGCGCATCGAGCATCTTCAGTGCGACGGCGGCCACGTCGCCCTCGCGCGCGATGTCGGCCAGGATGACGATGAATTCGTCGCCACCGAGCCGCCCGACCGTATCGCCGCAGCGGGTCTGGCACTGCAGGCGGCGCCCCACCTCGATGATGACCTGGTCGCCCGCTTCGTGTCCGAGGCTGTCGTTGATGTTCTTGAAGCGGTCGAGGTCGACGAACAGCACGCCGACGCATTTGCCGGCGCGCCTGGCGTGCAGGATCGCCTGCGCCAGCCGGTCCTGCAGCAGGCTGCGGTTGGGCAGGCCGGTCAGCGCGTCGTGGCCGGCCATATGGCGCAACTGCTCCTCGACGCGGCGGCGCTGCGTGATGTCCTCGACCACCAGCAGCAGCAGCGCTTCGCTGTCGAGCCGGGCGGGCGAAATGGTGCACTGCAGATAGCGCGGTTCGCCGCTGCCGGCCAGCGTGACGACCAGCTCGGCGCTGGCGGCCCGGCCGGCATGAACGCTGCGGGCGGCCTGCTCCAGCGCGGCGCCGGGCATCAGCTCGCACAACTCGGTGCCGCGCAGGCGCTCCGACCAGTCGATCGACAGGATGCCGGCCAGCGCGCGGTTCATATTGCGGATGCGGCTGCCGTGCTCGAGCACCATCAGGCCGCACGGCAGGCATTCGACCAGCTGTTCGCTGTAGTGCTTCAGGCCCAGCAGGTGCTGACGCTCGGCCTGGATATAGCTGTCGAGCGCGAGCGACATGTCGAAGCAGACGATCTTGAGCACGGCGGCGTAGGTTTGCCGCATGCGCGCGCTGTCGTGCTCGACGAATTCCCACAAGGCGGGCATCAGCTCGTCGAGGTATTTGCGGTAAGCCCCGATATACCATTGCGGCTCGAGCCCGACCTGCCGGTGCACCTGGCCGATGTGCAGCCGGTTGGCGACATAGGCAGCGCCATAGTCGCCGCAGGTCAGTTCCGAAAAATAGCGGACGTGCGCCTTCTTCAGGCGAACGATGGTTGGCTCGTCCGCCAGCAGCCTGGCGACGGCGTCGAAGCCGTCGAGGTGACGGTAGAACGCGTCGGCCAGCCGCTCGCCCTGGCCGAGCAGGTAGTCGTGCAAGCCTTCGAGCAGCTGGCAATCGGACTGCGACAGGTCGAGAAAGCGCTGCCGGCAGTCGATTTCATCCTGGCCGAGCGAAAACGGCGGCACAGGCTCGGCCAACTGGTGCGCGGCACCCATGGAGCTGGCTCGCCCGTGCATCGTCACAGGCTGCCGACGGTCTGGCGCCCGAGGACCGGCGCCAGCTTGGTCAAGGCCGGACGCGGCGCGCGCGGCGCCGCGCCTTTGGCCGGCCGGGCCGCAGCAGGCGCCGGCCGTTCCGCCACCAGCTGGAACTCGTCGATCAGCTGGGACAGCTTGCCCGACTGTTGCTGCAGCGACGTGGCGGCGGCGCCGGCCCGCTCGACCAGCTCGGCGTTGCTCTGGGTCACCTGATCCATCTGCGCAACGGCCAGGTTGACTTGCTCGATGCCGCTGCTCTGCTCGCGGCTGGCCGTGCTGATATCGCCCATGATGGCGGCGACCCGTTCGACCCCGACCACGATTTCGCCCATCGTGGTGCCGGCGCCATTGACCAGTGCGCTGCCACGCTCGACCTGTTCGACCGAATCAGTGATCAGGGTCTTGATTTCCCCGGCCGCGGCGGCGCTGCGCTGGGCCAGGTTGCGCACCTCGCTTGCTACCACGGCAAAGCCGCGTCCCTGCTCGCCGGCGCGGGCCGCTTCGACCGCCGCATTGAGGGCAAGGATATTGGTCTGGAAGGCGATGCCGTCGATCACGCTGATGATGTCGACCACCTTGTGCGAGCTTTCCTTGATCGCGCCCATCGTCCTGACCACCTGGCCGACGACCTCGCCGCCGCGCTGGGCCAGGCTGGCGGTGGAGCGCACCAGCCGGTCCGCTTCCTGCGCATGCTCGGCGTTCTGGCGCACGGCGGCCGTCAGCTGCTCCATCGACGATGCCGTTTCCTCGAGCGCGCTGGCCTGCGCCTCGGTACGCGCCGACAAGTCGACATTGTCGTGCGCGATCGCCTGCGCGCCGTCGCTGACCAGCGCGGTGGCATCCTTGATCTGGCCCACCAGCAGCTTGATATTGATCTGCAGGATGCGCAGCGCCTGGGCCAGCCGGCCCAGTTCCGCAGCGCCATGAGCGCTGATCGTGGCTGACAGGTCGCCCGTACTCATCAAGTCGATATCGTGCATCGCCTGCTCCAGCGGACCGATGATACTTCTGTTGAAGGTGGTGGCACATGACAGTGTCAGCATCATGCCGGCGGCGGCGATCCAGATCAGTGCCGCATGCTGCCAGTCCGATGCCGGCAACAAGCTCATCCATGCTACCAGCGCGACCGTCGCGAACAGGGCAAACGACAGCCATGCCGAGCCGACCAGGCGGGACTTGATCGACAGCCCGGCCAGGCCGCCGCCGATGCGCAGGTGCTGGCGTGCCACCACGCGGCCTTCTTCAATGCCCAGTGTGCGGTCGCCATTCTTGATGGCGCGGTAGGCTTGCTCGGCGGCGGCGACCTTGGCGCGCGACGGCTTGACCCGGATCGAGGTAAAGCCGACGATCTGCCGGTTTTCGAGGATCGGCGCGGCGTTCGCCTCGACCCAGTAATGGTCGCCGTTCTTGCAGCGGTTCTTGACCAGACCGGTCCACGCCTTGCCGCTCTTGATGGTGCGCCAGAAATCGGCAAACGCTTCGACCGGCATGTCCGGATGACGAACAATGTTTTGCGGTGCGCCCAGCAGCTCCTGTTCGGAAAAGCCGCTGATCTTGATGAAGTCCTGGTTGACGTAGGTAATGTTTCCCTGCAGGTCGGTCTTCGAGACCACCGTTTCGTCATCCTTCAACACATACTCGGTATTCGTGACCGGTAGATTGGTTCGCATGGAACGCTCCTTGGCTGTCATTCATAGGCACGCTCGCCATGGCACGGCCAACACACGCGGCAAGGCCAGACGCGGGGTGCACGGTTCAGGGTAGAGCGGCAGGGGCAGGGCCGGAGTGGGCGAAACAGCCGGGTCGGAATACCCGGGAAATAGTGGTCTTGACGGCGGGGACAAGGGCGTCAAGGAAGATGCAATAAAGTAATACTAGTGCAAATTGTCTGGCAGGAAAAGAGGAATTTCCAGTTTTGTCGATAAACTCATTTCTGCGGGGCATCGAGGTCGGGATGCAAGGCATTGAGTGTCTCTTCGGCGTCGATGAGCTCGGTGGCCACATCGTTGAGCTTGCGCCGGCGGGCGCGGGCAAAGTCGCGCAGGATGTCGTAGGCCTTATTGCGGTTGACCCGGTAGCGTTCCATCACCACGCCGGTGGCGATATTGGTTTCGCGCCCGGCCGCCAGCGCTGCCTTGAGCGCCGCCTCGCTGCGGCGCAGCGCGCGGATTTCTTCGGCCCTGGCCAGTCCGGCTTCGATCGCCGGAATGATTTGCGGCGTGTCGATCGGCTTGACCAGGTAGCCGACCGCACCATACTCGGCCGCCTGGCGCGCGATATCGAGGTCGCCATAGGCGGAGAAGATCATGAACGGCACTTCCGTTTCGGCCCGCAGGCGTTGCGCCAGTTCGATGCCCGACATGCCGGGCATGCGCACGTCGAGCAGCGCCAGGTCGGGCCGGCTGTCGACGGCGAGGCGCCAGCCTTCCGCGCCTGAGGTGGCCTGCAACACCTCGAACCCGGCATGTTCCAGGCCGGTCCTGAGGGTCGCCAGGATCAGCCGATCGTCATCGACGATCAGGATGCGGCGCTGGGCGGCGCCGGGTTGATGGTATTCCATAGTGCTCCGAAAAGAGTAAGCGGCGCCCGTTAACGCAAGCTGTCAGGGGGCAATATCGATGGGCTACAGATTGTAAATGTTCGGTGCGGACAGCGCCAGCGATACCTCGACCGTGCCGTCGCGCGCGCGGAATGACAGGCTGCCGCCCTCGGTCGGCATCAGCGAGCGCACCAGGTCGAGGCCGGTGCCGGTGTGCGCCGCCGAAGCAAAATCGAAGCCTGGCAGCAAGCTGCCAGGGTTGACGATGGCAATGTGGGCCTGGCGCAGCTGCGCATCCCAGCCAACGGCAATGGCAATACTTGCCTGGCCTTCCGAATCGGCGTGCTTGGCCGCATTGAGGATCAGTTCATTGAGGATCAGCGCGATCGGCACGCTCTCCTGTTCATTGACGCGAATGCGCTGCGGCACGTCGACCTTGACCTCGATCCGGGCGTGCGCCGGCAGCACCGCTTCGATCGAGCGCGCAATGGCCGGCACCATTTCGCACAGCACGATGTCATTGTCGGCCGCCTGGCCCTGCAGGCCATGCACCACGGCCACCGTGCGCACCTGGGCAATGGCTAGGTCGATGATGTCGCCGACCTCTGGCCGGTGGATGGCGTGCTGGCGCAGCAGTCCGGCCACCCCCTGAAGGTGGTTCTTGATGCGGTGATGCACCTCGCGCACCAGCGTTTTGCGTTGCAACACCATGTTGGCGATGCGTTCCTGTTCAAGCTGCTTACGGTCGGTAACGTCTTCGACAATGCCGTTGGCGATACGCTCGCCGCGGCCGTTCTTGACGGGAAAGGAACGAAAGCGCAACCAGCGCTGCTTGCCGTCGGGGCGCAGCAGCCGCACTTCGAGCTCGACTTCCTGGCCCAGGCGCTGCTGCTCCAGCGCCGCCTGCGCTTGCGCGCGGTCGTCCGGATGCACCAGGTTCTGCCAGTGCGGAATGCCCTTGTACAACTCGGCTGCCTGCATGCCCAGCAACTCGATACTGGCCTGACTGACATAGAACAGGCGCTCGAACGCAGGATCGGAGACCCAGATCACTTCACGGATATTTTCGGCGAACAGGCGGAAGCGCTCTTCCGATTCGCGCAAGGCCAGTTCCGAGAGCCTTTGGCCCGTCACGTCCTGCACCACCGCCAGCAGGTGTTGGGTGCCGCCGTGGACGTAGCGCTGCACGCCGCCCCGTTCATGGATCCAACGCACTTCGCCGCCGGGCAGCACGATGCGGTATTCGATATCGAAGCCGTCGCCTGCGGCGCCCTGGCCGTCGCCGCCGCTGAGCAGGGTTTGGGTCATCTCGCCGACACGCTGGCGGTCGTCCGGATGCACCCACGCCAGCATTTGCTGGCGCGTCAAGGCCAGCGGTTCGGCGGGCAGCGCGAACAGCACGCCGGTGTGTTCGGAGGCGCCGGTGACGCGGCCGTCGACATCCCATTCCAGGATGCCGAACTTGGCATAGGTCTGGCTCTGCTGCATCCATTCCTCGATACGGCGCAAGGCGCCGGCAGTCCTGTCGTGGACGGTCACATCCTGCACCAGCACCAGCGTGGCGGCGCGCCCGAGGCAATGGACATCGAGCTGGCACACCTGCAGGATCGCCACCGTGCCATCGGCGCGCACGAAGGTAGCGACGCCGACCCCGCACCGCTCCGGCAGCGCCGTCACGCCCGGCGGCATCGGCCCGACGCCGGCCACCAGCTGCAGCGGGAATTGCTCAGTCGAATCGTGCGGCTGGCCGAACAATGCGCGCGCCGCCGCGCTGGCGGCCAGGCATTGCATGGTGGCGCTGTCGGCCAGCCATTTGAGGATCGGGCCGCCCGACGGCGGCAGCGCCTCGAGGTCGATCGAAACGGTCAGCGGATCGGACCGGACGGCATCGTCGCCGCTGCCTTGGCGCTGCTGGCGCAGCGATTCGACCAGCGCGATCAAGCCTTCGCGCGTCAGATTGTCATACAGTGCCATGCTTGCCTTCTATATCAATCATTGCGCCAGGCTTAAAAAAAACCCGCTTCGGCCTGAACGCGTCGTAGCTCGCGTTCAGTGCCGTAGCGGGTTTAATGGTCGGGACGCGCTCTATTCGATTTCGACCGTCTCCGGCGGCGCCGTCGGCGGCAAGGCGTCCGACTCGGGGAACTCGAGCTTGACGACATCCTTGTCGTCGAGGTCGACGGTGACGCGGCCGCCGGCCACCAGGCGGCCGAACAGCAGCTCGTCGGCCAGCGCCTTGCGGATCATGTCCTGGATCAGGCGTGCCATCGGACGCGCGCCCATCAGCGGATCGAAGCCTTTCTGCGCCAGGAACTTGCGCAGTTTTTCGGTGAAGATCGCTTCGACTTTTTTCTCGTGCAGCTGCTCTTCGAGCTGCATCAGGAACTTGTCGACCACGCGCAGGATGATGTCTTCGTCGAGCGCCTTGAAGCTGATGGTCGAGTCGATGCGGTTGCGGAACTCCGGCGTGAACATGCGCTTGATGTCGGCCATTTCGTCGCCGGCAGCCTTGCTGTCGGTGAAGCCCATCGAGCGCTTGGTCAGGCTTTCGGCGCCAGCATTGGTCGTCATGATGATGATGACGTTGCGGAAGTCCGCCTTGCGGCCGTTGTTGTCGGTCAGGGTGCCATGGTCCATCACCTGCAGCAGGATATTGAAGATGTCCGGATGGGCCTTTTCAATTTCATCGAGCAGCAGCACGGCATGCGGCTTCTTGGTGATCGCTTCGGTCAGCAGACCGCCCTGGTCGAAGCCGACATAGCCGGGCGGCGCGCCGATCAGGCGCGACACCGCATGGCGTTCCATGTATTCGGACATGTCGAAGCGGATCAGCTCGATGCCGAGGATGAAGGCGAGCTGCTTGGCCACCTCGGTCTTGCCGACGCCGGTCGGGCCGGAGAACAGGAAGGAACCGATCGGCTTGTCGGTCTTGCCGAGGCCGGCGCGCGCCATCTTGATGGCCGACGACAGCGCGTCGATCGCCGCCTCCTGGCCGAACACGACATTGCGCAGGTCGCGGTCGATCGTCTGCAGCTTGCTGCGGTCGTCCTGGTTGACGGTCTGCGGCGGGATGCGCGCGATCTTGGCGATGATGTCCTCGATCTCGGTCTTGCCGATGGTTTTCTTTTGCTTCGACTTCGGCAGGATGCGCTGGGCAGCGCCGGCCTCGTCGATGACGTCGATCGCCTTGTCGGGCAGGTGGCGGTCGTTGATGAAGCGCGCCGCCAGCTCGGCCGCGGTGGACAGCGCCGACGCCGAGTACTTGACGCCATGGTGTTCCTCGAAGCGCGACTTGAGGCCGCGCAGGATCTGCACGGTCTGCTCGACGGTCGGCTCATTGACGTCGACCTTCTGGAACCGGCGGCTCAAGGCATGGTCTTTTTCGAATACGCCGCGGAACTCGGTGAAGGTGGTCGCGCCGATGCACTTGAGCTGGCCATTGGCCAGCGCAGGCTTCAACAGGTTCGACGCGTCGAGCGTGCCGCCGGAAGCCGAACCGGCGCCGATGATGGTGTGGATCTCGTCGATGAACAAGATACCGTGCGGCATTTCCTTGAGCTGCTTGAGCACCGCCTTCAGGCGCTGTTCGAAGTCGCCGCGGTATTTGGTGCCGGCCAGCAGCGCGCCCATGTCGAGCGAATACACGATGGCGTTCTGCAGGATTTCAGGCACGTCTTCCTGCGTGATGCGCCAGGCCAGGCCCTCGGCGATGGCGGTCTTGCCGACGCCGGCCTCGCCGACCAGCAGCGGATTGTTCTTGCGGCGGCGGCACAGGATCTGGATCACGCGGTCGACTTCGTCCTCGCGCCCGATCAGCGGGTCGATCTTGCCGTCGGCCGCCAGCTTGTTGAGGTTCTGGGTGAACTGGTCGAGCGGGCTTTCCTTGGTCTGGCCTTCGGCCTGGGTTTCTTCGACCCCTTCCGAGGCTTTCTGGGATTCAGCCTGCTGGTCCTTGCGCACGCCATGCGAAATGAAGTTGACGACGTCGAGCCGCGTCACGCCCTGCTGGTGCAGGTAGTAGACGGCATGCGAATCCTTTTCGCCGAAGATGGCGACCAGCACGTTGGCGCCCGTCACTTCCTTCTTGCCGTTGGACGCCGACTGCACGTGCATGATGGCGCGCTGGATGACGCGCTGGAAACCGAGCGTCGGCTGGGTATCGACTTCGCCCGTGCCTGGCACGGTCGGCGTGTTGTCGCCGATGAAGTTGGTCAGCGTCTTGCGCAGGTCTTCGATATTGACTGCGCAGGCGCGCAGCACTTCGGCGGCCGACGGGTTGTCGAGCAGCGCCAGCAGCAGGTGTTCGACGGTGATGAATTCGTGCCGTGCCTGTCGTGCCTCGACAAACGCCATGTGTAACGAAACCTCTAATTCCTGCGCAATCATACTTCCTCCATCACACACTGCAGGGGGTGCCCTGCCTTGCGTGCATGCGTTAAAACGAACTCAACTTTGGTACACGCTATATCTTTGGAAAACACACCGCACACGCCCTTGCCGTGCCGGTGCACGCTGAGCATGATCTGGGTCGCCGTTTCGCGATCCTTGTTGAAATATTCCTGAATGATGGCCACCACGAACTCCATCGGGGTGTAGTCATCGTTCAGCAGAGCCACCTGGTAGAGGGGCGGCGGTTTCACAGCCTGCCGCTCTAGCAGCGTCTCGGTATCTTGCTTGGTTGCCATACGCTTATTCTAATGCTTTCAATGTTGATGCATTGGGTAAATATCAGGGCATTTACATTTGTTTTCCATCTTACGCGTTTTCCTGGTGAAGCGCAGATGGCGCCCCATTTGGAATATTCAAGAGTTGCTTTTCTGCATAGTGTGGAAATTTAAGCAACTGGCCGACAAAAGCGCTTGACTTGTAAAATTATTCCACTAACAATGCCAATATTGGTTCTCACCCAGCGTGGGCGCTGATAAGAAGTGAGCAGGCTGAGGAGGGGGCAAGAAGCTTCTTGCTTTTATGGCTCGTGTGATTGGTTTTTTTTGAAAGTTCTTTTTATGGCAACAGGTACAGTTAAGTGGTTCAATGATTCCAAAGGTTTTGGCTTCATCACTCCAGATGACGGCGGCGAGGATTTGTTCGCACACTTCTCCGCAATCAACATGAACGGTTTCAAGACCCTCAAAGAAGGTCAAAAAGTTCAATTCGAAGTCACGCAAGGCCCTAAAGGCAAGCAAGCTTCCAACATCCAGGCTGCTTAAGTCACAGATGTCCGAAAACCCCGCCTCGGCGGGGTTTTTTTTCGTCCACGAAATTTTGCATCGCCGGCGGGGATGCGCTATCGTAATCGCATGAATATGCCACCGGTACGCCGAGTTCGTGACGCGCTGCTGCAAAAGGTATGCGGCGACGACGAGATGTTCGCGCTTGGCTGCTCGATCGGCCGCGTGGTGCAGATGGCCGACGCCGACGACCAGGGCCTGCATGCACTGGCCTACTATGTCCTGTCGGACGTGGCGCTGACCCAGCGCATCCTGCGCCTGTCGAACACCGTCACCTACCGGGCCCGCTCGGGCGCGCCCGTCACCACCATCTCGCGCGCGATCTCGCTGCTCGGCTTCGACCACGTCAAGACGACGGCGCTGGCGATGCTGCTGGTCGATGCGCTCGACAACAACAAGCACACGCAAAACGTGCGCAAGGAACTCGAGCTGGCCCTGTGCGCCAGCCTGGTCGGGCGCGAAATGGCCAAGACCAGCGCCTTCCAGGGCGCCGAGGAAGCGTCGATCGGCGCCTTGTTCAAGAATCTCGGGCCCTTGCTGGTGGCCACCCACGAGCATCCGCGCTACCGCGAGATCAATGAACTGGTCGACAGCGGCCAGATGAACCTGGCGCAGGCCTCGCAAACCATCCTCAGCTGCACCTACGACGCGCTGTCGGAGGCGGTGCTGCAGGAATGGAAGATCCCGGAAACCATCATCCGCTCATTGCCGGCGCTGCCGCCGGGCCAGCTCAAGCCGGCCAGCGGGCGGCCCGAATGGATCCGCCAGGTCGCCAACTTCAGCGCCGATGTCGCCCGGCTGCTGGCCACCGCCAAGCGCCCCGGCCACAGCGAGCAGGCGCGCGAACTGCGCAACCGCTATGGCGCCGCGCTCAATCTCGACGCCGAGCAGCTGGCCGACCTGTTCGACAACGTGCAGAAGGAAATGTCGACGCTGCTGCAGTCGATGAAGTTGCAGGCCGGCGGCGACGCCGAGGAAGACAATGCGCCGCTGCCCGATGTGCTGGCGCTGGCGACGATGGGCTGGCAGGGCCCGGCCGGCGGCGGCAGCTTCCCGAGCGGCAAACCGCTCAATGCGCGCGTGCTGCTGCTGGCCGGCGTGCAGGACGTGACCCAGATCCGCGCCAAGGGCAAGATCAACGAGCTGGTGCTGGCGGTGCTCGAGACGCTGTGCCAGAGCATGGGCTTCCGCTTCGCCACGCTGTGCCTGAGGGACGAGCGCAGCAACGAGTTCCGGGCGCGCGCCTCGTTCGGCGAAGACAATGCGCGCCGGCAGCAAGGCTTCCGCTTCCCGATCAAGGGGCCGCACGACCTGTTCGAGCTGTCGATGGCCAATGACGCCGACCTGATGATCAGCGATGCCGGCACCCCAAAGATCCGCGCGCTGCTGCCGGCCTGGCACCGCAGTCTGCTGCCCGACACCCGCAGCTTCATCGTGCTGCCGCTGGTGCTAGGAGGCCAGCCGCTCGGCTTCTTCTACGCCGACCGCATCCAGCGCGCGCCGGAAGGGGTGGCGCCCGACGAAACCTCGCTGATCAAGGTGCTCAAGGGCCAGGTGCTGGCCGCCCTTACTCCCTGAACAGGCAACAAAAAACCCTGCCGCAGCAGGGTTTTTGTCGGGGCCGAAGCAGATTACATATGCTCGATCATCACGTCGCCGAAGCCGGAGCACGACACCTGGGTCGCGCCTTCCATCAGGCGGGCGAAGTCGTAGGTGACGCGCTTGCTGGCGATCGACTTCTGCATCGAGTCGATCAGCATGTCGGCCGCCTCGATCCAGCCCATGTGGCGCAGCATCATTTCAGCCGACAGGATCAGCGAACCCGGGTTCACGTAGTCCTTGCCTGCGTACTTCGGCGCGGTGCCGTGGGTCGCTTCGAACATCGCCACCGAGTCCGACAGGTTGGCGCCCGGCGCAATGCCGATGCCGCCCACTTGTGCCGCCAGCGCGTCCGAGATGTAGTCGCCGTTCAGGTTCAGGGTCGCGATGACGCTGTACTCTGCCGGGCGCAACAGGATCTGCTGCAGGAAGGCGTCGGCGATCGAGTCCTTGACGATGATGTCGCGGCCGGTCTTCGGGTTCTTGAACTTGCACCATGGGCCGCCGTCGATCAGTTCGGCACCGAATTCCTTTTGCGCCAGCGCATAGGCCCAGTCACGGAAGCCACCTTCGGTGTACTTCATGATGTTGCCCTTGTGGACGATGGTGACCGATGGCTTGTCGTTGTCGATCGCGTACTGGATCGCCTTGCGCACCAGGCGCTCGGTGCCTTCGATCGAGACCGGCTTGATGCCCAGGCCCGAGGTGGCCGGGAAGCGGATCTTGGTCACGCCCATTTCCTTGATCAGGAAGTCCATCAGCTTCTTGGCCGCGTCCGAACCTTGCTGGTATTCGATACCGGCGTAGATGTCTTCCGAGTTTTCGCGGAAGATCACCATATCGGTCTTCTCGGGCTCTTTGACCGGCGAAGGCACGCCGGTGAAGTAGCGCACCGGGCGCAGGCAGACATACAGGTCGAGCTGCTGGCGCAGCGCGACATTGAGCGAACGGATGCCGCCGCCGACCGGGGTCGTCAATGGACCCTTGATCGATACGACGTAGTCCTTCAGCACTTGCAGCGTCTCTTCCGGCAGCCAGACGTCGGGGCCGTAGACATTGGTCGACTTTTCGCCGGCATAGATTTCCATCCAGCTGATCTTCTTCTTGCCACCGTAAGCCTTGGCCACGGCCGCATCGACCACCTTGATCATGACAGGGCTGATGTCGACGCCCGTGCCATCGCCTTCGATGTAGGGAACGATAGGATTATCTGGTACATTCAGCGAAAAATCAGCGTTGACAGTGATTTTCTTGCCGTCAGCGGGCACTTTGATATGTTGATACATCGAATTCTCCGAAGTCTTGATAAGGCTTACAATGCGGTACGTCTTCTATAAGACATAAGAGACGCGCGTTTCATATTATGCACCAGTATTTTACTTGGCGCCACCTGCTTGCGCCACCAACCATTTTGCAACAAAGCCGATCATGCCACTGATTTTGTTGAACAAGCCATTCCAGGTGCTGTGCCAGTTTTCGTCGCCCGATGGGCGGCCCTGCCTGGCCGACTATGTCGGGCTGCCCGGGGTCTACCCGGCCGGTCGCCTCGACTACGACTCGGAAGGCTTGATGCTGCTGACCGACATTGGTGCCATCCAGCACCTGGTGGCCGATCCGTCTCATAAGCAGGCCAAGACCTACCTGGCCCAGCTCGACGGCGTGGTCGATGCCGCCGCGCTGGCCCGGCTGCGCCAGCCGCTCGACCTGGGCGACTTCACCACCCTGCCGGCCGACGCCATCCATATTGCCGAACCCGACTGGCTGTGGCCGCGCCAGCCGCCGATCCGCGTGCGGGCCGACCAGCCGACCAGCTGGATCGCGCTGACCCTGCAGGAAGGCAAGAACCGCCAGGTGCGGCGCATGACGGCCGCCTGTGGCCTGCCGACGCTGCGCCTGGTGCGCAGCCGGATCGGCCCGTTTTCGCTGGCCAGCCA
This sequence comes from uncultured bacterium, assembly GCA_965233055.1. Classification (GTDB taxonomy): domain Bacteria; phylum Pseudomonadota; class Gammaproteobacteria; order Burkholderiales; family Burkholderiaceae_D; genus Telluria_A. Next base: position 14,009 of record CBDDRJ010000014.1, read on the forward strand.
CCCGTTGATGCCGGGCGAATGGATCGAAGTGTCGCACACTGAGCTCAACAGCAAAAAAAAGTAGGACTGATCCTACCCCAACGTGCAGCGGAGGCGTAACATCCATTAAGCAACAATTTGCAACGAGCGTAACCACGTCAGTTCTAAATTGGATCTTCCATGTCCCAGCATGCTCCGAAAGCGCCGATCCCGGCCGCCCCCAAGGCAGCCATTCCTGCCGACTTGCCCGGCGAATCGCCGCACTATGTGCGCTCGGTGACCGAACTGGGCGACACCGAAGGCGTGCTAGTGGCCGAAGACATCTACGCTGCCAATGGCATGAAGCTGCTGGCCAAGGGCAGCCGGGTCACCAGCCACCAGTTCGAACACCTGACCGCCCACAAGCTGGCGCTGCCGCTCGACCAGAGCCTGATCGCCGAGCGGCCGGTCGACCCCGATACGCTGGCGGTCGAGGCCAACAAGATCCTCGACAGCGACCCGATCTACCGCCGGCTGGCGGCGCGGGCCGGCGATGCGATGGCGATCCGCCATGGCCTGGGCAACCTGAAGATTCCCGACTCGCTGCAGATGCGCCTGACCGTCATGCGCGAGCGGCGCAATGAAATCTACCTGCACTCGCTGCGCTCGGCCATGATTGCCCATTGCCTGGCACAGCGGATGCGTTTGGGCGAAAATGACCGCAATTCGCTGCTGATGGCGGCCCTGTTCCACGATGTTGGGGAAATGCACACCAATCCGGCCATCCTGGCCGAGGGCCACGACATCACGCCGGAGGAGCGCCGCTTCGTCCACGTGCACCCGGTCACCAGCTATGTGCTGGTGCATGAGCTGCCCGGTTTCCCGGCCTCGGCCGCCAACGCCATCCTGCACCACCACGAAAGGCTCGATGGCAGCGGCTACCCGCACGATTTGCCCGGCAACAAGGTGCCGCCGTCGGCCAAGATCATCGCCGTGGCCGACGTGGCCGAGGCCGTCATCAAGCGCTTCGACCTGCCACGCCTCGACATGCTGTTCCGCCTCAACTTCGCCCGCTTCGATCCGGTGGCGGTGCATGCGCTGCGCGACCTGATCCACGTGTCGCCCGAGGACGCCATCGCGGTGCCGGAAGTGCACGGCGCGGCGGCCCAGCTGGCCCACCTGGCTGCGCTGCTGGGCGCCTGGTTCAGCGTGCGGGCGGTGCTGACGGCGGAAAGCGCGAAGAATGGCGAATCGCCGCAAAGTTTCCTGTTCGAGCGCATGACGACCATTTGCCAGCTGGTGGTGCAGGCCGGATTCGACCCCGACAATATGGACAGCATGCTGGCGATCGCCCGCGACGACCCGCAAATCCTGCTCGAATTGCGCGGCATGCTCGACGAAATGGACTGGCTGATGCGCGACCTGGTCCACGAAATGGATCGCCGCTCGCCCGAGCTGGCCGGGCTGTCGGCCGGCGCGCTGAAGGGCTTGACCGACCACTTGCCGACGCCGGGCCGGCGCACCGCCCTGGTGCCGGGCGTGCCGGAACGGCGCCGCCGCATTTAGTTTTTTACAATATTGAGCAGGATTCGCCGAGTATTGACAAATATTTCGCCTTTTTTTGATTTTTTTCAAAAAAGATGTCAACCGACAATCCGGGGAACCGTTATTGGCCTAGATTCATCAGAATCGGTATTTCTTAACCAAAAGGAATTTTAAAATGTCCAAAATCATCGCTGCTCTGGTTGCATCCCTGTTCGCTACTTCGGCTTTCGCCGCTTCGGCTTCGGCTTCGGCTTCGGCTGCTGCCGCTTCGGCTTCGGCTCCTGCAGCTTCGGCTTCGGCTATGGCTTCGAAGAAAGCTTCGGCTTCGGCTGCTGCTTCGGTGAAAGCATCGGCTTCGGCTGCTGCTTCGAAGAAAGCTTCGGCTTCGGCTTCGGCTGCTGCTCCAGCTGCATCGAAGTAATCCACTTCGAGCTGCATGAAGAAGGCAGGCATGTCCTGCCTTTTTTAACGCCCGTCACATCCGTAGATAATGATGAAAACACTGATTGCAGCAACACTGGCCGTCGCGCTGGCCGCCCCGGCCCAGGCGCAGAACGTCCGCTTCGCAACCACCCAGCTGTCGGCTGGCATGCATTTGATCAAAGCTGAAGTGGCAGCCAACGACGCCGAGCGCCAGCAAGGCCTGATGTACCGCGACAAAATGGCCAATAACGCCGGCATGGTCTTCGTGTTCGACGGTCCGGCCACCCAGTGCATGTGGATGAAGAACACCCTGCTGCCGCTGTCGGTCGCCTTCATCGATGCCAATGGCCGCATCCTCAATATCGAGGACATGAAGCCGCAAACCCTCGACAGCCATTGCTCGAAGGGACCGGTGCTATATGCACTGGAAATGAACCTGGGCTGGTTCAAGCAAAAGAATATCAAGCCGGGCAGCACGATCGAAGGCTTGCCGCCTGTGAAATAAAACACAAAAAACCCACAATGACCGAATCAGGCGGGTTTTTTTATTGCACTACTGTTGCGGCAGCCAGGGCTGCCGCCGGCACGGGCGATTAAGCGGCCAGTGCTTTCAGAGCTGCAGCCAGACGGCTCTTATGGCGAGCTGCCTTGTTCTTGTGCACGATCTTTTTGTCGGCGATGCTGTCGATGGTCGACACCGAAGCCTGGAAGATCGTCGTTGCGGCAGCCTTGTCACCAGCCTGGATTGCCTTGCGAACAGCTTTGATTGCCGTACGCAGGGTCGAACGCTGTGCCGAGTTGTGCGCATTTTGCTTAACTGCTTGACGAGCGCGTTTGCGCGCTTGTGCGGTATTTGCCATGGAATTTCCTAAATCTTGGTCAAGTTGTGTTTGCAAACATTAGCGTTGGACAAACCGGAGCATTCGGAAAACTGAATAAGCCTGCGTGCCAAACCTGTGCCTGCCAAACATTAGTGTTTGCGTAACAGAATTCTGTACAGCCTTCGATTATAGCCAGTTTTGCTCAGTAAGGCAATCTCAACTTCAAAATGCGTGGTGGGCCCGACATTGCCCTATATAATCGCGGCCTATGAACCTGCTCCGTACCCTTGCTGCTATTTCCAGCATGACAATGCTGTCCCGCATTACCGGCCTGTTGCGCGAAACCCTGACCGCGCGCGCCTTCGGTGCCTCCGCCTACAGCGACGCCTTCATCATCGCCTTCCGCCTGCCCAACCTGCTACGCCGCCTGTTCGCCGAAGGCGCGTTTTCGCAGGCTTTCGTGCCGATCCTGGCCCAGTACAAGACCCAGTACGGCCTTGAGCGCACCAAGACCCTGGTCGACCATGTGGCCACGGTGTTACTCTGGGGCACTTTACTGGTCGCGCTGGCCGGCATCCTGTCGGCGCCGTGGCTGATCGACTGGTTCGCCCCCAGCCTGCGCGACGTGCCCGATCCTCGCCAAGCGGCCGTCGTCATGACGCGCCTGATGTTCCCGTATATCTGCGCGATGTCCTTCGTCGCGCTGGCCGGCGGCATCCTCAACACCTGGCGCCAGTTCAAGATCCCGGCCTTTTCGCCGGTGCTGCTCAATCTCTCGTTCATCGCCGCGGCGCTGTTCGTCGTGCCTTACCTGGAGCAGCCGATCTATGCAATGTCGCTGGCCGTCGTCGTCGGCGGCCTGCTGCAGGTCGGCATCCAGATCCCTGCGCTGGTCAGGATCGGCATGCTGCCGAGCCTGTCGCTGAACCCTTTGACCGGCCTGTCCGACGACGGCGTGCGCCTGATGCTGCGCAAGATGGCGCCGGCCCTGTTTGCCGTGTCGGCCACACAGATCAGCCTGCTGATCAATATGACGATCGCGTCGAGCCTGGGCGAAGGCAAGATCTCGGCGCTGGCCTATGCCGACCGCCTGATGGAGTTCCCGATCGCCCTGCTGGGCGTGGCGCTCGGCACCGTCCTGCTGCCGAGTCTATCCAAGGCCGCCAGCGCCGGCGACCGCGACGATATGTCGGCCCTGCTCAACTGGGGCCTGCGCCTGACCTTCATGCTGGCGCTGCCGGCCGCGCTCGGGATGGCGATCCTGGCCCGGCCGATGATGGCGACGCTGTTCCACTACGGCGCGTTCGACGATCAGGCGCTGGCGACGGCCACCGGCCCGCTGGTGGCCTACAGCGTCGGCCTGCTGGGCATTGTGCTGATCAAGACGCTGTCGCCCGCGTTCTTCGCCCAGCAGGATACCCGTACGCCGGTGCGCATCGCGCTGGTCGCCGTCGTCGTCACCCAGCTCATGAACTTCGTGTTCTATTTCTATGTGCCGCAGCTGGGCGTGGCCGGCCTGGCGCTGTCGCTCGGCATCGGCGCCTGCGTCAATGCCGTGCTGCTGTATGTGCTCCTGCGCCGGCGCGACACCTTCACGCTGCAGCCGGGCTGGCTCAAATTCTTCCTGAAGCTGCTGGCGGCGCTGGTGGTGATGGGGGCCATCGCCTGGTACGGCGAGGCGCAGCTGGACTGGGCCGCGATGAAAGTCCACTATGTGCAGCGGGCGCTGGCGCTGTTCCTGATCATCGGCGCCAGTGCCGCCGGCTACTTCGCGGTGCTGCTGGCGCTGGGCTTCCGCCTGCGCGACTTCAAGCGCATTGCGTAGGGTGGGCACTGCGTGCCCACGCGAGGCTGCGGGGTCACGTTGGGGCAGCTTGGTTGCCCACGCGGGGG
>CBDDRJ010000015.1:0-66609 GCA_965233055.1 uncultured bacterium
ACATCGAAATCGAAGCCGGCCAGCTGGTTCAGGTGACGCAGCATATTGAGGTTGAAGGCAGCAGTGACGCCGAGTGCGTCGTCATAGGCGGCGTCGAGGACGGCGCTGTCCTTGACCAGGTCGATGCCGATCAGGATACCGCCGTCATTGCCGCACTGGCCACGCAGCCGGCCAAGGAAGGCCAGCGCCTGGTCCGGAGTGAAATTGCCGATCGACGAGCCGGGATAAAAGAACAGGCGCTGCTCGCGCCGCACCGACGGCGGCAGTTCGAGCCGGCTGGAAAAGTCGAGCCCGAGCGCATTCATTTCGATATGGGGGAAGCGCTGGTGCAGGCGCTCGACTGCATCGGCGAGGAAATCGGCCGAGATGTCGACCGGCACATACTGGAGGGGATGCAGCAGGGGAAACAGGCTGGCCGCCTTGGCGCAATTGCCTGCGCCAAGGTCGATCAGCGTACTGCCGGCCCCGATGGCGTCGGCAATGGCAGCGCCATGCTGGCGGAAAATGGCCGCCTCGGTGCGGGTTGGATAGTATTCGGGCAGTTCGCAGATGGCCTCGAACAGGCGCGAGCCGAGCGCATCGTAAAAGAACTTGGGCGAGATGGCAGGCGCGTCCTGGCGCATGCCAGCATCGAGTTCAGCCAGGAGTGACGGTAGGGTGTGCTGCATCGGGCGGGCAATCCATCGTTAGACAGCGGTGGGTGAACAGATGCTGATTTTGTTATGATAGCCGAAACGCCAAAGTTCAGCCGGGCTGAACTTTCGAAGCGTGCTCCAGTCTTCATCACCCCTTCATTCCAAAGAAAGTTATCCATGACCCTTTTATCGAAACGCAGCGCCCTCAAAACCCTGCTCGCTGGCAGCGCCGCCTGCGCGATGTTGATCGCGCAGGCGCCGGCCATGGCCCAGGCCACGCCGGGCGTGCTGCGCGTGTCGGCCATTCCGGACGAAGCGCCGACCGAGCTGCAGCGCAAGTTCAAACCGCTCGGCGAATACCTGGGCAAGGCCACCGGCCTGAAGGTTGAGTTCACGCCGGTGACCGACTACGCCGCCTCGGTCGAAGCGCTGATCAACAGGAAGGTCGACATGGTCTGGTTCGGCGGCTTCACCTTCGTGCAGGCCAAGGTGCGCAGCAAGGGCATGGTGACGCCACTGGTGCAGCGCGCCGAAGACGAAAAATTCCGCTCGGTCTTCATCACCACCCATAAGAACATCGCCAAACTCGAGGACCTCAAGGGCAAGACCCTGTCGTTCGGTTCCGAATCGTCGACCTCGGGCCACCTGATGCCGCGCTCCTACCTGCTGGCGGCCAAGATCAACCCGGATACCGATTTGAAGCGCATCGCCTTCTCCGGCGCGCATGACGCCACCGTCGCTGCCGTCGCTGGCGGCAAGGTCGATGCCGGCGCGCTCAATATCTCGGTGTGGGAAAAGCTGGTCAATGAAAAGAAGGTCGACCCTGTCGCCGTGCGCGTGTTCTACACCACCCCTGGCTACTACGACTACAACTGGACGGTCCGCTCCGATATGCCGTCTGATCTGAAAAAGAAGCTGACCGATGCCTTCCTGGCGCTGGACGCGAGCACCCCGGCCGGCAAGGAAATTCTGGACCTGCAGCGCGCGTCCAGGTTCATCCCGACCAAGGCGGACAACTACAACGCCATTGAAGCAGCGGCCCACAGCGCCGGTCTGCTCAAGTAAGCGACCCGCGCGCCAATGCCGACCTTCCAGCTTGAACAGCTGACCGTTCGCCACCTGGCGCCGGCCGGCGCACCGGCCCTGCATGGCATAGACCTGCTCGTTTCGCAGGGCGAGCAACTGGCCATCATCGGCCCTTCGGGCGCCGGCAAGACCACCTTGCTGGCGACCCTGACCGGGTCGCACCAGCCGGCCGGCGGCACGCTGCGCGTGTTCGGACAGGATCCGTGGGCCTTGCCCGGATCGCTGCGCCACCGCCTGCGCGCGCGCCTGTTCCTGGCGCCGCAGATGCCGCCGCTGCCGCCGCGCCAGCGGGTCGTCACCGCCGTGCTGGCCGCCCGCCTGCCGCAATGGACCGTGTGGCAGGCGCTGGCCTCGCTGTTCAAGCCGAGCGACCCGGATGCCGCCTACGATGCACTGGCCCGTTTCGGCCTGGGCGACAAGCTCTATGCGCGGGTCGACCGCCTGTCCGGCGGCGAGCGCCAGCGAGCCAGCATGGCGCGCCTGCTGCTGTCGAACGCCGACGCCTTCCTGGTCGACGAACCGCTGTCGGCGCTCGACCCGACGCTGGCCCGCCAAACCCTGGCGACCTTGCAGCAGGAAGCCAGGGCCCGTTCGGCCACGCTGGTGTGCAGCCTGCACCAGGTTGACATGGCGCTCGCCCAGTTCGGCCGCATCGTCGGCCTGCGCGATGGCCGCATCCTGTTCGACTGCCCGCGCGACCAGGTCAGCGACGCCATGATCGCCGCCCTGTACCACAACGACAGCACTGCCTCGCCCCAGGTGGAGAGCCACCTGTCGCCGGCCAGCCTGGCAGTGGGCGCCTGCTACTGATGCCGGCTCTGCGCCACCCCGATCCGGCCTGGCATTGGCGCCTGACCCTGTGTGCGCTCGGCGTGCTGCTGCTGTGGCCGATGCTGGTGCTGTCCGAATTCAAGCCGTGGATCCTGTTCGACAGCCAGAGCCTGTCTGCGGCCGGGCGCTTCCTGCAGCAGTTCCTGCGGCCGGCGCTGGACAGCCAATTCCTGCTGATGGTGCTGCGCGAGACCTGGCAGACGGTGGCCATCGCCACCTGCGGCCTGACCCTGGCCCTGCTGGGCGCGATTCCGGCCACCCTGATCGTTACCGAACGGCTGTCGATTTCGCGCCTGGGCACCGGCCGCATGGGGCCACTGGCACGGCTGGTGCGGCAAGCCGTGCGCTGGGTGCTGGTGCTGCTGCGCAGTGTGCCCGAGCTGGTGTGGGCGCTGCTGTTCGTGCGCGTGGTCGGCCTCGGCCCCACGGCCGGCGTGCTGGCGATCGCCCTCACCTACTGCGGCATGCTGGGCAAGGTGTACGCCGAGATCCTCGAGTCGGGCGATGCGCAGGCCAGCAACGCCCTGCTGGTCAATGGCAGCTCCCGCCTGCAGGCCCTGCTGTACGGAGCCCTGCCCGAATCGTCGTCCGAACTGGTGTCCTACACCGTCTACCGCTGGGAATGCGCGATCCGCGGCTCGGCCGTCATGGGCTTCGTCGGCGCCGGCGGCCTCGGCCAGCGCATGGATGAATCGACCAGGATGATGGCCGGCGGCGAAGTGTCGACGATGCTGATCGTGTTCATCCTGCTGGTCGCGCTGGCCGACCTGGTGTCCAGGCTGCTGCGCCGGAGGCTGGGATGATGGCGCCGCTGCCCGTGCGTCGTGCCGGCTGCCCGCTTGCGCCCCGGCGCTCGCCCGGCACGGTGCTGCTGGTGGCGGGGCTGGTGTTGCTGGTGGTGGCCAGCTTCGCCTCGCTGCCTTTGACATGGTCGGAATTTTTCACGCCGGGGGCAGCCGGCACCACGCTCGAGTTCCTGGCCGGCTTTGCGCCGCCCGACACTGCGCCAGCCTTCCTGGCCAGGACTGCCTGGGCCACGCTCGAAACGCTGTCGATGTCCCTGTTGGGCACGCTGCTGGCCGTCATCGGCGGCCTGCTGCTGGCGCTGCCCGCGTCAGGCCGCTTCGGGCGTGCGCCGCGCGCCGTCACCCGCATGCTGCAAAATATATTGCGCTCGATTCCCGAACTGGTCTGGGCTTCGCTGCTGCTGGTCGCCGCCGGCCTGGGGCCGTTCGCCGGCACGCTGGCGCTGGGGCTGCACACGGCCGGCGTGCTGGGGCGCCTGTTCGCCGACGCGCTGGAGAACGCCGCGCCGCTGCCGGTGCAGACGCTGCGCACCAATGGCGCAGGCCAGGTCGCAGCCTTCCTGTACGCGACGCTGCCGCAGACGCTGCCGCAGATGCTGTCGTATGCGCTGTACCGCTGGGAGAACAATATCCGTGCCGCCGCCATCCTCGGCGTGGTCGGTGCCGGCGGCCTCGGCCAGATGCTCAAATACCACCTGTCGCTGTTCCAGACCCACAGCGCCGCCACGGTCGTCATTGCGATGCTGCTGCTGGTGGCCGCCGTCGACGCGATCAGCTTCGCCACGCGCCGCGCGCTGACCCGGTGAATTCCTCTTTGCGCGCCACCTGAAACAAGGGGGCGCCGCAAAAAACGACAAATCCCCCGTTTAGACCGGTTTGGAACGAACTTCTCCGCCCAATTGAGGAAAAATCACTATTTTTCTGCGATAATTTTATCAATGATGCTGTGAACACATTCTTATCGTAGTATTATTAAATATTAACAAATCGCTGCCGATGTACCAAATATGAACATGCGTGTCCCACTCGTCGACGGCGCCGACGCCGCCAACCCAGCACTCATTGGAGGAGTACGATGAACGTACGGCAAAAGAAACTGGAAATGATCGAAGCGATGAATCGCGCGCGCGCGCTCGAGCCGTCGAGCTTCGTCCCGAACAAGCTGCTCGATACCCTGATCGAGAAAATGAAACTCAAGAATGACGCCGAGCTGTGCCGCGTGCTCGAAGTGCAGCCGCCGATCATCAGCAAGATCCGCCACCGCAAGCTGGCGGTGGGCGCGACGATCCTGCTGCGCATGCATGAGAAGTCGGAACTGAGCATCCGCGAACTGAAGGAACTGACCAGCGCTTCGATGCACTGAGCGCTTCAACACGAACGGCGGCGTCCGGCGCACCCGCGCCGCGCGCCGCCGTTTGCATGGTGGTTCAGGATTTTTTCGGACGACCGGTCTTCAGCTGCGGCAGGCCGGACAGCACCTGCCTGAGGGCCGCCAGGTCGAGCTGCTTGAGCAAGGCGACGCCGGCGCGCAGCAGTTCGCTCTTTTTCACTTCGACCCCCGCCTTCAGGCAAGCCTTCTTGACCAGGCCCAGCACCGCGTATTCGTCGTCGGGCATGGTGAAGCTGTCGCGCACCAGTTTTGGCTTGTGCACTTTGACCTTGGGTACTGCAGGCGGCTTGGCAGCAGGCCCCTTTGCTGCAGGCGCCTTCGCTGCAGGCGCGGCTGGGGCAAGCGGCGCCACCTTGGCCACTGGCTTTGGTTCCGCCTTTGCCACAGGCTTGCGGGGCGCTGGCTTGGCAGCAGCTTTCGCCACTGGCTTCCTGGCGGCCGGCTTCCTGGCGGCCGGCTTGGCTGCAGCCGCTTTCTTGACTGGTTTTTCCATTTTTCGCTCCGAGTTTATCGAATAAACAGTATATACGATTTATTCCATTTCCGCTTCAGCATCGCGGAACTCGGTCGCAATCTGCGCGAACCTGGCTTCGATGGCAAAAAAGGCGTCGAGGATATCCGGGTCAAAATGGGTGCCACGCCCCTTCTTCATGATGTCCATCGCCTCCTGGTGGCTGAAGGCCGGCTTGTAGACGCGCTTGGAGATGAGCGCGTCGTACACGTCGGCCACCGCCATCAGGCGCGCCGACACGGGAATGGCCTCGCCGCTCAGGTTCTCCGGATAGCCGGAACCGTCCCACTTCTCCTGGTGCGAATGGGCGATCTCGCGCGCGAACCGGAGGAAGTCGTTACTGCCGCCGATGAACTTCTCGACGATCATGATGGTGTCGCGCCCGTACACGGTATGCAGCTTCATGATGTCGAACTCGTCGCTGTCGAGCTTGCCCGGCTTGAGCAGGATGCGGTCGGGAATGCCGACCTTGCCGATATCGTGCAGCGGCGCGCATTTGAACAGCAGCTCGATGTTCTTTTCGGTCAGCACACTTGAAAAACGCGGGTGGGGAGCGAGCTGGCGGGCCAGCGCCTGCACATAGTTCTGGGTGCGGCGGATATGATTGCCGGTCTCGTTGTCGCGCGTTTCGGCCATGGTCGCCATCGCCATGATGGTCGCGTCCTGCATCAGCGACAGCTGCATGGTGCGCTCGGCCACCTTCCGTTCCAGTATCTCGTTCTGGTTCTGCAGCAGGGCGCGCGCATTCTTGAGCGTGAGCTGGGTCGCCACGCGGGCAAACAGGATCGGCGGGCTGATCGGCTTGGTCAGGTAGTCGACCGCGCCCATCGTCAGGCCCATCGCCTCGTCTTCGACCAGTCCCTTGGCGGTCAGGAAGATCACCGGGATGTCGGCCGTCGCCGGGTTCGCCTTGAGCAGGCGGCAGGTCTCGTAGCCGTCCACATCGGGCATCATCACGTCGAGCAGGATCAGGTCGAGGTCGGGCGAACTGGCCGCGATCGACAGCGCCGTGTTGCCGTTGGTAGCAACCTTGGTATTGTATTTTTCCTTGAGCAGGCGCGACAGCAGCATGATGTTGTCTGGCGTGTCATCGACGATCAGGATCGTCGGTTTGGTCTTGTGTTGGCCGGTCATGGGCTATCCATCATTGTCGTTATGCGGTGTCGTCATCGAGCTCAGCCAGAATCCTGATGGCGTCGTCGAATTCATAGCGCGCCAGGTGTCCGGCGAGGCGGTCCAGCTTTGGTGCCGGCAAGGCCGCTGCCAGGCTGGCGCGCACGCTGTCGAAGTAATCGGTGGTGTCGCCCGAGAATTCCTCGAGCAAGCCGCGCAGGTGGGCGATGGCCTGCGGCGCGCTGTCGGCGCAGGCCGGCACCGTCCTGGCGGCGTTTGGCGCCGCGCCGTCGAAGTAGCGGTCCAGGCCGGCCAGCACCAGCATCAGGGCGTTGTCGAGGGCATTGATCTTTTCGAGCGCTTCGCCCGGGTCCGGCGCCGCACTGCCGAGCAGCTCTTCGACCGCCTGGGCGCAGGCCTGCACGTCGCGCGCGCCGACATTGCCGGCCACCCCGCGCAGCGCATGGGCGCGCGCGCTGGCGTCCTGTTGCAAGCCGTTCTGCGCGTCTTCGCGGATCTCCTGCACCGCATTGCGCTGCGACGAGCGGAAGCGCTCGAGCAGCTGCTGGTACAGCACCGTATTGCCCGCCACGTGGCGCAGGCCCAGCACCGAGTCGACGCCCGACAGGCCAGGCAGGGCCGCCGCTTCGCGCTGAGGGGCAGCGGTGCGGGCCGGCATCGCATGGCCGAGCCAGCGCGCCAGCGTGCTGTAGAGCTTTTCCGGATCGATCGGCTTGGTCACATAGTCCTGCATGCCCTCGGCAAAGCAGCGCTCGCGGATCTCGGCCAGCGCGTGGGCCGTCATGGCGATCACCGGCAGCGAATTGAAGCGCGGGTCGCGGCGCAGGGCGATGGTGGCCTCGTGGCCGTCCATCAACGGCATTTCCAGGTCCATCAGCACCAGGCCATAGCCCTGCGGGCCGGCCTGCATCAGTTTTTCCAGCGCCTGCGCGCCGGTGCTGGCGACATCGACGCTGATGCCCTGCACTGCCATCAGCTCGCGCGCGATCTGCTGGTTGACCTGGTTGTCCTCGACCAGCAGCACCTTGACGGCGTAGTTGCGTGGGTCGGGCGACTCGCCCGCCACGCTCGGCGCCGACAGCGGCACGAACAGCGACACCAGCGTGTCGACCAGCACCGACTGGCCGATCGGCTTGAACAGGAAGGCATTGACGCCAGCCGACTCGGCCTCGCGCTGCACTTCCTCGCGGCCGAAGGCAGTCACCAGCACGATCGACGGCTTCGATTGCAGCGTCAAGTCCTGCTTGACCGAGCGCGCCAGCGCAATGCCGTCCATCTCGGGCATCTGCCAGTCGGTCAGCATCAGGCGGTAAGGGTCGCCGACGGCGTCGGCCGCCTGTACCTTGGCCAGTGCATCAACGCCGCTGGCGGCGGTATCGACCCGCAGCGGCAATGCCTGCAGGGCTTCCTCCATGATGTCGAGCGCGATGGCGCTGTCGTCGACCAGCAGCACGCGCGCATTGGCCAGCGCGGCCGGCGTGGCGGCGACCCGTTCGGGCAGGCCGGACAGGGCGAATTCGAGGTCGAAATGGAAGGTCGAACCGACGCCGGGTTCGGTCCGCACCGCGATCGTGCCGCCCATCAGTTCCACCAGCTGCTGCGAAATCGACAAGCCCAGGCCGGTGCCGCCGTATTCGCGCGTGGTCGAGCCGTTGGCCTGGCTAAAGGCGCGGAACAGCTTGGCCTTCTGCTGCGCCGTCATGCCGATGCCGGTGTCGCGCACGGCGAAGCGCAGCGTCACGCGCGACGCTTCCGGGTCGCCGATGCGGGTCACGGACAACTCGAGCTCGCCCGCCTCGGTGAACTTGACGGCGTTGTTGACCAGGTTGATCAGTACCTGGCCCAGGCGCAGCGGGTCGCCCACCAGGTGGCGCGGGATCGTGTGCGGCACATGGAACAGGTATTCGAGCTGCTTGTCGGTGGCCTTCTGGCTGGTGACGCTGGCCACATTCGACAGCACGTCGTCGAGGAAGAACGGGATTTCCTCGACATCGAGCTTGCCGGCCTCGATCTTCGAGAAGTCGAGGATGTCGTTGATGATGCCCAGCAGCGACATGGCGGCACGGTGGATCTTGCCGACATAGTCGAGCTGCTTCGGATTGAGGTCGGTGCGCAGCGCCAGGTAGGCCATGCCGATGATGGCGCTCATCGGGGTGCGGATCTCGTGGCTCATATTGGCCAGGAACTCGGACTTGGCCACGTTGGCCGCCTCGGCCCGCACATTGGCCGACAGCAGCGACTGCTCGCGCTCGCGCCGTTCGCTGATGTCGCGGATGAATGAGCAGAACTCGTAGTCCTTGTCGTCGGCCGTGCGCACCTGGGTGATGGCCAGCTCGATCGGGAATTCGGTGCCGTCGCGGCGCAGCGCGTAGATCTCGATGCGGGTATCGAGCACGGCGCCGCTGCCGCTGGCCATATAGCGCTGCATGCCGTGCCGGTGCGCTTCGCGGTAGCGTTCCGGGATGATGCACTCGTCGAGCGGACGGCCCAGCGCTTCGTCGCGCGACCAGCCGAAGATTTTTTCGGCCTGCTTGTTCCAGCCGACCACGCGTCCCATCAGGTCCATCCGCACCACCGCGTCGAGCGCGGTATCGACGATCGTCTGCAGCTTGGCCTGGCTGTCGCGCGCAATGCGGATCGAGCTGGTCAACTCATGGGTGCGCTCGTCGATCTTGTGCTCGAGGTCTTCATTGAGCTCGCGCAGCTGCTGCTCGATGCGCTTGCGCTCTGAGATATCGCGCACCGTCGCCTGCAGCACCTGGCGTCCGCCGTAGTCGAACGCCGACAGCAGCACTTCGGCCGGGAAGTCGCTGCCGTCGAGGCGGCGGTGGATCCATTCGAAGCGCGCCTGCCCGCTCTTCATGGCCATCTCGATGCGCTCGTTGGCGGCGATGAACGAGTCGCGGCCGTCGGCCTGGGTCGGCGGCGACAGCGTCGACGGGTGGCATTTGACGAAGGCGTCCTTGTTCGGCATGCCGAACATCTCGAGCGTGTGCTTGTTGCAGTCGAAGAAGCCCTGCTCGGTCAGCAGCATCAGCGCGTCATTGGTGCCTTCGAAAATCGCATTGAGGCGGTCGACCATGCGGCTCTTCTCGTCGAGCAGCGCGGTGGTCACCTGCTCGGCCTTGTGCAGGCTGGTCAGGGTGTCGCGGAAGCGCCGCACCGCGACCGACAGGCGGCCGATCTGGTCCTGCCGGTGCAGGCCCGACAGCGCGATATCGGTGTCGCCGCGCGCCAGCTTCTCGAGCGCGTCCTGGATATCGCCGAACGGCTTGGCCAGGCGGTGGCCGATGAAGAAGATGCTGACCACGACGGTCAGCGTCAGCAGCAGGTTGCCGATCGCCGAATGCAGGATCTGGCGCTGCAGGTCGTGCTCGATCTGGGCGCGCGAAAACGCCAGCTCCAGCGCGCCGACTGAATAGACGCGGTTGCCGTCGGTGTAGCTGATCGTGCGCCGCACCTGCACCGCCATCTCGGGCCGGTCGCCGTCGTTGGCGCCCAGGCTGGCCAGCACGGTGCCATTGGGCGCCAGCACGCGCAGCATCAGCACCTCGGGCGTGGCGCCGAGCGCATCGACGACGCTGGCCACGGCCGCGCCGTTGACATCGAACAGCGGCCGTGCCAGCGCCTGCGACAGCACCTTGGCCTGGCGCTCGACGCGCTCGTTCAACTGGACGTTGGCGTCGTGCCGCAGCGTGATGGTGGCATAGGTGGTGTAGCCGCCGCTGGTCAGCGCAACGGTCAGGAAGATGCCGACGGCCAGCCGGATCAGGATGTTCTGGTGCCAGCTGGCCAGCAGGCGCGCCCACAGGCCGCGCGCTGGCGCGCCGCCTGCCGCACCAAGCTTGGCCGCGTTATGCGGGTCCGGCTTAATGGCTGCCTCCGTCGCCGCCGGCCCGCTTGCGGTAGGCCGGGCTATTGCGCACTTCCTCGATGGTTTTCCAGATCTTCTCGGCCAGTTGCGGGTTCGACGCCACCAGCGCATGCGACAGCAGCAGGAAATAAGGCTTCTCGATCAAGGGCAGCGGCAGCAGTTCGAGCTGGCCGGCCAGCGGGCCGTGCATGATCGATGCGGCGTCGCCGCCGCCCATGGCGGCCGCGCCGATGCGCCCGGCCACCAGTTTCTGCGCCAGCTCGATGGCGCGCTGGCTGCCTTCGTCGACCGGCACACTGAGGCCGCGCAGGAAGTCGCCCACCGAGTAGCCCAGCTGGACGCCGACCGTCCCCTCCAGCTTGCTCAAGGCCTTGCCGTCCCACTCGACCGTGCTGCCCTTGCGGCGCACCAGCATATAGCGGTCGATATGCAGGCGGGCCCTGGCATCGGGCTGCTTGCCGCCGGGGTAGGCGCCGATCTCGAGCCGGTCCGGCTTGAAGCTGACGGCAAACGCGCCGCCCACCTCATTGGCGCGCACCTGGGCCAGGCAGCGCTTCCACGGCATGCTCTGGTAGTCGAACGAGATGCCGAGCCTGGCCTCGACCTGGCGCAGCAGGGCAAAATTATGGCCCTCGCCCTTGATCGTGCGCCACGGCGGCACGTCGGCCCGCTCGAAACACAGGGTAATGGTTTCCTTGGCCACCGCCGGAACGGCAACGAGCATGCACATCAGCAGGCTGCCGGCGCAGACGGCGCAGGCAGAAAAAAACGAGCTTCCCCGCATGTGTTTCCCTTGAGCTAAGTATCAAGCGATAGTGTATGCAAAAAACCCGTCAACGTGGAATATTTTGCATCATTTCCCGATGCCGTCGGCAGCCTCGTGCTCCAGCTTCTGGTAGGCCGGACTGGTCCGCACTTCCTCGACCGTCTTCCACAGCTGCCGGGCCAGCGCCGGGTTATTGGTGGCGAGCTTGCGCGACAGGATGAGGAAGTACGGTTTTTCGATCAGCTTCACCGGAAGCACCTCCAGCTGGGCAGCCAGCGGGCCTTTCATCACCGACGCCACGTCGGTATCGAACACGGCAGCGGCGGCCAGCCGCCCGGCCGCCACCTGGCGCGCCAGTTCGCCGGCCCGCACATTGAGTTCATCGACCCGCAGTTTCTGGTCGCGCAGGAATTCGCCCACCGAGTAGCCGAGCTGAAAGCCGACCAGGCCGTCGACTTTGGTAAACTGCCTGCCGTCCCAGCTGATGGTGCTGCCCTTGCGGCGCACCAGGCTGTAATTGGCCGTATGCATCCGCTTGCTGGCGTCGGGCACGTCACCGCCCGGGTAGGCGCCCATCGGCGCCCGGTTGCGGCTGAAGCTGACCGAGAACGCGCCATCGACCTCGCTGGCTGCCAGCTTGGCCAGGCAGCGCTTCCACGGCAGGCTGTCGTATCTGAAGTCGATGTCGAGCCGGGCCGAGACCTGGCTCAGCAGGGCGAAATTGAGTCCGCCGCCGTCGACCGTGCGCCACGGCGGCACGTCCTTGCGCTCGAAGCACAGCGACAGGGTGTCGCGGGCCAGCACGGGGCTGGCCAGCACCAGGCAAATCAGGGCAAGGGCGCATCGCATAAGCCACTCTACCGCGTGGCTTTGCAATTGTCTATTGCGGCATTGCTCGCCGCTCAGGCGACCGACCTGACGCCGAAGTCGACGCCGACCTCGTCCCACCATTCCTGCTCGCGTTCGATCCAGTAAGCGATGGTCGGGTGCTCGGTCATGCAGCGGCGGCGAATCTCCAGTTCGACCCGGCTCTTCATGCGCAGCTTGACCTGCCCGACCTCGCCATCGATGCGCGCATGCATGAACAGCATCGCCAGCCGCAGCGCCAGCACGGCGCGCGCCAGGTCCGGGTCGACCAGCAATTCGCTGACCTTGCGCAGATTGCCCTTCTGGGCCAGGGCCAGGCGGCTCATGGTCTTTTGCTCGCGCGCGGTAAAGCCGGGCAAGTCGGCGTGCTCGATCATATAGGCCGTGTGCTTGTGGTAGCCGGTCTGCGACAGCGCCATGCCCACTTCGTGCAGCAGCGCGCTCCAGCCCAGCAGCTTGACGGGACCGTCGCCGTTCGGGCGCAGCTGCGCATACAGGGCCAGCGCATCGCTGGCCACGCGCTGGCCGCGCGCCAGGTCGACGTGGAATTTGCCGGCCAGCGCCAGCACCGCCTGCTCGCGCCGGTCGCGCTTGGTCGAGCGGAAGTACAGGTCCCACATCACGCCCATGCGCAAGCCCGCTTCGACCGCATTCAGCTGAGTGATCCCCAGCTCGGACACCAGCGCGATCAGGATCGCGATGCCGCCGACGATGGTGCTGGCACGGTCCGGGCGCAGGCCGGCCAGGTCGACCTTGCTGACATAGCCGAACCCGATGAAGCGCTCGCGCAGCAGCTGCAGGTTGGCCAGCGTCAGGCGGCCGTCGCCGAGCTTGTTCTTGGCGATGATGTCGGCGATCGCGCGGATCGTGCCGGACGAGCCGTAGGCGGCCTTCCAGTTGCCGGCCTGGTAGGGCGGCGCCGCATCCTCGATGTGGCTGCGCGCCGACAGCACGGCCGCCTCGAACGAGGCGGCATCGACGCGACCGCCGACGAAGAAGGATAGGCTCTGCTTGACGGTGCCGACCGAGAACGACTCGACCCGCTCGATGTCCTGCCCGCGCCCGAGGATCAGTTCGGTCGAACCGCCGCCGATGTCGATGACCAGGCGCCGCTCCTGCGGGCTGGCCAGGGCATTGGCCACCCCCATATAGATCAGGCGCCCCTCTTCCTCGCCGGAAATGATTTCAATCGGATAGCCGAGCGCCTGTTCGCAGGCCGGCAGAAAGGTCCCCCCATTGGTGGCCTGGCGCATGGCCGAGGTGGCGACGACCCGCACGGCGTCGAGGTCATAGGCCGCCAGCGCGACCTTGAACTGGGCCAGGCAGTCGAGCGCCGACTGCATCGCCGCCGGCGTCAGCGCGCCCTTGGCGTCGAGGCCGGCCGCCAGCCGGATCGGCTCGCGCAGGCTCTTGATGACACGGATGACATCGCCCTCGTGCTGGCCGACGTGCAGCCGGAAACTATTGGACCCGAGATCTACCGCTGCATACATGGCTGGGCCTTTAATCAAAAAATCCTGACAGGATAAGCGACAAGTATGACGCCTTGGTGACGGCCGTCAAACAGGTACGGTGGCTACGCTTGCATACCCAGGCGCGACGCCGGCATCGTGCCGGCTTCACGCGTGGGTAAGCTCCGCAGCGCCAACATCATGCCGGCTCGACGCGTGGGCAAGCTCCGCTTACCCACCCTACACGGCCAGCGCGTCCGGCGCCGCCGCTTCGACCACCCGGTTGCGCCCCGCCATCTTGGCCGTCTGCAAGGCCTCGTCGGCGCGCTTGAACAGGCTCACCGTGCTGTCGTCGGGACGGATCACCGTCACGCCCAGGCTGGCCGTGACGGTGATGACCGCCCGTTCACTCTTGACGGGCGTGTCGGCCAGCGCGCTGCGGATGCGCTCGGCCACCATCGCCGCTTCGGCCAGCCCTGTTCGCGGCAGCAGCACTGCGTATTCGGCCCCGCCCAGGCGGCCCAGCTGGTCGCTGTCGCGCAGCTGCTTCTTGCACACGTCGACGATGGCGCGCATGACGCTGTCGCCGACCGGATGGCCATAGCTGTCGTTGACGCGCTTGAAATGGTCGAGGTCGAACACGATCAGCGAAGTCGGGGTGCCGGGCCGGCGCGCCAGCGACATCCACGGCGTCAGCGCGCTGAAGAAGCCGCGCCGGTTCGGCACGTCGGTCAGCATGTCGACCACCGCCACACGCGCCAGTTCGGCCTGCAACTGCTCGCGCGACAGCAGCAGGTAGCCGAAGCTGCCCAGCATCATCAGCAGGAATAGCGCGCCCGACGACAGCAGCAGCGACAGATTGTTGCTCATCCAGCCCCAGCCGTCGGGCATCGCCACCATCAGCACGCCGCGCGAAGCGACCATCAGCGCCAGCAGGCTGACCGACACCACCAGGAAACGGCGCAGCATGCTGGCGCTGCGCCAGCGCTGCGACATGGCCGCCGCGCTGGCCAGGTACAGGCCGCACAGCATCAGCGATCCGACCAGCACGCGCACGGCCGGCTCGTCGACCAGGTAGCAGCCGATATAGATGGCGATGGCCGGGCCCAGCAGCATCAAGATGGTGCGCCGGCCGAACGGGCGGTCGGCCGCTTCCCACATCGCGCCGGCGTCGAGCGCGATGCCGAAGAACAGGATCGAATAACCGAGCGGGATCGACACCGCGTCCGGCACGATGCCGCTGCCGCGCAGGAACAGGATCAGCCAGGCCACCGCCTGGCATTGCTTGGCAATGGTCCAGGTGGTCAGGGCCAGCGGCTTCTTGCTGTCGTACTCGAAAAAGAACAGCGCCGCGCACAGGCTCAGATTGCCCATGGCCAGCGCCAGCACCATTGTATTGATATCCATATTGCCCTACGCAGACCGGCACGGTGCGTGCATTAAATCTCGTGCTCGACGTGGGTGCTGCCGTCGCCGATCTTGCTGGCCCAGGCTTGCACGAAGAAATGCTTGTCCTGCTCGGTCGGGGTGTCGTTCCAGAACACGATCAGCGTACCTTTGTGGTCGTGGATCTGGGTTACCTTCTCGATGAAGTAGTCGACGCCGGCAGCGTCGGCCAGCGCCATCACGTAGCCATAGACCCGCGTCAGGCGCTCGATGCGGTCCGGTTCGGTCAAGCTGTTGGTCGCGGTAATGGTCGGGTGGTCTAAGAACATAAAGTCTCCAATGCGGCAGGACAGTGGCAGCCATCCCACATTGACAATGTACCACGCACTTTAAGCCATGCAAAATGCATTGGGCTGGTAGCAGCTTATCAGAAACTAATGCTGTCCAACAAGGACTCTGCATGCCATATACTTAACACATCATGTCAAGATCGCACGACACCCGCCCCGCCCCGCCGCTGGTCACGACCGAAAACGGCGTGCGCACGCTCGCCTTCCGCCGCGGCGACGTGCAAAGCGCGATGCGGCTCGACCGCCCCGACCAGCTGGTGCTGGCCTATGTGCGCGCGATGATGTGCTTCGTGCTGTTCGTGCCGCGCCCGCGCCACATCCTGATGGTCGGGCTGGGCGGCGGCTCGCTGGCCAAGTTCTGCTACCGCCATTTCCCCGACTGCCGCATCACCGTGGTCGAACTGCGCGCCGACGTGATCGCGCTGCGCGAGCAGTTCTGCGTGCCGCCCGACGACGCCCGCTTCACCGTCGTGCATGCCGACGCCACCGCCTACGTGGCCGGCTTGCAGCACGAGGTCGATGTGCTGATGGTCGATGGCTTTGATGCAAACGGCCTGCCGGCCGCGCTGTGCAGCGCCAAGTTCTATGTCGACTGCCGCCGCGCGCTGCGGCGCAACGGGGTGCTGGTGGCCAATGTGTTCAGCTACGACACGCGCTACCCGGCCGTGCTGGCGCGGCTCGACCTGATCTTCAACCGCAAGCTGTGCTGGTTCGACCGCGCCGCCGGCAACAACCGCATCCTGTTCGCCGTCAATGTGCCGTTCCGAACGGAAGCTGGCGAAGCGCTGGCGTGGCCGGTGCGGGTGCAGCAGTGGATCGTGCGCCGTAACGGCCTCGGCCTGGCGGGCCTGAACCGGCTGCTGGTGCGCGCCATCATCGCCTGGTACGAGCGCCCTACCTGGCTTTGGCCTGGATCTCGATGTCGGCCAGCGACTCGCGGCCCTTGTCCGTGACTTTATTGCCGCCCCCTTCGAGCGGGGCAATATGGGATTTTTTGCCGAGGAACAGGGCCACGTCGGCCGCCAGCGGCGCCTGCGGGTCGGCCGCCACGGCGCGCAGGCCGAGGATGCAGCGGCGCACGAATAGCAGCTGCTGGCCTTTTTCGACAATGGAGACTTTGCCGTCGCGGCCGTACTGGATCAGCTTGAGGCCCGACAGGCGCTTGACATTGCGGCCGACGCAGGCGTTGACCCGGTCGTGTTTGGCGCCGCCGGCGATTTGTTCGAGCGCGTCGTATTCGTCGCCCGTCAGTGTTTGATTCTTCATTGCTGCTTTCATGGTGCCGCGCAGGGCGACAAATTCGCCCCGGGGCACCATGGTAACCGGGCCAGCCTGTCAGGGCAAGGAACGGATCAGCAGCCAGGCCAGGCCGATGGTGGCAAAAGCGGCGACCACGAGCGTTGCCTGCAGGCGCGTCGAGCCCAGCACCGTGGTGCGGCGGCCCAGGTAGATTTTATGATGCAGGGAATTGCCCATGATGTCCTCCTCAGACGGAAAAAACGTGTTGATGCACCATTATAAAAAGCCGGCGCTTGCTACGATGTGACGCAAGACACAAAAGAAATCTTTGTGTTCATAAAGCAACGGTTTTTCCCGGCAGCTAAGGCGCGCCGCACGAATGCCGGTTTTGCTAAGGTGGGGCCATCAGGAGGACACCATGAGCCGCCCGCGCCAGCCCCATTCCGACGACGTCAAGGTACCGCCGTGGCATGACGAAGCCGACATCGGCAGCGGGGGAAAAACCCCGGCCGACCACGAAACCGACGAGTTGATCCGGCAAATCCCCCCGTTGCCGCCGCCGGCCGCGCCAGCGCGGCCCGGGCGGCCGGCCGCTGATTTCCGGCATGATCGCGGCGCCGGCGGCGAGTGTTGCCGGCGAGATAGCGTTGTTTTCATTTCACACTAGGCGGCGCACCGCAGGCAGCGCATAATCCTTGCATGGGGTTAAAGTTCACCGTGCCAAGTGAGGTTGCCGTGCTGAACCACTATTCGCGAATCCGCCTGTTCCCATTGCTGCCACTGGCCGCCCTCGCCTTGCCCGCGGCCGCCCAGCAAGCGCCCGATCCGACCCCGGCCGTCATCATCTTCGGCAGCGGCCAGACGCGCCAGGTGCAAAACATCACGCGCGGCGACCTGCAGAAGGCGCTGCCCGGCACCAGCCCCTTGAAGACGCTGGAAAAACTGCCGGGCGTGAGCTTCCAGTCGTCGGACGCGTTCGGCAGCTACGAATGGTCGACCCGCTTCAGCGTGCGCGGCTTCAGCCAGGGCCAGCTGGGCTTCACGCTCGACAATGTCCCGCTTGGCAATATGAGCTACGGCAACAACAACGGCCTGCACATCAGCCGCGCCATCTCGGCCGAGAACCTCGGCCAGGTCGACCTGTCGCAAGGCGCGGGCGCGGTCGGCACCGCCTCGTCGGGCAATCTGGGCGGCACCGTGCAGTTCATTTCGAGCAGCCCCCATGAAACGGCCGGCCTGACTGCCGTGCAGACCCTGGGCAGCCACCAGATGGCGCGCACCTATCTGCGCGCCGACAGTGGCCAGTTCGGCAATGGCACGCTGGCCTACGCCAGCGTCACGCGCCAGCGCGCGATGAAATGGAAGGGCGACGGCCCGCAGGACCAGGACCTGATCAACACCAAACTGGTCCAGCGCTTCGGCGAGCACAGTTTCAGCGCCTTTTACAATTATTCGGACCGCAGCGAAAACGATTACCAGGACTTGTCGCCCGACGCCCAGCGCCGCCTCGGCTGGCACTGGGACAATTACGCGCCCGACTGGCAGCGCGCGCTGGAAGCGGCCAAAGGGCACTACAGCGGCGGCGTCAATAATATGGACGATGCCTATTACGATGCGCGCGGCCTGCGCCGCGACCACCTCGCAGGCGCCACATTGAGCGTCGTGGCCGGCCCCGACCTGTCGGCCCGCGCCACCGCCTACCACCACAGCAACGAGGGCCAGGGCCACTGGTACACGCCTTACCAGGCCAGCTCGGCCACGGTGCCGATTTCGATCCGCACCACCGAATACGCGATCCGGCGCAATGGCGTCGTTGCCGACCTCAGTTGGGAATGGGGCAGGCACACGATCAATGCCGGCCTGTGGATCGAGCAGAACCGGCACACGCTGACGCGCAATTTCTATGCCGTCAACGGCCCGGAGGACAGCAACCGCTTCCTGAGCAACCCCTTCCTGACCGGCTTCAAGCAAGTGTTCGACACCCGCACCCGCCAGTGGTTTGTGCAGGACACCGTCCTGCTGATGGACGACAGGCTCAAAGTCAATGCCGGCTTCAAGAGCCCCGACTCGACCATCGACGCCACCAGCATCAACGCGGCGCGCGCGGCCGGCAGGCTGGCCGCGTCCAGGCCCTTGTTGCCGCAACTGGGACTGAACTACGACGCCAGCGCCAGCGATGAAGTATTCGCCTCCGTCTCGCGCAATCTGCGCGCCTTCGAGGCCGGCGTCTATGGCCAGTTCTCGCAAAGCCAGGCCGCCTTCAATGCCAGCGCCGCCCAGCTCAAGCCGGAAACTTCGGTGACGATGGACCTGGGCTACCGCTTCAAGCGGGCCGGCCTGGCCGGCTCGGTGGCCATCTACCGCGCCGATTTCAGCGACCGCCTGCTGTCGGTCGCCACCTGCCTCGGCGTGGTCGGCTGCCCCAACACCATCGTCAACGTCGGCAAGGTCGCCACCCGCGGCGTCGAGGCGGCCGCCAGCTGGACCTTCGCGCCGCGCTGGACCTGGTTCAACACGCTGACCTGGAACGATTCGACCTACCGCGACGACTACCGCGACGGCGCGGCGCTGGTGGCGGTCAGCGGCAAGCAGGTGGTCGATGCGCCGCGCCTGATGCTGGCGACCGAAATCGGCATCGACACGCGTCGCTGGTTCACCCGCCTGTCGGCCAAGTACACCGGGCGCCGCTTCTACACCTACCTGAACGACGCCGGCGTGCCGGCCTACTGGGTGGCCAGCCTGGCCGGCGGCATCAAGTTCGGCAAGGCGGGCCCGGTCAAGGACCTGGCGCTGCAGTTCCATGCCAGTAACCTGCTCGACAGGCGATACTTCGGCACCATCGGCACCAACCAGTTCGTCGCCAGCGACCCGAACGGCCTGTTCCCGACCTTGCATACGGGCGCGCCGCGCGAAATATTCGTCACCGTCAGCGGCAGTTTGTAACAAGCGTTAACATAATCCGCGTTAGAAACTTTTCGCGGCTCGATAAGCGTTACACTATCCTTTTGACAAAGGGATCGTTGCCGCGTGATGCAGAGCCAGTTCAAGACAGCGTGGATGGGGGCAGCACTGGCGTTGGCCTTGCTGCCGGCCCGCGCCGCCGACCTGCCCCCGGCGACCGACCCGGCCAAACCGCTTTCCATTTCGATCTGCGAAGACGAGAACGAGTGGCCGCCCTACTCGTATTTCCTGCGCGTCGACGGCAAGAAGAGCCAGAAACTGGTTGGCTACGCGGTCGACGTCATCGACGAGATTTTCACCCGCCACCATATCCGCTACCGCATCGACATGATCCCGTGGGCCCGCTGCATGGCGGTAACAAAGATCGGCAAGCAATACCAGATGGTGCTGAACCTGTCGTTCAGTCCCGAACGCATGCAGGCACTGCTGTTTTCGCGGCCGTATTATTCGACCACCGTCTACTATTACTATTCGAAGCGGCGCCACCCGGACGGGCTGGCCGTCAAGGGCCCGGCCGACCTGCGCTCTTACCGCCTGTGCGGCGTGCGCGGCTACAACTACGTCGGCTACGGCATCGACGCCGCGGCGATCGACCAGGGCGCGGGCGACTTCACCGCCCTGATCGCCAAGATGCACCTGGGCCGCTGCGACCTGTTCCTGGAAAAGAATGAAATCATGACGGCCTACGCCGCCATCGGCCGCGACTACCTGGCCGACCCCGACGTCGGCCGCGCACCGATGCCGGGCATGAAGCCGGGCCTGTTCCATTTCGGCATCTCGCGCAAGTATCCAGAGGCGGAATCCTTGCGCACGCTGGTCGACCAGGAACTGGTCAGGATGGAAGACAGCGGCCGCCTGCATGAAATCTGGATCCGTGCCTCCCGCCTGAACAAACCCTGACGCTGCGCATCAATATATAGGCTGGGTAACTCCCTTACCCACGCGTTGATCCGCCGGCCTAAGATCGGATTGCTGAGTCGCTCGCATGTCATTCTCCTCATTCTGCTTGGTCGCAATTCCAGTTCAGGATCTGATTTGCCAGCGGCTCAGCTCTTTTCAATCATAGTATCGACACGATCAAAAGCGCGCGGCCCACGACGCCAGCTGCTGCGGCGTCATCGGCGCGCCAGCCTCCTGCAGCGAACATTGCACGGCGCCGTCCTGCGCCACCACGTCGAGGGTCCAGCCGCGCTTGCCCAGCCACACCAGGCAAGCCAGCCAGCCGGCGAACTGCGGCGACAAGGCCGCTTCGCTGCCGCTCTCGAAGTACTCGGCCAGTACCCTGCTGTCGGCCAGCCTCAGCTGCGTCGCATTCGGCCGGCCCGCTCCCAACAGCGCCGCCAGCACGTCGAGCGCCGCCGCCGGTTCACTGTACGGGTGCAAGCGTTCCATGCGCGCCAGCTGCTGCTGTACCGCTTCGCGCAGGCCGGCATTGCGCCACGCCTCGAACGCCACCAGGTCGGCATAGTCGTAGCCGCGCCAGTCCGGCGTGGCCGGCACCGCCGCGGCCGCCAGCGCGCCGCCGAGGCAGGCGTCGAGCGTCAATTGCTGCTCCGGCGCCGCCAGGCTGGCAAACACGGTCGACAGCGCCGCCACCCGGTTGGCCAGCAACTGCTGCTGGCCGACCTGCATTTTGTCGCGCAGCATGTGCGCATGCTCGCGCTTGAGCTGCGCCAGGCCCAGCGCCTGCTTGAGCTCCATGCGCAGGGCGACGATTTCCCACGGTTTCTGGATATAGCGGTGGATCTGCCCCTGGTTGACCGCTTCGACCGTGTGTTCCAGTTCCGAGTAGGCGGTGGTCAGGATGCGCACCATGTCCGGATAGCGGTCGCGCGCATGGAACAGCAATTCATTGCCGTAGGCGCCCGGCATGCGCTGGTCCGACACCAGCACCGCGATGCGGTCGGCATTGGCGTCGAGCACGGCGCGCCCCTCGTCGACCGAGCCGGCCGTCAGCACCGGCGCCAGCGCGCCGATCGCCCGCTGGAAGTATTTGACGGCGGTCGCCTCGTCGTCGACGAACAGGATGGCGGGCGTTTCGGGATGGGCTTGGTTCATTGCGGTCTCTTTTCTAATGGAAAATTCAACGCCACCGTGGTGGACTGGCCCGGCACCGACTGCACGTCGATGTTGCCGCCAAACGATTGCATGATGCGCTGACAGAAAATCATGCCCCAGCCGTTGCCGCCGCTGTCGGCGTGCATCGTCACCGGGTCGACCAGCAGGCGCTCGAGGATGGCCGGCTCGATGCCCGGCCCGTTGTCGCGGATGCGGATGCGCGGCAGCCGGTCGACCAGCACGCTGAACTGCAGGCGGGCGTCGCCGCGGCCGGCCAGCGCGCGCAGGGAGTTCGACAGGATCGACGACAGCACCAGCGCCACGCAGTTGGGCAGCGCGCAGATGGCGAAGTCCTGCTGCACGTCGACCTCGATCAGGCTGCGCTGCGCCGGCGTCAATGGATAGGCGTCGAGCAGCGCGGCCACCAGCTGGCGCGCGCTGACCGGCGCGCTGGCGCGGCCCGGCCTGGGTGCCGAGTTGGCAAGGCGCACCGAGCCGGCAAAGCTGGCCAGCACCGACAGGCAGTAGCGCGCATTGTCGTGCATCAGGTCGGCCGCATCGCCGATCTCGGCCTGCAGCGTCGCCCCTTCGATCGCCCCCACCCGGCGCCCGATGCCGCGCGCGAAATTGGAGATGGTCGCCAGCGGCGTGTTCAGTTCATGGGCCAGAAAGGCGAGCGTCTCTTCGATCGCCGTCATGCTCTCGCGCCGCGCGCTGCGGGCACGGGCACGTTCGCTCGCTTCGAGCATCGTGTGGCGCACCATGTCGAGCTGCAGCGGTTTTTCGAGGATGCGGAAGATATCGCCGCAATTGATGGTGTCGAGCAGCACGTCCTTGTCGGCATGGGCCGTCACCAGGATGCGCACGATATGCGGGTAATGCAGCGCGACATGGCGCAGCAGGTCGCTGCCGTGCCGGCGCGGCATCCGGTAGTCGGTCACCAGCACACCGATGTCGCAGGCCGACTGGGCCAGGATGGTCAGCGCCTCGTCGACATTGGCGGCCGTGACGACGTCGTAGTCGCCTTCGAGCGCACGCGAAAAATACTTGCAGGCCAGCGCTTCGTCGTCGACGTACAGCACCGTGACGCGGGTGGCGCTGTCGCCATGGGCCAGCCTTGATGGCAGCGGCGCGTTCATTCGGCGCGCGCCAGGTCGAACACCATGCGGGTCCACTGGCCCGGCTCGCTCTCGGCAAAAAGGGTCCCGCCATGGCGCTTGATCACGCCATAGCTGATCGACAGGCCCAGGCCCAGGCCCTGCCCCACTTCGCGCGTGGTGAAGAAGGGCTCGAACACGCGCGGCAAATGCTGCGGCAGGATGCCCTGGCCATTGTCCTGCACCGACACCTGCAGCCGGTCCTGCTCCCAGCCGGCGACGACGCGAATCGCCATGTCGCGCCGGCCGGCCTTGCGCATGGCCAGCACGGCATTGCTGAACAGGTTGATCAGGACACCGATGATGGCCGCCTCATCGCCCCGCACCAGCGTGTCGGCGGGCAGTTCGCGCTCGAGTTTGACGCCCTTGATTTCGTGGCCGACCAGGCGGATGGCCGCGCTGAGCGCCTTCTCGAACAGGAAGGGCGAGCCGTCGGACTCGTCGTCCGGCTTGCGGTAGGCAAAGGTCTTCAGGTCCGACACGATGTGCTGGACCCGCAGCATGCCCTGCTTGGCGTCGGACAGGCATTCGGCCAGCACCGGGCTGGCATTGGAGGCCGGTTCCTCGATCGCGATGTCGATCGCCATCATGCAGAAATTGACGGGGTTGTTGACCTCGTGCAGCAAGCCGGCCGCCAGCGTGCCGATCGCCGCCATTTTTTCCTGCTGCAGCATCTGGCCCTTGATGGCAACCAGGTCGCGGTTGGTGGTCTCGAGCATGCGGTTCTTGTCGTCCAGTTCGGCCTTGAGCAGGTATAACTGGTAGCGCGCGCGCTCATTGACGATATTGAATACCGTGCTGACCGCGATCGACATCAGCAGGAACAAGGTATTGACGATGAACACGCCAGGGGTGTCGATGCCGTTCGGGTGCAGGTTGCTGGCCAGCCCGTACAACAGGCAGGTGAACAGTCCAAAAACCAGGTTTTGCCACAGGCCGGACGCGAGCACGATGCCGGCGCCGTAGATGGCCAGCGTCAGGCCGACAAAATAGATCGAATGCGCCCCTTCGGTTGCGCTGATCATCCACACGATCATCACTTGCGGCAGCACCAGCCAGCCAAAGGTCAGCCACTCGATGCGCCGCTTGCCCCAGGCGGTCCAGCTGATCGCCATGACCAGCAGGATCAACAGCGAAACGGCCACCCGCGCCGACAGGAACGGGGCGCGCTGGTGCGGGTACAGCGCCACGTCCAGTCCGACTCCGGCCAGCACCAGCGCCACCGCCGTCAATGCGCCGGCCCGGCTGAAGGTCAGCCGGAACTGGCGCAGGGCAATATCGTAGCCGGGCGACAGGCGCCGGTCGACCGCGGACGTGCTCATGGTAGCGTCGCTTGGGCGAACACATTGACGCCGGTGGCGTCGACAAAGATCCGGCGTGCGCCCGCCTGCGGCGGCAGCAATGCCTCGAGAGCGGCCTCGTCGCGATACACCAGGTGCCAGTCGAGCACGTGCTCCATGCCGTACCTGCCCGGATTATCGGAATGGACATTGGTGGCCAACAAGGTGCCACCCCGATGAAGACGCGCCGCAAATTGCAGCATCAGGCGCGCGCACACCTTGTCCGACAGGTAGTCGAACAGGCCGGCGCAATAGACGGCGTCGAAGGCGGGCGCGCAATCGGTGGTGTCGGCGCGCCGCTTGAGCAGCGCATGGACCGAGTCGCGGGTATAGGTAATCGATACGGGCCGCCCCCGTTTGATGGTGATTTCCATCAGGCGCTGGCGCGTCCAGTCGAGCGCTTCTTCGCTGAAATCGAGCAGCTCGAAGCTCAGCCATTCCGGCTCGGGATACGATTGCAGGAAGCGGGCGATTTCGGCGGCCGGGCCGCATGCCACGTTCAGTATGTGCATCGGGCGACCGCGCGCGCGCGCCGCATCGGCCAGTTGCCTGAGGAAGTCCGCCAGGATGTCGATGCGGTTGCGGTGGGCCACCACCACCGGCGCCTGCAGGAAGGCGGTATTGACGATCTGGAAGTAAGTGCTGGCCCCCTGACGCGGGTCGCCGAGGATCTGGTTGACCATCATGAAGTCGCCCGCATAGCCGAGCGGCTTGATATACGCGCGGTAGACGAATGGCGCGCCCAGGATCAGCGGATTGAGGGTCGACTGGGCAAAAGCGCGGTGGGCCGGCGCGTTGTCGCCCTCGGCCTTTGCTGCAACCGTCTCGATTTGCTGCATGTGGTGGGAAATCTTCTCGACAAAGGGCGCGGCCAGCTCGTCGAAGTAGTCGGCGCGCAGCTTGCCGTCTTCCTTGGGCAATGCGTCCGACAGGTCGACCTGCTCGACCCAGCGCGACACGTCGGCCAGGAAGGCGCGCGTTTCGTTGATGACGATCTGGTAGTCGCGGTCGATGCGCGATCGTTCGTCCCATTCGCGCACGTACTGGTGGGCCTGCACGCCGACCGATCGCGGCACCGGCCGGTCGATCGACAGGTCGCTCCACTCGTCGATCAGCGACACCGACACCACCGCCGTCAGGCCGGTGTTGACCGAGTTGACCACGATGGCCTTGCCGTTATAGGCGTCTTTGGGACCGAGGCGCACCCTCAGTTCGCTCAGCACTTCGCTGACCTGGATGAAGAGATTCGGATTGTAGATCTCCATGACAAGAGACTTGCGCCGGAGATTGACGATCGTGCCCCGGATTGCCTCGCCGTGCGTGCTGCGGAAGCTGACGACGGGATCTATATGGGTAGGAGAATACAAAATAGGCGCTTTTCGATGCGTAAATCGACTCTGTTCGAGACCGTTGCTGCCATGGATAAGCACAGGCAGTATCCACATTCTGCAATATCGAAAAGCGCAAGATTGTGATTTCCGGTTGTTGGTTGATCTGCATCAAACTCAGCTGTGACAGATTTCCTTTCCAAAAAAATTCAACATGACTCTAGCGCACCGGCGCCAGCCCCGCCGAGAAGCTGCCGGCATCGGAGTAGCGCGGCGTGATAACGATCCGTCCGCGCACATCAATATAGCCCCAGCGCCCTTTGAGGCGCACGGCGGCCAGCCCGTCCGAAAACGGCTGCACCTGCTCGAACCGGGCCGCCACCGCCCAGCGCCCCTTGGTGTTGACGAAGCCCCACACGTCGCCCTTGCGGGCGGCCGCCAGCTCGCCGCGGAACGGACCCAGTTCATCGAAGGAGGCGGCAATCACTGCACGACCTGAGCTATCCGGGAAATCGCAGCGCAGTGCCGGGTCGCCCTTGGCCATCGGCGCGCGGTAGGACGGCGCCACGGCGATCGGGCGCAGCTGCCCGCGCCGGTCTATGTTCTGCCACAGCCCGTCGAACCTGACGGCCGCAGCTTCGCCGGAAAACGCTTCGGCCCTTTCATACTTTCGGGGCAGCTTGAACGCACCCTTGCGATCCACATAGCCCCAGCGCTGCACCTGCACCGCCGTCACCAGCGGACGCGCGCCATCGCGTTCGAGCTTTGCGACCAGCCGCCCGTGGTCGAACCAGTCGAGCGCCTGCAGCAGGGCCGGCGCGTCGGGTCCCTGCCAGTTGGCGCGCAAGGCCGCGTAGTGTTCGTCGAAGCCGCCCTGGCCGGCCGGGCGCACCGCCACCGGGGCCGGCGGCCACAGCGACTGCAGGCACTGGCCGCACATGGCCTGGGCCAGGGCGATCAGGCCCTGCCCTGCTTCGCGCGCCGTGTGCACCGTCAGGCGTTCGCCGTCGTAGCCATTCCACGGCAGCATATTGTCGCAGCGCGCGTCCGAACGCAGGCGCAGCGCCTTGCGACCGCGCAGCAGCACGGTCAGCTCCAGCTGCAGGCTGCCGTTCATGGCCTCGGGCGCGTCGTCGCCGCAGCTGTGCAGCCCGAGCGCCGGCTGGCCGGCTGCCTGCCCTTGCGCCAGCTTGGCCAGCGTGCCGAACGCGGCGCCGACCGGCTCTGCCAGCGGACCCTGTTGCGACACCAGCGCATCGCCG
This sequence comes from uncultured bacterium, assembly GCA_965233055.1. Taxonomy (GTDB): domain Bacteria; phylum Pseudomonadota; class Gammaproteobacteria; order Burkholderiales; family Burkholderiaceae_D; genus Telluria_A. Next base: position 26,433 of record CBDDRJ010000015.1, read on the forward strand.
TCGCGCCACAGCAGGTATTCGTCGTCGAAGCTGTCGCCGCTGGCGTCGCGCGCCGACACCGTCAGGCGCGCCGCCTGCAGCTCTGCCAGGTCGAACGGGAAGCGGGCAGCCGGCAGCGCCGCATGAAAGGCTTGCCGCGCGCTGAAGGCTTCGCGCGTCAGGCCGGGTGCCGCGGGCGAGCCGGCCGTGGCGGCCATGGTGGCGCCAGCCAGCGCCAGTGCAACCAGTAGCTTGACCATCGAAACTCTCCCCAGGGCGGTGTCCAATGCGCCAGCGTAGGACGGAACGGGGCCATCGTCAATATCGAACAGTGTAATACCGGCGTCATATTGTCCTCCTATACTTTTCCCATGGGAAATTTATTGCAGGACAAAAACATGATCAAACTACCTCCACTGACCACCGGCCTGCGCGTCATCGCCTCGTTCGCCCTGATCCTCGGCCTGATGGCGGCCATGCATTCGATCGCGATCTGGCGCCTGAAAGCGGCCGACAATATCGCCACCGACCTGGTGGCCGACAAGCTGGCCAAGCAGCAGCTGAGCTCCGAACTGCTCGGCATGGTGCAGCTCAACGGGCTGCGGGCGATGTCGATCGCGCGCAGCGACAGCCTGGAAGTGTCCGAGCATTTCGGCGCCCAGCTGGCCGACGGCGATTTGCGCCAGAAGAGTCTGGAAACCCGCCTCGCCGGCATGCCGCTCGACGCGCGCGAACGGGCCCTGCTAGCGGCCATCAAGGAACAGCAGGCCCGCTTCACGGCGCTGCGCAGCGAAGTGTTCAAATTCAAGGACATGGGGCGCACCCAGGAAGTGACCAGCATGGTCGAGCAGCAGTTCGACCCGCTGTTCAAGGCCTACACCGACGGCCTCGAGCAGTTGCTGCAGTACCAGGGCAGCCAGGCGCGCGCGCTGGCGGCCGAATCGGGCAGGCAGTACCGGGCCAGCCTGGCGCTGCTGATGGTGATGGGCATCGGCGCGCTGTCGGCCGGCTGCGTGCTGGCCTGGCTGCTGACGCGCTCGATCGCCGTGCCGCTCAAGCAGGCCGTGGTGGTGGCCGAGCGGGTCGCCGCCGGCGACCTGCGCGCCGTGCCTCCGCTGGCGCGCGACGACGAGATTGGACAACTATTCGTCGCCCTCTCGAGCATGACGGCGACCCTGGCCGGCACGGTGTCGAAGGTGCGGCTGGACGCGGCCGACATCGACCGCGCCGCGCGCGACATCGCCGATGGCAATCTGGACCTGTCGCACCGCACTACCGACCAGGCGGCAGCGCTGGAAAAGACTGCGGCCTCGATGGTGGAGCTGACGGCGGCCGTGTCGATGACCAGCGGCAGCGCACGCGATGCCACCGCACTGGCGCGCGCCGCGTCAGCGGTGGCAGAACGCGGCGGCCAGGACGTCGAGCGCGTGGTCGCCACCATGGAGGCGATCAGCCTGTTCGCCAGGAAGATCGTCGACATCACCGGCGTCATCGACGGCATCGCGTTCCAGACCAATATCCTGGCCCTGAACGCAGCAGTCGAGGCAGCGCGCGCCGGTGAACAGGGGCGTGGCTTTGCCGTCGTCGCCGGCGAAGTGCGCACGCTGGCGCAGCGCTCGGCCACCGCCGCGCAGGAGATCAAGAAGCTGATCGGCGATTCGGCCGAACAGATCAGCAATGGCAGCGCGCTGGCGCAGGCGGCCGGCTCGACCATGCACGAAGTGGTTGACAGCGTGCAGCGCCTGACCGGCATCATGGCCTCAATCAGCCACGCCAGCGGCGAACAGGAAGCCGATATCGGCCACGCCAACCGCGCCATCCACGACATGGACGGCATGACCCAGCAAAACGCGGCACTGGTGCACCAGGCGGCGGCAGCGGCGCGCGCCATGCACCTAAATGCGTCCAGCCTGGCGCAGCTGGTGAGCCACTTCAAGGTCGAAGCGATACCGGCGCAACTGCCGCAACGTCGAGTGGGCCAATTCACTTCCCAACGCGTGGGTTCGGTGAAACCGAGCCCACCCTACAGCCTGCGGCGCGCCGCCTAGGCAGCTCCCCGGATAGAAGAAAAGCAGGGGCGCGGCTTTGCCGTCGTCGCCGCCGAATTGCGCAGGCTGGCGCAGCGCTCGCGCCGCCTGAGGCCAGCCTGTCCGGAATTGACAAGCGACTGTCGGAAAAAGAGGTGATCCGATCCGCACACATGGTCAATACTCCCAAGTTCTATAGCGAATAGCGGAGCACTCCACCATGATGATGTTTGAACAAATCGACACCGGCTGCATCGACGGCGAATCGACCCCCTGGATGCCGTTCGCGCCCTACAGCAACGATGTGATGATCAAGTACTTCAAGATCGATCCGGTGCGCGGCGAAACCATCACTCTGCTCAAGGCGCCGGCCGGGGCAGAAATGCCAAAGCATCACCACACCGGCACAGTCATTGTCTACACCATTGAGGGCCAATGGAAGTACAAGGAGCACGACTGGGTCGCACGCGCCGGCAGCGTCGTCTACGAGACGGCATCGACCGCGCACACGCCCCAGGTGGTGAGCAAGACGGGCCACATCATGACCTTCAATATCGTCTGTGGTGAGCTGCTCTACCTCGACGACAAGGACAATATCATCGCCGTCGAAAACTGGAAAACATCGATGAAGCGTTACCTCGATTACTGCGCCGCCCAGGGCATCACGCCGCAGGACCTGTCCTCGTACAACGCCAAATAGGCCGACTTGGCAAGTGCCGGGCTGTATGCCATGATGGCGGGATGGTCACCCGTCATATCCCGGCTCGCTATTTCCAGCTGCTGCGCGATGTCGTCCAAGAGAACGGCGTCAGCGCGGACCTTTGGCTACGCCAGGCCGGCGTCAGCGAACAGGCGCTGACCGCCCGTGACAGCCTGCTGACCGCCAGCCAGGCCGACGCTCTCGCCGATGCCGCGCTGGCGCTGTGCGAGCGCAGCGATATCGCCTTTGAAATGGGGCGGCGCATCAAGACCAACTCTCATAGCCTGCTCGGTTACGGCCTGATCAGCTGCAATACGTTCGACGAATACATGCGCATGGCTCAGCGCCACTATCATCTGATGATAGAAACCTGGACCCTGCGCTACCGGCTGGTGCCCGGCGGCGCCGAAGCGACCTACACGCCGACAGTGGCGATGAGCAGCGAGCTGCTGGCCTTCTACCTGGAAGTGCTGGCGCTGGCCCATCATAACCAGATGGTGCTGATGCTGGGCGAGCGCTTGCCGCCCTACGACATCTACCTGTCGATGAAGGCACCGCCGCATATCCAGCGCTACTACCAGCTTGGCCGCGCCCGTTTCCATTTCGACGAGGGAGAGCTGGCGGCCGTCAGGGTGGTGATGGACAGCGACATGCTGCGCCTGCCCCTCGCGATGGGCAATCCGGATGTGGCGCGCGATATCGACGAGCGCTGCAGCAAGCTGGCCCAGCGCCCGGCCCGCGGGGTCGACAACTGGATCGACTACGTCACCATGGTGCTGCAGGAATCGCAGGGCGGGCTGGTCACGCTCGATGACATCGCCAGGCGTGCCAATGTATCGGCCCGCACCATTGACCGCCACCTGAAACAGGAGGGGCAGCGCTTTCGCGAGCTGGCCGAAAAGATCCGCTTCGAGAAGGCCTGCGCCATGCTGGCCGCGCCCGGCACCAGGATCACCGATGTCGCCGAGCTGCTCGGCTTTAGCGACACCGCCAACTTCAGCCGTGCCTTCCAGCGCGTGATGGGCGTCTCGCCAAGCCAGTACCGGTCCCAGCTGACGGGCTAGTGGACCGTAACAGTGGAATGCGGAGTGAAGGATGCGCCGGCATTTGCAGGGCAAGGCGCAAAGCGCAGCGATAGTGCGTACTATCGCGAGCATTTGTAACGGTTCGCCCTTGCAAGGGCGGACTCCTCTCAGGCGACCAGCCGGCACGGCAGGCACTCCGCATTCCACTGTTACGGTTCACTAGGAGCCTGCTGGCGGCGCGCGGCTGGCCGAAACAGACAAGGCCTTGTCGGTTAATGACATGGCAGCCGTGCCAGCGGCACGTCATCATGTCCTGTCAAACTTCTTCCGACAGGCACGATGGATATTAGCTACTCGACCATGCGGGTCAACGGCATCGACCTGCACGTCGCCATGGCCGGCAGCGGCACCGACGTCCTGCTGCTGCACGGTTTTCCCGATACCCACCTGGTGTGGCGCGAACAGATTCCCGCCCTGGTCGCGGCCGGCCACCGCGTGATCGCGCCCGACCTGCGCGGCTGCGGCCAAAGCAGCATGCCGCCGCGGGTGCGCGACTATCGGCTCGACTTGCTGGTCGACGACATCGTCGGCCTGCTCGATGCGCTCGGCATCGCCAAGGTCAGGCTGGTGGCGCATGACTGGGGCGCGGTGATCGGCTGGCAGCTGGCACTGCGCCATCCTGGCCGCATCGAGCGCTACTGCGCCCTGTCGGTCGGCCACCCCAGCTGCTATGCGCGCGGCGGCCTGCTGCAAAAGCTCAAGGCCTACTATATCGCCCTGTTCCAGTTGCCGCTGCTGCCGGAACTGATCCTCAGGTTCGGCAACTGGCGCGGCCTGTATTGCCTGACCCGCTGCCGCCACGAGCTGGCGACCTGGCGCCAGTCGCTGTCCCCGCCGGGGCGTCTGCGGGCCGGCATCAACTACTACCGCGCCAACCTTGGCCTGGTGTGGCCGCACGACTGGGGCGACGTGCTGGTGCCGGTGCTGGGCATCTACAGCACCGGCGATATCGCCCTGGTCGAGCGCCAGATGGTTGCGTCCGGACTGCGCTGCAAGGCCGGCTGGCGCTATGTGCGCTTCGAACGGGCCGGCCATTGGATGCAATCGGAAATCCCCGACCGCCTCAATCCGGTCCTGCTCTCCTTCCTGAAATAAACCCGCCTACTGAAAGGCCACTGTGACATCATCGCGCTTCCTGCCCCTGCTCGGGGCCAGCTTCATCACCATCTTCGCTGCATTCTGCCTGTGGCAAAGCCCTGGCATCATCGCAGGCAAACTCAGTGGCGCCGAAATCGACCATCACCTCAAACTTGCCGACGCCCAGCTGCACATGCCGGAGAAGGCAGAAGTGCTCAAGCGCGTGCGGCGTTGGGCCGAAGCTGACGACGGCCAGCCCTTCTATATGCTCAACCTGATGCGCCATCACCGCACGCTGCGCCAGTTCCCGGGCAGCCTGCCGTTTGACGGCAGCCCGGTCGATGCCAATAACTACTATGAGAACAAGACCTTGCCGATGTTGGTGACCAACGGTGGCAGCCTGCCGTTCGGCAGCGCTACCCATGGCCAGGCCCTGATCCCGGTCGGCGCCGACCGCGATCAGGACGATTGGACGCGCGCACTGGTGGTGCGCTATACCAGCCGGCGCGCCTTCCTCGCCTTGCTGAGCGACCCGGCCTATGCCAAGGTCGCCCCTTACAAGATGATGGCGCTCGATGTGTTGCTGGTGCCCACCAGCGGCGACATCGTACTGCCCGACCCGCGCGTCATGCTTGGCGCAATCCTGCTATGCCTGTTCCTGCTGGCCGGCTGGCTGCGTTCTGCTCAAAAGGAGAAAAAACAATGAAAGCTGTCGTCTGCCAAGACACAACACTAACGCTGCGCGAGCTGCAGGAACCAAGGCCCGCACAGGGCCAGGCCTTGCTCAAGGTGCTGCGCTGCGGAATCTGCGGCTCGGACCTGCATGTGCGCCACCATTGCGACCACATGGGGCAGTTGATGACGCGCAGCGGCTATCCGTCCTTCCCCAAAGCCGACCAGCCGCTGGTGTTCGGCCATGAATTCTGCGGCGAGATTATCGACTATGGCCCGGGCACAGCGGGCCCGATACGGCCCGGCACCCGCGTGTGCGCGATGCCGGTGATCCGCAAGGGAAGCGATATCGATATGGTCGGCTTGTCGGTGCGCGCCCCTGGTGCCTATGCCGAACGGGTGGTGGTCGAAACGTCGATGATGGTTCCGGTACCAAATGGCCTGTCAAGCGATATGGCGGCCCTGACCGAGCCGATGGCGGTGGCGCTGCATGCGGTCAACCGCGGCCAGGTGCGCAAGAGCGACGTCGCCGTCGTGGTCGGCTGCGGCCCGGTCGGCCTGGCGGTGATCTGCATGCTCAAGGCGCGCGGCGTCGCGACCGTCATTGCCAGCGATTTTTCGGCCGGCCGGCGTGCACTGGCGCTCCAGTGCGGCGCCGACAGCGTGGTCGACCCTGCCGTCGAATCGCCGTATGCCGGTTGGCGCGAGCTCGGCTTCCTGGGCGGCCTCGATAGCTTGCTCGAGCTGGCCGTCGGCACCCGCGAAAAACTGGGCAAGCTGCCTGTGCCCTGGTGGCATAGCTGGCGCCTGGCCGAAGGGCTCGGCCTCAAGCCCAAGCATCCGGTCGTGTTTGAATGCGTCGGCGTGCCTGGCGTGCTGCAGTCCATCATTGACGGCGCGCCCTTGTTCTCGCGCGTGGTGGTGGTGGGTGTCTGCATGCAGATGGACCAGATCGAACCGGCCATGGCCATCAATAAGGAGCTCGACCTGCGCTTCTCGATGGGCTATTCGCCGCTGGAGTACCGCGACGCGCTGCACCTGATCGCCGACGGCAAAGTCGCCTGCTCCCCGATGATCACCGGCGTGGTTGGCCTGGACGGCGTGGCGCAGGCGTTTGACGACCTGCGCGATCCGGAACGGCACGCCAAGATCCTGATCGATCCGGCTCGTCGCCCCGCCTCCTAACGCAAGGCCACGGCACGGCTGCCATGTTCCGCCAGTTTGAAGACCTTGACGACCTGGGCCAGGCTGTCCGCTTGTTGCTGCATCGACGCGGCCGCTGCTGCGGCCTGTTCGACCAGCGCCGCATTCTGCTGGGTCACCCCATCCATCTCGATGATCGCGGTATTGATCTGTTCGATGCCGGCCGTCTGTTCGCGGCTGGCTGACTGGATCTCGCCCATGATGGCCGTCACCCGCGAGATGCTGTCGACGATCGCTTCCATCGTCACGCCCGCTTCGCCGACCAGGGCATTGCCCTGGCTGACCTGGGCCACCGACTCGCTGATCAAGTCCTTGATCTCATGGGCCGCGCTGGCGCTGCGCTGGGCCAGGTTGCGCACTTCGCTGGCGACGACGGCAAAGCCGCGTCCCTGTTCGCCGGCCCGCGCCGCCTCGACCGCCGCATTGAGCGCCAGGATATTGGTCTGGAAGGCGATGCTGTCGATGACGCCGATGATGTCTTCGATCTTCTTCGATGAGCGCGAGATCGCTTCCATCGTCAGCACGACCTTGCCGACCACGGCGCCGCCCTTGCTGGCCACGGCGGATGCGGACGCTGCCAGTTCGTTGGCGTGGCGCGCATTGTCGGCATTCTGGCCCACCGTGCTGGTGAGCTGTTCCATCGACGAGGCCGTCTCTTCGAGCGCACTGGCCTGCTGCTCGGTGCGGTCCGACAGGTCCTGGTTACCGGCCGCGATATCGGCCGACAGGGTCGCCATCTCGTCGGTGCCGCCGCGCACGTCGGCCACCAGCACCGCCAGCTTGTCGCGCATCGCGCGCAAGGCTTGCAGCAGGCTGTCGTCGTCGCCATAGGTGGTATCGATCTCCACCGTCAGGTCGCCATCGGCGATGCGCCCGGCGATGGCACTGGCATAGACCGGTTCTCCGCCCAGCTGGCGCAATAGCCCGCGCACGATAACATAGGCGATCAGCGAACCGAGCACAATGGCGGCCACGCCGAGCAGCATGATGTTCAGGCGGGCCGTCGCTGCCGACGATGACGACAGCTTCGACTCTTGCGCCATATTGGCAGACTGCGCATCGACCAGGCTTGACAGCAGCGTCACGAATTCTTTTTCCGACAGGCGAATCGTGGCATTGAGCATGCTGCGCGCCTCGGTCAGTTCGCCCTTGTTCAGGTAGACGAACAATTCCTTCTGGCTCGCCTCGTCGGTCGCGCTGGCCTTGCCGATCGCCGCCAACACCTCCCGTTCGGCTTTGGCCTCGAGCGTCTTGTCGAGTGTCGCCAGCAAGGCGGCATTGCGCTGGCGCAGCGGCTTGATCTGGTTCGCCACCGCGTTCTCGCCCTGGTATTCGGCGGCGATGATGGCGCTGCGCAGCAACTGGTGGATCAGCGCCACGTTGTATTTCACTTCAGTGGCCAGCGTCACCTTCCTGTACTGGTCCTGCAAGATGGTATCGACCCGCTGCTGCATGCTGGCCATGGCGGCCACCGACACCGCCATCATCGTCACCAGCAGCACCATCACGAATCCAAAGCCCAGTCCGAGCCGCTTGCCGATCGCCAGCTGCGCCAGCCGCGCACCGATTGCCTTCCATGCCTTCATCGCGATCTCCCTCACGGCAAGGCCAGCAGGCCGTCTGCGATCAGCCAGGCGTAGCCGCTGGCAATCACCAGTGCGGCCACCAGGCACACGGCGCGTCCCTGCAAGGCGCCTATCATGGCTGCCCTCCCTGGCCGGTCGGCAGCCGGTATTCCTTGAACAGCTCGCGCAGCTTCATTTTCTGCAGCTTGCCGGTCGCCGTATGCGGCAGTTCGTCGACGAAGGCGACATCGTCCGGCAGCCACCATTTGGCTACGCGCACATCGAGGAAGGCCAGCATCTCCTCGCGACTCACTGCTTGGCCCGCCTTCTTCACCACCACCAGCAATGGCCGCTCCTGCCATTTCGGGTGATGGACACCGATCACTGCGGCCTCCGCCACTGCAGGATGGCCCATCGCCGCATTCTCCAGGTCGATCGACGAGATCCATTCGCCGCCCGACTTGATGACATCCTTGGCACGGTCGGTGATGTGCATATAGCCGTCCGGGTCGATGGTGGCGACGTCGCCGGTATCGAAGTAGCCCTGCGCATCGAGCACCTGACCGCCCTCGCCGAGGTAGTAGCCGGACGTGATCCAGGGGCCGCGCACCACCAGATGGCCGAAGGCGCGGCCATCGCGCGGCAGCTCGTTGCCGTCGTCGTCGACGATCTTCATCGACACGCCGAACACGGCGCGGCCCTGGTTGGCCTGCACCTGGTAGCGCTGCGCATCGTCCAGCATGGCGTGCTTGGGCTGCAGGTGGCACACCGTCCCCAGCGGCGACATCTCGGTCATGCCCCAGGCATGGATCACGGTCGCGCCGAACACCTTGTCGAAAGTCTCGATCATCGACAGGCCGGCGGCCGAGCCGCCGATCACGCAGCGGCGCAGCGACAGGTCGCGCTTCGGATCGAGCCGTTCGGCCTCGACGTGGCGGAACATCATCAGCCACACGGTCGGTACGCCCAGGGCCAGCGTCACGTTTTCGTCGCGCATCAACTCATAGACGCTCTTGCCATCCATCGCCGGACCCGGCATCACCAGCTTGGCCCCGCACATCGCGCCCGAATACGGCATGCCCCAGGCATTGACGTGGAACATCGGCACCACCAGCAGGGCCGAATCGTTGCTCGACAAGCCCAGCGCATCGGGCGTGCAGGCAGCCATCGAGTGCAGCACGGTCGAGCGGTGCGAATACAGCACCCCTTTCGGATTGCCGGTGGTGCCCGAGGTGTAGCACAGCGAGGCGGCGCTGTTCTCGTCCATGGCCGGCCAGTCGAACTGTTCGCTGGCATCGGCCAGCAGCTCCTCGTAGCACATCAGATTGTCGACTTTGATGGCCGGCATGTGTGCGTGGGCTGTCATCGCGACAAAGCCTTTGACGCTCTTCATCAGTGGCGCCAGCCTTTCGATCAGGGGCGCGAAGCCGATGTCGAAAAACAGATACTGGTCGTCGGCGTGATTGACGATGTACTCGATCTGCTCCTGGAACAGGCGCGGATTGATCGTATGCAGCACCGCGCCCATGCCCGACACGGCATAGTACAACTCCATATGGCGATAGCCATTCCATGCCAGGGTGGCCACGCGCTGGCCAGGTTCTACGCCGAGGCGGGCCAGCACATTGGCCATGCGCTTGGCGCGCAGCGCGATTTCGCCGTAATTGGTGCGGTGGATCGGCCCTTCCGAGGTGCGCGAAACGATCTCCTTGTGCGGATGGTTGCTGCGCGCGTGTTCGATCAGCGATGAAATCAGCAATGGCTGGTGTTGCATGAGTCCTAGCATGGTTATCTCCTGGGGATGGCTTGCTTGTTATATGAAATTGGCGTTCCACGCGTCGAATAGCGCCTGGTCGGGCGATGCGGCATGCTTGCGTGGCTCCTCGCGGGGCCGGGTTTGCGGGGCGAGGTTGATCAAGGCCTGGCGCACGCTATTACCATACCAGCGCCCGCCGCGCGGCGCGGCCAGGCCGCGCGTATTCAATTCTGCGGCGATCACGTGGTAGGAAGCGCCGCTGGCCCGCCGCGACTTCATCAGCGCCAATGCGCGCTTGCACACGACCGCCTCCATTACACCTTCCTGAGCATGAAGTGGGACAGGGCCGGGATCAGCACCAGCGCACCCACCATATTCAGGCTGAACATGAAGGTCAGCAGGATGCCCATATCGGCCTGGAACTTGATCGGCGACCAGGCCCAGCACACGACACCGGCGGCCAGCGTCACGCCAACCAGCGCCACCACCCGCCCGGTAAATTGCAGGGCGTGGCGGTAGGCGTCGCCCAGGCTGGCGCCGGCGCGCTGTCGCGCCAGTTGCACCGACAGCAGGTAGAGCGCATAGTCGACACCGATGCCGACGCCGAGCGCGATCACCGGCAGCGTCGCCACCTTGACGCCCATGCCCAGCATGACCATCAGCGCCTCGCACAGGATCGAAGTCAGCGCCAGTGGCAGCACCGCCACCAGCACCGCGCGCCAGCTGCGGAAGGTCACCCAGCACAGCGCGATGACCGCGATATACACCAGCAGCAGCATGCGGTGGTTGGCCTCGCGCACCACGATATTGGTGGCAGCTTCGATGCCGGCGCTGCCGGCCGCCAGCAGGAACTGGCGCTCCGGCGTGCTGTGCTCCCTGGCGAAGGCATCGGCCGCCTGCACCACCCGCTCCAGTGTTTCGGCCTTGTGGTCTGCCAGGTAAGCGATCACCGGCATCAGCGAGCATTCGATATTGAACAGATCCGGGTTATTGACCGAGGCTTGCTGTGCGCCGTAGTTGAGCACATCCTGGTTGCGCGAAATGGTCAGCCACTTCGGACTGCCTTCCGAGGTGCCGGCCGTGATCTGGCGCACCGCGTCGGTCAGCGACACGGTGGTCTGCACGCCCGGCACCTGCTGCAAGGTCCAGGCCAGGCGGTCGGCCTCGACCAGGGTTTCATACTTCAGGCAACCTTCCTTCGGGGTCTTGACCATGATCGCGAACTGGTCGGACGAAAGCGAATAATTGGCCGTGATATAGGCGTTGTCGCGGTTGTAGCGCGATTCCTTGCGCAGCTCCGGCGCGCCGGGGTCGAGGTCGCCGATCTTCAGGTGCATCGAGATCGCCAGGCCGCCGGCGGCCAGCACAAAGGCGACCGACAGTGCTGCAATGGCCCAGCGTCGCTCGGTGAAGCGGTCGAGCATCAGCCACAGCTTGCCCAGGCCGCGCCCCCTGCCCTCGTCGGCGTCTTCGCGCAGGCAGCGGCGCGCCGCATCCTTGGATACGCCCAAATAGGACAGCAGTACCGGCAGCAGCAGCAAATTGGTGAAGATCAGTACCGCCACGCCGATACTGGCCGTCATCGCCAGGTCCTTGATGACGGGGATGTCGATCACCATCAGCACCGCAAAACCGACCGCGTCGGCCAGCAGCGCTGTCAGGCCAGCCAGGAACAGGCGGCGGAAGGTGTAGCGCGCCGCCACCAGCAAATGGGTGCCGCGGCCGACGTCCTGCATGATGCCATTCATCTTCTGCGCGCCGTGCGAGACCCCGATGGCGAACACCAGGAAAGGCACCAGGATGGAAAACGGATCAAGCTCGAAGCCAAACGCCGCCACCAGGCCAAGTTGCCACACCACCGCCACGATCGAGCAGGCCAGCACCAGTGCGGTCGAACGCACACAGCGCGTGTAGAAATAGATCACCACCGTCGCCACCAGCGCCGCCACACCAAAGTACATGACAACCTCGGCCATGCCGGCCAACAGCTCGCCAATCAGCTTGGCGAAACCGACGCTGTGGATGCCGACCTTGAAGCTGCCGTTTTCATGCTTCTTGACGGTTTGCTCGAGCGCCTGCGAGAACCTGGCGTAGTCGATCGGCTGGCCCGTCGCCGGATCCTTGTCCAGCAGCGGCACGAAGATCATGGTCGACTTGAAATTGTTGGCGACCAGGCTGCCGACGATGCCCGAGCGGGCGATATTGATCTTGAGCTGGTCGACGCTGGCCTGGGAGCCGTCATAGGCGTCCGGCATCACCGGACCGCCCTGGAAGCCCTCTTCCGTCACTTCGTTCCAGCGCACGGTCGGAGTCCACATCGACTTCATCCACGCGCGGTCGACGCCCGGCGTCAGGAACAGTTCGTCGTTGACCTGCTTGAGCACCTCGAGGTAGCGCGGATCGAAGATATCACCCTGCGGGTTCGCCACCACCACGCGCACCGCATTGCCCAGGCCGCGCAGCGCGGCCTTGTTGTCGAGGTAGTTCTTGATATAAGGCTGGCCCTGCGGCAGCATCTTTTCGAAGCTGGCATTGAGGGCCAGGCGCGTTGCGCCCAGGTAGCCCAGCGCCAGCGTGACCAGCGCGCAAACGACGATCATCCACAGGCGGTGGTTGAACACCAGCCGCTCGATCATATTGCCCGATGTCGTGTCAAAGTCCTTCAGGTCGCGCACGACGGGCATGTCGTCGACCTGGTTCAATCCTGCTGCCATTACATTTTCTCCTTGCGCAGGCCGCGCATGCCGGCCAACACCAAGGTGCCGCTGCCGGTCAGCAGCGCCGCGCTGGTGGCGGCCGGCTTGATGCCGGCCAGTGGTTTGAAGGTCGCGCCATGGTCGCTACTGGCCAGCACCTGGCCGCCCTGACTGACCAGCAGCAGCTTGCCGTCGGCGCCGACCGCGCCGGCCGTCAGACCCGACTGCACGCCGGTGGTGACGCGGCTCCAGCTGGCGCCCTGGTCGAGGCTGCGCATCGCATTGCCGCGCAGGCCAAACACAATCAGAGCGTCACCATCGCCGGTCAGGCCGAAGTAGCTGCCCTTGTATGGCGTGGGCAAGGCCTCGAAGCGCGACCGGTCGACGGACAGGCGCAGCACCAGGCCCTGTTCGCCGACGATATAGATGCGCCCGCCGACCTGCCTGACCGCATTGAGGTGGAATCCTTTCGGGTTGTCGATGCGCGCGCTCCACGGCGTCCAGCTGGCGCCGCCGTCAAGGGTCGCGAAGATCTGGTTGAAGGCGCCAACCACGAAGCCCTTCTTGTCGTCTTCGAAGCAGACATCGAGCAAAGGCTTGTCCGGGCCGTGCGCCAGCACGCCACGCGCTTCTTCGACCAGCGCCTCGCTGGCGGCCTGCGCTATCACCAGGCGCGCCGCCTTGATGCCGTCGAGCTGGCGCATCCAGCTGGCGCCGCCATCGTTCGAATGCAGCACCACGCCATCGTGGCCCACTGCCCAGCCCAGCTGCGGCGTCGGGAAATGCACGGCCACCAGGTCGGATGACACCGGCACCCGGGCTTGCTGCCAGCGGGCGCCGTCATCGTCGGAATACAGGATATGGCCGCGCTGGCCGACTGCCACCAGGCGCTTGCCTGCCGCTGCCAATCCATTGATCAGCGCGCGCTCGGCCCGCGCCGATGGTGCCGCCGGCGTATCGAGCACGTCGACAAAACTGCCGGCCGCGTGCAGCGGCAAGGCGCAGCACAGCATCAGGGACAGCACAAGCGAAGATGGTTTCATAATCAATTCAATAAAAAAACTGCCGGCAGCTGGGGGTACCTGCCACCGGCAGCAAAACGAGAAACTTGCTGCGCGCCGCCGCGGGGATGGGTCGCTGCGCGCTTTACTTAACGTACGCCGCTGCCTGCCAGCGCTTCTGCCGACCATTCACTGGCCTTGAGCGGCGCGATGAACTTAACGCCGGTGAAGTGGCCTGACACGCCGGTGATGTTGTACGTACCGCTGACAAAGTCGTAGATCATGTGATTGCCCGACAACACAGCCTGCGCATCGTAGGCAAATGCCGAATGCGAGAACGAGGTGCGGTACAACTGGCCGCGTGCATCGTATTCATCCGAGGCGACGGCGATCCAGCTGTCTTCATCGACGTAGAAGGTGCGCTTGCTGTAGATATGGCGCTTGCCCGGCTTGAGCGTCGCTTCCACCACCCACACGCGGTGCAGCTCCCAGCGCACCAGGTCAGGATTGACGTGGTTGGCCTTGGTGATGTCGGCCACATTCTTGTGGTAGACGATCTTGTAGGCGTTGTACGGCACGATCATTTCCTTCTTGCCGACCAGCTTGAAGTCGAAGCGGTCGAGCGCGCCGTTGAAGACCCACGCGTCGTCATAGGTCGAAGCGCCGGCCGAACCAGGGTTTGGCGTGTCGTAGGCGACATCCGGTGCAAGCTTGACGCGGCGCTGGCCTGGCAGGTATTGCCAGACGCGACGCGGCTGCACGGTTGGATTGACCGAATCGATCGCCAGCAGCGCTTCGCCAGCGCGGCGGGCCGGCGCCAGGTAGGCCAGCTTGGTGCGGAAGAACACGTCGGACTGCTTGGCCGCCACATTTTTCTTCGGGTCCGACAGCGGGAATTCCTGGTAGATCTCGCCGGTCGTGGCCAAGGTCGGCGTGCCGGACGAGTCGACATTCCACGAGTCGTACTTGATGAACTGGGCATGGCCCTGGTAGCGCAGCAAGTGATTCCACATCACTTCATTGCCGGTCTTGGGGATCGGGAACGGCACGCCGGACAGCGCGTTCTCAAGGCCGACACCGCCGTCGGTGGACTTGGCCGCCAGCGCATTCCTGGCCGTGTTCTCGACCTGCTGCTTGGGGAAGTTGACCGGACGGTGCGACGGGTAGACATCGACGCGGTAAGTCGGGAAGCGCTTGAGCAGTTCGCGGGTGCCAAAGGTGAGCTTGTCGGCGTGGCTGGCCGCGTCCCTGGCCGTGATGACCAGGCGTGGCTTGTCGCTGGCGTACGGGTCAGGACGCAGGCCGCCGCCCTTGACGAAGCCGGCCGGGATGGTGGTCAGGCCACCCGTGTATTCCGGGATGGTGCCGTCTTTATTGCCGGCTTTTTCGGCGCCGACCACGGTCAGGTTGGCACCCAACTGCTTGGCTTCGTCAGGCGATACGGCTGCATGGGCGCCGGCTGCGGCCAGTGCGGCCGCCAGTAAGGAGAAAGTAAGCTTCATGGTTATCCCTGTCGATCAGAAAGTGGTTTTCAAGGTCACGGCAACGAAGCCGCGATCTTTGAGCAAGGCGGTCACGCCGCCGCTGGAAGTGATGGCGCCGGTGGCGTCGGTCGTCAGCGGGCCGAAGAAGCCCGCATATTTGACGTCGATGCGGTACTTCTGGTAAATGTCGAACCCGAGGCCAAGCCCATAGGTGCCGGCGCCCTTATTGCCGCCCGACGTAATGGCGGAATTGCCCTTCAGGCCGGCCGCATACGACAGCGGCATCGACACATCCACGCCCGGGAACACCTGGAACCAGGTGGGGGTGAAGTTCAGTGCCACGCCGAAGAAATTACGGCTGACCTTGTCGACCCCGGTATAGCTGTCGCGCCCCTTGTAGTAGATGTCGCCGGAGGTGACCTTGTCGATCCGGTTATAGACCAGTTCGGCCATGATGGTGGAGGCGTCAAATAGCGGCGTCTGGGCGGTGGTGGCCAGGAAGTTCAGCACGCCGTGGATGGTGTTGCCACGCGCGCCGCTGACTTCGCCGGCGGCCGGCAGCGCGCCGGCGGCCACCACCAGGGTCGGCGCGAACTTGGCGTTGAGGGCCGCGACGATGGCAGGGTTGGTGCCCACTGGCATCAACACCGCTGCCGTGCTCAGCAGCGGCATATGCTTGCGGTAGTTCATTTCGGCGCCGATCGAGATGCCGCCGATATTCTTCGACAGCGACAGGCCGACGATGTCGATGCCGCTGGCGTATTCGAGCTGGTACTGGCTGGTGGTGCCCAGTGCCGCCGGATAGAACAGGCAATTGCTGCCGCCGGCCACCATGGCGCCCGGAATGGCCGCGGTACAGGTGGCGTTGCCGACGGCAACGGCAGTCTGCAAACCAGCCGACGCCGCTGCAGCTTGGGCAGCGGCAGCCGTGCCGCCGGCGGCCAGCACGGCCGCGGCGGCCTTTTGCGCATTGGCCGCCACCAGCGGGCTGCTCTGGCCAAACAGGGCCGACGGCAGGCCGGCCAGGCGCAGATTGGCTTGCGGCAGCAGGTCGGAGGTGCGGCGCAGATAGAGGCCGACGGTGCCGTCGAGCCACTCGGGGCTCCAGCGGGCCGCCACGCCGAAGTCGCCGCGCTGCTTCGGTTCGCGGTCGGCACCCTTGAAGCCGACACCGAGCGCGCCCAGGTTATAGCTTTCGCCGCCCTGCAGGCCGTAGTCGTAGAAGCCGAGGAAGGAACCCGACTCAGGCAGGCGGGCCGGCTTCCACTTGAAGAAATACTGGGCCGCCAGCGACAACTCGTTCGATGGCGACAGCTGGACCGAGGCGGCCGCGCGCGGCAGGAACAATTCCTTGGCATCCGAGCCGGGCACCGAATATGCCTTGATCAGGTCGATCGACGACTGGCCGTAGTTGACGCCGTGGATAGGCGAAATCAGGCTCTCGCCCCAGTACATGGTGTGCTTGCCCAGCTTGAAGTTGAGCGGCATATCGGCCACGTCGAAACGGCCGAACACGAAGGCGTCGAGCAGTTCGCCCGACGCGCCCTTGTGGTAGCGCTTGGCGTAAGGCGACAGGCCGAGCGCCGGCTTGCCGCCTTCGTAATGGTTCGAGCTGGCGATATTGGTGTTGTCGAGCTTGGAATAGGCGGCGTCATTCCAGGCAGCGCCACTGATGCGCAAGCCGAACGACTTGTCATAGACCACGTCGAACTCGGTCATCAGGTCGAGCCGGTTCGATACGGTGCCCTTGTTGAAATTGCGGTCGCCGTCGTCCGAATTGGGGCTGGCCAGGATCGCGGCCAGCTGGCCCTCGGTGCGGCGGGCATAGTTGTACTTGATGGTGTTGTCGAAGCGGATCGACAAGTCCGGATTGCCGGTCTCGATCTCGCCGGCCTGGGCAGCGCCGATTGCGCATAATGCGGCCGCGAGGGCCACTGTACGCAGGGCGAATCGCGGTGTGGTTTCAGTGGTGTTCATGCTGCGCCATCTCCTTTGTTGATATTTTTTTGCTGCGGTTATACAACGGGTGATTCAAAGTCCGGGGACGAGCCGCTCCACCGCGCCGGCTGTGGCTGGCGCGCTGCGGCCCTGGCGGGGCCGTCACTGTCGGGGAGTGCGGATCAGGCGGCTGTGGGTGCGCCTGCTGGTTCGGTGAGTTGCTGCATGGTCGTCTCCTGGGTTATGCCTATTGAATGCGTGAAACCTATGTTTGGTTTCTTGGATTGCATTGTGGAATGGCAGCACGCCGCACCGCTTGTCATTTTTTGCCAACAACTTGTTATTTCACGACAGGGGCTGCCGCCACAGAGGGAAACGGCGCAAGATGGAAACCTATCATTTCACGCCAACTGTGGTTTATCATGCAAAAAATGAAATCCTTGGACAATGCCGCCCCGGCGCGCTACTTTGCCCAGCTCATCGACATGATCGAGGCGCGTGGCATGCCTTGCCGCGACGCCTTGCCTGCCGCCCTGGTCAGGACCCTGAACGATGCGCAGGCGCGCCTGACCACGGCCCAGATCGATGCTCTGCTGGCCGACCTGATGCGGCTGACCGGCCGCACCGACCTGGCCTATGAGCTGGGCAAGCTGATCAAGCTCAATTCCCACGATGTGCTCGGCTACGCCATGATCAGTTGCCCGACGCTCGACCATGTGCTGCGCATGGTGGCGCGCTACTACCGGCTGATGACACCGCTGTTCACCTTCCGTTATGAGCGGCGCGGCAATGTCGCCGACATTGCCTTCGTGCCGGCGCTGGCCATGAGCGAGCGCACGCTGCAGTTTCATCTCGAGGCGGTTGCCGTGTCGTTCCAGGTGCAGATGCATGCCGTGGCCCAGGGCAGGATGAGCTGCGACTACCTCTTGTCGATGCCGGCTCCGGCGCATGAGGCGCGCTACCGTGAATTCCTGCCTTCGCGCTTCCAGTTCGGCCAGCAGTCGCTGCCCGGCGTTGCCATCAGGATGGTCACCGAGCAGTTCGACGTGCCGCTGGCGATGACCGATTTGCGCGCTGTCGAACAGGCCGAGGCGCGCTGCAAGCTGATGATGCAGGCCTGCTCCAAGGCCGGCAACTGGAGCGACTGGGTGCGCATGTTCCTGATGGAAGCCGAAGATTGCCAGCCGACGCTGGGCGAACTGGCCGCCATCGCCAATGTCTCGGCGCGCACCCTCGACCGTCACCTGGCGCGCGAAGGCGCCAGCTTCCGCGAACTGGGCGTGACGGCGCGCAACGAGCGCGCCTGCCAGATGCTGCGCGAGGGCCGCCATGCGGTGTCGCAAATTGCCTACCGGCTCGGCTACACCGACGTCGCCAATTTCAGCCGCAGCTTCAAGAAACTGAACGGCGTCAACCCGACCGAGTTCGCGGCGGCGGAAAAAGACAAGTAGTTGGCTGGAAATCACAAGTCCGGCGTGGCCCGTTTGGTGACAATGGGACTTCCGCATACTTGTCGAGGACCCGCCATGCCCCCACGCCTTCGCCCGCCCCAGGCGATACTGTTTAGTATCCTGTTCCTACTGTCGGCCATCGTCATGATCGCGCTCGGGATCGACGCCCGCGCCTATCTGGTGCCGTCGCTGAGCCTGCTGCTGGCGGCGTTCCTGCTGTGGAGCGGCCGTGCCGAACGCTGGTTCGTGCGCCTGCTCACACTCAACCAGCTCAGCGCCATCGTCCTGATCCTTGACCTGTGGCTGGGCGACCTGCTGCACCTGCCCAAGCTGACCATCGCGGCCACCATGCTGGGCGCCAACCTGCTGCTGGGCGGTCCCTTGATGGGCATCCTGTCGATCGGCGCCCTCGCTTCGATGCATTTCAGTAAGACTCTGCCCGCCTGGTTCCAGTCCGGCCGTGCCAGGGAGGCAGCATGATCAAGCTCTTGGCAGCAGTGGGTGCGCTGGCAGCCATCCATGGCGCTGGCGCCGCCACTCTTAGCGGCACCGTCAGCGGTCCCGACGGCAAGCCTGCCGCCGGCGCCATGGTGACCGTGTTCAACCAGGCCAAGGACCGCAAGGAAACCGTCTACAGCGGCGCCGATGGCAGCTATGCGATCCGCACCGACTTCGGCGGCAAGCTGGTGTTGCGCGCTCGCCTGCTCGGCCTGGCAGACGCCAGCCACGAGCTCGAGGCCAGCATCGTCAGCGTGATGCGCCAGGATTTTGCGCTGACCCGCTTCGCCAACGCCCAGGCGGCGTCCGATGCCTTGCCGGCCTCGGCCCACAATGCGCGCCTGCCGTGGGCCAGCGTCGACGCCCGCCAGCCCTTCGTCAGCCAGTGCATGTATTGCCACCAGGTCGGCAACGCCCTGACCCGCGGCGCGCGCCCGCAGGCCGCGTGGGAAGCGACCATCCTGCGCATGGAAGGCTATTTCGCCATGCTGTCGGGCGCCGAGGTGCGCCATATCAGCGGCGTGCTGGCCAAGGGTTTCGACGGCAAGCCGGTCGCCGCCAGCTATGGCAGCGCCGCCTTCGATCCCGCTTTGGCCAATGCCAAAATCGAACAGTGGATGGTGGGCGACGCCATGTCCTTCATCCATGACACCGAAGTCGGCGACGACGAAAAGCTGTATGGCACCGACGAAGGCCACGACATTCTGTGGGTGCTTGACCGCAAGAGCCACAAGATCGAGCAATACAAGCTGCCCGACATCGACCTGCCGGCGGGCGGCGTTTTCTCCGGTCTGCAACTGCCGATCGGCATCTTCACCGGCAAGCACGGCCCGCACAGCATGGCCCAGACCAAGGATGGCCGTATCTGGATCACCAATGCGCTGTCGTCGACCTTGATGTCGTTCGACCCTGCAGCTAAGGCCTTCAAGACCTATCCGGTGCCGGGCGACGCGCTGTATCCGCATACGATACGGATCGACGCCAAGGGCATCGTTTGGTTCACCATCGTGGCCTCGAACCAGATCGGGCGTTTCGATCCAGTCACCGAGGACATGAAGGTGATGCGCCTGCCGGCCAATGGTTTCTTCCGCTGGGTCAGCGACCAGCTGTTCCCGACCGTAGTCAAACTGGCCAGCTGGTTCCCCGGCAAGAACCTGCACCTGGACCTGTCGCACCAGCGGTGGCTGGGCCACAATATTCTGGCCTTCCCGTATGGCATCGACATCAATCCCAAGGATGGCAGCGTGTGGTACGCCAAGCTGTATGCCAGCAAGATCGGCCGCATCGACCCGGCCACGCTGGAAGTGACCGAATACGACACCCCGCTCAAGGGTCCGCGCCGTCCGCGTTTCGACCGCCAAGGGGTGCTGTGGATTCCAGCCTTTGACGACAGCGGCCTGATGTCCTTCGATACCGGCACCAGGAGGTTCAGCGCGCGCCCCCTGCCCTTGCTGGCGCCCGGCGAACACGAAGTGCCTTACGCGCTCAATGTGCATCCAAGCACTGGCGAAGTGTGGGTCACCGCCAACAATTCGGACCGGGTGCTGCGCTACCTGCCGAAGGCCGACAAATTCATCGCCTACCCGAGTCCGACCCGGGTGACGGTGCTGCGCGACCTGGTCTTCACCAAGGATGGCCGGGTCTGTTCGAGCCTGTCGAACCTGCCGGCCTACGGCACCGAGGACGGACTCGACTCCTTCATGTGCATCAACCCGGATGGCGCAGCGCAGGACCGCGCCGCCATCGCATCCGACCGAAAGACCAAATAATGGGAGCATCCATGCACGCAGTTGAACACATCGAGGGCAAGCTGGCACGGCTGGCGGCGCGCAAGACCGACTGGGCCGGCCTCGACCTGGCCACTCGCATCGCGCTGCTGGAACAGGTGCGTGCACGCATTCCGGCTGTGGCCGAACGCTGGATCGCGCTGTCGAACAATGCCAAGGGCCTGAGCGCCGAATCGCCGCTGCAGGGCGAGGAATGGACCTCCGGTCCGTGGGCCCTGCTGGCCACCTGCGACCACCTGCTGGCCACCTTGCGCCAGATCGCCGCAGACGGCCGGCCGGCGGTCAGCCGCCTCAAGCGCCGCACGCTCGCCAGCGGCCAGCTGGCCGTCGAGGTATTCCCGCTCAATCTGTTCGACCGCCTGCTGCTGTCCGGGGTCCACGCGGAAGTGTGGATGGAAGCCGATGTGAGCGAAGCCAACCTGGACCAGCATGTGGCCTTTCATTACCGCGCCGGCGCCGCCCATCCGGGCGAGCTGGCACTGGTGCTTGGCGCCGGCAATATCTCCAGCATCGCGCCGCTCGATGCCCTGCACAAGCTGTATACCGAAAAAGCCGTATGCCTGGTCAAGCTCAATCCGGTCAATGACTACCTGGCGCCGGTATTCGACGACATCTTTGCACCGCTGATCGAACGCGATTTCCTGCTCTTCGTCACCGGTGGCGGCGAGCTCGGCGCCTACCTGTGCCAGCACACACTGGTCGACACCATCCACATCACGGGCAGCCAGGCTACCCACGACCTGATCGTGTATGGCGCAGCAGAACAAGGCGAGCAGCGGCGCCGCGCCAACACCCCGGTCAACGGCAAGCCGGTCAGTAGCGAGCTGGGCGCGGTATGCCCGACCATCGTCGTGCCGGGCCCGTGGACGCACGCCGATATCGCCTTCCAGGCCAGGCATATCGCCACCCAGAAGCTGCATAACTCAGGCTTCAATTGCGTCGCCTCCCAGGTACTGGTATTGCCGCGCCAATGGGAACACACGGACGCCCTGCGCGCCGCAGTGCGCGAGGCCGTGGCCGCCGCGCCGGATCGCAAGCCCTACTACCCGGGAGCGCGCAGCCGCCAACAAGCATTCGCCGCCTGCCAGCCTGGCGTGCGCCAGGTCAACGGCCGTACCGACCAGGCCCAACGCGACATGGTCGAACTGCCGCCCTTGGGCAGCGCCAGCCAATATGCGCACCGTAACGAGGTATTTGCACCGACCTTGTGCGAACAACTGCTCGACGGCCTGGACCCGGAGATCTACCTGCGCAATGCGATCGACTTCGCCAATACGCGGCTGCACGGCACGCTCGGCGCGAACATCCTGATTCACCCGGCCACCATCAAGGCGCTCGGTCCGCGTTTCGACGAATTGCTGGAGGAACTGCGCTACGGCTGCATCGCCATCAACGCCTGGACCGGGCTGGGCTATCTGCTGACGGTGACGCCGTGGGGCGCCTATCCGGGCCATGTGCCCAACGATGTCCAGAGCGGCATCGGCAGCGTGCACAACACCTTCATGTTCGACCGCGCCCAGCGCACCGTGGTCAAGGCGCCGTTCCGGCCTTTCCCGCGCAGCCTGCTCGGTGGTGTGCCGACCTTGCTGCCGACTCCGCCCTGGTTCGTCAGCAACCGCCAGGCGCACAATGTGGCGCGCAAACTGTTCGCGTTCCAGGTCAAGCCTTCGTGGTTCAAGCTGCCGGGGATCTTCTTCGACGCATTGCGCGGCTAATAGCTCGTAGGGTGGGCGGGACCGCCCCCCTACAAAACGTGGCGCGCTCGGGCTTGTCCCGCCTGGGCCGACCGGCTGCTAGGCCAACCTTGCCGACAAACCGCTGCGCCGCACTTGCGGCAAAGCCGTTTGCAGCACCGCCGCGCCATCGATTTCATCGAGCCAGCGACATACTTCGATCTGTTGTGGCGGCGTCAATGCGGAGAATGTCTCGCGCATGCGCTGCGCCATCCACAGCGGATAGCTCGCAGCATGGCGCCGGTGGATACCACCGACCATCGGATAGGCCACCGGCCCCATGAAGCGCTGCGGCGTCGCCGCCTGTTCCAGCGCCACACCGCACTGCTGCAGGAACGGCATCATCTCGTCAATGATCGAACGCAGCGCCGGCATCAAGGTCGGCGGCACCCTGTCGTCGCTCAGGAAGGCGCCGCCAATTGCGCTGTCCGGATCGAACATCCGGTCGATCCAGGCTTTCAGGTGCGGGCGCGGTTCGATCAGATCGCGCCGCGACAAAGGGTCGCGGCCGATATGCGCATACAGCGGCCCGATCAGGCCAAAGTCGCCGATGCAGGGCCGCCCGCCCAACAGGAAAGGGTAGAGCGCAAAATGGGCATCAAGGGCGTCGAGCTGGATCTGGCCGAAGCGCTCGAGCAGCGCCGTCATATCGGGGCCGAAGCCGAGGGTGGCCCTCAGGGCCTGCATGCCATTGGCGATCTGCCTGCCCATCAGGCGCTGCAGGAAACCGGGCCAGCCAGGCAGCAGCACGCTGCCGGCCTCCTGGTGGTACCAGGGCAGGTGTTCGGGCCGGTTCCAACGCGTATGCATGGCCAGCGGCAGCAGGAATTCGTCACCCCACAGTTCGAACAGATAGGCCGCCATGCGCAGCACCGGCGTGGCCGGCAATGCCGGATTGGCCCGATAGCGCGCTTCGAGCGTGTCAATGATGACGCTGGTGTCCTGCAGCCATTCGCCCGAAGGCGTGTGCACCACCGGCACCACCGCCGCCCCCACCTTTTGCGGCATCACGCGCAGATAGATCCAGGCGGTGGCCGTCGTTTCGGTGAAGGCGATGCGCTTGTGCAGCAGGTAGCTGCGGGCCTTGCCGGAGTAGTAGGAGAACTGCGCACCATACAAGGTATGGCTCATCGCGCCACCGCGCGCTCACGGCGCAGGGAGCGCAGCCAGCAGACCAGCAGGAAGACGATCAGCAGCAGCGCGCCGCACAGCACCCGCAAGTCAGATAGCACCAGTTCGGCCGAGGTGGGCAGCAGCGTCACCTGCAGTGCGGCCAACTTGTAAGGCGCATAAGGCAGGTAGTCAGGGCTGCTGAACAGCGCCAGCGCGTGGCGCCGGCTCGGGTAGCGCATCACGATCACGCGATCGAAGCGCCCGCCGTCGGCCTTCCCCTCCAGTAGCGCCGGGCCCTGGCTGACGCCGGCGTAGATCGGGAAGTCGCCGGCCAACAGCGCCAGCGCCGTGACCTTGCTTTCATAGTAGGCGTTGGCCTGGCGCGGTGTGCCTTTGAAATCCGGCGCGCCCGGGTAGGTCAGTAGTGTGTCATGGTAGCGCAGCAGGTTGATCATATAGACCGGCTGACCATCGTCCTGCAGGGCCCAGCTGCGCAGCTGGGCCACCAGCGGCCCACGCAGCGCTTCCGGCACCGCCGGGCTGGCCTCGATACGCGCCAGGTAGGCATCGATCTCGGGCGCGGCCAGACGCCCTTGCACCAGGCCGGGAGTCTGCCACAGGTAGAAGGCGGCGAACAGGGCCAGCAGGACCAGCCCAAGATTGCGTTCGAAACGGTGGCGGCGTGCCGTCGCCGGCTGGATGGTTTTGCTCATTTCAAATACTCCAATAATAAATCGTTCACTTGCTGCGGGCGGTCCAATTGCAGCCAATGGCTGGCGCCCTCCACTTCCTCGTAGCGCCAGGCGCCATCGACGTACTGGCCCGAGATCTGCATCTGTTTGCGCGACAGCGTATGGTCGCCGCTGCTCCACATGCCCATCACCGGCACCTGGACCCGCCCATGATGGCGCGGGATGATGATGCCGATATTCTCGCGGTACAGGCCATTGGCGGCGTGCATGCGGCCGGGACGGGCCATATCGGCCTTCCACTGCGCCAGCTCGGGCGGGTAGTTGGTCATCCATTTGAACAGCGACCAGTTGCCCAGCTTGAGGATGGCCGCGCCGAGCGGGGAAGCCAGGATCGGCACGTAGTAGCCCTTGATCAGCTGGGCCAGGCCACCGCGCGGATAGGCCTCGGGATGGCCGACCGACATGGCGACATAGCGGTCGACACGCTGCGGGCAGGCCAGCGCGAATTGCCAGCCGATCACGGCGCCCCAGTCATGCCCGACCAGGCGCACCTTAGTGGCGCCGACCGCATCGAGGATGCCGGCCAGGTCGGCCAACACGACAGGAATCTTGTAGGACCCGCTGGCAGTGGGCGCATCGCTGTCGCCGAAGCCGCGCAGGTCCGGTGCGATGACGCGGAACCCGGCCGCCACCAGCGCCGGGATCTGCTTGCGCCATACCTTGTGGCTGTCGGGAAAACCGTGGATCAGCAGGACGTCCGGGCCCTGTCCTTCGACCACCACATTGAGCGTGATGCCGTTGACGCCGATCCGCCGGCTGGCGAATTCGGTTCGATGAATTGGGTTGCTGCTCACTGCTGGTCTCCCCTGTTGGTGATGCTGAATTATCAGCAAGCAACGGAACCATGACTTGTGTTTAGTGCCCAGTATGGGGGGGGGGGGGGTGGGTGGAACCAAAAACCGGTTCACCCAATCGCAACGATGTCGTAGCAGCGTAGGGTGGGCACTGTGTGCCCACCGCCCGACAGCGACGGTGGGCAAGGTCAAAAGCGAGCTGACCGACCCTACGGTTGCGCCGCCAGCGCCACTCCTTGGAGTCGCTTACTTCGGGCTGTACCAGACCGGCGACGACCAGGCCCGCTCCTGGATGGTGGCCGGTACGCCGGCCGGCAAAGCCAATCCGCTGCGGATGGCGTCGCGCTGCGTATAGCGGCACACCGGGTTTTCCAGCACGCGGACGTAGTAGAACGCAGACTGGTCGGCGCGGAACGACGGATCGCGCCAGGTGGTCGCCAGTTCCGGCGCTCCCTTGTCTTTCGAGATCGAGCAATCGGCCAGGTCGACCTTGGCGCCGTTGTCGCGACAAACGCCGGTGGCCGGATCGGGTACCACCCCGTCCGAGCACGCCACGTCGAACACCCGTTCAAAGGTCTGGGTCCCGTCCGACCAGCCCTTGACCACCTGGATGCGTTGCAGCGGCGCCGAATTGGCGTCGCGCGTGGCCCACACCAGCAGCGACATCGCCGCGCCGGCCTTGGCCGCGCGCAGATCACCCCCCATCGGCACGCCGGCCGCATAGGCTTGCTTGACCATATCGGCGCGCAAATGCAGGTCAGCCGGCAAGTCGAAACCGGCGAACATGCGCACCCGCAGGCGGCTGCCGCTGGTGCCGAACGTTTCCTTGCGCTTCATGCCGTCGAAGATCGCTTCGCGCGTGTTCTGCTCGGCCCATACACCGGTCAGGCCGCCCGGGTTGAGGCGCGGCGCGTTGATGCCGAGCGAACGGGTGACCAGATTGGTGGTCGAGCCCATCCTGACCTTGGCATCGTTGTCGACCGCCGCGCCGTGACCCTTGTAGGTGCTTTCCTCGGTGTCGCCGGGGGTGCCGTTGTGATTGTCGGTGGCGGCGACGATGCCGAACTTATACGGATTGAAGCCAAGCTTCTGCTCTTCCAGCAAGCCCTTGCGCAGCACATTGCGCACCACGTCGTTGTGGCTGACGCAACGCCGTGCGTGCAAGCCGTCGGCCGGATTGACCTTGTCCTCGCCCGCTTTGCAGACTGGCCACAGGGCCTCGAAACCGCATTGCTCGTCATTGCTGCCCAGGCCGGACGCGCATTCCGAATTGCCCTTGGCCTGGAACACTTCGACCAGGGTTTCGAGCTTGGCGCGCAGGGCCAGGTTCTCGCGCGTGATGGCGCTGGTATTGCCATTGGTCTCGCCGAACATCAGGCCCCACGACCAGTTTGGATTGTGCGGGATCGACAGCGCCTGGCAGTCGCCCTTGCAGCCGGCGTCGAGCCAGCGCAGCATGTCCTCAGGGAAGCCGTCGAAGGCGCTGAACACCCGGTCCGGCACCTTGGTGCCGCGGAAGATCACATTACGATGCAGCATGCCGGTGGCGTCGAGGGTCGGGCTGTATTCGAAGGCGGAAAAAGTGGTGAATTTGCCGGGCTGGTAGTGCTCATTGGCGGCGGCCTGCACATCGTCCCATACGCCCTTGACTTCGGCCACGCAGCGCGCGCCGCCGACGCCGCATACGGTCTCGTCGTAGACACCGGTCTTGCTGCCCAACTGGCGCACCTGCGCGGTCAGGCGCGGGAACATCGCCAGAATCTGGTAGCGCTGCCCCATGCAATTGAGGCTCCAGTAATTGCCACTGTCAGGCTTGGAGCACTGGGCATACATGCCCATGCCTTCAGCATGATCGGTGATGGCGGCGAAATCGAGCGGCGTGAGCAGGCGCTGGCGCAAGCCGCCGGTCAGCTCCACTTCCTCGCCTTTGGCGAAGCGGTAAGCGGTACGCGGCGTATTGTCGGTGCCCAGTACGCCGGCGTCCATCGACAGGCTGGTATGCACATGCAGCTCGCCGAAATAAGCGTTCTTGAGCGGATTGGCCGGTGGTGGCTGCACGGCGGCGGTCTGCGGGCCGGTCTTACCAGCGAGCGCGATACGGCCGCGCGCCTTGTATTCGGCATGGGCGATCCAGGCCGCCAGCGCCACCAACAACACCAGCAGGGCGGCGCCGGTCCAGCGTGCGATTTTCTTCAACATCATTGCTCCCCTATCCATTTCATTTTTATTAAACCAGAACCACAATCACCCGCTCGGCCAGCCACACCGTCGCCACTGCCCCGACGCCATAGGCACAGGCCTGTTCGATGCGCCGCAATGGCAGCGCGCGCCACTGGCGCAAGGCCGCCAGCAGCAGCGACGCCGCCAGCACGAAGGCCAGCTGGCCAGCCTCCACGCCGAGGTTAAACAGCAGCAGGGCTTGCACCACCTCCCCTTGCGGCAAGCCGATGTCAGCCAGCGCACCGGCAAACCCCAGGCCGTGCAGCAGGCCGAAACCGAACGCCACCAGCCATGGCGCGCGGCGCATCAAGGAGCCTTGGCCGGCCGGGCGCAGCACCTCGCGCGCCAGGAACACGATCGACAGAGCGATGCTGGCTTCGACCGGCGGCGCAGGCAGTACCACCACATCGAGCGCCGCCAGCGCCAGTGTGAGGCAATGGGCCGCGGTGAAGGCGGTGATGGTCTGCACCAGGCGCCAGCGTTGCGGCACCAGCAGCAACAGGCAAAATACGAACAGCAGATGGTCGATGCCGCTCAGGATATGTTCGACCCCTAGCAGGAAATAGCCGCCCAGCGCCACCTGGCGCGTGGCCAGCGTCCCCAATGCCACGCCAGGCGCGCGCGGCGAGGCCAGCGCAGACCAGTGGCGTCCGTCCTGCATGGTCAGCTGGACCTGCACATTGACCATGGTGGCGGCCAGGCCGGCGATCGGCAGCATCACGCCGCGCGCCAGGCTGGCGCCGCAGCGCAGCCGCCAATGCTGGAGACGCGCGCCCGGCGTGCTGCGTTCGGCGATTTCGCCGTCGGCGACGCAATCGGCCGGGAACACCGGAGCGATGGCTGGCGCCTTGCCCTGGGTGGCCGGCACCCGCCAGCTGACGTCGTACCGCTGCGGCGCCACTTCAATCACTCTCAGCGAGGCAGGCAGGCTTTCGTGGGCCGGCGCCGGCGCCGTCGCCAGGCACAGCCAGGCAAACAAGAAGCTGCGCAAGGCGGTCAAGGCGCCCCCAGTGCGGCCGGCATCGTGATGCGGTAGGACTTGCGCACCCGCGCGTAAGCCTGCTCGCGCGCCTGCTGCAAGCGCTCGTTGGTCAGATCGGCTTTGACGGCATCGCGCACGGCATCCAACGGCTGAAAAGCGGCGGCACTGCGCTGGCCGACCCGCACCAGATGCAGGCCGGTTGCCGTCTTCAGCGGTCCGTGCCACTGCCCGGGCGCCAGCTGCGCGACGGCGGCGGCGAAGTCGGCGCCGAAGTCGCGCGCGATGTCCTGCTGCGACATGCGCGGCTGGGCCCGCGCCAGCATCGACGGATCGCCGTCGACCGCCTGGCCGGCCTGCAGGCGCACCAGCGCCGCGCGCGCACGCACGTCGGCATCGCCCGGATGCCGCGCGCTGAAATGGATCTGCTCGAAACTGTGCAAGACAGGCGCCGCATAGGCGTCGCGGCGAGTCGCGTAGTAGGCGGCTAGCTCGTTCTCGGTCGGCGTCATCACCTCGGCCTGGGCCAGGTAGTCGAACTTTTGCACCAGGCGGCGGCGCACGATCACGTCGTCGCGATCGAGCCCCATGGCCTGCGCCTCGCGGTACAGCACTTCTTCGCGCACGAAGGAGCGCACGATCTCGCGCAGGCGGGCCGGGTCGGGATTGGCGCCGTACTGCTTGACCGCCAGCAGGCGCAAGCGCTCCACATCGGCGTCGGTGACCACGATGTCGGCCCCGGCTGGCTGGTGCAAGACGGCATACAGGACAAAGAATGCGGCGGCCAGCGCCGCGAAATGGACGAGCGGCTCGGCCAGCAGGCGGCGCCAGCGGGCGCGCGGCGCAGGCACCGGATCGGCTTGGGTCATCGTGGTCTGCCTGGCGAGAAAAAGTGAACCGTCAAAAAGCTTGATTGTGACTGAGGTTCTAAGCAACTACTTGTGAATTGAGCCCAAACTCGTCGGCTGGGCGCGACAAGCCGGCGCGATACGCCATCGGGGTCAGCCCGGATTCCTTACGAAATGCATGGCTGAAATTGGCGCCATCGCGGTAGCCGAGCCGGTAGGCGATCTGGGTGATCGGCTGCGCCTTGTCGAGCAGCATCGCGCAGGCCCGCTCATGCCGGATCTGCCGGCCCATCTGGCGCAGATTGCAGGCTTCGCTGGCGAGCTGGCGCGTCAACGAGGTCGGGCTGACATTGAGCAGCTGGGCCAGTTCCTCGCGCGACGGCTGGCAGCCTTCGGCCTCGCGCAGGATGACCTGCACCCACTGGGCCCAGTTGCGGTGGCGCGCGATGCTGCGCTGGCGCTGCTGCAGGGTGTCGACCATGGCGGCGGTGACAGCCTGGTCAACCGGCCACAGCGGCGTATCGAGCATGGCGGCGTCGAACACGAATTTGACCTCCGGCAGGGCCTGGGCGCCGAAGCTGAAGCGGGTCGGACGCAGCGCCGCATAGCGCCGCAGGTGCGGCGGGCTGGGCATCGACAGATAGGCGTCGGCACGCCCCATGCGCTGGCCCAGCGCCTCCTTCAATTCAGTATGGACGGAGACGGCGAACACTTCTTCGAGCGCCCTCAGGGTCAGCGGGCTCATGAAGGCGGCCGGGCGCCAGATCAGCACGCCGCCGTCCGCATTGCGCTCGTACTGCAGCGAAAACACCGGGGTGACCAGGCGCGAGAAGCGCGCCAGCAGGCGCAGCAGCTGGTCGGCCGTCTCACAGCGCAACAAGGCCTGGCCCAGGCTCTGGTGGTGATGGATCTTGATCGCCAGGCCCAGTTCGAAACCGAGGTCGTCGCGACCCGACAGCGCGGAAAATGTGGTGATCAGGGCATCGAACTGGCTGATGGTCAGGATCTTGTCGGGGTGCCGCAGCTCCTGCTCATTGAAGCCCAGGCCGGCCAGCGCGGCGTCGATCCGCTCACCGAGCTGGCCGCGCAGCAGTGCCAGCAGCGGCGTGAAGTAACGGGCCGGAATGATCGGGTCGAATAGCGCCATGGCGCGCGGTTTTCCTTTGACTGGGATAGCGCGAGGATAACAGATAGGCGTCACCCCTTGGCCCCTTCATTCGCCCAGCGCCACTTCCGGTGCCACATGCAAGCCGACCCGGCGCAAGCGAGGAAAGCGCAGCGACAGCAAGCCGGCGGCGCCGTGCGCTGCCAGCCAGTCCTTCACCTGCGTGGCCTGCGCTTCCGGCGACTGGGCGACCTGGTCCTGCAGGCGCTGTAGCATCCAAAGTGCATACGGCACGACCACCCGGCGCAGGCTGGCGCCGCCATACGGTATGTCGACCGCCGGGCCAAGCCGCGGATAGCGAGGGTCGGTGGCCGACATCGGCTCCAGCGCCCGCATGGCATGGGTACATTGCTCCAGATAGGGCAGCATTTCGCCGAACAAGCTGGCCAGCATCGGGTCCAGGCTGGCGGGCAGCTGGTCGTCTGGCAGAAATGCGCCGGCGCTCTGGCCGGTGGCACTCATGCGGGCAATCCAGCCGCGCAGGTGCTGGCGCCTGTCGATCAACTGGCGCAGCGGGTAAGGGTCAAGGGCCAGGTGGCCATTGATCGGTCCCATCAGCGCAAAGTCGGCCAGCGAGGCGCGGCTGCCCAGCAAGTAGGGCATTGCCGCGAAATGCGCGTCAAGCGCATCGAGCTGCCGCTCCGACCAGCGTTCGACCAAGCCATGGGTGTTTGGCACCACGCCGACCTGGCGCGTCACTTCCAGCATGAATTGGTGGAAGTGGTTGACGACGGCATGCCGCATGAAGCGCGGAAAGCCCGGCAATAGCGTCGACAGTTCGTCGCGCCAGAGCGGGAAATTCTCGTGAAAACTGAAACGGTAATGCTCGGCCGTCGGATGCCAGAACTCGTCGGCCCACAGTTCGACCAGCAAGGCGAAACAGCGCTGCACCGGGGTGGCCGGCAGCGCCGGCGCCTTCGGGTAGCGCTGTTCCATCGCTTCGATGATCAGGGTACTGTCCTGCAGCCACTGGCCTTCAGGCGTGACCAGCACCGGCACGGCGGCGTCGCCACAATGCTGCGGGATGGTCCGCTTGAACATCAGCAGCGATGGCTTCTTTTCCGTGAACCGGATGCCTTTGTGCTGCAAATAAGAGCGCACCTTGGCCGAGTACCAGGAAATGCGCCACGCATAGAGGGTGAAGTGTGGGGTGTGCATGAGCGTCGATATTACGGGTCCTGCGCGCGCCACACTTGTGATTTCAACTCAAGCCTGTGCAGTTTCCCGCTGGCGCAATGCCACCTCGATGGCCAGTGCGGCAAAGCGCAACGGGTCGTCTTCCTGGATAAAATGCCCACCGTGCAGTGTGGGATGCGATTGCTGCTGCGCGCCCGGCACCTCGCGCCTGAAGCGCGCACCAAACGGGCGTGTGATCGGATCGCCGTCACTAAAGCAGGTGATGAAAGGCTTGTCCCATTTCAGGTAGACCTGCCACGCCTGGCGGCACCTGGCTGCCTCCGGGTCGTCAAAGTGCACCGGCACCAGCGACGGGTAGATGCGCGCCGCCGCTTTGTAGCGTTCGTCCGGGAACGGCGCATCGTAAGCCGCCACTTCGGCAGCGCTCAGCTTGCGTTTGGACCCCATTTGCAGAATGCGGCCAATCGGGAACCATGGACTGAGGCGGGCGAATTTCTCCCACAGGCGCCAGGCCAGCGTCATTGGCGCGTCGCCGGTTGCCAAACCGCCGTTCGACAGCACGATTGCGGCAAAGCGTTCAGGATTTTCGGCGGCGAGGCGCAATCCAAGCAGCGAGCCCCAGTCCTGGCACACCAGAGTGATGTCCTTCAGGTCGAGCGCCTCGATCCAGTGACGCAGCCAGGCAAGCTGGCCGGAAAAGCTGTAATCCGGGCGCTCGGCCGGCTTGTCGGACTTGCCGAAGCCGATCAAATCAGGCGCCAGCACGCGCAGGCCGGCTGCCGCCACCGGCGGTATCATGTGTCGATACAGGTAGGACCAGCTTGGTTCGCCATGCAGCATCAATACCACCTTGCCGTCGTTCGGTCCCTGGTCCACATAATGCAGGCGCAAGTCCGGCGTGATGTCGTGATAATTGGGCGCGAACGGGTAATCGGGCAGGTTGGCAAAGCGGTGGTCAGGCGTGCGCAGTACATTCATCATTCATTTCCCAGGCGACAGCGGTGATGCTGATCCCTGATATTGCCCGAAATCAGAGCTTTGGTCGCCTTCAAATGGCGACAAGTCATAGTCATTTCGTGACATTCCAATGATCATGGCAAGCGATAAATGCAAAAAACCCCGCCGGCATCGCTGCCGGCGAGGAACCCGAGGCTGACTACCTTACTTGCTTATTCGGCGATATCGGCGCCGACATTGATGGCCGCGTAGGCGCGCGTCACCGCTTTGACTTCTGCGCTGTTGGCGCCATACAGTTCGGTCGCCGAAGCGATCATCTTCAGGCGCGCGTCGGCGTAGTTGGTCGACGAAGTGAACTTGGTGGAGTTGGCCTTGAACCAGATGCGGAACGCCTTGTCGGTGCCGATGCCGGTCATCGCCAGCGGCGCCTTGATCAGGTATTTGCTCCAGGTGTCGCTGTTGGCGGTGGACGACGAACCCTTGGCCAGGAAGTAGAACATGCGGTTGTTCGGGCCGCTGCTGTAGTGGACATCGAGGCGCTTGAGCGAGGTCGACCATGCGTCAGGGCTGCGGCCATCCTTCGACGGCTTCATCATCCAGCGCAGCGGGGTGCCCGTCTTGCTGATCTCGGTGCCCATCTTCCAGTCATTGCCCGTGTTCGGCACCACGGTGCCGGTGCCGCCGGCGCGCGCGTAGGCTTCCACCGCTTCGCCATTGATGTCCGAGCTCGACTCGTTCAGGCCGCCCGACTCGCCGCGGTAGGCCAGGTTCGACGTCGATGCCGTTACGCCGTGGCCCATTTCGTGGCCGATCACGTCGATCGAGCCCAGGCTCAGGAAGGAGCTGCCGTCGCCGATGAACATGCACTTGCAGCTGTCGCTGTAGTAGGCATTGTCGTAGGCGGTATTGACGTGGGCCGCAATATAGGTGGCCGTGTTATTACCGTCGAGCGACTGCCAGCCCAGCGTGTTCTTGAGCATGTCGTAGGTGTTCATCAGGCCCCACATGGCGTTGACCGCTGCGGTCTGGCCATTGGCATTGGTGGTGCTGCCACCGGCGATATACTGCTTGCCGTCGCCCCAGGTATTGGTGGTGTTGGTATAGACCGAACCGGCCTGGGTCGTGTGGTTGGCGTTGGTGATGGCCATTGCGCCAAAGGTGCCACCGGTGCCGCGGCTGGCATCGATCATCGTGTAGGTGCTGCCATTGAGGGTGGTGTTGATTGGCACGGTGCCGTTGTACTGGCTGTAGCCGGTGCCGACCACGGTCTGGAACATATCCCACTGGTCGATCTGCTGGCCGGTCCTGGCGCTGACGACGGTGTCGTGGAATACCGCCTTGTTGCCATTGGCCATACGGGTGTGGACCAGGTAGGCCAGCTCGTAGCCATCGACCACGTCTTCGACGTCGACCGCATTGAGTTCGCTCTCGGCCTTGCGGGCCGCGCCGGGCACGCGCACGGTCTTCATCACTGGCCAGACGATCAGTTCAGCGCTTGGCGGGTCGATGTGGACGCCATTCCTGGCGACCTTGGCGACCACGCCGTCGATCGCGGCCTTGGCGCTGATCGAAGGGTTAACGTCCATCTTGCCTTTGGCCAGGCCGTGGCGGCGCTCGGCCACCGACTCGGACACGATGCTGCCATCGTCGCCGGTGACGACGATCGATTCGGCGCCGAACACGCGCACGCCCTTGAAGGTGTGGTCGACGCGGGCGATGGTCTGGCCCTTGACGCCCGGGTGCACCTTGGCGACGACGAAACCATGGTCGGCGTCCAGGCCGCGCGCGGCGCGCTGCGACATCAGGGCGGCGACCAGGCCGGCATTTTTTTGTGCCGACTGGGCGGCAGGCGCAGCCATCAGGCTGTCGGCGTGTACGTTCAGGGCGATCAGTGGCAGTGCGGCGATCGACGCGGCGATCAGTGTCTTACGAAAATTCATCTTTTCTCCAATAGATTGAATATCAACATGGTTGTGGTAGACAACGACATGCCCGGCGACCCTTTGCTTGCCTTGGGACATCGTGGGTCCGAAGGCAGCGGTTTATTTTTTGGGCCGGCGAGTGGAGATGCAATATCCGCCTGAGAAAAAGCGAAGTCAAAAATCTATAAAACTAGGACAGAACGACGCCAAATGTTCAATTATTAACATTGACTGACGCCTATTCGTCGGCAGCCGATGACAGCCGATTTTTGCACCACGATGGGGAGATTTCGCTCTGAAGCACGAATTAATGCATTGTTAGAGTGCGTTTTTATTTGTATTCGTATGATGAATATCTGGAATCACCAAATAAAATTAAATTTATTTTGTGCACTGCAGTATATTTACTCCATGCCGTGACATTTGTTCGGCCCCATTCATCGTTTCATGTTGAGGAGGATTTATGCTTACCCTTACCCGAGTACTTGCCGTATCCACCTTGTCGCTGCTGTTATCGACCGCAGCCCATGCCGCCGACGTGGCCCGCCTTTCCAAAGATTGCCCGGTCCCCAATTACCGCAATGCCTGGATCAGTGCCGATCTGCAAGGCAGCGTTGTGATCACCTTCAGCGCAGATGCGTCCGGCAAGATTGTCGAACCGAAGGTACAGCAGTCGAGCGGCTACCACCATCTCGATGCGGCGACCTTGAAGGCTGTCAAGAATTGCAAGGCGGTCAATCCGGCCGCAGCGCAGGGGCAGCTAGTGACGGGCAGAGTCCGGTATGACTGGCTGATCAACTGAGCGAGAAACGCAATAAGCCCACCCGGCGGTGGGCTTATTGCCGGTGTTGTCGAACATCCTAAGTAATTGAATGGCCTGTCATTTCATCGTCATATTCCCGGTTTATAATTCCATTAATGTGGAATTATCGAATAGATGATCAAGGAGGCCAGCATGGAAACAAAAGAGGCAATTAGCGCCCTGGCGGCCCTGGCGCAAGAGTCACGCCTGGCCGTGTTCCGGCTATTGGTGCAGGTCGGGCCGGCCGGTCTGGCCGCGACCAAGATTGCCGAACGGATCAACATCCCCCAGTCTTCACTATCGTTCCACCTCAAGGAACTGACGCACGCCCAGCTGGTCGCGCCGCGCCAGGATGGCCGCTTCGTCATCTATTCGGCAAACTTCACGACCATGAACGGGCTGATGGCCTTCCTGACCGACAGCTGCTGCGGCGGCAATCCCTGCTCGCCCTCGGCACCGCTGGCTTGCACCACCGAACAATCGCCCTCCTGATGAAATGAGCTCCGACATGAACGTCCTCTTTCTTTGCACCGGCAACTCCTGCCGTTCGATCCTCGGCGAGGCCACCTTCAACCACCTGGCGCCGGCCGGCTGGCACGCGATGAGTGCCGGCAGCAAGCCGGCCGGCTATGTCCATCCGCGCTCGCTCGCGCTATTGGCACGCGAAGGGATATCGACAGACGGCTACTACAGCAAGTCGTGGGAGGCGTTGCCGTCGACGCCAGACATCGTCATCACCGTCTGTGGCAGCGCTGCCGGCGAGACTTGCCCGGCCTACCTCGGCCCTGTATTGCGCACGCACTGGGGCGTGGAAGATCCGGCCCACGCGACCGGCACCGAAGAAGAAATCGATGCCGCATTCATGACGGCCTACCGCATCCTGCGTGCGCGCATCGAAGCATTGCTGGCACTGCCGCTGGCCGAGCTGACGGATGACAAGGCCCGGCTCAAGGCCGAGCTGGACCGCATCGGCAGCCTGCTGCCCAATTAAACTGGCTTCACGCCAACGAACCGACCAAACGGGAAATATCATGAGCGAAAAAGTGTATAACGTGCTGTTTCTGTGCACCGGGAATTCCGCGCGCAGCATCATGGCCGAGGCCGTACTCAATGCCGCCGGAAAGGGACGCTTCAAGGCTTACAGCGCCGGCAGCCACCCGACTGGTGGCGTGCACCGCTTCGCCATCGAGCAGATCGATTCGATCGGCTATCCGCTGGAAAATTTGCGCAGCAAGTCCTGGGATGAATTTGCCGCGCCTGGCGCGCCGCACATGGACTTCGTCATCACCGTGTGCGACAAGGCAGCCGGCGAGGTTTGTCCGCACTGGCCAGGCCAGCCGATGACTGCCCACTGGGGTTTCCAGGATCCGGCCGCGACCAAGGGCAGCAATGATGAAATCGGCCATGCCTTCGCCACGGTCTGCCGCGAAATCAAGACCCGCCTGGACATCTTCATGAGCCTGCCGCTTGAGAAGCTTGAGAAGCTGGCCCTGAAACGAGAACTCGATAAGATCGGAGAAAGCAAGCGATGACGAAGGCACGACGTATTGTGGCCGAGGGCCTGGGGACTGCGCTGCTGCTGGCAGTGGTGGTGGGGTCGGGCATCATGGCCGAGCGCCTGGCCGGCGGCAACGTGGCGCTGGCGCTGCTGGCGAACGCACTCGCCACCGGCGCCGGCCTGGTCGCCCTGATCCTGATGTTCGGGCCCGTCTCGGGAGCGCATTTCAATCCAGCCGTCACGCTGTCGCAGGCGTGGCAAAAGAATATGCCGGGCAGCGAAGTGCTGCCTTACATCCTGGCGCAAGTTGCAGGCGGTTTTGCCGGTGTCGCGGCGGCCCACCTGATGTTTGGCGACCCGCTATTCTTTGCGTCCGAGCATGTCCGCACCGGCCCGGCCCAGTGGTGGAGCGAATTCGTCGCCACCTTCGGCCTGTTGGCGGTTATCATCGGCTGCTCGCGCAGCCGCCCTGCCGTGACGCCGTTTGCCGTGGCTGCTTACATCACGGCCGCCTATTGGTTCACCTCGTCGACTTCATTTGCCAATCCGGCGGTGACGCTGGCGCGCAGTGCCTCCAATACCTTCGCCGGCATCCGGCCAATCGACGCGCCCGGATTCATCATCGCGCAATTGCTCGGCGCGGCCTGCGCGACCATCGTGTTCTGCTGGTTGTATCCGGCTGAGAACGCTAAAGGCTCGGAACAAGATTCCATTGGTCATTGATGACCAATCCGTGCTGCTCGACCAATACCCGCCCTGCCGCTTCATTGAAGGCCCGGTCCGACGTCGGTTCGAATTTGTCGATATGGGCCAGGCTGGACTTATCCAGGATGAAGGTGCCGACCAGGTAGTGGCGGCTGATGTTATACAGCGAAGGCGACAGGCTCAGCAGTGAAGTCACCGGGATCCCGCACAGGTGCGGCTCCAGGTCGCCCTCCTCCGCATGCCCCTGCAGCAGATACCACAGCGGGGTCCCGATGGCCAGTTTGGCGTCGGGTTTCATCCACGTGAGCAAATTCTTCAGGACTTCCCTGGCGGTCGCCGCATCAAGGTGTTCGATGACGTCGAAGAAACAGATCAAGTCATACGACGCCAGCGTATCGCGATCGAGGTGCTGCACCAGGCCATGCCACACGGTGCGATAGACGCCGCTTTCGAACAGGGGAATATTGCAGCAAGTCCGGTAGTAGCCGTCGATGGCGTCGACCGCCCAGTCGCGGCTCAACGCATGGTTCTTCAAGACGGTGCCCAGGTTGCCGGTGCCAAAACCAATATCGAGGACGGAAACAGGGCGCGGCGTCTCGCCAAACACCAGGGGAATCAGATGCTTGGCTGACGACGACCCGCCTACGAAGGCGTAATTGGGCGGCACGGCGATGTCAGCAACAATCTTGTAATTCTCGACGATGGTCTTGAGGGTCACGGGTTGCGGCGGCGGTGTGACTGCGGCAGCCGGCGTACCGTCGGAAACCTGATGCCAGCGCTCGTCGATGATCAATCCATGGCGCTTCACCAGCGCAAGACCGGCGGCTTCATCGAATGCCCGGTCAGTCGTTGGTTCGAATTTGTCGATATGCGCCAGGCTGGACTTATCCAGGATGAAAGTTCCGACAAGATAGGTCTTGTTGATGTTGTACAGGACCGGCGCCAGGTTCAGCAGCGAGGTGACGGGGACACCGCACAGATGGGGTTCAAGGTCGCCTTCTTCGCCATGGCTTTGCACCAGGAACCACAACGGCGTTCCAATGGCCAATTTGCAGTCGGGTTTCATCCAGGTCAGCAAATCGGTCAGGACTCGCTTTGCGGTCGAGGCGTCGAGGTGTTCGATGACGTCGAAGAAGCAGATCAAGTCATAGGTTTCCAGCCTTGCGCGATCGAGGTCCTGGACCAGTCCGTGCCACACATTGCGATAGACGCAGTTTTCAAACAGCGGCACGTTGCAGCAGGTGCGGTAGAAGCCGTCGATGCCGTCGATGACCCAGTCCTTGCACAGGGGATCTTGCTTGATGTGATTTCCCATATCGCCGCGGCCAAAGCCGATATCGAGCGCGGTGACAGGGCGCGGTGTGTCGCCGAAGACTTTCGGCACGAGGTGCTTGGCTGAACTTGACCAGCCAACAAATACATAATCCGGCGGGACAGCGATATCGGCGACGATCTTGTAGTCCGCGACGATTGCCGTCACCTTGCTGGCGGGAGCAGCTTCGACCGATGCTTTGCGTATTTTCTTGGTTTTTACATTGTCGCGCATGAAACGGTTCGCCCTCAATAGATTCAGGATAGCAGGACTTACTCATAGTAGATTTGTGATTGTAGCTTGATTTAACTCAAGCGCCGCCAACCATCAGCGCACGACTGGACCGGCCGGCACTCCAAAGCGCATGGACGGGAATTCAAGCAAGCCAATTGTACTCACCACCGGCGCCGAAGGCCGCATCGGCCAAGCCTTGGCAGAGGAAAGGCCAAGTCTTGCACTGTCGTTGGTTTCGAGCGCAGTGGCAAAGGCGAGCATCGCATCGAGGCCGATATCACGTCCGATGCGTCGCTGGACTTATTCTGCCCCGGTGCGGATTGGCAGCCGCAGCTGCGACGGTGCTGTCCGGCATTGCCCTGATCTGGCTGGCATTGGTGCCCTTTACCCGACCAGCAACTCCGGCGTTTCCGGATTGGCAGGCGCGTCGACGCCGTCAGTACTGTTCAACAAATTGAACAGGAACGCGGTGTCGAGGACCTGGATCAAGACCTCTCCCTCATTGGCCTTGATCATCTGCCGAATCAGCATGCCGTCGCTGTGGCCCGCCAGTGGCGTCGAGACAAGCTGGGCGGAATCGAACTTCGCCACGCCGTGCAATTCACTGACCAGCAGGCCGATGGTCTGATTGCCATGGTGCACCATGATCACCTGGGCCTTGTGGTCGGCCGTGGTCTTGCGCCCCGACACAAACACCCCAAGGTCGAACACCCATACGCAGCGGCCCGGCTGTCCAGCCGCCTGCTCATCGAGCGCCAGGATGCCGACCTTGCCGCTACCGGTTGCGATCGACACGCGCGCCACCTTCGACGCCGGCAAGGCTTCGTTGACATCCTCCGCGTTGATCGCAAACAGCACGCCGTCGATGAAGAAGGTGGCGAATTCCGCTCCCCCGTGGCCGCCGCTATCGGTGTCGAGCAACTCGACGACGCTGCCGCCTGCAGCGCCGATGTCGCGCACGGCGCCGAACGACTCCACCACCACGCCGATCACGTCGGCGCGATAGCCATCGGACACCTTGAATTCGCGGTAGCCATGCGATGCCGTGCAGCCCATGATGGCGTAGTGCTCGTCGTGCGTCAGGATG
>CBDDRJ010000016.1:0-28007 GCA_965233055.1 uncultured bacterium
CTCGACGACCTCCGAGCGCGCGCCGATGAAGCAGTTGTCCTCGATGATCACCGGGTTGGCCTGCAACGGCTCGAGCACGCCGCCGATGCCGACGCCGCCCGACAGGTGGACGTTCTTGCCGATCTGGGCGCACGAGCCGACGGTGGCCCAGGTGTCGACCATCGCGCCTTCGTCGACGTAGGCGCCTATGTTGACGTAGGACGGCATCAGGACGACGTTCCTGGCGATGAAGCTGCCGCGGCGCGCCACGGCCGGCGGCACCACGCGGAAGCCGCCGCGCGCGAAGTCTTCGGCGGTGTAGCTGGCGAACTTGGTGGGGACCTTGTCGTAGAACTGCATGGTGCCGTCACCAAGCATCAGCGCATTGTTCTCAAGCCTGAACGACAGCAGCACAGCCTTCTTGATCCACTGGTTGACGACCCAGTCGGCGCCCGTCTTTTGCGCCACGCGCATCGAGCCATCGTCGAGGCCTGCGATCACATGGGCCACTGCCTCGCGCAGCTCAACGCTGCCGTTCGATGGATTGATTTCAGCGCGCTGTTCCCAGGCCTGGTCGATGATGGTTTGAAGTTGTGCGGTCATTTTTTGATGGAGTAGGGTGGTAATTCGGTGCAAAACTGGACGATGCGCTGGGCAGCCTCGAGGCCTTCGTCGACCTCGGCCACCAGCGCCATGCGGATGCGGTTCTTGCCGGGATTGATGCCGTGGGCGTCGCGCGCCAGGTAGCTGCCGGGCAGTACCGTGACATTATATTCGGCATACAGGCGGCGGGCGAACTCGGTGTCCGACAGGCCGGTAGCGCCGACGTCGGCCCACAGGTAGAAGCCGGCGTCGGGCAACTCGACGTCCATCACCTGCTTGAGCATCGGCGTGATGAGTTTGAATTTTTCGCGGTACTTGGCGCGGTTGTCGGCCACATGGGTCTCGTCACCCCAGGCCGCCACCGACGCCGCCTGGACCGGCGGCGACATGGCGCCGCC
The DNA here is from genome assembly GCA_965233055.1 of uncultured bacterium. GTDB lineage: Bacteria > Pseudomonadota > Gammaproteobacteria > Burkholderiales > Burkholderiaceae_D > Telluria_A. The sequence goes on from CBDDRJ010000016.1 coordinate 981, forward strand.
GTGGTAGGTGCGGTACAGCAGGAATTTCTTGAGGATGGCAGAGTCGCCGGCCACGAAGCCCGAGCGCATGCCCGGCACATTGGAGCGCTTGGACAGGCTCGAGAACACCACCAGGTTCTGGTATGGCGTGTCGCCTTCGGCCAGGCCGAGGGCATGAAACGCTTCCATCGCGCCCAGCGGGGCCGTGCTGCCCTGGTAGATCTCGGAATAGCATTCGTCGGCGGCGATGACGAAACCGTGCTTGCTTGACAGCGCAAACAGCTGGCCCCAGTCGCCGATCGTCAGCACCGAGCCGGTCGGATTGCCGGGCGAGCAGACGAACAGCAGCTGCACGCGCGCCCACACATCGGGCGGGACGCTGGCGTAATCGCAGGCGAAATTGCGCGCCGGGTCGGAATTGACGAAATACGGCTCGGCGCCGGACAGGTAGGCCGCGCCTTCGTAGATCTGGTAGAACGGGTTCGGGCACATCACCAGCGGCGTGCCGCCCTTGACGACGGCCGGGTCGATCACGGTCTGAGCCAGCGCAAACAGCGCCTCGCGCGAGCCGTTCACCGGCAGCACCTGGGTGGCCGGGTCGAGTGCTGGCAGGCCGTAGCGGTGTTCGAGCCAGCCGGCGATGGCGGCGCGCAGCTCGGGGCTGCCGTGGGTGGTCGGGTAGACCGCCAGGCCGTTCAGGTTGTGGGTCAGCGCCTTGTGGATGAAGCCTGGTGTCGGATGCTTCGGCTCGCCCATGCCAAGGCTGATCGGCGCGTAGTCAGGATTGGGGACCACGCCCTGGAATAGCAGGCGCAGTTTTTCGAACGGGTAGGATTGCAGCTTGTCGAGATGTGGGTTCACGGCGCAAATCAGGGTTGGCGAAGGGGGGACGAGCCCCCCATTATAGCGCCGAAAAAAATGCCTGGTGCGCCGCAGCAGCTTAGAAGCGGTAGCCGATGCCTACGCCGATCAGCAGGGGATCGACCTTGACGTCGCTGATCCTGGCGCCGGACAGGGTCACGTCGCTGCGGATCTGGACTTTCTTGATGTCCAGGTTCATCGACCAGTTCTTGTCGATCGCAAAGTCGATACCGGCCTGCAGCGCAAAGCCGACGCTGCTGTGCTCGAGGCCGCCTTTGCCGCCCAGCAAGTCCACTTTGGACAGATTGGTGTAATTGACGCCAGCGCCGACGTAAGGGCTAAACTGGCTGCCTGGCAGGAAATGGTATTGCGCCAGCAGCGTCGGTGGCAGGTGCTTGAAGCTGCCGATCGAGGCGCCGTCGAGGGTGACATCGTGTTTTTGCGGGTAGGTCAGCACCAGTTCGGCTGAAAACTCGGGCGAGAAGTAATACGAGATATCGACTTCGGCAATGGTCTTGGTGCTGACGTGGATGCGGTCGGATGCGCCAGTGCCGCTGACCGGCGCCGATTTGTTGGCCGGATCGATGTTGACGGCGCGCGCGCGCACCAGCCATGGGCTTTGCTCGGCGGCCATGACGTTGCCGCCGATCATGCCAATGGTTAACAATGCAGCTGCAATGATTTGCTTTTTCATACACTTCCTCTTTGGTGTTGTCGTTGGGTACTGAGAAGAAGTGTATTGATGCGCTGCAATAAAATCCTTGATCTATGTCAAAAAATCACTTAATGATTATAGGGATATGACAGCCTGCTCGCGCCATGTGCCCGGATTCATGCCCGACCATTCCTTGAACGCGTGGTTGAAGGCGCTCTGGTCCTGGTAGCCGAGCAGGAACGAAATGTCGACCAGCGACAGGCCGGGCTGGCGCAGGTAGTCGGCCGCCAGCGCATACCTGGCCTGGTCGAGCACCTGCTGGAAGGTGGCGCCGGCATCAAACAGCTTGCGCTGCAGGGTGCGCGGCGACAGCTTCAGTTCGTCCGCAATCGACGACAGGCGCACGCGGTCATGCGCCAGATTGCGCACGATGGCGGCATGGACCTGGCTGGCGATGCCCTGTTCGTCGCGCGCGCGCGCCAACAGCCGCTGCTCGGCGTGCTGCTGCAGCACGGGATAGAGGCCAATATCGGCATTCGGCACCGGCCACGCCAGCAGCGCTGCATCGAAGGTGGCGCGGTTGGCAGCTGCGGCAAACTGCGGCAGCACGCCGAATACCCGCTCGTATTCGGCGCCGTCGGCGTCCTGCCGGTGGCGGAACGACAGCTGGGCGGCCGGCAAGGTAGTCCCGGCCAGCCAGTTGCCAAACACCCGGATGCCGGCAAACACACTCTCGACCAGGTGGCGGTTCGCCTCCGGATAATTGCTGATCCAGTCATACTGCGCCAGTCCGGCCTCGACCTGCAAGGCCGAGCGGCCCAGGTCATGGGCCAGCTGCTCATAGCGCAGGGTCTGCTGGAAGGCCTGGCCGAAGTCGCGGCACGACAGCAGGATCAGGCCGTAGACGCTGTAGGTGCCCAGCTTGACCCGTTCGCCCACGTGCAGGCCGAAATGCGGGTCGGCCGCCAGTTCGCTGCCCACGCCCAGCAGGCGCACGTAGTCGCTTGCTTCCAGCGACTCGGGCAGCGGCCACAGGGACTGCTCGCTCAAGCCGGACGCGCGCGCCAGCGCCGCCGGCGTCACGCCACGCGCTTCGGCCGCTTCCAGCAGCGGCTGCAAGTAGGAACCGGTGACCCGGCGTCGGGAGATGAGGTGAGCTGGCATGATCGAACAAGGGGTTGTCACGAAAGCGCAAGACGGCAGCAATGGCGCCAGATTATTCTGGCGCCATTGATTTGCGCGTCCGCAGTATATAACGGCGTTCGTGCCATGGACACTGCAAACTGGGGATTGATCGATGCGACGCTGGAACGGATGGGGCGATGATGCCATTGAATTTGCCTTGAATGACCAGGCCCAGGCCTTCCTGCGCGAACGCATCGGCGCCAGTGCGCGCGCGCCGAGCGCTGCGTTCGAGCTGGCCTGCGCCGGCATCGCGCCATCGCGCCTGCCGGCCCACCGGCTGGTTGACCCTGACCCCGCGGTGCGCGCCAGGAACGCCCTTGGCCAGAGCCTGCCGGACTGGCTGCGGCTGCGCTACGGTCAGCTGGGCAATGTGCCCGACGGTGTCGCCTATCCCGAGAGTGCCGAGCAGGTGCGCGAGCTGCTCGACTATGCAAAGCAGGCCGACGCCATCGTCATTGCCTACGCGGGCGGCACCAGCGTGGCCGGCCACCTGAGCGTGCCGGACGGGCCAAGGCCGGTGCTGACGGTGAACCTGGCCCGCCTGCGCGCAATGAGCGACCTCGACCCTGAGGCCCAGCTGGCCACCTTCGGCGCCGGCGTGTTCGGCCCCGACCTGGAAGCCCAGCTGCGCGCGCACGGCTATACGCTGGGCCACTTCCCGCAATCGTTCGAATACTCGACGCTGGGCGGCTGGGTCGTGACGCGCTCGTCCGGCCAGCAGTCGCTGCGCTATGGCCGCATCGAGCAGCTGTTCGCCGGCGGCAAAGTCGAAACGCCGGCCGGCACTTTGGTACTGCCGACCTTTCCCGCATCGGCGGCAGGCACCGACCTGCGCGAAATGGTGCTCGGCTCGGAAGGGCGCATCGGCATCCTGACCGAAGCGACCGTGCGCATCTCGCCCTTGCCCGACTACGAGGCTTTCCACGCGGTATTCTTCCCGGACTGGGATCAGGCCTGCGCGGCCGTGCGCGCCATTGCCCAGGCCAAGCTGCCGCTGTCGATGCTGCGCCTGTCGAACCAGCTCGAAACCCTGACCATGCTGACGCTGGCCGGGCACAAGAGAATGATTGGCCTGCTCGAAGCCTACCTGTCGCTGCGCGGCTGCAGCGGCGGCAAATGCATGCTGATGATCGGCGCGACCGGCAAGAAGGCGCAGGCTAAGGCGGCGATGCAGGATGCCCTTGCGATTGCGCGCGGCTTCGATGGCGTGCATGTGGGCCGCACGATGGGCGAGAAATGGAAGCAGAATCGATTCCGCAATGTCTACCTGCGCAATGCCGCGTGGGAGCTGGGCTACGCCATCGACACCTGCGAGACGGCAGTCGACTGGTCGCGCGTGCCCGACATGATGCACGCGGTCGAACAGGCCGGCAGCGCCGCACTTGCGAGCCATGGCGAGCGGGTCCACACCTACACCCACCTGTCGCACCTGTATGCCCAGGGCGCCAGCGTCTATACCACCTTCGTGTACCGCCTGTCGGGCCACTACGAGACCGACCTGGCGCGCTGGCGCGCCCTCAAGGGCGGTATCTGCGAGGCGATCGTCGCCAATGGCGGCACCATCAGCCACCAGCATGGCGTCGGCACCGACCATGCGCCTTACCTGGTGGCCGAGAAGGGCGAACTGGGGCTGTCGGCAATGCGCGCCATGTTCGCGCACTTCGACCCGGACGGCCGCATGAACCCCGGCAAACTGGTGACGCCGTGACGGCGGTGCGCGATCACGCGGCCCTGGCGCAGCAATGGGATGTGCTGATCGTCGGCGGTGGCATTACCGGCGCCGGCATCCTGCTCGAGGCATCGCGCCGCGGCCTGAAGGCGCTGCTGGTGGAGCAGCGCGACTTCGCCTGGGGCACCAGCAGTCGCTCGTCCAAGCTGGTGCACGGTGGCTTGCGCTACCTGAAGGAAGGCCGTTTCGGCCTGACCCACGAATCGGTGCGCGAGCGCCAGCACCTGATGCAGCACGCCGGCGCACTGGTGCAGCCGCAAAGCTTCGCCTTTGGCGACTACGTCGGCCGCAAGCCGGGCCGCAAGCTGTTCCTGCTGGGCCTGGCGATCTACGACAAGATGGCCGGGCTGACCGAACGCCACTACTTCGGCCTCAACGACTTCCTGATGATGGCGCCCAATATCGGCCGTGAGGGCCTGGTGGGCGGCATGCGCTATACGGATGCCAAGACCGACGACGCGCGCCTGGTGCTGCGGGTACTGCTTGAGGCGGGCAAGCATGGTGGCGTTGCATTCAATTACCTGGCAGTGAGCACGCTGCTCAGGGAGGATGGCCGCGTCGCTGGCGCAGTGCTGCTTGACGCCATCGACGGATCGCAGCATGAGGTGCGGGCCAAGCTGGTCATCAACGCGACCGGTGCCTGGGCCGACCGCCTGCGCGGCGCTCAGCCCGGCCCGACACTGCGGCCCCTGCGCGGCAGCCATCTTGTTTTGCCTGCATGGCGCCTGCCATTGGCGCAGGCGATCAGCCTGATGCACCCGCAGGACGGCCGTCCCGTCTTTGCCTTCCCGTGGGAAGGCGTGACGCTGGTCGGCACCACCGACGTCGACCACGGCACCGACTTGCAGCAGGAAGCGTCGATCACCCGCGCCGAAGTCGACTACCTGATGGCGGCACTGCATGCGCAGTTCCCCCAGCTGGGCCTGCAGGAATCCGATGTGCTGGCCACTTATGCCGGCGTGCGTCCTGTCATCGACAGCGGCAAGGCCGATCCATCCAAGGAAGGGCGCGAGCACGCCGTGTGGATCGACCAGGGCATGCTGAGCGTCACCGGCGGCAAGCTGACGACCTTCCGCGTCATCGCGCTGGACACATTGCGCCATGCCCGGCGCCTGCTGCCGCACTGGCACGACAAGCTGACTCCACAGGCCGTGTTCGACACGCCAGCGTCACTGACGGCGCCGACGCTGGCGCGCCAGCAGCGCCAGCGCCTGCTGGGCCGCTACGGCAGCGACGCCCAGCCGCTGGTCGATGCCGCCCAGGCCGGCGAACTGAGCACCATCGCCGGCACCGAAACCCTGTGGGCCGAATTGCGGTGGGCAGCAAGGGCGGAGGCCGTGATACGCTTGGAAGACCTGATGCTGCGCCGCAGCCGGCTCGGGCTGCAGCTGCGCGAAGGCGGCGCCGCCATCCTGCCGCGCATTCGCGCGATTTGCCAGCCAGAGCTGGGCTGGACCGACGCCCATTGGGAACAACAACAACGCGCCTACCTGTCGCTGTGGCAGACCCACTACAGCCTGCCACAATAACGTAAGGTGGGTAAGCGATGCTTACCCACGCGGACTAGGAACGACCCATGCAGCCAACCATCCTCGCAATCGACAACGGCACCCAGAGCGTACGCGCGATCCTGTTCGACCTGAACGGAAACATCGTCGCCAAATCGCAGATCCACCTGGTGGCCTACTTTTCCGACCAGCCCGGCTGGGCCGAGCACGACGCCGAAGGCTACTGGGACGCCGTCTGCGCCGCCTGCCAGCAGCTGTGGATGCAGCCAGGCGCCGACAAGGCGAGCGTGCAAGGGGTGGCCATCACGACCCAGCGCGGCACCGTGGTCAACGTCGACCAGGACGGCAAGCCGCTGCGCCCGGCCATCACCTGGCTCGACCAGCGCCGCGCCACCGATGTGCCGCCGATCGGCATGCTGTGGCGCGCCGCGTTCAAGCTGGCGCGGGTCGACGCCACCATCAACTACTTCCGCGGCGAAGCCGAGATCAACTGGATCTTTCAACACCAGCCCGAGGTGTGGGAAAAGACCGACAAATTCCTGCTGCTGTCGGGCTACCTGAACTACCGCATCAGCGGCCGCTACGTCGACTCGACCGGCTCGCAGGTCGCCTACATCCCGTTCGACTACAAGGCCCAGCGCTGGGCCGGCAAGCGCGACTGGAAATGGCAGGCCCTGAAGATCAAGCCATCGATGCTGCCCGGGCTGGTGGCGCCGGGTACGCTGATCGGCACCGTCAGTGCAAAGGTGGAGCAGCAAACCGGCATCCCGGCCGGCACCAAAATCCTGGCCGCCGCCGCCGACAAGGCCTGCGAAGTGCTCGGCGCCGGCTGCCGCGCCCCGCACATCGGCTGCCTGTCCTACGGCACCACCGCCACCATCAACACCACGACCACCAGGTACGTCGAGGTGACGCCGTTCATCCCGCCATACCCGGCAGCGATCCCCGGCGCCTACAGCACCGAAGTGCAGATCTTCCGCGGTTACTGGATGGTCAACTGGTTCAAGGAGCAGTTCGGCCACCACGAGCGGGCCGAAGCCATCGCGCGCGGCGTGGCACCCGAAGCCCTGTTCGACGAACTGGTCAACGCTGTGCCGCCCGGCTCGATGGGCCTGATGCTGCAGCCTTACTGGAGTCCCGGCATCAAAGTGCCGGGGCCGGAAGCGAAGGGCGCCATCATCGGCTTTGGCGATGTGCACACCCGTGCCCACATGTACCGGGCCATACTCGAAGGCCTCGCATACGCCCTGCGCGAAGGCAAGGAGCGCACCGAGCAGCGCAGCGGCGTGCCGATCACGCAACTGCGCATCTCGGGCGGCGGCTCGCAAAGCGACGCGGCGATGCAACTGACGGCCGATATTTTCGGCCTGCCGACCGCCCGCCCCCACCTCTACGAAACGTCGGGGCTGGGCGCGGCGATCGCTTGCGCAGTGGGATTGGGCCTGTACCCGGACTTCGACAGCGCGGTCGACAAGATGACGCGCATCGGCCGAGTGTTCGAGCCGATCCCGGAAAATCAGGCAATCTACGACAAGCTGTACCGCCGGGTCTACCAGAAGATGTACAAGCAGCTGCAGCCAATGTACGCCGAGATCGCCGACATTACAGGCTACCCGAAGCGCTGAGCCTTTCGGCGCCCAAGCCGGGTTGGACGCCTGCTAGAAGCGCCGGCTTAGTTCGACATTGAGCGCGCGTCCCGGCAGCGGGATATCGTTCGACACATTGCCAGGCGCAAAAGTCGGTTCGCGCGCATCGGCAGCAAACAGGTTCAGCCGGGTGACGCGTGCACTCCAGTGGCCTTCCTCGCGCCGCAGGGTCAAGTCGGCGGTGGTGTAGTCGGCCACGGCGGGGCGGGCATCGCCCGGCTGGCGGGCCCGCTTGGCCACGTGGTTGACGGTGGTCCCGGCATGCCAGCCGTCGCCGAAGCGAAAGGCGGCGCGGCCGAACCAGCGCCGCTGCGGCGCTAGTCCGGCTTCCAGGCCGGTGGTGATATCCGTTGAGTGCTGCAGCGACAGGTGGCTCGAGAGGCGCAGGTTGCGGCTGGCATCCCAGCGCGCTTCCAGTTCCATGCCGGTGCCGGTCTGGTCGCCCGTGTTCTGGAAGGTCTTTCCGGTGGTCGGGTCGGCATTGGCGGTGGCGGTGATAATACCCCTCATCCAGTATTTGTACAGTGTCGCGTCGAGCTGCAGGTAGATCGAAGGCTGCCAGGCCAGTGCCAGTTCATTCATCTGCAGAGTCTCCGGCCGCACCGACGGGTTGCCGACATTGACAGGATTATTTTTCGAATACTGTTCGGTGAAATTTGGGGCCCGGAATGCACGCCCGGCCAGCGCCTTGACGATCAGGTTATAGCCTGCATCCCACACCAGTGCCACGCGCGGGTTGGTGGTGCCGCCGAAGTCGGAATAGCGGTCATGCCGCACGCCCAGGGTGGCGGTCCAGTCGCGCGCCAGGTTCCACTCGTCTTGCACGAAGGCGTAGTGCACATGGCGCTTGTGCGGCTGCAGGTACAGCAGGTTCGGGTCGTTGCGCACATCGACCAGCTGGCCCAGCGGCAGCAGGGCCGGCCCGACCCCTGGCACCAGCGTGAAGTTGAAGTTCTTCTGCTCGAAGGTGCCGTACAGATCCTGCACCCGGTAGCCGATGCCAGCCCGCACCTTGTGCTGAACGAAGCCGTTGTACAGGCCCGTGATGCTGGCATGGCGGTGCTGCTCGGCGTGGCCAGGGTTGCCGATCACGCCCTGCGGGTAGGCGCCGCCAAAGGCACCAGCCGGGAACAGCAGGTAGCCGGGCGAGCCAACCCGATTGCGCATTTCGTAAGCACCCAGCACCAGAGTCAGATCCCACGGCGACTGCTCCAGTTTCGGCTGGAAGCTCAAGTCGCCATAGACGCGCGTTTCGGGCACGATACCGGTGCGGTCGAGTGCATCGGCCAGGCCCAGGCCAATGCCGACCTTGCGGTCCTGAGCGCCAAGGCGCAGCCGCCACTGTCCCAGCGCCAGGTCGGCCCTGGCGTCGGCTGTCTCGCGCGCTGCATTGACCGGTCCCGGCGCCTGTGACGCGTGCGTGCCGAACAGGCCGTCGAGTAGCGACTGCACGTCCTTGTCGACGATGCCGTAGCCCATATCGCTGCGGCCGGCGCGCAAGTAAAGCGCCGCCGTCAGCGGGCCCAGTGGGCCGCCATACTGAATATAGGCGTCGCGCTGGCGGAACGAGCCGATCCGTGCGCCGACCTCGGTGCCCTTGATGTCGGCGGCCGTTTTGGTGATGACGTTGATGACGCCAGCAAAGGCGTCGGCGCCATACAGCGCCGAACCGGGCCCGCGGATCACTTCGATGCGCGCCACATGCTCGAGCGCCAGGCCGCCCCAGGCCTGGCCACGGTTGCCGAGGAAGGCCGAGGTGATCGGTAGGCCGTTGACCAGCATCAGCACCTGCGGGTTGTAGCTGCCGACGATGCCGCGGAAGTAGTACAGGGGATTGAGCGGCGCCGACCAGTTCGATACATGCACGCCGGCCACACTGGCCAGCACCTGGTCGAGGTCGGTCGCCCCCATGGCGGCAATGTCGCGCGCGGTGATGACCGAGGCCACCGCCGGTGCGCGCCGTAGTTGCAAGGCGCCGCCGGTGGCGATCGACACCATGTCGCGGTCCCCGAACATCAGCGCCAGTTCCTCTTCGTCGTCGGGCGGCGCCGCCAGCGCCGCTGCCGCTGGCAGCAGCAGGGCGGCCAGCGCGGCCCGGCAATGCGGCAGATCGAATCGATTGAAGGGCATCAAAGAGTTCCCGGGCGCCTGTCTCCTTCGCTCAGCACCATTTGCTTGCCGGAGGGATAGAAAAGTTAAAAGTTATAACCATTCTAAAGCATTGTGGGAATGTGCAATAATTTCGGTGACGAGTTACAGCAGGCTGGCGGCCAGTTTGGCGCCGATCAGCAACAGCACCACGGCCAGCAGGGTGCGCGGCAAGCCATGCGGCAGGCGTGCCGACAGCATGGCGCCCAGCACCACCGCCGGCACCGAACCGACCAGCAAATTGCCCAGCAGCGGCAAGTCGATGTTGCCGGTCATCAGGTGACCGAGAAACCACGCGACCTACGACAAGCGATACCGCCGGGTCTACCAAAAGATGTATAAGCAGCTGCAGCCGATGTACGCCGAGATCGCCGACATGACGGGCTACCCAAAACGCTGAACTCCTTTGGCTACAGCTTGTAGCTTACCTGTAGCGTCAGCGCGCGCGGCGCCATCGGCAGGTCGTGCGGCAGCGCCAGGCCCGGTGCCGGGCTTGGCTCGCGCACGTCGGCATTGAACAGGTTGCGCACCGATACCGCGAACCCCCAACCAGGTTTGGCATGGCCGCTCGACAGCGTCAGATCCAGCGTCGTGTAGTCGGCGATCGGCGAACGCGCGTCGCCGGCCGCACGCTGGCGTCCCGCCACGCGGTTCACCTGTGCGTTAGCCAGATACCCGTCGTCAATTTGCCAGTCGGCACGCACAAACAGGTGGTGGCGCGGCGCATAGCCGGCGTCGCGGCCGGTGGCCTGGTCGGTCGAACGCTGCCACGCATAGTTGCCCATGAGGCGCAGCGTGCGGCTTGCGGCCCATGTCGCTTCCAGTTCCGCACCATGTCCGGTCTGGTCACCCGTGTTGGCATAGGTGGCCCCGGTGCCGGCAACCGGGTTGGGCAGGGTGCGGATGATGTTGCTCATCGCGTAGCGATACAAGCTCAGGTTCCATTGCAGGTCTGCATTAGCCTGCCACGCCAGCGCCATCTCGAGGGTATTGTTGCGCTCCGGCTTGAGCCTGGGGTTGCCGATCACGACAGGGTTGGTGATGCCATAGCTCTCCACATAGGCCGGCGCGCGGAACGCGCGGCCGTAGAGCAGCTTGGCGGTCACGTCGAGCGACGCGTCCCACACCAGCGCCATGCGCGGATTGGTGGTGCTGCCAAAATCGGAATAGCGGTCGTGGCGCAGGCCAGCCGTCAAGGCCCAGTCGCGGGCCAGGTTCCATTCGTCCTGCACAAACACATAGTCGTTCAGGCGCCGATGCGGCAGCAGGAAAGGTGTGGTCGAGGTCACGTCGATCACGGCCGGCAGCGGAATCGGCAAGCCGTTTGGCGCGTAGTTGAAGTTGCGCCGCTCCCGAGTCCGGTAGAGGTCAAGGTCGTCGTGGCCGATGCCAAAACGCAGCTGGTGGCCGGCCAAGCCGCTGTAGGTGGCCAATGCCGACAGGCGCCAGGTGCTTTCCCATGTTTCCGGGGCGCCCAGCATCCCATTCGGGAACAGCCCGGTCGGGAAGCGCTGGCCGGCCGGGAACAGCACGTAAGGCATGGGCACTTCCTGCACATAGCGCAGGTTCGACAGCTGGATGGTGGCGCCCCAGTTGTCGCTCAAGTGAGGCTCGGCCCACGACAGGTCGAAGGTGCTGCGTTCGGTGCGTGAATAGCCGACCGGGTCGAGTGCACCCGCAATGCCGGCGCCGGTTCCGACCTTGTCGCGCAATTTGTAGCCGGCGCGGGCACGCCATGCGCCCCAGCCCAGGTCGAGGTTGGCGTCGGTGGCCTCGTTGCCGACATTGACGCTGCCTGGCGCCAGGCTGGCATGGGTGCCCGCCAGCGTGTCGTTGCGGCTCTGCGCATCGGCATCGACGGTGCGCTTGAACCCATTGGTGCGGCCGTGGCGCGCGTACAGCGCAACGTCGACGGCGCCGACCTTGCCGCCGTGCTGGACCCAGCCGTCGCGGCTGTCGAAGCTGCCCGCCTGCACGCCGAAGGTGGTGCCGGGCGTGTCGGCCGCCGCCTTGGTGATGATGTTGACTACGCCGGAGAACGCGTCGGCCCCGTACAGCGCCGAGCCGGGGCCGCGGATGATTTCGATACGGGCGATGTGCTCGACCGGGTAGCCGCCCCAGATATTGCCCTTGTTGCCGTGATACAGGGTGGTGATCGGGATACCGTTCTGCAGCACCAGCAACTGCGGCGTGAACTGGCTGACGATGCCGCGCACCATGTACAGCGGCGCCAGGTTGTTGATGCTGCGGTTGACGTGCAGACCCGGCACCGATTCGAGCACCTGGTCGAGGTCAGTTGCGCCCATGGCGGTAATCTGGCGCGCCGTGATGACGGTGGCCACGGCCGGTGCGCGTCGCAGCAGCATTGCGCCACCCGTGGCGATCTGAACCATCGAAGCGTCGCCGTAGGCCAGCAGCAGCTCATCTTCATCGGTCGGCGCCGCCAGCGCCAGGGTTGCGGGCAGCAGCCATGCCGCCAGCAATGCCCGCCGCAAAGGATAAGATGGTTTGAACGGCATGGATGAACTCCCTCGGCACCCTCTGCCCGTGCCAGTGGCGGCATGAATTTGCCGACGGGACAGAAAAGTTAAAATAGCATAACTATTTTATCAGTGGTGTGGAAAAGTGTGAGAATTCTTGTCCTCAGCCTTGATGACAGTGCCAACCTCGCCTGCCGTTCTGGCATGCGGCGCGCGGCAGGCCAAATGATTACATCCGGCCCCATAGCTTTCGACGGAGGCCGGGGCACGGCAGGCCGAACCATACAGCAGCTTGGCCGTCAGGTCGATACTGGCATCCGACACCAATGCAAAGCGCGGGTTGGTGGCGCCGCCAAAATCGGAACAGCGGTCAGGGCGCGCACCGAGCGTCAAGGTCCAGTCGGTGGCGACGCTGATCTCGTCCTGGGATTGCCCTTGTTGCCGTTGAATCAGGTCGTCAGCGGAATGCCGTTCTGCAGCATCAAGGTCTGCGGCGCATATCAGCGCCAAGGAGATGCCTTGGATTTGATGCATCGCAAGGTCTCGGCTGGTTGTGGTGTTAGAGCAAGCTCATGGCCAGCTTGGCCCCAATCAGCAATAGCACCACGGCCAGCACGGTGCGCAGCATGCCATGCGGCAGGCGCGCCGACAGCATGGCGCCCAGCACCACCGCCGGCACCGAACCGAGCAGCAAATTGCCCAGCAGCGGCAAGTCGATATTGCCGATCATAAGATGGCCGAGGCCGGCGAACACCGCCAGCGGGATCGCATGCACGATGTCGGTCGCCACCAGTCGCGGCGGCGTCAGCCGCAGCGGATACAGGTAGGTCAGGAATACGGCGCCCAACGCGCCAGCGCCGACCGAGGTCAGGGTCACCAGCATGCCGATCAGCGCGCCGGACGCCACCGTCAGTGCCGGCTGCACCGCCTTGAAGCGCTGGGCGCGGGTGGTGCGCAAGCGCCAGCCCAGGTCGTGCAGCGGTTTCTGGAACGCCATCGCCAGCCCGGTGGCGATCACGGCAATGGCGATCAGCACCTTCATGCTGCCCACCGTGACGGCGCTGATCGGATGCAGCTTCATCCACAGCAGGGTAAGGGCGGCGGCCGTGATTGACCCCATCCACAGGCGGCGCGCCACCACCCAGTCGATCAGGTCGTGGTGGTGGTGGACCTTGCCGGCAAATAGCTTGGTGACGGCGGCGAACCACAGGTCGGTGCCGACCGCCACCAGCGGATTGATGCCGAACACCAGCAGCAACAAGGGCGTCATCAAGGCGCCGCCACCGACGCCGGTCACGCCCACCAGCAGCCCGGTCAGGGCGCCGGCGGCCACCAATTCGATGTTCATGCGCCAGCCTCGGGCTGGCGCTGGCCCAGCACGCCGTGCGCTTGCAGCAGCGCCAGCACGGCCGCCACCGATTGCTCGATGCTCTCTGTTCCGGTGCTGACGGTCAGTTCCGGCGCCAGTGGCGCTTCATAGGGGGAGGAAATGCCGGTAAATTCCTTGACCTCGCCGGCACGCGCACGTTTGTACAGGCCCTTGACGTCGCGCGTTTCGCACACATCGAGCGGGCAGTGGCAGTAGACTTCGAGGAAATCGGCCTGCGGCATCAGCGCGCGCACCGCCTCGCGGTCGCTGCGAAATGGCGAGATGAAGGCGGTCAGCACGATCACACCGGCCTCGACGAACAGCTTGGCGGCCTGGCCGACGCGCCGGATATTCTCCTTGCGGTCGGCGTCCGAAAATCCGAGGTCGGCGCACAGGCCGTGGCGCACATTGTCGCCGTCGAGCACGAAGGTCAGGCAGCCGGCCTGGTGCAGCTTTTCCTCGACCGAGTGGGCCAGGGTCGACTTGCCGGCGCCGGACAGGCCGGTCAGCCACACCAGCACGCCGCGCTGGCCCAGCAGCTGCTCGCGCCGCGCGCGCGTGACCGTGGCGTTGTGCCACACTGTGTTAGGTGATTGCATGCCGCAGCGCGCCTTGTGCCAGGAAAAACGGGTTCATCAAATTGCGCTCGAGGCCATACTGCAGTCGCCTGCCGTCGAGGTCGCACACGCTGCCGCCGGCCAGCTCGAGGATGCATTGGCCCGCTGCCGTGTCCCACTGCATGCACGGCACGAAGCGCGGGTACAGGTCGGCGCGCCCTTCGGCCAGCCGGCAGAACTTGAGCGAGCTGCCCGCCGCCAGGAAGTGGTGGTCGCAGCGCAGCTGCGCCAGCCACTGATCCATCGCCGCGCTCGCGTGCGAGCGGCTGCCGACAATGGCCAGCGAGCGTTCGCCGTCCCAGGCGGCGACCGCCAGCGCCGCCTCGCCAGCGGCGCAGCGCTTCCATGCTCCGAGCCCGACGCCGGCGAAATACAGTTCGCCGAAGGCGGGCGCCAGCACCACGCCGGCCACCGGGTAGCCGTGTTCGATCAGGGCGATGTTGACGGTGAACTCGCCGTTGCGCTTGATGAATTCCTTGGTGCCGTCGAGCGGGTCGACCAGAAAGAAGCAGTCGCAGGCGATGTTGGTCGGTGCGCTCGATTCTTCCGAGCGGATCGGGATGCCGGGAAAGGCGGCGCGCAGGCCGGCCTCGATGATGGCGTCGGCCTGCAGGTCCGCCTCGGTAAGCGGGCTGGCGTCGGCTTTTTCGATGGCGGCAAAGTCGCCCTGATAAACCTGCATGATGGCCTGGCCGGCCTGCAGCGCGATCTCGCATAAGGCGGAGAGCTGCTGCGCGTTCAGTGGCATGGCACCAACATCATGGCAGACACACCAGGCTGATGCCGCCGTCGACGACGATTTCTTCGCCGACCACATAAGCGGCATCATCGGAGGCCAGGAACAGGGCCACCTTGGCCACTTCTTCCGGCGTGCCGAAGCGCTTGATCGGCGTGCGGCCGCTGATCTCGGCCTTGATCGCGCCATGCACTTCGGGCGGCAGCGGCAGACGCTGGAAGCCGCCGGTGTCGATCGGGCCGGGGCAGACGGCATTGATGCGGATGCCGCGCGTGATCAAGGACAGCGACAGTGCCTGCACCAGCGAGCGCAGAGCTGCCTTGCTGGCGCCGTATACGCTGAAATTGGGCGAGCCGGTGCGGTTCGTGATCGAAGTGGTGACCACGATCGATCCGCCTTCGGCCATCAGGGGCAGGGCTTTCTGGATGGTAAAGAACTCGCCCTTGAAGTTGACGTTGACCACTTCGTCGAACATTGCTTCGGTCATGTGCTCGATGGGCGCCGGATTGGTGGCGGCGGCATTGAGGAACAGGACGTCGAGCCGGCCGAAACGCGCCTTCACCTGTTCCATCAGGGCGTCGATCTGGCCCAGGTTGCCCGCTTCGCTGGCCAGGACCAGTGCAGACTCGCCCAGTTCGGCAGCGGTGTCAGCGATGCGGCCGGGGTCGCGCCCGGTCACCACCAGCTGCGCGCCTTGTTCCTTGAACAGCCGGGCCGCAGCCAGGCCGATACCGCTGGTGCCACCGGTGACGAGGGCGACTTTTCCTTCTAGTTTCTTCATGCGTTGTGCAACTCTTTCGGCTCGGGGTCTTATAGTTTGTAGGTAAGGCGCAGGTACACTGAACGACGCGCCATCGGCAAGTCGTTGGGTATGGCTGGCAGGCTCGGTTCGCGCACGTCGGCGTTGAATAAATTGCGCAGCACGAGCGACCACTCCCAATTGCGGCTGCCGCGTTCGGAGCTGAGCGACAGGTCGGTCGTTGTGTAGTCTGCGATCCGCGGGCGGTTGTCGCCGGCCGCACGACGGCGATCGGCCACATGATTGACGCTGGAGCTGAGCACGCCCCAGCCGAACACGTTCCAGTCAAGCCGGCCCGCCAGGTGGCGGCGCGGTGCAAAGCCAGCGTCGCTGTGGGTCGTCTCATCGATCGAACGCTGATAGGCGTAGTTGGTCGTTACCCGCACATTGCGGCTCGGGTCCCATACTGCTTCCATTTCGAGGCCCTTGCCGCTCTGGTTGGCCGTGTTGCGGAAGGTGGCGCCGGTGCCCGCCTGCGCATTGGGGACGCTACGGATGATGTCCTTCATTTCATAGCGGTAAAGCGCCAGGTTTAGTTGCAAGTCCCTGCGCGCCTGCCAGGCAAACGCTGTTTCGGTGGTGCTGATGGTTTCTGGCTGAAGGTTCGGATTGCCACGTTGTACAGGGTTGTTGATGCCGTATGATTCGTTAAATGACGGCGCGCGGAACGCTTGGCCATGAAGCAGTTTGACCGTGAGGTCGAGCGCAGCATCCCACACCAGCGCCAGGCGCGGGTTGGTGGTGCCGCCAAAATCGGAATACCGGTCGTAGCGCACCCCGGCCGTCAATGCCCAGTCGCGCGCAAACTGCCATTCGTCCTGCACATTGACATAATTAATCTTGCGCCGCTGCGGCAACAGGAAGGGCTGGATGGTCGAGTAATCGGCCACCGGTCCGTTTGGCACCGGCACGCCGGCCGCATTGAACAGGTAATTCTTGATGGTGCGCGTCTGGTACAGGTCGAGATCGTCGTGTCCCAGGCCCAGGCGCAGTCTGTGCGAGGCGAAGCCGCTGTACATCGCATATCCCGACAGGCGAATCTGGCGCTCCGAAGTGTCCGGATGGCCGATGAAACCGTCCGGGAACAGGCCGGTGGGGAAGCGCGTTCCCGGCGGCGACAAGCGCAGGTCGGTCAGAATGCGCTGCTTGAAGCCGAATGCGCTGGCAGACAGGCCCACGCTCCAGTCGTCGGCGAACTGCGGGTCGGTCCACGAGGCGTCGAGCGTAATGCGCTCGCTCTTTTCTTTGCCGACCGGGTCGAGCGCTGAGGCCACGCCGGCGCCGGTGCCCATATCGTCGCGCAACTTGTAGCCGGCACGCACGCGCCATTTGTCGCGTCCGATGTCGACATTTGCATCGATCGAATCGTAGCCGACATTGACAGGCCCCGGCGCCAGCGAGGCCGAGGTCTTGAAGGACTTGTCGCGCGCCGACTGAGCGTCGGCGCTGATGATTTCGCGGAAGCCGTCGGTACTGCCGATGCGCAGATAGGCAGCCACGTCGACGTTGCCGACTTTTCCTCCATGCAGGATCGACGCGTCGCGCGTGCGGAACGAGCCGCCGCCGCCGCCGATGCGGGTGCCGGGGGTGTCGGCCGCCGCCTTGGTGATGATGTTGATGACGCCACTGTAGGCGTCGGCACCATACAGGGCCGAACCTGGCCCGCGGATGATCTCGATGCGGGCGATGTGCTCGACCGGGAAACCGCCCCAGATGGTGCCGCGGCTGCCCGACACCAGCGTCGTCATCGGCACGCCGTTTTGCAGCACCAGGATCTGGGCATTGTTGACGCTGTAGATTCCGCGCGCCACGTAAAGTGGTTCGTAGTTGACGGCCGAGCGCGCGACGTGCATGCCAGGCACGGTTTCCAGTACCTGGTCGAGGTCGGTGGCACGCATGGCGGCGATGTCTTCGGCAGTAATGACTGTGGCCACTGCCGGCGCCCGGCGCAGCGATTGCGTACTGCCGGTGGCGATGCTGACCGACGACTTGTCGCCGTAGATCATGGCCAGTTCGTCTTCATCGCTGGGGGGGCTTGCTGCCATGGCGCTGCCAACGTGCAGCGACATGCTCGATGCGAGGACCAACGGGACACAAAGAGATAATCGCATGGTGGGTTCCATTCTTATGCTGTGTTGGCTTCCGGCCCCGGCGAGAGGGCGCAAGGTGGGTTGGGCAATTTTCGCACACTAGAATGTTGATGCATAGGCAAAAATGTGACAAAACAACATCCGGCCCGTCATGGGCGCCGTTACTCGAACGGAATGGCGTACTGCGCACGGTAGAACTGCATGCGCGCTTCGATCTCGGTGGCCGTGGTGCCGAATTGTTCGAGACTGTAACGGTGGCCGCCGTGGTGGTTTTCGCTGGCGCTGTCGGCCATCCAGGTCTGCAGGCGCTGGACAGTATCGGCATCGAACGGCAGGCCAATGAAGGCGTAGATGCGTGCCATTACTGTGTGCCAGTCGCGGTTCATGTCGGCGTACTGGACGTCGAGTTGTTGCGCGGTCGGCATGGCTTGGCGCGCCTGCATGCAGTCACGCGCCATCTTTTCGCAGATCGGTACCCAGATGTCGCGGATCGTGGTTCGTTGCGGCTGGTCCGTGTTATGGCGGAAAAAGGACCACATCAGTGAAAGGGTCGAGCCGGTCGTCTTGACCGGGTCGCGGTGCGTGAAAATCAAGCGCGCGTCTGGGAAAACACTTGTCAGGGTATGCAATGCCAGCATATGCGGCGGCGCTTTGAGCACCCAGGGCTGGCCGGCGGGCACGCCGCGCGACCATTCGATCAGCTTCAGTAGCTGCGCCATATAGCGGTAGCTGTCGCGCTTATCGCAGGCCAGGTACCAGTTGCGGTAAGTCGGCATGTCGAAATTGCCAAGTCCGAAGAAGCCGCAGAAGGAATGGTTAAGCAACAGGGTTTCTTCTTCGGCCCAGTCGGCGTTCATCGGATGGGCAGTGTAGGACTCCGGATTGGCGCGGCGCCGCTGTTCGAGGAAAGTGTCGACTTCCAGATGGCGTACTGCGCGGCCCTGATCCGGCAGGTTCAGGCGCGGCGCGGGATTGAAGCCCTCCCAGGCGGGCAGGTGCTGCAGGCGCGGATCGGCTGACAGCAGGCGCTGCAGGCGGGTGGTGCCGCTGCGGCCAGGGCCAATAATGATGATCGGGGCGACAATCTCGCGCTCTAGGATTTCGGGATGCGCTTCAAAGCAGGCGTTGGCCCACAGTCGATTGCGCAGCGATATCAGTATGGCTCCTTTGGCCCGCATGCGCCCAGAATCATTGAGCTGCGCTTCATCGCGCAGGCCGACCAGCAGCATGCGCAAGGCGGGCAGGAAGCTCTCGTCGCCGAAACGCTCCAGTCCGGTGGCCTGGCGCGCCTCGGCCAGCAGGCTCGCCTCGTTCAATGCTTCGCTGGCGGCCAGACGGCTCATTGCTGCGCCTCGCGCGCTGCGTGTTTCGATTCGTACGGGATCGCATATTTTTCGCGCGCAAACAGCATACGGGCATCAACCTCATGCTCGCTCAGGCCAAAGTCGGCCAGCGCATAGCGGTGGCCGCCGTGCCGGTTCTCGCTTTCGCTGTGGGCCAGCCAGGCGGCCATGTCCGCTTCGGCTGCGCTGGTCAATTCGATACCGGCGAAGTCATACACGCGCCGCATGGCCGCGCGCCAGTCCCGGTTCATTTCTTCATAGTGGATGTCGATCTGCTGTCTGGCATCGAGTCGCTCGCGCTGATCGATGCAACGGCGGGCGGCCTGCTCGCAGAAATCGAGCCATACATCGCGCACTCTGGCGCGGCAGGAAGCTTCCTCGTGCTGGACGCCGAAATGCCACATCAGCGACATGGTCGATGCCACCGTCTTGAGCGGGTCGCGGTGCGTGAACACGATTTTCGCGTCCGGGAAGACGGCCAGCAGGGTGTCGAGATTGAGCATGTGCTGTGGGTTTTTCAGGATCCAGCGTTTGTCCTCCGGCTCGCCGCGTGACCAGGAAATGAGCCTGAGCAGGTCAGCCATGTAGCGGTAGGCGGCGATCTTGTCAAAGTTGAGGAACCATTGATAGTAGCTGGGGATGCCCGGGTACAGGCCGAGCGGCGAAAAGCCGCACCATGAAATGTCGAGCAGGTGCAGCTCCTCTTCAGCCCAGTCGGCGTTCATCGGATGGCCGACGAAAGCGCCGGGGTAAAGTGTGTCGGCCATCGCCAGTGCCTGTTCGACCTCGGCGTGCCGTTGTGCCTTGCCCATGTCGGGTTGATCGAGGCGTGGCGCCGGATTGAGTCCTTCCCAGGTTTTCAGGTGCTGCAGGCGGCCGTCGGTGGCGAGCATGCGCTGCAGGCGGGTGGTGCCGGAGCGGTGCGGGCCGACGATGATGATCGGCGCCGGAATCGCGCGGGCGCGGATTTCCGGGTGGGCCTCGAAACAGGCATTGGCCCACAGGCGGTTTTTAAGAAAGCCGATGGCGCCTTGCTGCAAATTGATGCGGCCGAAGTTGTTGAGCGTGGCCTCCTGCTTGACCGATGCCAGCAGCGCTTGCAGTCCGGGCAGGAAGCTGTCGTCGCCAAAGCGTTCCAGTCCGGTGGCTGCGCGGGCCGCTGCCATCAAGGCCTCGACCGTCAGGTCGGAAAATTGTACCTGCTCGGGCGCGGTGTTGATCTCGCGCACGACTGGCGAATGATAGAAGGAGCTTGGTTGCTGGTCCATGATCGGCAGAAGAGAAAGGGGTTGGTAAGGGCTGCACTCAATCCCATGCGCGGGGCGCCGGCCCGTCGAAGGTGATGGCGCCGCAGCGTAAAGGGAAAGTGGCGCCAGGCGGACGTTCGAGCGCTTCCAGGTAGCACGGGATGACGCCAGCCAGGAACGAAGGCTGCATGTATAGATAGCACTGCATCGGCGTCAGCCCCATGTCCAGCGGCACCGCCACTACGATCGACGAATACGTCATTGGCAGGCGGCGGCCAAGTATGCGCTCGAGCACGTCTTCGATTTCAAAGGCAAGCTGCAGGTGCGGGCCGCGCGCTATGCCTTCGCGCTCCATGGCCGCCAGTGTGAATGGTGTGCGTTCGTCGACGAATTCGGCCGCGATCGGGCGTCCGTAACCCATCAGGCGCGGATAGCGCTTCAACTCTGCGCGAACGATCTGTTCCAGGTCTTCGCCGGCGTTGCGCCGGGCCAGCGCCCGCACCAGGAAATCTGCCGCGCCGATTTCAGGCTGGCGGCCGTAAATGGCCGCTTCAGCTGCGCCCAGCGAGGCGGCCAGTGCCTGCGCGCCGGTGCCGCGGCTGCTCGCCGTCAGAGCTGCCACCCGGTTGCACCACAGGCGCGCATCGGGATAGCTGGTGTAGACCCAGATGCTCTGCAACACCTTGAGTTGAGCGGGCGCCAGACGGCGCCCGGTGATGCTAAACAGATACAGGTCGACCCAGTCGGCCTGTTCGAATTCCGTATGCAGGTCGTGGCCGCGAAAGACGGCCCGCTGTCCCGGGAATGCCTTGCCAGCGCTTGTGCGCAACGTGTTTTCGAATTGCTCCAGCGGGTGGCGGTCGCTCATGGCTGGTCCCCTTTTGCGGCGGGTCCTGGATCGTTGTCGAGCTCGATGTCGAAGAACGGGAATTGGCGGAAACCCTGCGCCCGTTGTTCGAGCGCATGCGCGGCAGCGCCGGGCAAGCGAAGCAGCAGGAACAGCATCTCGCCTTCGGCAGCGGAAAAGCCCAGATCGGAAAAGGCAGCAGCAACGACTGCAACTTGCGCCAATGGCAGGCCGACGGCTTGCTCCAGCGCTGCGCGCTCGCGCGCCAGCCAATTGAGCCGGGTGCAGCTTCGCGCGCTGCGCAGGGCACCGAGCAATTGAAGTACCGGCGTGGCGCAGCGCACCCCGTGTGGATCGAAGCCCGGTGGGTGGCCAGCCTTGGGCCAGAAGATTGGCCGGTGCTCTTCCGGCTGCGCCAGCTTCGCGCACCAAGCCGCGAGATCGGTGTCGCAGCTTTCCCATATCTGCATTGCAAGCAGCACTTCGCGTGCCCCGCCGGACGAACCGGCGCCGGCGGAAAGTGCCGCGATTAGGGTCGACGCAGCCGGGGCACCGGTGGCGCCGAGCGACATGGCTGCATGCACGGAAGGATCGCGCGGGCCCGGATTGGCCAGCGCCAGCGCAAGTACTTCAAGTACGGCACGGGTGTCGGCGGCTGGCCGCTCGCCCTTGAACAGCAGGTACAGGTATTCGATGTAGCTGGCCTTGCCCAGCAAGTCGCCGTACACGTCGTAGCCGTGGCAGCGACACAGCGCCGCCGCGAACGGGTTGTCCGGCTCGGCCTGTTCCTGCCAGATGCCGGTGTGGATCACATGGGCCGCTTGCTCGCTCATCGCGCGCTACGCTGCGTCGAGCAGGACGCGCAGGCGACTGCCCATCGGCGGGACTTCTTCCGGGTCGATGTAGACGTCCAGCAGGGTCGGGCCGCGCCGGTTGCAGATCTCGTTGATGTCGAGCGCGTCCATGTCGGCCGGACTGTGGATGGTGTGGCCTACCGCACCCATGGCGCGCGCCATCATCGCAAAGTCGGTCGATGGCAGCGCAAAGCCGATCGGTTCGCCGCCGCCGAGGCGCTGGCCGTGCTTGACCATGCCCAGCGCGCTGTCATTGAGCACGACGAAAATGACGCACAGATTCTCGGCCACGGCCACCGAGATTTCCTGCCCGCTCATCATCATGCTGCCGTCGCCGGTGATGCACACCACCGGCACGCCGCGGTTGGCAATGGCGGTGCCGACGGCCGCGCCAATGGCCCAGCCCATCGGCGCGAAATGCGGGGTCAGGCGCAGCCAGCCGCCGTTGTAGCGGCGCTGTTCGAGCACGTCGGGCACGCGCCGTTCGCGCCGTTCGCCGCCGCGGCGGTCGTCCGGCTGCAGGTAGTGGGCCGACCAGGCTACGCTGTTGCCGGCGTCGGCCAGGTAGCGCGTGGCCGGCGGGAACAGGCGGCCCAGGTCGGCCATCAGACGTTGCGGCTTGATCGGCACCGCATCGCTATGCGCGGCCTCCGGGGCGTCGAGCAGCTGGTCCTGCTGCCAGTTGGCGATGGCCAGTTCGCGCCGGGCGCGCCGCTCTTCGGCCTGGCCGTCGTAGTCGGGCTGTTCGGCAATGCGCTCGATCAGGCGGCGGAAAATGGCGCGCGTGCTGCCGCGGATATGGGCGCGCGCCATTGGCGTGCGGGCCAGGTGTTCTTCCGATTCGTCGATATGGACCAGGCGGTTGTTGAGGATGCTGTCGCACCAACCGCCGGTGTTCCACTCGCCCATGCTGGCGCCGACGGCCAGGATCAGGTCGACCGATGGCTCGCGCAGCGCCGCTTCGGCGGCAGCGTGCCCGCCAAAACCGAATACACCGCGGAACAGCGGGTGTTGCGGGCTGACCAGACCCTTGGCGTCCGGCGTGGTGACGATGGTGGCGCCCTTGAGCCCGGCGAACTGCAGGATCAGGTCGATCGACTCGCCGCAATAGCCGCCCACCAGCAGCACCACGTTGTTGGCCTGGGCCAGCATGGCGCGCAGCGATTCGACGGCGTCGTCGTCGATCAGCGCGGCCGGCTTGAGCAGCGACGGCAGGTGGTAGGAAGGCAGTGCGTGCGGGCTCGGCTTGCGAAACACGTCGACCGGCACCGCCAGGTGCACCGGGCCGCGCGGGCTGCGATTGGCACGCTGCAGCGCCGTAATCAGCTTCGACTCGAGCTGCTTCGAATGCGATACCAGCGAGTTGTAGCGCGAGCAATGGCGGAACATGCCCAGCACATTGATGCCGGTGCAGGCCGATTCCTGCAAGGTGTGTTTGCCGAACGAGGGCAGGGCCGGCTGACCGGTGATGACCAGCATCGGGATATCGTTGCCGTAGGAAGTGGCGACGGCCGTGATCAAGTTGGTCGCGCCCGGTCCGGAGGTGGCAATGCAGACGCCAATCTTGCCGGTCTCGCGGTAGTAGCCGTCGGCCATGAAGGCGGCGCCGGCTTCGTGGCGCGCGACGATGTGGCGGATCGAGCCGCCATTGCGCTGGTGGCGCGCGATGGCGTCGTACACCGGTTCGATGGCGCCGCCGGGGATGCCGAAAATATGGTCGACCCCCATCTGTTCGAGATAGGCGATCAGTAAGTCGGCCATGTCGCCGGACGGTGGCACAACAGCGGTGGCAGGCAGCATTACCGGGGCGGTCGCTGCGAAATCGGAGTCGAGCATGTGCTGAACCTCAGAGCAGGGTGAGCCGAGGTGGGCCGGCCAAATCGGGGTTTGGGGCTGGGCAGGCGGATCGGCAAGAGCAATATTGCTAGCCGGAATGATAACTTAAATCATCGCAGATTTGTGACTTTCGGCGAGAATTTATTCTGGGAAATACCTGTCAATTGTCACCTATAACCGGAATCGGGCGCTGGCTGGCCGGCGCGGCAAGCGCCCGCGCCGGCTGCGGCGGCCGGAGGGGCGCCCGGCCGCCTGCTGCTTACAGGTGCTTGGCGATCAGCTTGCCGAGGATGGCAATGCCTTCGACAATGCGGGCCGGCGGCACCGTCACGAACGACAGGCGCAGCGTGTTGGTTTCCGGCGTGTTGGCGTAGAACGGCGAGCCTGGCACGAAGGCCACTTTTTCCTTCAGTGCTTCGTCGAGCAGCTTCATCGCGTCCACATGCTTTGGCAGCGTGACCCAGATGAACATGCCACCCTCAGGACGGGTCCAGCTGACACCTTCAGGGAAGTGCTGGTCCATCGCGTCGAGCATGGCCTGGCACTGGCTGCCGTACAAGGCGCGGATCGACGGGATGTGCTGATCGAGGAAGCCGTCCTTGACCACTTCGTGCACCACCATCTGGGTCAGCTGCGCGGTGTGCAGGTCGGCCGCCTGCTTGGCCAGCTCGAGCTTGCGCACCAGCGGCATCGGCGCGACGACGTAGCCGAGGCGGATGCCCGG
Organism: uncultured bacterium; assembly: GCA_965233055.1. Taxonomy (GTDB): domain Bacteria; phylum Pseudomonadota; class Gammaproteobacteria; order Burkholderiales; family Burkholderiaceae_D; genus Telluria_A. The sequence continues at coordinate 25,634 of CBDDRJ010000016.1, forward strand.
GGTCAGCACCTTGGAGAACGAGCCCATATAGATGACGCCCTCCGGATTCATATTGAGCATCTTCGGCGACGGCTCGCCCTTGTACGACAGCGCGCCGTACGGGTCATCTTCGATCAGGGGCAGGCCGTGGCGGGCACAGGTCTCGACCAGCTCCTGGCGGCGTTCGACCGACAGGCTGCGGCCGGTCGGGTTCTGGAAGTTCGGCAGCGCGTACAGCATGCGCGCGCCGTCGGCGACGGCATTGACCGACGACGGCACCAGGCCGTGGTCGTCGGTGCTCACCGACATGAATTCAGGGCGGTACACCGAGAACGCCTGCAGAGCGCCCAGGTAGGAAGGGGTTTCGACCAGCACGCGCGAGCCTTCGTCGACCAGCACTTTGCCCAGCAGGTCGAGCGCCTGCTGCGAGCCGGATGTCATCAGGATCTGTTCGGCGCGAATGGTCGAGCCAGGGATCGACAGGGAATTGGCAATCCATTCGCGCAGTGGCAGGTAGCCGTCGGTCGGGCCGTATTGCAGGGCCGTCTTGCCGTTTTCGGTCAGTACCTTGTCGAAGGCGGCCTTCATGTGCTCGACCGGGAAGGTGGCAGGCGAAGGCAGGCCGCCAGCGAACGAGATGATCTCGGGCTGTTGGGTGATCTTCAGGATCTCGCGGATGAAGGAGCTTTGCAGCTGCTGCGCGCGTTCCGAGAAGCGCCACTCGATTGGGTTTGGATTTTCAATTTTCATGCTGGTCTCGCTGGAGTAAGGGGCCGTTGGCTGGCCCTGTCATTATAGAGCACGCTGGGTAAGCGGGCCCTGGAAAAGCGGCACTGGGTAAGCGCCGCCGGATGCCGGATGGGTCGCCTTTTTACAGTCAGGCGATTTCAACGACCATGTCGATCTCGACGCAGGCGCCGAGCGGGATCTGGGCCACGCCAAAGGCGGCGCGGGCATGCTTGCCGGCGTCGCCGAACACTTCGCCCAGCAGCTCGGAGGCGCCGTTGGTGACCAAGTGGTGCTCGATGAAGTCTGGCGTCGAGTTGACCAGGCTGGTCAGCTTGACGATGCGCTTGACGCGATTGAGGTCGCCGCCGCACGCTTCCTGCAGCGTGCCCATGATAGCGATGGCGACGCCGCGCGCGGCCAGCTTGCCTTCTTCGGTGGTGATGTTGCGGCCCAGCTGGCCGGCCCAGACGCTGCCGTCTTCCTTGCGCGCGATATGGCCGGAGATGAACACCAGGTTGCCGGTCTGGACATGCATGACATAGGCGGCGACCGGTGCGGCCGGCGCGGTCAGGGTGATATTCAGAGCGCTCAGTTTGTCGTAGAAGGACATGATTTTCCGTCGTTGTTATAGTGTGAATGGGGCGGGCAGACCGATATTGTACCGTTGTTAGCGCCTGATTTGGACGTTACAGCACACCGTCGGCCGACCGCCACCACCATAATGACCAGCGCTGCGAACACGAAGTTGGCCAGAGCCAGCGCCTCCCCCAGCAGTGCCCAGGCGCCGACCAGGGTCAGGAAGGGCTGCAGCAGCTGCACCTGTCCGACCCGCGCAACGCCGCCGACCGCCATGCCGCGGTACCAGAACAGGAAGCCGGTGAACATCGACATCGTCGACACATAGGCAAAACCGGTCCAGCCGCTGGCGCTGGTGTGCGCCGGCTCGGGCCACGGCATCCATACCAGCACCGGCAGCAGGATCGGCACCGACATCAGCAGCGCCCAGCAGATCACCCGCTCGCCGCCCATCACGCGCGACAGGCGCCCGCCCTCGGCATAGCCGATCGCGGCCAGCACGACGGCGGCGAGCATCTGCAGGTCGGCCGGGTGGAAACTGCCGCCGCTCTGGCGCAGCGCGAAGCCGATCACCAGCGACGAACCGGTGGCGGCCATGATCCAGAACCCGTGCGAAGGTTGCTCGAAGCCGCGCAGCGCCGACCAGATGGCGGTGGCCAGCGGCAGGATGCCGACCAGGACTGCGCCATGGGAGGCGGGCAGGGTGCGCATTGCCAGCGAGGTCAGCCACGGAAAACCGATCACGCAGCCCCCGCACACCATCAAAAGGGGCAGCCACGCCGCGCGGGCGGGCAGCCACGCAAAATGGGGCGGCTGCTTCGACCTGTCCCATGCCAGCCAAAGCGCCGCAAGCAGGGCTGCCGCGAGTGCGCGCCCCACCGTGACGAACGAAGGATCGAGTTCGGCCACCGCCATGCGGGTAAAGGGGAGAGTAAGGCTGAAAATGGCGACCCCGGCCAGCCCAAGCAGCATGCCGCGGGTTTCGTCGGACAGTGCCGATGTCGTTCTGAGTGCCGTAGTAATCATTTGCGTAGCGTGGGCACTGCGTACCCACACGGTCCTTAAATATGCGTAGGGTGGGCACTGCGTG
>CBDDRJ010000017.1:0-16472 GCA_965233055.1 uncultured bacterium
CGGCGCCGGCAGCGGCGCCGGCGGCGGTGGCGGCGCCACCACGGGTGCTGCGACGACCGGCGCCGGCTCCACCTGCACCACCGCGGCGCGCGCCACCGGCCGGCCCAGCTTGTAGACCAGGGCCAGCGTGAAGTTGTCGATGTGGCCCCGGTTGCTGATCGGGTCGGTGACGCGCGCGCGCTCGGCTTCGGCGCGCAAGGCCAGCGCCTCGGTCAGCTTGAATTCGACGCCCAGCCCGAGGTGAGGATTGAACGACGCATCGCTGCGGTTCGGGCCGGTCACCGCATTGAGGCGGTTGCCGCTGAACGCGGCCTTGGCGCGCGTGTACTGGCCGCCCAGGCGCGCATACAGAGCAAGGCGTTCCGACAGCGGCAGCTGGGCCAGCAGGTCGAGGTTGAGGGCGCGGAACGAGGCGGCGCCATTGAATACGCCGCCGCCCGGCGTCACCGTGCCGTTGAAGCCGTACTTGCCCAGATCCTGGTAGCCGCCTTCAATGGCGAAATAATGGTTCAGCTGCTTGCCGACCAAGAGCTTGTAGGCCTTCGAGCGTTCATCGGTATTGACGCGCGCATCGAACGGGCCGCCGCCGCGCAAGGCGGCAGCGATGCGCAGTTCGTCGACATTGGCGCGTCCCTGGCCGAGGCCGGCGCCGATATACCAGGCCGTATCGGCCCAGTCCGGATTAATGAAGGGCTCGGCTGCATGGGCAGCAGGGCTGGTCAGCAAGGCAAGGGCGGCAATCGCCAGCAGGCCCGGTGTGGTCGTCAATTTCATGGTGTTTTCTCCCTTTTGGGCCGGATTCTTTGGGCCGGCCCAGGCAATTGATTTGGCGGCGGGCAGGTGCCCGCCGCAGTGAACTGCAGGCCTAGCGGCTGATGACGTTGTTCCTGAGGGTGACCGCGCTGCCGGACAGCACGCGGCCGTTCTGCAGGCTGGCGCCGTCGCCCATCGTGATGGCGCTGCTCTGGCCCATGACGGTGCCCTTGAAGACGCTGTTGGCGCCCATCGTGGTCGCGCCGACCGGCACCCAGAACACGTCGCCGGCGGTGGCGCCGCCGTTCAGCGCGACGATCGCATTGGCGGTCGAGTCGAGGGTCGAGGCGCTGCGGAAGATGTACAGGCCAGGGCCGTTCATCGTGAAGGTGCCGGTGATGCTGATGGCGCCGGAGTAGCAGTACACGCCGGGGCCGTAGGTCAGGCCGCCGAGGTCGATGCCGGCGGCCGAGTTGACGGTGCAGGTGCGGCTGTTGGCGTCGGTGATGGCCAGCTGCAGGTCAGCCAGCGCCTGGGTCAGCGGCAAGCCCGATTTGTAGTTGGCAAAGCCGGCTACCTGCACCGGGTCGACCGTTTGCGATGGCGCGCCGACGTCGCCGGTCACCAGGGTGGTGCCGCCCGAGTTATTGGTGATCGAATTGCCAGCCAATACGGCGAAACTGGCGGCGCCGCGCAAGTCGACACCGACCGTGGCCGGCGCTGCCACCGCCACCACCGTCAGCACCGCGTTGCCGCTCTTGCCGTCGAAGCTGGCCGTCATCGTGCTGCTGCCGAGCGCCAGGGCGCTGGCCGTGCCGCCCGGCAGAATCGTCGCAACGCTGACGGTGCCCGAGGTCCAGCTTGCCAATGCGCTGATATTGGCAGTGCTGGCGTCGGAGTAGGTGGCGGTGGCGACGAAGGCCTGGGTCGAACCGGGCGTGACGCTGGCGCTGGCCGGCGTGACGGCGATCGTCGTCAGCACGACCAGGCCTGGTGTGATCACGACGGCGGCCGGGCTGACGGTGATGGTGGTGGTCGCGCTCTGGCCGCCGAAGCTGGCGCTGACCACGGCCGAGCCGGCGGCGGCGGCGGTGGCCATGCCCGTGGTGGCATGGACGCCGGCGACCAGCGGCGAGGCCGAGCTGTAGGCCGAGCTGGTGCTGACGACGACGCTGCTGCCGTTCGAATAGGTGGCAGTGGCGACCAGCGGCAGGGTGGCGCCGATGGCGAGGGTCGGCGCCTGCGGCGTCAGTGCCAGCGACACCAGGGTAATCGGATTGACGGTCAGCGTGGTGCTGGCCGACATGCTGCCGACGCTGGCTGTGACGACGCTGGTGCCGGCGGCGACAGCGGTGGCCAGGCCGGCGCCGGTGGTGGTGGCAACGGCGGGCGTGGCCGAGGCGAACACGGCGATGGCGCTGAGGTTGCGCGCCGAGCCGTCGGTGTAGATGCCGGCCGCGCTGAACTGCTGCGTCAGGCCGATATTGAGCGACGGGTTCAGCGGCGCGATCGTCATCGACACCAGCGTGGCCGGCAGCACGGTCAGCACGGCGCTGCCGCTCTTGCCGTTGAAGCTGGCGCTGATGGTGGCGGCACCGGCGGCGACGCCGACGGCGACCCCGGTCGTGGCATGGACGGTGGCAATGGCCGGCTGGGCCGAGGCCCAGGCCGACGCGGTGGTGACGTCGCGCGACGAGCCGTCCGAGTAAGTGGCGGTGGCCACGTACTGCTGCACGGCGCCGACCGGCACCGCGCCCAGCGCCGGCGTGACGGCGACGCTATTTAAGACCGCGGCATCGACGCCGAGGATGGGATCGCGTCCCTGGTCGCCGCCGCCGCCGCAGGCAGCGAGCAGGGCGCCGAGCGCCAGCATGGCGAGCCAGCTGGTGCAGCGGTCAAGCCTGAGTGGATTGTTCATTTTGTTCTTTCTAGTTGGGTGCAGGGTGCCGAACGAATGCGACACGACGTGCATGGCATGGCATCCGTTATCCTCGCCGCCCCCTTACTGCTCTGTTCGGTATCGCGCTTTGGGCGAAGTAAATTCCAGGAAGCACGTGTTCCGATCCCTATGTGCGCTAACCGACAGACCACGCCGGCACCATGCCCCACAGTCGGTCTCGGCGATGGGGCGTGTGTTACCCTGTCCTTGGCGACACTCTGTCGGTCGCCGCCCGCCCGGGCCGCCGATTCACGACTGGAAATAGAAGGTCTCAATGTCCAGTGCCACCGATCCGCGCTCGAACCACCTGCTCGCCGCGATGCTTGACGCCGACTACGCGCGCCTGCTGCCCCACCTCGAGCCGGTACCGCTGCGCCTCGGCGACGTGCTCAGCGAATCGGGTGCGCAGCACCGCCACGTGGTGTTTCCGACCACCGCCATCATTTCGCTCCACTATCTGCTCGAAAACGGCTCCTCGTCCGAAGTGGCCGGGGTCGGCAACGAGGGCATGCTCGGCGTGTCGCTGTTCATGGGCGGCCACAGCACGCCGAGCCGCGCGGTGGTGCAAACGGGCGGCCATGGCTACCGCCTGCCGGCCGCCGTCCTGATGGAGGAATTCAACCGCAACGGCGAAGTGATGCGCCTGCTACTGCGCTATACGCAGGCGCTGCTGACCCAGATGTCGCAAACGGCCGTCTGCAACCGCCACCACACGGTCGAGCAGCAGCTGTGCCGCTGGCTGCTGCTGACGCTGGACCGGCTGCCGACCCACGAACTGACGATGACGCAGGAACTGATCGCCGGCATGCTCGGCGTGCGGCGCGAAGGTGTCACCGAAGCGGCCGGCCGCCTGCAGGGCCACGGCTATATCAGCTACCGGCGCGGCCACATCACGGTGCTTGACCGGGCCGGCCTCGAAACGGATGTGTGCGAGTGCTACCAGGTGGTGAAAAAAGAATTTGCGCGTCTGCTCGATGATGTCCGCCGGCGCGGCATCCATCCATCCTAATATCGCCGTTACCGAGGTTTTCCATGTTGTCGCTTACTTTGACCCAATTGATCCGCCTCAGCCTGCTGTGCTGTGCGCTGGCGACCGGACTGGCCCTGCTGGCGGCCGTCGGAGTGCTGGCCCCGCCCGCCTGGCTGGCGCTGCTGCCGCTGCTGGTGCTGGCCCTACTGCAGTGGCGCATCCACGCCGCTGCCCACGGCGCGCGCGGCAGTAACGAGCGCCGGCCGCTGGTGCTGAAGGCAGGCGCCTTGCAGGACGCGATCTTCCAGAGCGCCAACTTCTCCAGCATCGCCACCGATGCCCATGGCGTGATCCAGATTTTCAACGTCGGCGCCGAGCGCATGCTCGGCTACACGGCGGCCGACGTGGTCGACCGCATCACGCCGGCCGGCATTTCGGATGCGCAGGAACTGGTGGCGCGCGCCGCCTCGCTGTCGCTCGAACTCGACACGCCGATCTCGCCCGGCTTCGAGGCGCTGGTGTTTAAGGCGTCGCGTGGCATCGAAGACATTTACGAGCTGACCTATATTCGCAAGGACGGCAGCCGCTTCCCGGCCATCGTCTCGGTCACCGCGCTGCGCGACGCCGACGCAGCGATCATCGGCTACCTGTTGATCGGCACCGACAACACGGCCCGCAAACAGGTCGAGGCCGAGCAGGCCCGGCTCGACCTGCGCCTGCGCGAGCAGCAGTTTTATACACGCTCGCTGATCGAATCGAATATCGACGCCCTGATGACGACCGACCCGCGCGGCATCATCAGCGACGTCAACCAGCAGATGGAAGCGCTGACCGGGCGCACTCGCGACGAGCTGATCGGTGCACCGTTCAAGAACTACTTCACCGAGCCGGAACGGGCCGAGCAGGCCATCAGCGGCGTGCTGCGCGAAGGCAAGGTCACCAACTACGAGCTGACCGCGCAGGCCCTCGACGGCAGCACGACCGTGGTGTCGTTCAATGCGACCACCTTGCATGACCGCGAGCGCAAGCTGATCGGCGTATTCGCCGCCGCCCGCGACGTCACCGAGCGCAAGCAGTTCGAGCACGCGCTGCAGGAAACCAATGCGGCGCTCGAGATCGCGCGCGCCGCCGCCGAAACGGCCAACCGCGCCAAGTCCGAATTCCTGTCGTCGATGAGCCATGAACTGCGCACGCCGCTCAATGCCGTGCTCGGCTTTGCCCAGCTGATGGCATCGAGCGACCCGCCGCCGAACACGGAACAGCAAGGCTCGATCGACCAGATCACCAAGGGCGGCTGGTACCTGCTGCACCTGATCAACGAGATCCTCGACCTGACGATGATCGAATCGGGCAAGATCAGCCTGTCGCTCGAGTCGATGTCGATCAGCGACGTGCTGCTCGACTGCCAGGTCATGATGGGGCCGCAGGCGCACAAGCGCGGCATCAGCATGCGCTTCCTGCAGCTGGGTGAAGGCGTGTTCATCGTGGCCGACCGCACCCGCGTCAAGCAGGTCGTCATCAATCTGTTGTCGAACGCGATCAAGTACAACCGCGGCGGCGGCGCGGTCGAAGTCGACTGCGTCTCGGTCGGCGACGGCACGACACGCATCAGTGTGCGCGACACCGGCGCCGGCCTGACCGAAGCCCAGGTCGGCCAGCTGTTCCAGCCGTTCAACCGACTCGGCCAGGAAACCGGCCTGGAAGAGGGCACCGGAATCGGCCTGGTGGTCACGCGCCAGCTGGTCGAACAGATGGGCGGCAGGATCGGCGTCGAAAGCGTGGCCGGCCACGGCAGCGTGTTCTGGGTCGAGTTCGAAACCACCAATGCGCCGGCACTGGAAAGCGACCCGGCCGGCGCTGCCGGCGCACATGCGGCCGGCAGCACGGCGCCGCCGGTGCTGGTGCGCACCCTGCTGTACGTCGAAGACAACCCGGCCAACCTGGCGCTGGTCGAGCAGCTCGTTGCGCGCCGCGCCGACCTCAGACTGATCAGCGCCGTCGATGGCCAGCTGGGCATCCAGCTGGCCCATGCCTGCCAGCCGGACGTGATCCTGATGGACATCAACCTGCCTGGCATGAGCGGCTTTTCCGCGCTGCGCCTGCTGCAGACCGATGCCGGCACTGCCCACATCCCGGTGATGGCGCTGTCGGCCAACGCGATGCCGCGCGATGTCGTGCGCGGCATCGAGGCAGGCTTCTTCCGCTACCTGACCAAGCCGATCCGCGTGCCCGAATTCATGGCGGCGCTCGACGAAGCGCTGGTCCATGCCGCTGCCACCGCCAGTTCAAAGGCGCCTGGCGTCAACTCTTAGGATCCATCATGCTCACTCCCGCCATCCTCAATGCCCGCATCCTGGTGGTCGACGACCAGCCCGCCAATGTCACCCTGCTTGAACAAATGCTGGCCAGGGCAGGCTACACCAACGTGACGAGCACGATGGCGCCGGTCACGGTCGCCGCGCTGCATGCGGAACACAAATATGACCTGATCCTGCTGGACCTGCAGATGCCCGAGATGGATGGCTTCGCCGTCATCGAAAAGCTGCAGCAGGACGAACCGGGCGGCTACCTGCCGGTGCTGGTGATTACGGCGCAACCGGACCACAAGATGCGCGCCTTGCAGGCCGGTGTGCGCGATTTCGTCAGCAAGCCGTTCGACATTCTCGAGGTGCAAACCCGCATCCGCAATATGCTTGAAGTGCGCCTGCTGTACCGCGAGCTCGACGCCGCCAATGTGCGGCTCGAGCAGACCGTGCTCGAACGGACCGCCCAGCTGCGTGAAAGCGAGGCGCGCTTCAGGAGCTTCACCCAGCTGTCGTCGGACTGGTACTGGGAGCAGGATGCCGACGGCAAGTTCGTCGAATTCGCCGGCCCCGTGTTCGAGATGCTGGGCATCGACGAGGGCAAGCAGAGCGAGACGCCGGCCGGACGCGCCAATGCGCGCCAGCGCGCCCTGCTCGATGCCCGCATCGCCAGCCGCGAGCCCTTCCTCGACCTGATCTATTCGCGCAGCGGGGCCGATGGCAGCGTGCGCTACCTGCAGGTCAGCGGCGAACCGATGTTCGACGGCGGCAGCCGCTTCGTCGGCTACCGCGGGGTCGGCATGGACGTGACGGCAAGGATGCGCGCCAGCGAGTCTGCAGTGCGTGGTACCGAACAGACCGTTTGATGGGGAGCACGTAAAGTGGGCTCTGTACTTTCCCCATCACAACAAAAAGGAATCATCATGAATCAGCTTACCCAAGCGCTACGTTGTACCGTACTCACTGGTGTCATTGCCGTCCTGTGCGGCTGCGCCAACATGACTCCGCAGCAAAAGAACACCACGGTCGGCGCCAGCGTCGGCGCCGTGGCCGGCGCAGTACTGACCGGCGGTAGCCCGGTCGGCACCGTTGGCGGCGCTGTCGTCGGCGGCGTGATCGGCAACCAGGTCAAGCGCTGATCACAGCCGGATCGGCCGGCCTTCGACGCGGCCCGCCCTGCCTCGCCGGGATGCTAATATTGCGAATACCGCAATACTTCCCGGACTCCCTTGCCTGCTTCATTCTCCTCATTGCTGCGCAATCTCGTCAGTTCCAACGACGACGTGCTTGACTTCCCGTTTGTCCAAGGCGAGATCGCCAAGCTCCACCACAGCACGCTGGAACAGGGCAGCGCTGCGCTCGACCCGCCGACGGTCGAGGGCATGTTGCTCGATACCTACCTGGTCAGCCTGTCACCGCTCACCAGTATTTTTGGCCAGCAGAAGCTGTACCAGCGGCTGCACCAGGGCGTCGCCGCGCCGCAGCGCGCCGCGCAGGCCGCACGCGTGCAAAGCTTGATGCAGGACCCGGCTGCGATGGCGGCGAAGCACGAAGACTGCAAGCTGCTGCGCCAGGCCGACGCCGAGGTGGCCGCCTTGCTGTTCGGCGACGCGCGCTGTCCGCCGCTGCCTTTCTGGGCCCGCTTCGCATGGAGCTTCGGCCCGGCCGTGCTGCTGGCCGTGCTGTGCACTTTTGCGTGGCCGCTGGCATGGACCTTGGTCGCGCCCGGCGTGGTCGGCTTGTTCTGGCCGCAAATACGCTTGCACCGTCAAATGATGGAGTGGAGGCGGACGCTGCGCACCGTGCAGCTGATGCTGGCCACCTGCAGCCGCATTGGCGGCAGCGCCGCTGCGCAGGCCCTGCCGTTCAACCGCGCGATCACCCGCCTGCCGCCGTATTTCTATCTGGTGCCCGGCATGGAACTGTACAACGACTGGTTCATGCTGGGCAATGTGCGGCACTACTTCAGGAGCACCTGGCTGGTCTACGCGCAGCGCGACTACCTGCGCCAGTGCTACGAGCTGTGTGCGCAACTTGATGCCGACCTGGCGCTGGCGCGCCACCTGCAGACCGTGGCGCTGATGTGCTGGGCACAGCCTGCCAGCGACGGTCAATTGCGGCTCGACGGCGTCATCCATCCGCTGATGGCCGGCGCGCAGCCGCTGTCGATCGCCTTGCGCGACAAGGGCGCCTTCATCTCCGGCCGCAACGGCGCCGGCAAGAGCACCCTGCTGCGCACGGTCGGCCTGAACCTGATCACGGCGCGCGCCTTCGGCTTCTGCTATGCCAGCGTGGCGGCGGTGCCGGACCTGCTGGTGTGCGCCAGCATGCAGAGCGAAGACTCGCTGCTGTCGGGCGAGAGCCTGTACATGGCCGAACTGCGCCACGCGCACGCGATGCTGGCCAGGGCAAACGGTCCGCACCGCGCCATCTACCTGATCGATGAAATTTTCCGCGGCACCAACCACCTCGAATCGGTGGCGGGCGCCGCCGCCGTGCTCAATGAACTGGCGCAGCATGGCTGGGTCATCGTGACGTCGCATAACCTGGTGCTGGCGACCCTGCTCGGGCAGCGCCTCGAGCCGCTGTATGTCGAGCCGGTGGACGCCAAACTGACGCTGCTGCCCGGTGTGCTGCAACAGACCAATGGCCTGTCCCTGCTGGCCGAACGGGGCTTTGGCGCAGACATCGAGGCCAACGCCGCCAAGGTGTTCGACTGGCTCGGCGGTTATCTGGCCCATCCGAAAGGCGGTGCCGCCGTGCTGAGCGCGGGCCGCGTATTGTAAAGACATGTAACTGCAAAGCGTCAGGCTGGCGCCATCGAACTACTTGATTTGCAGGCAATAAGCGGGGCAGGACCGGGACTGCGCCAATGCATGCGCCGTGCAGGGCGGTACCGCCATGTGCGTCAACGTACAGTCCAGCATGTTCATGCGTCCTAAGCTGGTGGCAGCACTTTCCGTGCACACCACAAGGAGCAGACAATGAAAACCCCAACCCAAGTACTTCGTATCGCATCGATGCTGGCCATGGCGGCGGCGCTGGGCGCCTGCGGTAGCATGACCGCCCAGGAACAGAACACGGCAGTCGGTGCCGGTGTCGGTGCCGTGGCCGGTTCCGTACTCACCGGCGGCAGCGCAGCAGGTACCGTCGGCGGCGCCGTCGTTGGCGGCGTGATCGGCAATAAGGTCAAGCGCTAGGAGCCTGCGCGGCAGAAGGAGCCGAGACCAAACGGGTGGGAACAGAACCCGGTTCGTCGCCACTTTTGAGGGCTGTAGCCGTAGCTACAGCTCGAGAAATGGGGGCGAAGTGGGACTTTTCCCCAATTGTTTGGGCCGGCGAGCTTCTGCCGCGCAGGCTGCTAGGCCGGGCGCCGGGCGATCTGCCAGCGGCTCCATTGCAGCGTCAGGCCGTACATCAGCAGCAGAATGGCCGGCCACGCCAGGTAGACCACCAGCAGGTCCGGCGTGTAGCCGTCCGGCGCCTTGTAGTTGCCGTTGGGGTATTCGACCAGCGCGCCGAAGCGCAGCTGCAGGTACAGGTTGCCGAGCAGGTGGATCAGCGCCACATGCACGCAATAGAAGAACAACGGATGGCGGCCGAACAAGGTCAGCACCTTGATTTCGCGCAGCCTCTCGAAGCTGGCCAGCAGCACCACGGTGATGCCCAGCGTGGCGCACAGATAAAGCAGCGACGGCGGATATTTGTTGACCCGCATGAAGGACATCAGGTCGAACATCCATCCCTTGTACTGCGCCGACCATGGCTGCGGATCGCCATACAGATTGGCCCAGCGCAGCGCGACAAACACCAGCAGCAGCACGGCGCCGGCGGCCAGCAGGAAGCGGCGCCGTTTGAGCGCCGCCCAGTCGAACACGGGGCCCAGGCAATAGCCGGCGGCGATCAGGCCGAGCCATGGCATCAGCGGATACATGAAGACCACGCCGAAATCGCCATACAATAGATGGAAGCCGCCCTGGTGCCAGGCGCGCCAGGCCAGCTCGCCCGTGTTGAGCGTGTCGAACAGATTGTGCGGCAGGATCAGCAGGGCGGCGACGCAGGCGATGACGGGGCGCGGCAGCCAGATGAGCACAGACAGGAAGATCATGCCGGCGCCCAGCGCCCACAGCACCTGCAGGATCATGACCTGGTAGCCGAACTGCCAGCTGAACGAGATCCACGTCATCTCGAGCACGATCAGCATGGCGCCGCGGGTGGACAGGTAACGCGCCAGTTCCTGCAGGGAGCAATCGCGGCCGCGCAGCGAGGCCGAGGTGCCGGCCAATAGCACGAAGGCGGTGGCGCACAGATGGGTGATCCAGCGCGTCCAGAACCAGGCCGGCGTGGTGGAAGACAGGTCTTCGGGCCCGAACGGGGTCGGGCCGAAGAAGTCGCGCACATGGTCAAGGGCCATCAGGGCGATGACAAAGCCGCGCAACATATCGATGGCGGTGAACCTGGCTGCCTTGCTGCCCTGCTGTATCGCTGCCTCCATCGCTTACTCCTGTTTGAGCGGTTTGTCCCTGTCGATGATTTCGCGGCAATCGCCCTTGATGGTGGCGTTGTCGTAATTGGTCCAGCCGTAGCTGTCCACATAGCGCTTGTGCTGCTTGAACTGCTTGTTGACGAAGCTCCACTCGAGGCGGTCGCCGCCATAGCGGATGTTGCCCATGTCGAGCAGGGTGTGGAACATATTCTCCGTCGCCAGGCGCTTCTTGCGCAAGCGGTGCAGTTGGGTCACCTTTTCCGGGTAGCGCTCCTGGTACTGCTCCGAATACCAGACAAAGGCCGGCACATGGAATTCGAACTGGGTATTGTGGCCGTGGAAGGCCAGGTCGCAGGTCTTGTCGTACAGGGTCTGGCCGTGGTCGGCCACATACATCATCGAGGTCAGCTGTTTTGCATCCTTGAGCGTGCCGATCACCTGCGACAGGAACCAGTCCGTATACAGGATGGTGCTGTCGTAGCTGTTATTGAGCTGCGGCTTGATCGCGGTGTCGGTGTAGACCGGCTTGTCGACGCCGTACAGCGACGGCTGCCACTTGTCGAACGACTTCGGATAGCGGTGGCTGTAGTTCCAGTGGCTGCCCAGCGAGTGCAGGACGATCAGCTTCTTTGGTGCCGGGTCGGCCACCGCATTCTTGAATGGCTCGAACAGCACGTCATCGAAATTCGAATTATTGGTGAAGCCGCCCAGGTTGTGGAAGGCGATCACGTCGGCTTCCTTGGCAAACACCGACACCGGCGTATCGAACTGGCCGAACGAAATCTGGTTTGACAGCCAGAAGGTCTTGAAGCCCGCTTCCTTGTAGGCGGTCAGGAAGGACTTTTCGCTGAAGCCGTCCTTCAGGCTTTGCATCGCCGGTTTGCGCGAGATGATGACGGGAACCGACAGGCGGGTGGCCGAGACGGCCGTGATCACGTCCGCCAGCATCACCAGGTTCTTTTCCTGGCTGAGCAGCGGATTGGTGTCGCGTTCGTAGCCGTTGAGGCTCCAGCGGTCGTAGCGCGACGATTCGCCGATCACCAGCACCACGATCTCAGGCGCATTATTCGGCTCGAGCTGCTTGGCGCCGAACTTGAAACTGCTGCTGGTGTTGGCCAGTTCGGTCAGGTACTGGCGTTCCTTGTAAAAGTCGACGCCGCGCAGCACGATACCGAAGGGCCACGAGCGGGGCAGGGCTTCGAAGTCGAACGGCAGGCGCAACTGGTGCGGCAGCATCGGCCACTTCAGGCCCGTCTTGTCGGCGCCTTCGACCTCGTCGACGCTCGGGTCGGCTTCCTTTTCTTCCTCTTCCGACCCTCCTTCGTCCTCCGGTGCGCTGGCCGACGGGGCCGGCGACGCTTCGGACGCCGCCGCCGGCGTGGCTGGCGCGTTTGGTCCCGGGGCCGACACGGCAGCGACCACCGACGCCGGCGCAGACGCTGATTCCGACGCCGACGCCGGCGCTGCCGCCTTGGCCTGCATGCCGAACTCCCAGCCATAGGCGCAGATGCCGGCGCCGGCCGCCAGCACGAACAGGGTGACCCAGCGCGACGCATCGGCCCAGTCCAGGTCGCGCGTCCTGAGGGCGACGCGCAAGGAGGTGCCCCACCAGGCCAGAACAAAGACCAGCACGGCCAGCATCAGCCACACCTTCTGGCCGAGGAATTCGATCGCCTCCTTCGGGCTGGTCTCGGCGATGATGCCCAGGTGGTGGGTCGAAATGCCCTGGCCATAGTATTTGATCAGGTAGACTTCGATCGGCAGCGCCAGGAAGGCCGGCAGCAGCAGGAGATGGAACCAGGCCGGGCGCTTAAAGATTGCCCAAACGGCAATCCAGGCGATGCCGGCCATGCCCAGCACCTGCCACGGACGCTCGACCTCATTGCCAAGCATGCCGGGCACGAAGGGCAGCAACGTTACCAGCAGATAAGTAATTAACAGGTAGAGGTTGGCGGGGCGAAGCAGGTGGCGCATAAATACGGGAACAGGAAAAAGGTCCGCTATTATCCGGCCTTTTTTGCCCTTCCGACGCATTTTTGCTATCGCACCATGCGCCGTCTCGGCGTGTCCGTACCGCAATGTTGTCCTGCGGCTACATTTCCGGCAGCCAAAGGCGGCATTTGCCGAATTAAACGTCGCAAACGGGGAAACAGGTTGACCTTGCCGCCCAATCAGGGCTATACTCGCCAGTTCTCGAATTTATTCTGCGCATTGTATTAGCATTTGTCGCCGCTCCTTCGCGAGTGGCTGTCGGTGCCTGTCAGTGAAACCGATCCGGGACTCAGTTTTCGCCCCCGTGCATTTTGCCCGGGGTTATTAACGTTGTAATTTTGTTGGATTAAGAACGATGCCAACCATCAATCAACTGATTCGCAATCCACGCGTCGCCTTGACCGTGAAGAGCAAATCGCCGGCGCTGGAAAACAGCCCGCAAAAACGTGGTGTTTGCACCCGTG
Organism: uncultured bacterium; assembly: GCA_965233055.1. Classification (GTDB taxonomy): domain Bacteria; phylum Pseudomonadota; class Gammaproteobacteria; order Burkholderiales; family Burkholderiaceae_D; genus Telluria_A. The sequence goes on from CBDDRJ010000017.1 coordinate 12,908, forward strand.
TTTATACGACGACTCCAAAGAAGCCAAACTCGGCTCTGCGTAAAGTCGCCAAAGTTCGCCTGACCAACGGTTTCGAAGTCATTTCGTATATCGGCGGTGAAGGCCATAACCTGCAAGAGCACAGCGTCGTACTGCTGCGCGGCGGCCGTGTTAAGGACTTGCCAGGTGTGCGTTACCACATGGTTCGCGGTGCACTGGATACCCAGGGCGTCAAAGACCGTAAGCAAGCTCGTTCCAAGTACGGTACGAAGCGCGCTAAAGCAGGCAAGAAGTAATTCTTCGCCCCGCTTTTTACATTAATAATAAGTTGAACCGGCCGTAATGGCCGAGTAAGTGGATGGCTATGATGGCCACCGCGAGTGCGCCCGGCGCGCTCAACTGAAGATAGGAGTATTTGATATGCCACGTCGTCGTGAAGTACCCAAACGCGAAATCCTGCCAGATCCAAAATTCGGCAACACGGATGTCGCCAAGTTCGTCAACGTCCTGATGTTGTCCGGCAAAAAGTCGGTCGCAGAAAACATCATCTACGGTGCGTTCGAACACATCAAAACCAAGTCCGGCAAGGATCCGCTGGAAGTGTTCGCTACCGCGATCAACAACTGCAAGCCGATGGTCGAAGTCAAGTCGCGCCGCGTCGGCGGTGCCAACTACCAGGTGCCAGTTGAAGTGCGTCCAGTGCGCCGCATGGCGCTGTCGATGCGCTGGTTGCGCGAAGCTGCCAACAAGCGCAGCGAAAAATCGATGCCACAACGCCTCGGCGGTGAGCTGATGGAAGCCGCGGAAATGCGCGGCGGCGCCATGAAGAAGCGTGACGAAGTTCACCGCATGGCTGAAGCGAACAAAGCGTTCTCGCACTTCCGCTTCTAATCGGTCGTGTTGCCCCGCGAGGGGCATTCGTTTTGAATGAGTTGTCGAGGCCGGGCGCATTTTGCACTGCAAAATGGCGCTCGGTTTTGTTCATTAAAAGATTTAGGAAATTATTATGGCACGCAAGACCCCCATTGAGCGCTACCGCAATATCGGTATCTCCGCTCACATCGATGCTGGTAAGACCACTACGACCGAACGCGTCCTGTTCTACACGGGCGTGAACCACAAGATCGGTGAAGTGCATGATGGCGCCGCCACCATGGACTGGATGGAGCAAGAGCAGGAACGCGGTATCACCATTACCTCGGCTGCGACGACTTGCTTCTGGAAGGGCATGGCGAACAACTTCCCTGAGCACCACATCAACATCATTGACACCCCGGGCCACGTCGACTTCACGATCGAAGTTGAACGCTCGATGCGCGTGCTCGACGGTGCTTGCATGGTTTACTGCGCAGTCGGCGGCGTTCAGCCGCAGTCGGAAACCGTATGGCGCCAAGCCAACAAGTACAAGGTTCCACGTCTTGCTTTTGTGAACAAGATGGACCGTACCGGCGCGAACTTCTTCAAGGTCTACGACCAGATGCGTGCTCGCCTGAAGGCCAACCCGATTCCGCTGCAGATCCCGATCGGCGCCGAAGAAAACTTCAAGGGCGTGGTCGACCTCGTCAAGATGAAAGCCATCTACTGGGACGACGCGTCGCAGGGCATGAAGTTCGACTACCGCGACATTCCTGCAGAACTGGCTGACCAGGCTGCCGAATGGCGCGAAAAGATGGTCGAAGCGGCTGCTGAAGCATCCGAAGAACTGATGAACAAGTACCTCGAAGAAGGCGACTTGACCGAAGAAGAGATCAAGAAGGCACTGCGCATTCGTACGATCGCTTCGGAAATCGTTCCAATGATGTGCGGCACTGCGTTCAAGAACAAGGGCGTGCAAGCGATGTTGGATGGCGTGATTGAATACCTGCCATCGCCAATCGACATCCCGCCAGTCAAGGGCATGGACGAAGATGACCAGCCGACCACGCGTAAGGCAGAAGACGACGAGAAATTCGCCGCTCTGGCTTTCAAGATCATGACCGACCCGTTCGTCGGCCAGCTGATCTTCTTCCGCGTCTACTCGGGCACGATCAAGTCGGGCGACACCGTCTTCAATCCGATCAAGAACAAGAAGGAACGTCTTGGCCGTATTTTGCAGATGCACGCGAACCAGCGCGAAGAAATCAAGGAAGTCCACGCCGGCGACATCGCCGCTGCAGTGGGCCTGAAAGATGCGACCACCGGCGAAACCCTGTGCGATCCGTCGTCCATCATCACGCTCGAAAAGATGGTGTTCCCTGAGCCGGTGATCCAGCAGGCAGTCGAGCCTAAGACCAAGGCCGACCAGGAAAAAATGGGCCTGGCGCTGAACCGCCTGGCACAGGAAGATCCTTCGTTCCGCGTCAAGACCGACGAAGAGTCGGGCCAGACCATCATCGGTGGTATGGGCGAGCTGCACCTGGAAATTATCGTTGACCGCATGAAGCGCGAATTCGGCGTCGAAGCGACCGTCGGCAAGCCACAAGTGGCTTACCGCGAAACGATCCGCAAGACCTGCGAAGAGTCGGAAGGCAAGTTCGTCAAGCAGTCCGGCGGGCGTGGTCAGTACGGTCACGTTGTGCTCAAGATCGAGCCGCAAGAACCGGGCAAGGGCTTCGAGTTCGTTGACGCGATCAAGGGCGGTACCGTTCCACGCGAATACATCCCTGCGGTTGAAAAGGGTGTGCGCGGCACGCTGAACACCGGCGTGATGGCTGGCTACCCAGTGGTCGACGTCAAGGTCACGCTGTTCTTCGGTTCGTACCACGATGTTGACTCGAACGAAAACGCGTTCCAGATGGCAGCTTCGATGGCATTCAAGGATGGTTGCCGCAAAGCGTCGCCAGTCATTCTGGAGCCGATGATGGCGGTTGAAGTTGAAACGCCGGAAGACTACGCCGGTACCGTGATGGGCGACCTGTCGTCCCGCCGCGGCATGGTGCAAGGTATGGACGAGATCCCAGGCGGCGGTGGCAAGATCATCAAAGCTGAAGTGCCTCTGTCGGAAATGTTTGGCTACTCGACCTCGCTGCGTTCCGCAACGCAAGGCCGTGCAACCTACACGATGGAATTCAAGCACTACTCGGAAGCGCCTAAGCACGTTACCGACGCAATCGTCACTGCTAAAGCTGCTAAGTAAGCTAACAAATTGCGTGACAGCACCGGATGCCGCGTAGCGGTGTTCGGTCCTGTTACCAACTGATTAGCAAAGCAAACCAATTAAATATCTAAATATCGCTCTTTAAGGAAGATCAAAATGGCAAAAGGTAAATTCGAACGGACCAAACCGCACGTCAACGTCGGCACCATCGGTCACGTTGACCACGGCAAGACCACGCTGACTGCAGCTATCGCAACCGTTCTGTCGAAGAAATTCGGCGGCGAAGCAAAAGCATACGACCAGATCGATGCTGCACCAGAAGAAAAAGCACGCGGCATCACCATCAACACCGCCCACGTCGAGTACGAGACGGCCAACCGCCACTACGCTCACGTTGACTGCCCAGGCCACGCCGACTATATCAAGAACATGATTACCGGTGCAGCGCAGATGGACGGCGCGATCCTGGTGTGCTCGGCAGCGGACGGCCCGATGCCACAGACCCGCGAG
>CBDDRJ010000018.1:0-37088 GCA_965233055.1 uncultured bacterium
ACTTCGGCCTGCGAAAAGCCGATGCAGCCCGCTTCGGTCAGTTCGACCATCTCGACCAAAGCCTCGCCCTTCAGGCCCATCGTCAGCGCGCCCAGCGGATGGACGTTGGCCATGTTCAGGGTCTGGGCGCGGTACTTGAGCATCTCGACCAGGCCCGGCTCGTCGAGCACCGGGTCGGTGTCGGGCGGGCACACCAGGCTGGTCACGCCGCCTTGCATCGCGGCCTGCAGTTCTGATTCGAGCGTGGCCTTGTATTCGTAGCCCGGCTCGCGCAGCCGTGCCGACAGGTCGACCAGGCCGGGCGCGACCACCAGGCCGCTGGCGTCGATGGTGCGGTCGGCGGCAAAGCCGGCCGGCGCTGCGCCGACGGCGGCCACTTTGCCGTCAACGATGAACAGGTCCTGCACCTTGTCGATCTGGTTTGCCGGGTCGATCACGCGGCCATTCTTGATATGTAGTTTCATGCCTGCCTGCTTCATGCCTGTGTTCCCGCCAAAATGCCCATTACCGCCATCCGCACCGCAATGCCAAAAGTGACCTGCGACAGGATCACCGCCTGCGGGCCGTCCGCCACTGCGGAGTCGATCTCGACGCCGCGGTTCATCGGGCCCGGATGCATGACGATGGCGTCCGGATTGGCCAGCGCCAGGCGCTCCGGCGTCAGGCCATAGCTCTTGAAGTATTCCTGCGCCGACGGCAGCAGCGCGCCGCTCATGCGCTCGTTCTGCAGGCGCAGCATGATGATCACGTCGACGCCCTTGAGGCCTTCATTCATGTCGGTGAATACGCGCACGCCCATTTGCTCGAGGCCGCCCGGCAGCAAGGTGTGCGGGCCGATCACGCGCACTTCCGGCACGCCCAGCGTGGTCAGGGCGTGGATGTCGGAACGGGCCACGCGGCTGTGCAGCACATCGCCGATGATCGCCACCGTCAGGTTGGTGAAGTCCTTCTTGTAGTGGCGGATCGTGTACATGTCAAGCAGGCCCTGGGTCGGGTGCGCGTGACGGCCGTCGCCGGCATTGACGACGTGAACATGCGTCTGTTTGGTGTCGATCAGGTGCTTGGCGATCAGGTAGGGCGCGCCGGATTGCGAATGGCGCACCACGAACATATCGGCGTGCATGGCCGACAGGTTGTCGATGGTGTCGAGCAGCGACTCGCCCTTGGAAGCCGACGAAGCCTGGATGTTCAGGTTGATGACGTCGGCCGACAGGCGCTTGGACGCGATCTCGAAGGTGGTGCGGGTGCGCGTGGAGTTCTCGAAGAACAGGTTGAACACGCTCTTGCCGCGCAATAGCGGAACCTTCTTGACTTCGCGGTCCGAGATGCCGACGAAGGAAGATGCCGTGTCGAGGATATGGTTGATGATGGACTTGGGCAGGCCTTCGATGGTCAGGAGGTGCTGCAGTTCGCCATTTTTATTCAGTTGCGGATTAAGCATGGTCGTCTTCGATAGTGAGCGTAAGTTGTGCGTCCTGCGCGCGGGCCAGCACCAGCGACTGGCCGGCTGCCAGCTTCACGTGCGTGCCCACGAAATCGGCTGCCACCGGCAGCTCGCGTCCGCCGCGGTCGGCCAGCGCGGCCAGCATGATGCGGGCCGGGCGGCCGTAGTCGAACAGCACGTTGATCGCGGCGCGGGTGGTGCGGCCGGTATAGAGCACGTCGTCGACCAGCACGATGGTAGCGCCGTCGACATTAAAGCCAATCTGGGTCGGCTTGACGTCGGGGTGCAGGCCTTTCTTGGCGTAGTCGTCGCGGTAGAACGAGACGTCGATGAAGCCCAGCGAGGCTTCCAGCTTCAGGTCGCGCGCCAGCATCTGGGCCAGCCAGGCGCCACCGGAGTGGATGCCGACGATGGCGACATTCTTGCAATCGGCGGTGCCGTTGCGAACCTGCTCGAGCAGGCTGGCATACAGCGCATTGGTATCGAAGTTGAACGAAGAGGTAGGCATGGTGTTCAAAGGCGCCTCAATGGCGCGAGTCAAAATATTGTTGCAGGATGATGGCAGCTGCCTTGTCGTCGATATGCTCGCCGCGACGGGCACAGAGCACGGCCGACGAGTAGCGCTCGTCGACCAGTTCGACCGGCAGCTTGAAGCGCCCGTGCAGCTGGTTGGCAAAGCGGCGGCAACGCAGGGTCATGTCGTGTTCGGTGCCATCCGGGTGGACCGGCTCGCCGACGATCAGGCGGGCCGGCTTCCACTGCCCGATCAGCTCGCCGATGGCCTTGAAGCGGGCCGCGTTGTCGATCGCCTTGATCAGGGCCAGCGGCTGGGCCTGCCCCATCAGGGTGTTACCCATCGCAATGCCGATACGCTTGATCCCAAAGTCGAAGCCAAAAACGATCTCAACTTCCATTACGCATGGCCTGCCTCGGAAGCGAGCATCATCGGGTCAATGCCGAGCAGTTTGATGGCAGCCGTGTAGCGTTCCTCGATCGGCAGGTCGAACAGCACATGGGCGTCGGCGCCGACGGTCAGCCAGCCATTGCGGCCGATCTCGTCCTCCAGCTGACCCGGGCTCCAGCCCGAGTAGCCGATCGACACCAGCATGCGCTGCGGTCCATCGCCCTTGGCCACGGCCTCGAGCACGTCGATCGAGGTGGTGAAGGCGACATCGTCCGTCACCGTCAGCGACGACGAGTAGCGCGCGCCCGGCGTGTGCAGCACAAATCCGCGGTCGTCCTGCACCGGGCCGCCGAACATGATCGGTTCATTGACGATCGGCATGCGCAAGCCGTCGGCAAGCTTGAGGTCGATGCGCTCGAACAGCACTTCCATCGTCATGTCGGTCGGCTTGTTGATGACCACGCCAAGCACGCCCTTGTCATTGTGTTCGCAAATATAGACGACGGTGCCGCCGAACACCGGGTCTTGCATGGCCGGCATCGCGATCAGGAAGTGGTTGGCCAGGTTCAGCCGCGAGCTGGCGGCCAGGCCGACGTCCTGGTGGCCCGGTTCGCTGGGCGCCGGGCCGGACAGGGGAAGAGATGGGCCAATTTTGCTCTTTTTCATAGGGTTCTCTCTCTGGTGGCTCACTCTTTGGTGTTTACTGCTAGTATGCCCACACGCTCGATGCAATTATCGATAGTTTACACCGAAATAGCCCACGGCCACGGCCAAGACCCCTGCCGCGTGCAGCTTTACTTATCGTAACGCGACATTTCCAGCCCCATTTTGAGCACGCACACCCCTCCTCCACTTGGATCTGCCATCGTGTGGTTCAGGCGCGACTTGCGCGCGTTCGACCATGCCGCGCTGCATCACGCCTTAAAAAGCAGCAAAATCGTCTATTGCGCCTTCATCTTCGACAGCGACATCCTGGCCGGCCTGCCGCCTGCCGACCGGCGCGTCCATTTCATTCATGCCAGCGTGGCCGAGCTGGACTGTCAATTGCGCCGGCTCGGCGGCGCCCTGCTGGTGCGGCACGGGCCGGCCGTGGACACCATCGTGGCGCTGGCCGGCCAACTGCAGGTCGACGCAGTATTTACGACCAATGATTACGAACCGCTGGCGATCGCGCGCGACGCGCAGGTCGAGGCGCGCCTGCGCGCGGCCGGGCGCCGCTTTGCCAGCTTCAAGGACCAGGTCATCTTCGAAAAGGACGAGGTGCTATCGCTGGCGGGCAAGCCGTTCTCGGTCTTCACGCCGTACAAGAACGCCTGGCGCAAGCGGCTCGACCAGGAGCCCGGCTGTCTGGCGCCATGGCCGACCGAACCCCATGCGGCGGCACTGGCCGCGCCGCTGGCGGGCGAAACGCTGCCCTCGCTCGACGCGCTCGGCTTTGGTGCGGCAGCCTTGCTGCCCTTGCCGGTCGCGGCCGGCATGACCGGCGCCGCTGCCCTGTTCGACGACTTCACCGGGCGCATCGCCGCCTACCGCGAGGCGCGCGACTACCCGGGCATCAAGGGTCCGTCCTACCTGTCGATGCATCTGCGTTTCGGCACGCTGTCGGTGCGCTACCTGGTGCGCACGGCGCTGGCCCTGATGGCCAGTGGGGCTGGCGGCGAAGGTGCGCCCGTGTGGCTGTCCGAACTGATCTGGCGCGAGTTCTACGCGATGATCCTGTTCCACCATCCGCAGGTGGCCGAGCGCGCATTCAAGAGCGCCTACGACGCCATCGAATGGGACAGCGGACCGCAGGCGGAGGCAGCGTTTGGCGCCTGGTGCGAAGGGCGCACCGGCTATCCGCTGGTCGATGCTGCGATGGCGCAGCTGAACCAGACCGGCTATATGCACAACCGCCTGCGCATGGTGACGGCCTGTTTCCTGATTAAGGACCTGGGCATTGACTGGCGCTGGGGTGAGCGCTATTTCGCACTGCACCTGAACGACTACGACCTGGCGTCCAACAATGGCGGCTGGCAATGGGCGGCATCGTCCGGCTGCGATGCCCAGCCCTACTTCCGCATCTTCAATCCGGTCACGCAGTCCGAAAAATTCGACCCGGAGGGCCGCTTCATCCGGCGCTACCTGCCGCAGCTGCAGGCCCTGTCGGACCAGCAGATCCACGCGCCATGGCTGGTGCCAACGCTGCTGCTGGAGGAAAAAGGAATCAGGCTGGGGCGCGACTATCCGGAACCGGTGGTACGCCACGATGAAGCGCGCCTGCGCACCCTGGCGCGCTACGCGGTGGTGAAGAACTAGCCGGCGCGCGCGCGGCGCACGCGTGGGTAAGGAAGTTATCCACGCGTGAGGTTGGCGTCTTACTCGGTATCGGCCGAGACGTCGCCGGTCTTGCGGTTGTATTTCAGGACGATCTTGTTGATCTCGCACAGGTCGAACTCATCCCATTCAACTTCCGAGCCGTCGTCGTCGAAAGTGATGTTGAGCGCTTGCTTGCACTGGGCCTTGTTGGAAAATTTGATCAGGCGCTGCTTGTTGTGGTCGAGAATGCCGTCGCCCAGGCGGTCATTGCCCCAGGTCTTGCTCTTGGCCGTTGCGATATACACCGAGCGGATCGGGTAGCCCGTCTTATTGACCAGCGTAAAGTCGGCATCGCCTGCCATGACTGGGCTTGCTACAAAACCAGTAACCAAGAGTGCAGCAGCACAGAAAAGCGCCTTCATTCTCATCATTTCCCCATTTTTTTGATTGTCGATTGCCGGATGGACCGGCGACAGGCCGACGGAAACTACCGCGACGTGCGCTTGACTATAGCATGGAAAAATTATAATTTGACAAGTTATTTTATGGTGCTGCGGCAACACCACAGCACCCTAAGCAACTCCCTAAGCAACTCCCTAAGCAACTGCCTGTTTTTTCAGCAGCCTGGCGATTTCGGCCTGCAGCGCCTCTTCCTGGAACGGCTTGCCGAAGTAGGCATTGACGCCCAGCTCCATGGCCAGGTTACGGTGCTTATCCGCCGTGCGCGAGGTGATCATGATGATCGGGATTGCCTGCGTGGCCTGGTGCGCGCGGATATTGCGGGTCAGGTCGAAGCCATCCATGCGCGGCATCTCGATATCGACCAGCATCAGGTCGGGCACGGTTTGCTGCAACTGTTCGAGCGCGTCGACACCATCCTTGGCCAGCATCACGCGGTAGCCTTCCCGTTCAAGCAGGCGCTGCGTCACCTTGCGCACCGTCAGCGAATCGTCGACCACCATCACGACGGTATCGCGCTGCTGGGTGGCCAGCGCGGCATCGACCTGTTCGGCCTGGTGCAGTACCGGATTCTGGTTGGCGTGGTGCATTAGCGCCACCGGATTGAGGATCAGGACGATATCGCCCGAACCGAGCACGGTGGCACCGGCGATGCCGGCCATGCGCGCCAGTTGCGGGCCGACGTTCTTGATGACCACTTCGCGGTTGCCGATCACGTCATCGACATGGATCGCCAGCCGGTCGGCGCCGCTGCGCAGGATCAGCACCGGCACCGAGCGTTGCGACAGCGGATGGGCAGTGCGGTCGCCCAGCAGGCCGGCCAGGTAAGCCAGCGGCAGCGGCTGGCCGTGGTGGGCCAGCGAGCCGGCCAGGTGGGCATCACGCACCACCTGCTCCTTCAGCTGCAGGACCTGTTCGACCAGGATCGACGGCACCGCATAGGTCTTGCCGGCGCTGGCGATCAGCACCACTTGCGTCACCGCCAGCGTCAACGGCAGATGGATCGAGAAACGGGCCCCCTTGCCCGGGTCGGTCTGGATCTCGACCCGCCCGCCCAGCGCCTGCGCTTCGGAGCGCACCACGTCCATGCCGACCCCGCGCCCTGCCAGCTCGGTCAGGGTGTCGGCGGTCGAGAAGCCCGGTTCGAAAATCAGTTCGGCCGTCTGCGCATCGGTCAGTTCTATGCCAGCCTGCAGCAGCCCAGCTTGCGCAGCCTTGGCGCGGATGCGCTTGAGGTCGAGGCCGGCGCCGTCGTCCTGGAATTCGATCACCACTTCATTGCCCTGGCCGCTGGCCTGGATCAGCAGCTCGCCCGTTTCGCTCTTGCCGCCGGCGCTGCGCGCGCCGCGTGCCTCGATGCCGTGCACGATCGCGTTGCGCAGCAGGTGTTCGAACGGCGCGACCATTTGCTCGAGCACGCTGCGGTCAAGTTCGACCGAACCGCCGCGGATGTCGAGGTTGACGCGCTTGTCGACTTCCTTGGCGCACTGGCGCGCCACCCGGAACAGGCGTTCCGACACGCTCGAGAACGGAACCATGCGCACCCGCATCAGGTCCTGCTGCAGGTCGCGCGTCAGGCGCGACTGCATGGCCAGGTCTTCGTTGGCGCCGTCGACCGTGCGCGACACGCTGTCATGGAAGCTGGCGACGTCGTTGACGCTTTCAGCCATCATGCGCGTCAGTTCCTGCAGGCGCGTGAAGCGGTCGAATTCGAGCGGATCGAAGCCACGGTCGCTCGAGGTCGAGGTGCGCGACGCAATCTGGGTCTCGGCCTGCATTTCAACTTCGCGCAGCTGGTTGCGCAGGCGCTCGAGGTTGTCCGAGAACTCACCCAGGGCCGACTTGATGGACACGACCTGGTTTTCCAGCTTGGAGCGGGTGATCGACACTTCGCCCGCCTGATTCACCAGGCGGTCGAGGATATCGGCACGCACGCGCACCAGCGGCACGCGAGCCTGCGCCTCGTCTTGTGCCGACACGGGCGTTGCCGCCGTCGCAGCCGCAGGCACCAGCTCGCTGGCGGCCTGGCCTGGCGCGCCGGCCGCTGCCGCGCTGCCGGGATTGACCAGCTGGTCGTGCAAATGAAGGGCGATGTCGTAGTTCGACACCAGCTCATCGAACGCGGTGCTGCCCGAGGTGCCGGCGTGGACCATGTTCTCCACTTGCGACTCGATCTCGTGAATGTGCTGGCCAAGGCGCATCGCCCCTGCCATGCGGGCGCTACCCTTGACCGTGTGCAGGGCACGCAGCAGGCCCTGGGCCGGCGCCGTATCGGCCGGGTTATGCTGCCAGGCGCGCACGGCATTGCCGATTTCCGGCAGCAGGTCGCTGGCTTCTTCGAGGAAGACCGGCAGCAGCTCAGGGTCGAGGTCGTCGGCGTAGGCCGGTGCCTGCGCCGCCAGCTCGACCGGGGCCAGCTGCTGCGTGGGCGCCGCCAGCGGCGCGGCGGCCGGGGTCCACGCTGCGGCGGCCGGCAAGGGCTCAGGCGGCGGGGCCAGTTCCAGCAGGATTTCTGGTTCCGGTTCCGGTGCCGGTTCCGGTGCCGGTTCCGGTGCCGGTGCCGGTGCCGGTGCCGGTGCCGGTGCCGGTGCCGGTGCCGGTTCGAGTTCGAGTTCGAGTTCGAGTTCGGGTTCGGGTTCGGGTTCGGGTTCGGGTTCGGGTTCGGGTGCCGGTGCCGGTGCCGGTGCCGGTGCCGGTGCCGGTGCCGGTGCCGGTTCGAGTTCGAGTTCGAGTTCGAGTTCCGGTTCCGGTTCCGGTTCCGGTTCCGGCTCTGGCTCCGGTGCCGGCTCTGGCTCCGGTGCCGGCTCTGGCTGTGGTTCCGGCTCTGGCTGTGGTTCCGGCTCTGGCTCCAGTTCTGGCTCTGGCTCCTGCCCCGGCTCCGACACCAATTCCGGTTCAAGCTCATCGAGCTCCAGCGACGGCAGCGACGCAATATCGAGATGCTCCATCGGCGGCACGGCTTGCTCCAGCGCTGGCGCTGCAAACGGGTCGTCGAACGCGACGTCGAACATTTCATCAATATCGTCGGCCGCCGACAGCGGATGCGGGCCGTCGTCCGCCTTGGCCTCGGCCTGCGGCGGCACCGGCGGATCGAGTGCAATGGCAGCAAGGGTCGCGCCAAACAAGATATCGAGCCGCTCGGCCAGGGCCTCATCGACTCCAACACCGCTCTCCGGCACACTCACTTCCTGCTGGGTCAGTTGTTCACGCAGCAGTTGTAGCTGCCTCACCAGTTCAGCTTGTGGCGCCGACGGAACACCAACGGCAAATTCCTGCAGCATCGAGCGGACCTGCTCGAGCGTCGCCTCGATCAGGGCACGCTGGCTGCCATTGAGTACGGGCGCAGGCGCTACCAGGGCCATGAGAACCGTTTCCAGGGCGTTGGCCAGCTCGCGCAGGGCCTTGAATCCCACGGTAGCCGAAGTGCCGGTCAATGTGTGCGATGCCTTCAGCGCGGCACGGCTGACTGCGCGCTGTGGCTCATGATGCCATTCGCTGAAGTCCTGCGACAGCAGGCGCACGATTTCGTCGGTCTCGGCCAGGTAGATCGCGTGCAGCGGCAAGGGAATCTCGATATCGCCGATGCGCTTGATATTGTCGTCAAGCTTGGGGGCGGCTTCAACCGGCGCCGGGAATTCGATCACGTTGCCAACCGGGGCAAGCTCCTGGTGCTGCTCCGGAGGCAGGTCGAGCGCATCGAAATCGAGCGCATCCAGCTCCGGCACTTCCAGCTGCGGCACTTCCAGCTGCGGCACTTCCAGCTCCGGTACTTCCAGCTCCGGTACTTCCAGCTCCGGTACGCCCAGCTCCGGTACGTCCAGCTCCGGCACTTCCAGCTCCGGCACGTCCAGCTGCGGTACGTCCAGCTCCGGCACTTCCAGCTGCGGCACTTCCAGCTCCAGTGCATCGCCCGCTGCAGCATCGGCCGCGGCAAACGGCTGGCCCTCCTGCACGCGCTGTGCTGCGGCGACCAGGGTTTCGCCAGTGCGTGCGCAACGTCCGTCGGCCACCAGTTCGGCCACCCACTGGTCCATCTCTGCGGTAGCGCTGTCGAGCAGCGCCAGCAGCTCAGGCGTTGCACTGCGGCCCTCGGACAGCCACACATTCATCACGCGTTCGAGCGCCGCGCCGGCATCGGCAAAACGGTCGAGGCCGACCATGCGTCCACTGCCCTTGAGCGTATGGAAGGAACGGCGCAACAGCGTCAGCGTGTCCTGGTTGGCGGGGTCGGCATGGGCCGCCGGCAGCGTGCTGCCGACGAAGGCCAGCACTTCGCGCGCTTCCTCGATAAAGATTTCCAGCAGCTCGGCTTCGACGGCGGCATCGCCAGCCGCTTCGGTCGTCGCCGCCGCTTCAGGCACGGGTTCGGCAGCCAGCACCGCACCGTCGTCGAACGCCAGGTCGAAGCCATCGTCTGCAACGGTCGCCGGCGGCAGCTGTGCCGCCAGCGCGGTGTCCACCGGGTCGGGATCGAACTTCTCCACCGCGGCTGCCGGCGCGTGCGGCTCTGGCTGGCCAAACGGCACGGCGCGCAGCAAGTCTTGCTGTTCATCGAAGGTGAAGCGCTCGCGCGCCGCATCGAAATTCTGCGCCAGCATGTCGATGAAGAAGCCCAGCGCGCCCACGTTCTGCGCGATATTGCGCAATGCTCCGGCATGGGCCAGCGGATCGGGCGATTCGCCGGCCAGCGCACGTACGGCGTTGCGCACGTGGGTCGCGGCGCGCAGCGCATGGTCCTGGTCGAGGATCGACAGGGCTCCCTCGAGTTGGTGCAGGATCGGATCGATGCCCGCCAGCGCCGCATGCTTGGCAGCGTCGAAATAGTAATCGTCGAGCACCTTCTCAACCTGGCGCAGGCCGGCCTTCATTTCGGTTGCCAGCACGCCGACGGTGCGCGCCTGTTCGCTTTGGCGCGACAGGTCGCCCTGCCATTGCGGCGCTTCCGGCGGCGTTTCGCCGGCGCCCAGCGCCAGCATGCGGGCGCCGACCACTTCGGCGCGCTCGTCGAAATCGACCGGCAGGCGCCGGATATGGTCGAGGCCATGCTCGACAAACAGCAGCGCGCGCGCCATTTCCAGCGCAAATTCGCCGCCGGCCGCGGCGCGCGGCAAGTCCTTGGCAGCCCGGCCCAGTTCCATCAGCAGCTGCTGCAAGGCTGGCGCGTCCAGCTTGCCGCTGGCCTCCTGCACCTGGCCCAGCGCCTCGGTGAATGCGCGGCCGTCCATGTCGCCGGCGGCCAGCGCGCTCCAGCCGGCCTTGGTGCGGCCAAGCGCTTCGCGCGCCTGCGCCAGCGCTTGCGCGTCGATGCGGCCATAGCGCCTCTTCTCATAGTCGGGCGGCACCATGCCGCCGAGGCGGTAGGCATTGCGCAAGGTGGTGGCCGCCTCGCCCGGTTCGCTGGCGGCAGCGATGAAGAACATCGCATCGCGCAGCATCGTGCCAGGCACGATGTCCTGCCCCTGCGACAGGCGGCGGATCTGCGGGTTGATCAGCCCGAACAGCTGCTTGACGTATTTATCGGCTTCGATGGCGCCATCGGCCACCAGGGCGGCAAAGGCCTGCATCGCAAACCACAAGGTGCGCGCGCCCGCATCGGTCTGCGCTTCGGCCACTTGCGAAATGGCCGACAGCAGCACGCGGGCGCCCTGCTGCTGCTCGGGTTTGGTCGTGCTTTTCAGGAAAGGCAGCAGCGCCTTTTCAAACTGGCTGCGGCAGGCCGCGTAGTCGGGCGTGACGGCCGGTGCTTCGCGCGCCGGCAGGACCGTGCCGGACAGGTCGGCGAAAAACAGGTCGGCCGGATGGATGCGCGAAGCGCCGAGCAGCTCGAGCACCGCTCGGTAATACGGGAACAGGCGGGCCGGCTGCGGCACGGCGCCCGACAGCAGTTCCTCGAGGTACTCGACCACGGCCTGGAAGGCCTGGGTGACGATGGCCGTGTGCGCCGCATCGCAGACCAGGCTGCCGTCCTTGAAGCGCTCGATCGCCTGTTCGGCGGCCTGGGTCATCAGGCCGGCGCCATCGACGTCGACCATCTGCAATGCGCCATGGGCCTGGTGCAGGTGAGCCTTGGCATGCTGCAGGCAGGTGGCCCTGGCGTCGCTGCCGGCCCCCGTTGCCTCCTGCAGCGCCTGCTGCGAGCGCGCCAGCGCATCCTTGATCTCGCCGATCACCCACGACAGCGGGCCGGTATCGAATGACGCTGCAGGTGATTGAATCGTTTCAGTCATGCTCATGCTTGCCTTGGTTTGCCTACTTGTGCCTGGCGCATTACGCGCTGACGCGGAAGCGCGACACGGAGTTCTTCAGTTCCTGGGCCAGCGCGCCAAGCTGGCGGATCGACTCGGCCGTCTGGTTGGTGCCGTCCTGGGTATGCTCGGTGACCGACAGGATGTGCTGGATATTGAGCGCCACCCCATTGGCCGACGTCGCCTGCAGGCCGGTCGCGAACGAGATTCCCTGGATCAGCTCGGCCAGGCGGTTCGACACGCCCGAAATATCGGTCAGCGCCGCGCCGGCCGCGTCGGACAGCTTGGCTCCCTCGACCACGCCGTGGGTCGACTTTTCCATTGCCGCCACCGCGTCGTGGGTGTCGGCCTGGATGGTGCGCACCAGCGCGCCGATCTGCTTGGCCGCTTCGGCCGGGCGCTCGGCCAGCCGCTGCACCTCTTCGGCCACCACCGAGAAGCCGCGCCCCGCCTCGCCGGCCGATGCGGCCTGGATCGCAGCGTTCAGCGCCAGCACGTTGGTCTGTTCGGTAATGTCGGAAATCAGTTCGGTGATCTCGCCGATCTCCTGCGACGATTCGCCCAGCCGCTTGATGCGCTTGGAGGTTTCCTGGATCTGCTCGCGGATCTCGTGCATGCCCTTGATGGCGTTTTCCACCGCCGTCGCGCCCTGTTTTGCCGCCGCCACCGACTGGCGCGCCACGTCGGCCGATTCGTTGGCCGACTTCGACACGTCGGTAATTTCCGCTGCCATCTTCAGCACCGTGGCCGACGCGTCCTGGATCTCGCGCGACTGCTGCTCGGTTGCCGTCAACAGCTCGCTCGAAATGGTCTGCGCGTCGGACGACGCCACCGTCACTTCCTGCGCGGTGCGGGTCACGCGTTCGACCAGGCCGCGCAATTCCTCGACCGTGTAGTTGACCGAGTCGGCAATGGCGCCGGTGATGTCCTCGGACACGGTGGCGTGCACCGTCAGGTCGCCGTCCGCCACTTCCTGCAGTTCGTTCATCAGGCGCAAAATCGCTGCCTGGTTCTGGTCGTTGGTGGCCTTGGCCTGTTCTTCCTTGGCCTGGGCCTGCAAGCGCATCGCTTCGGCCTCCTGGCGCCGCAATTCGGCGCCGAGCGTGCGGTTGCGCGAATCCTGCAGCAGCACGCGCGAGATCGACAGCGCGGTAAACAGCGTAAACAGTGCCGCGCCGACCATCAGCCAGAACCACGCATCGGTCGAGTCCTGTCCCGCGCGGTAGCTGCGCTGCACATTGGTCAACAGCACCTTGACGTCCTCGTTCTCGTAGAAGATCGACTGCTCGGCGGCCTTGGCCGCGCTGAACTTCTTGACGTTGTCGAGCACCGAGGTCACCAGCCTTTGGTACTGGTCGAAGCGCTGCTTGAGCACGCCGATTTTTTCGCGCAGCTCAGGCTCGCGGGTGGGTGCCAGCATCAGCGCCGTACTGCCATTTTCCAGGCCGTCGATGATGGCGCGGAAGGTGGTGGTGTCGCGCCCCAGCTGGAACGCCGTCTCCGAGCGCACGCTGCCCGAAACCAGGAATTCGGTAACGCTGCGCGACAGGCGCTGGGTCAGCATCATCAAGCGCCCGATGGCCGCCATCTCGCGCGCCGAAGCGCCGCGCTGCATCTTCTGCTCGGACAATCCTTCGGCCAGCGCCAGCAGCTCCGGCGACAGGGCATCGAGCTTCTTGATGGTGGCGTCGAAACCGGTCACTTCCGGCTTCATGCGCAAGATCGTGCCGGCCGCGTTGTCGGAGGTGGCCCATTTGGTGCGGGCCTGGTTCAGTATGACGCCGATCGACAGCGGTGCCGGCGGGATCTCGCGCCTGCCGTACTGGCCACCGCGTACCAGCAGGATCAGGTCGGCGTTGAGGGTATTGCGGCTGTCCTCAAGCTGCTGGAATGACTCCAGGTTGCCCTGCAGTGCGTTCGGCGCCGCCTTGCCGATGCGCTGGGAGTGCATCAGCGCATCGGAAGCAATCTGGGTCTGGGCCGACGCAATCGCGCTCTTGTTGGCGTTCTGCCACAGCGCGAACACGCTCAGCACTACGCCGGCACCGAACACCACCAGCAGGATGCGCAGCTGGCGCGCCAGCGACAGGTGGCCGATCCAGGGCAGCCTGTAATCGCTCTCGGCCTCGTCGGCCGCCTTGCCGCCGCGATTGCCGATCGCGCTGCCCAGGCGCAGCGGGGCGCTGGTTTCCTCAACCGGCGGAGCAAAGCCGCCCGGCACATCCTTGAATTCGAGGTCGGCCGCATCGGGGACGCTGCCGAACTCGGTATCGGGCGACGGCACGCTCTCGCCCTTGCCTCCCCTGATCCTGGACAATACCGACGACACCACATCGAACAAACCCATTTCGTCCCCCGTATTTCTAAAAAATGCCGCTTCTGTGGACGGCTGGTTGGCGGCCCGGTTTCATAGCCCGATATGCAGGAAGCGCGGGTCGCGGCACAGGGCCGCCAGGTCAAGCGCTTGCCATTCGTTGGCGTCGACGTCGAGCAGGCGCTCGCCGACCTTTTCCATGTCCGCGCCATGGCGCAGGCCGACCACGCGCGACACCAGCAGCGCGCAATTGAATCCGAGCGCGCTGGCGAATGTGACGACGCGGCTGTCGGGCCCGATACTGGTGCTGCCGCCGTCGATGAAGCGCGCGTAGTCGATCACGCCGACCAGGCTGCCGCGCAAATTGGCCAGCCCCAGATACCAGGGCAGCGTCAGCGGCACCGGCACCACGCCGGCAAACGGCACGATTTCGCCGGCCTGGGTCAGGTCCAGCAGGTAGCGGCGCTCGCCGATCTGCACGCCCAGCTGGCCGGCCCGCATGCTGGTGTCGCTGCGCGCCGCCTGCATCCGCTCGAGCAGCTGCACCTGGTATTGGCGCAGGCGCGCACGGCGAGCGCTGGCGTCGAGCCGGGCAGGCTTGGGCGCGACCTTGTCGTTGTCGGGTGCCGTCATCGCCTAGGCGCCAAGGGCCGCGATCTTGGCCAGCAGTTCCTGCGGGTCGACCGGCTTGGTCAGGTAGTCGCGCGCGCCCTGGCGCATGCCCCAGATGCGGTCGGTTTCCTGGTTCTTGCTGCTGCAAATGATGACCGGCACGTCGGCCAGCTCGGGATCGCGCGCGATCGAGCGCGTGACCTGGAAGCCGTTCGCGCCGGGCATGACGACATCCATCAGGATCAGCTGCGGCTTGCTGGCCTTGATCTTGACGAGCGCCTCCTCACCGTTCTCGGCGGTCACGACGGTGAAGCCGGCCTTGACCAGGATATCGGTCATGACGTAGCGCTCGGTGGGCGAATCGTCGACGATCAGGATGGTTTGGATGGCCATGCTAGGGTGTCCTTGGCTTAGTCTTGGTTGAGGCCCGCGCTGCCCGCGGTGTGCTCGCGCACCGCCGCCAGCAGGCTGTCCTTGCTGAATGGTTTGGTCAGGTAGGCGCAAGAGCCGACCATGGCGCCGCGCGCGCGGTCGAACAGGCCGTCCTTGGACGACAGCATCAGCACCGGCGTGCTGGAGAAGCGTGCGCTCTTCTTGATCAGGGCGCAGGTCTGGTAGCCGTCCAGGCGCGGCATCAGGATGTCGCAGAACACCAGCGCCGGATGGTGGTCGTTGATCTTGGCCAGCGCGTCGAAGCCGTCCTCGGCCAGCACCACCTGGTAGCCGGCGGCGGACAGGAAAATCTCGGCCGAGCGGCGGATCGTGCTGCTGTCGTCGATCACCATGATCTTCAGGCCTGTCGCTTGGGTCGTCGTCATTTTGCTTCAAAGTCCGGCTGGAAGTTGCTTGTAGTCACTACCATAGCATAGGGCGCTGCCCTTGTGCGGCCCGCGGGCGGCAAAGCGACAATCAGATTTCGGTCAGTTCAAAATCGTCCTTGCGGGCGCCGCATTCGGGGCAGGTCCAGTTCATCGGAACGTCGGCCCAGCGGGTGCCGGGCGCGATCCCGTCTTCTGGGCTACCTGCGGCTTCGTCGTAGACCCAGCCGCAGATCAGGCACATCCAGGTCTGGAACGGGGCCTGGTTTGCGACTGTTGATTCATTATTACTCACGTTGGTGACCCTTCAATCATTGTAAAATGCGGCAATCAGGTATCTTAATCCAGCCGCCGTGCAAAACCAAACTTCTCCCCTCATCATGACTTTCGGCGTGGCCGACCCGGTTGGCGCCTCCGGCGTCCAGGGCGACCTCGCGACCTTTTCCGCCCACCGCTGCCATGGCGCGTCAGTGCTGACGGGCCTGCTGATCGGCGATACCGCCCGGGTCGAGGACATCCAGGAGGTCGAGCCCGAATGGGTGGTCGACCAGGGCCGCGTGGTGCTCGAGGACATGCCGGTGGCCGCCTTCAAGGTCGGCGCCATCATCTCGGTCGACCAGGTATCGGCGATTGCCGAGATCGTGTCCGACTACCCGGACGTGCCGCTGATCCTCGACCCCTTCCTGTCGAACCTGCCGGACGCCGGCCTGGGCGACGAAGACATGCTGATGGCGATCCGCCACATCCTGGTGCCGCAGGCGACCGTGCTGGTGCTGTCGCAGGTCGAGCTGGCGCGGCTGGCCGAGACCTGGCGCGACCAGAGCAACGAAGACTTGCTGGCGCTCGACGTGGCCGAGCTGACCGACAGCGGCTGCGAATACGTGCTGGTGACCGGCACCGCGCAGCAGGACGCCACCCGCGCCAACACCCTGTTCAACGTCGATGGCGTGGTGCACACCTTCGCCTGGCAGCACCTGCCGGGGCCCTTCGTCGGCGCCGGCAGCACCTTGTCCGCCGCCATCACCGCGCTGATGGCGCAGGGGATGGAAGGCGTGGCGGCGGTGCAGGCCGCGCACGACTACACCACCGGCGCGTTGGCCGCCGCCCAGCGCTTCGGCATGGGCAAGCTGGTACCGAACCGTTTTTTCCATTTATTCCCGACTGCCTGACATGACCATTTCCAATAACGACACGCTGTTTGCCCGCGCCCAGAAAACCACGCCGGGCGGCGTCAATTCGCCGGTGCGCGCCTTCAAATCGGTGGGCGGCACGCCGCGCTTCATCACGCGCGCCGAAGGCCCCTACTTCTGGGACGCCGACGGCAAGCGCTATATCGATTACATCGGCTCGTGGGGCCCGGCCATCGTCGGCCATGCCCACCCCGAGGTGGTCAAGGCGGTGCAGGATGCGGCCGCGCGCGGCCTGTCGTTCGGCGCCCCGACCGAGGGCGAGATCCTGATGGCCGAAGAGCTGTGCAAGCTGGTGCCGTCGATCGAGCAGGTGCGGCTGGTGTCGTCCGGCACCGAAGCGACGATGAGCGCGTTGCGCCTGGCGCGCGGCGCCACCGGGCGCGACAAGATCGTCAAGTTCGAAGGCTGCTACCACGGCCACGCCGACTCGCTGCTGGTCAAGGCCGGCAGCGGCCTGCTCACCTTTGGCAACCCGACATCAGGCGGCGTGCCGGAAGACTTCGTCAAGCACACGCTGGTGCTCGACTACAACAACGTGGCCCAGCTGGAGCAAGCGTTCGAATCGATGGGCGACTCGATCGCCTGCGTCATCGTCGAGCCGGTGGCCGGCAATATGAACCTGATCCGCGCCACCCCCGAATTCCTGCAGGCGATGCGCGAACTGTGCACCCGCCACAAAGCGGTGCTGATCTTCGACGAAGTGATGTGCGGCTTCCGCGTCGGCCTTGGCGGCGCGCAGGCGATGTACGGCATCACCCCCGACCTGACGGCGCTGGGCAAGGTGATCGGCGGCGGCATGCCGGTGGCCGCCTATGGCGGGCGGGCAGAACTGATGCAGCAGATGGCGCCGGTCGGCGCCGTCTACCAGGCCGGCACGCTGTCGGGCAACCCTGTCGCGGTGGCGGCCGGCATGACGACGCTGGACATCATCCAGCGGCCGGGCTTCTACGAAAACCTGACGCGCCAGACCGCCAGGCTGGCAGCCGGCCTGGCCGGGGCGGCCAAGGAGGCTGGCATCACCTTCTGCGCCGACGCGGTGGGCGGCATGTTCGGCTTCTACTTCAGCAGTGATGTTCCGGGCAACTACGCGGCCATGATGGCCGGCGACAAGACCCGCTTCAATGCCTTCTTCCATGCGATGCTCGACGAGGGCGTGTACTTCGCGCCGGCCGCCTTCGAAGCCGGCTTCGTCTCGGCCCAGCACGACGACGCGGTGATCGACGAAACGATCGCCTGCGCACGGCGCGCCTTTGCACGCCTGACCTGAGGAGCGCCCATGTCGCTGCCGCCGGACCTGATCGACGACGAAAGCGCCGCCTTGAGCGCAGGCAGCTCGGGCGCGGACGTGTTCCGCAAGCCCCAGGCCGGCCGCAATCTGCTGGCCGCCCTGCGCAATACCTCGCAGCGGCTGGCCCGCCACGTCGAACTGGACCCGCTGCTGGGCGAAACGCTGGCCTGCCTGGGCAGCGAATTCGGCATCGACCACGCGATGGTGCTGCTGTACGACGAACACGGCCAGCGCGTCTTCACGGTCGCCAGCCTGGGCTACCCGAGTTCGGGCATCGGCTCCGAGATCTTGCTGGGCGAAGGGGCGATCGGTGTGGCCGCACAGCAGCGCCGCCCGATCCGCGACCATGCGGCCGGCAGCAGCCTGCACGACGTATTTACCAATGAGATCCCGCTGCCGGGGCTGCCCGAATCGCGCAGCCAGCTGGCGGTGCCGATGGTGGTGGGCGAGCAGCTGATGGGGGTGCTGTATGTGGAAAGCGCGCTCGACCAGCGTTTCAGCTTCAGCGACGAAGACGCGCTGGTGACGCTGGCGGTGCAGCTGGCGATGGCGATCCGCATCACCCAGTCGGTGCCCGACACCGGCGACGAAGCGGGCACCAGCCTGGAACCGGACCGGGCTCCGGGCGGCGAGCCCCTGACGGTGCGCCATTTCAGGGAGAACGACAGTATCTTCCTGGGCGAGGATTACCTGATCAAGGGGGTGGCCGGCTCGATCTTCGCCGTGCTGGTGCGCGACTTCACCGAGCTGGGCCGCACCGAATTCACCAACCGCGAGCTGCGGCTCGATCCGCGCGTCAGGCTGCCGGCCGTCAGCGACAACCTCGAAGGCCGCCTGATCCTGCTCGAGCGCCGCCTGACTGAACGGGGCGCCCCGGTGCGCATCGAGAAATCGGGGCGCGGCCGCTTCCGGCTGGTCAGCGACCAGCCATTGCGGCTGGACGCGGCCTGATACAGGTCACGCGCAAAGAGATGGGCCTTGCACGGCCCATCCGTTTCGCAGGCGTGCGGCGCTACCCCACCGATTCCCTGCTCCACTTCAGGCGGCAGCCAGCAGTTCGGCCCGCTCGTACGGCGTGAACGAAGGCAGCATCCAGTGCAGGCTGATGGCGCGCTGCTGCGGCGTCAGGCCGGCCAGGATGCGCGCTTCGATCGCCACCAGTTCCTCGTTGCTGTAGGAAGCGGCCAGCACGCCCTGGTCGTGCACTTCTTCCGCATTCATGTGGACCAGACATTCGCCGACAAAGCGCCCCAGGTACTGGTACAAGACGGCCAGCGCCTCGCCACGCTGGGCGCGGTTGGCCGACTCGACGTCCGCCACCAGCACGGTGATATGGGCAAAGGCGCGCTCCTGCTGGGCATGCTCGCCCTGCGACAGGGCGGTCGAACCGGGATTGCGCTCTTCCATCGCCGGATGGATGTAGCGCTCCTCCTGCATCATGTGGCCGCCGCAGAACAGCACCATGGTGCGCACCTGGGCCAGCGCCTTGATGACGGCACCCTGGTCGTCCGAATCGATCGAACCGACCGTCATCAGGGTGTCGCACAGGCAGGCACGCAGCGCCTTGTGGATACGCCAGAACAGGTTGTGGGCAGGACGGCTGTTAGCTTGAATGTCGATCACGTTCATGGTCTCTAGTCGAATTGCCTGCCTTGGGAAAGCCCCCGGCAGCAGCATGCGACAAGCATAAAACGCCTCTGGCCGGGCCAATCTTAAAACTTCATTCAGCAAATCCTAAAAAAACCTTAAGTGGCTTTTTGGGCGTCTCAGGCCCGCTTTCCTTCCGTAGAATCGCCTTTTTTCTGAAAAACCAAGGATTGATCCATGATTATCTCGACCTCCTCCAAGCCGGCCAGCGACGCTGGCATCGCCTGGCTCAAGCTGTCTGTCGTCTACCTGATGGTCGGCATCGCGATCGGCATCGCGATGGGCGCCAGCCACGATTTCGCGCTGCGCCCGGTGCACGCCCACCTGAACCTGCTGGGCTGGACCACGCTGGCGCTGGCCGGGCTGATTTACTCGACTTACCCGCAGGCCGCCGCCAGCCGGCTGGCCAGAGCCCATTTCTGGCTGTACAACCTGGCGCTGCCGCCGATGATGATTGCGCTGGCCTTGCTGATGAAGGGCGACCAGGCGGCAGTACCGGTACTGGTGGGGGCGCAGATGGTGTTGGCGGCAGGGGTGCTGGCGTTCGCAGCGAACCTGTTCCTGAATCTGAAGCCGCGCGAAGCGTAGAGGTTTGACGGGCAAATCGGCCGGGCTGCTTGACCGCAGCCTATCCTGCTAGCGGAGCCAGCCGCGCCGGCGGAAGTACCAGAACGGCGCGATCGCGCTGGTGACCATCAGGGCCAGCGCGAACGGGTAGCCGAACGACCATTCCAGCTCGGGGAACCAGGCCTTGAAGTTCATGCCGTAGATCGAGGCGATCAGGGTCGGCGGCAGGAAGGCCACGCTGGCCACCGAGAAGATCTTGATGATCTTGTTCTGGTTGATGTTGATGAAACCGACGGTCGCATCCATCAGGAAGTTAATCTTGTCAAACAGGAACGAGGTGTGGCCGTCCAGCGATTCGATGTCGCGCAGGATCTGGCGCGCCTCCTCGAACTGCTCGCCATTGAGCAGCCGCCCGCGCATCAGGAAGCTGACCGCGCGCCGCGTGTCCATCATGTTGCGGCGGATCCGGCCGTTCAAGTCTTCCTCGTGGGCGATCGCGTTCAGCGCCGCAGCCGCGTCCTGGTCGGTGAATTCCTCCTGCAGCACGCGGCCCGAGACTTCTTCCAGGTTCTGGTAGATGCCCTCGAGCGCGTCGGCCGAGTACTCGGCGTCGGTCGCGTACAGGTCCAGCAGCACATCCATGTAGTCGGCAATCGAGCCGGGGCGCGAGCGGGCGCGCATGCGCACCAGGCGGAATACGGGCAGGTCGTCGGTGTGGACCGAGAACAGCATCTTCTTGGCCAGGATGAAGGCCACCGTCACGATGCGCGAGGGGCCGTCCTCTTCCTCGAGCAGGAAGTCGGTGCGCAGGTGCAGGTCGCCGTTTTCCGCCTCGTAGTAGCGGGCCGAGGCCTCGATGTCCTTGACTTCGTCCTCGCCGGGCAGGATCACGCCGTAGATGGCCTTGACCCAGGCGCGTTCGTCGTCGTCCGGATCGGTCAGGTCGACCCATACAGGCGCGACTTTTTCGAGGTCCTCGCGGCTCTCGATCGGGACCTGGTTCAGTCGGCCATTTTGCAGGACAAAGACATTGATCATCGGGGGGACCAAAAGCGGGAATGTCAAAACAGCGACAGTGTACTCGACAAGGCCTGCGCGCCACCACCTTTGCGGCAGGTTTTTTTATTGCATCTGCTTTTCGATGGCCTTGTCGATCATCGGGTTCGAGCGCGGGGCTGAATCTGCCGGCGGCGGGGCCTTGGGCGCCTCGAAGCCCTTGGTGTCGTAGATCTTGATGTCTTTGCTGGTCGGGTTCTTGTCGGTGCAATCGACATTCGAGATCACGGTCTTGCCGTCGACCACGCATTTGCGCAGGGCGGTGGCGGTGTGCGGGGTGGTCGGAGCATTGACGGCCGGCAGCGGCGCCTCTTTCAACTTGCCGGTCAGCCTGGCCCAGCCTTCGGCGAAGTAGTTGCGCTCATGCCGCGCCCCCATCAGGAAGGTCATCGCGACCCCCGCCACCACGATGGAAAACACTGCGACGCCGATCAGGCTCAAACCGCGTTGACGTAATAGCATGGGCTGCTCCTTGGATTAGGGAAGTTCGGCCGAATTCATGCGCTGCAGGATGGTGCTGGTGCGGCGCGCCAGGTAGTTCGAATCGCGGTGGCGGTCGTAGTAGCGCGGGTTGGGCAGCATCACGGCCAGCCTGGCCGCCTGCGCCGCGCCCAGGTTGGCGGCGGTGGTGCCATAGTAGTGGCGCGCGGCCGCTTCGGCCCCAAACACGCCCTGGCCGAATTCGACCACGTTCAGGTAGATCTCGAAGATGCGCTCCTTGTCCATCACCGTCTCGAGCATGAAGGTGATGACCAGCTCCTGCCCCTTGCGCACATAGCTGCGGTCGGAGGACAGGAACAGGTTCTTGGCCAGCTGCTGGGTAATGGTGGAGCCGCCCTTGACCTTTTTCTTCTTCTTGGCGGCGTTCTTGGCATTGCTCTCGTAGGCCTTTTGCACGGCATCCCAGTCGACCCCGTCGTGGTCGCTGAAATTGGCGTCTTCCGAGGCGATGATGGCGCGCTTGAGGTTGTTCGATATCTTCTTGTAAGGCACCCACAGCTGCTCGACATTGGCCTTCGGGTTCTTGGCCCGCAGCGCGGCCTGCTGCTCGCGCATGAAGCTGGTGGTGGTCGGGTTATTGCCGATCCACCAGACGATCTGGGCGAAGTAATACAGCTGCAGCAGCAGGACGATGATGATCGGGCCGAGGATCAGCCATTTGAGCCACCAGCGCCAGGTTCTGGCGGGGGCTGCACCTGCTCTTTTTGTCATAACGCCGTCCGCATGAATGCCAGGGTCGGCCCGGTATCGGGGCGCACGCCGCGCCACACGAAAAAGGCCTCGGCCGCCTGCTCCACCAGCATGCCCAGGCCGTCGCGCACGGTCGCGCCGCGCGCTTTGGCGAACTGCATGAATACCGTCGGGTCCTTGGCATACATCATATCAAGCGCCAGCGTCGCGTGGCCAAAAACTATTTCAGGCACCGGAGGCAGGCTGGCCGCCATGCTCGCCGCCGTGGCATTGATGACAATATCGAACGGGGCGTCGAGGTCGGCGAAGTCGCACGCCGTCACCCCTGCGAACTGCTGCGCCAGCGCGTCGGCGGTGCTGCGGGTGCGGTTGACGACGACCAGCTCGCGCGGCCGCTCGGCCAGCAGCGGCTGCAGCGCGCCGCGTGCGGCGCCGCCCGCGCCCAGCAGCAGCACGCGTTTGTCCCGGATGGCGACACCGGCATTGCGCACGATGTCGGCCACCAGGCCGGCGCCGTCGGTATTGTCGCCGATGATCTGGCCGCCCTCGAAGCAGAGGGTATTGACGGCGCCGGCCGCCTCGGCGCGCGCCGTCAGGCGAGTGGCGAGGGCGAACGCCTCGAGCTTGAACGGCATCGTGACATTGGCCCCGCGCAGGCCCCGCGCCACCAGCTCCGCCACCGTGCCGGCGAAGCCGTCGATCGGCGCTAGTACGCGGGTGTATTCGATGTCCTGCCCGGTCTGGGCCGCGTAGCGCGGGTGGATCACTGGCGATTTGCTTTGGGCGATCGGATTGCCGATCACGCAGTACTGGTCCGTCATGGGGCCTCTCCGTTAATTGCTGCCGCCGCGCAGGGTCGCTTCCATCCGGTCCTCGCGCGTGAAGCGGAAGGTGGTGATGATGACCCACAGGTCATCGCGGTCGTTCGAACGCATATTGGGCGGGAAGCGGCCGAATGGCGCCGAGCGGCGCACGATGGCCAGCGCCGCCTTGTCCAGGTCCGGGTTGCCGGAGCTGGTGTGGACCTTGACCCCGCCCTCCTGCTGGTAGATGGTGCCGTCCTGGTAAACCGGGATGAACAGCACCAGCTCGCCGTACAGCTTGCGCCCGTTCAGCTGCGGGAAATTGAGGGTGCCAACCTCCTCGATCCGCTTTTGCATGGTCTTGTAATACATCGCATAGCCGACCTCGCGCGTGCTGGGCGAAATATAGGTCTTGCGCGGGCGCTTGTTCTGGTCTTCGATTTCCTGCGAGATCTCGGCGGCGGCGCGGGCGATGGCGCGGCTGGCGTCGACCAGGTCGGCGCCGTTCGGGCTCGGGTCGGGCCTGGCCTTGTCGGTCTGCGGTGCCGCGTTCAGGTCCGATTTGCGCACCTTGGTCAGCAGCGCCTGCTGCTGCAGTTCCAGTTCGGCGATGCGGCGCTGGGCCGCCTTCTCGGTCTCGCCCATGTCGACCTTGCGCGAATCGGGCAGCGGCGACTTGGAGCGGCCCTGGTCGACCGTGCCGCCGCCATCGAGGTTGGCCTGGGCCAGCGCGTCGGCCTTGAGCGGCGCCTTGGCGTGCTTGGCATTGACCAGGATGACTTCCAGCCCCGGGTCGAGCGGCTCGAAGCGCAGCGAATCGGGCGCCACGAAACGCACCGCCAACAAAGCCGCATGCACCAGCACCGACAGGGCGATGGCGATATTGAGATTGCGGTTTTGCTGGAGAGCCTTCACGCGGGTCCTAGTGTAGTGTTGCATTCTTCTTGCCGCTTATAAAACACCGCCTTTTGCGCCGATCCAGCGTCACAAATCCTCGCAATACTCGAGTATTGCTGCGGCTTCTTCCTTGTCTCGACGAAAAATTCAGCATTCTATAAGCGGCAATCAGTGCGCAACGCTACACCAGCCTGGTCAGATAATGGCGCAATTCTACGGCATCGGCGGCGCTTCGCCGACCGCCTCCTCGGCCGCCACCGCGTCACCCTCGGGCAGCTCGGCCACAGGGGCGATGTCGGCCGGCGCGGTCCCGTCGTCCTCGTCCTCGTAATCGAGGTCGGCATCGGCTGCGATCTCGGCCGACGCCGGCACTTCCAGCAGGCGCGCCTCGATCGACAGGTCGACCTCGTCCCAGCGCAGGATATCGATCCTGACCTGGGCGCCGCGCGCCACCTGCGGCATGCCCGGCAGGCGGATGATCAGCGGGATGTCGACCAGCCGCAGCACCTCATCCTTGAGCACAACGGCGTCGACCTGGCGCGCGTCCTGCTGGCCCAGCCAGCGCAGGCACCAGTAGCGCTCCATATTCGACTGGTGGTCGTTATAGGCCGCGTAGGCCGCGTCGAACGCCGACACGATCGCGAACAGGTTGGCGTCGCGCGGCTTGAACGGGGCCACCAAAGGCGCCGTCACGCCATGTTCGGCGCAGGCCAGGATCTGCCACTGGTTGACCAGGTCGGTGTAGCGACGCAGCGGCGAGGTGCTCCACGCGTACTGGTCCACCCCCAGGCCCTGGTGGGGCGCGGCGTGCGTGACCATCCGCACCTGCATCTTGGCGGCCCAGCCGGCGCCGCTGCCGGCCCCTTGCGAGCGGTAGATGCCCGGCACACCGTGGTCGTGCATCAGCTTGCCCCAGCTGCTATTGGCGAAGATCATCAGCTCGGCCACGATCTTGTCGAGCGGGGCGCCGCGCTTGCGGCGCACCACCGACACCACGTCGTCCTCGACGTAGAAGTTGTAGTCGACCCGGTTGTTCTGTTCCGGCTTGAGGCCGAACGCTTCGCGCTTGGCCATGCGGCCCGCTTCCAGCTGCAGCGCCCAGTTCCACAGGATCGCCAGTTCCGGCTTGTGCGGGTACTCGCCCTCGCCGCTGGCCAGCGTCTGCTCGGTCACCAGGGCGTCGAGGTCGTTGTGGCGCAGATTGCTTTCGATCGGCACCAGCTCGGCGCGCGTCACGGTCGAGAGCACACTCCAGTCCTGCGGGTTCAGGGTCGCGTACAGCGACAGCGCCGGGCAGGTCCGGCCCTCGGCCAGCGTGAAGGCCTGCACCAGTTCGTCCGGCAGCATCGTGATCTTGTCGCCGGGCATATACACGGTCGACATGCGCGAGCGGGCCAGCTTGTCGATGGCGTCGTCCGGGCGCACCGCCAGGCCGGGCGCGGCGATATGGATGCCGACCTTGACCGTGCCGTCGGACAGCACAACGACCGAGAACGCGTCGTCGATCTCGGTGGTGGTGACGTCGTCGATCGAGAAGGCGGCGACGGTGGCCAGCGGCAGATTGGTCACCGGGGCCGGCGCTGCGACCGGTGCAAAGCCGGCCCCGCGCGGGAAGTTCTCGAACAGGAAGCGCGACATATGCAAGTCCTTGGGCGACTTGACGCCGCCGCAGGCCAGCATCAGGCGCGGCGCCGTCGTGTGCAGCTCGTTGGCGGCCGCTTCCAGCGCCTTGTATTCGACGGTGTTCTTGTCCGGCTTGAACAGCAGCTGCACTACCTGCGGCGCCAGCGCGGCCGGCAGCTCGTTGCGCTTCAGTTGTTCGACATACCCGGCCTGCACCAGCGCCTGCTGTTTTTTCTTTTCGATGCCGGCCTGCGCCGCGCGCAGGGCTGCCTCCGGCGCCGCCTTGTAGCGGCCGCGGCCCTTCTTGTAGAAGAAGATCGGCGCGTTGTGCAGCGCCAGGATCAGACCGGCGGCCTCGAACGGCAGCGCCGCATGGCCGAAGTATTCAGCGCCCAGTTCGGCGAAGCCGAATTCCTCCTGGCCCGCCACTTCCCACAGGAAGTCGAGGTCGACTTGCTGGGCGACCTCCTTGGCCTGCTCCAGCAGATCGTTTGGTGCCGGCTTTTCATACTGCAGCAGCACATCACGGGTCTTGACCTTGGTGCGTTTACCGCTCGGCATCTCGACCTGGTAGGCCTCGCCCGCCTGGGACAGCACGCTGCCGACCTTGAAGTCGCCGGATTCTTCGAAAAATAGGTTCATATTCTTATTTGCTATTAATAGGTTTAGACAGCCCCAGCACCGACGGCAGGAAGACCTCGGTCACCAGCAGGCTGCCCCGATGGCGGCGGTACAGGCAGCGCCGCGCATACAAAACAGGTAAATCCGTGCCGAGCGCGGCGCGCGCGCGCTGCATCAGCGGGTGGCCGTCGCGGATGCGGGCAAACTCGAGCGGCCCGCGCGACACGGCCGGGTCGCCAAACAGCGTGCTGCCGAGCGAACGCTCGCCCAGCGCATTGAACAGGGGCCAGTCGCCGGCGCTGGCCGACATCGGCACCACCGTGTGCGCAAACACCACCGGCCGCTCGTCGCAGCGCAGCAGCACTTCGCGCGCCCACACCCGGCCACGGCGCGCCATGCCGATCATCGACGCCTCGTCGGCCAGGCACAGGCCCGTGTGCTGGCGCAGGCGCTGCACGCGGAAGGCGCCGCTATGCGCCACCAGCTTGGCCGTCAGCGAGCCTTCGCCGGTCAGCCAGTGCCTGAGCGGTACAGGGGCGCCAACAGCGCCGACGTGCTGCTGCCACACGGCCAGGCGCAGGGACGCACCCCTCACCGGGCAGCTTTCGCCGTATCGATGCCGCAGAACGCCAGCACCTCGTCGACATGATCGGGGAATTCGGCGATGGCATGGTCGCTGCCGTCGATCACATGCTGGCGCGCCCCTGCGTAATGGGCCACCATGTCGCGGTAGTCGAGCACTTCGTCGCCAGTTGCCGCCAGCAGCAAGTAGCGTTCCGGCCTGCTAATCCCGGGCACGGCCAGCGCGCGCAGCTCGTCGATGTAGTGGTGCTTGAACTCGAACGGCTCATCCGAATGGAAGGCGGTGGTCACGCCAATATGCCGGTCGAGGTCCTTGAACGGGTTGACGGCCGGGTTCAGCACCACCGCGCGGCAGCCGAGGCGCTCGGCCAGCCAGGTCGCGTAGAAGCCGCCCAGCGAGGAACCGATGATGGCCAGCTGGTCGGCCGGGAAGCGCTCGACCAGCTTCAGCGCGAGGTTCATCGCTTCGACCGGCGAGGCGTCGAGCTGTGGGCACAGCAGCTGGTCGGCCACGCCCAGCTGGCGCATGCGCTCGCCCACCACGCGCGCCTTGAACGATTTGGGCGAAGAACGGAAACCGTGCAGGTAAAGGATCATTGGGCCAGCGCCTCCAGCAGCTTCTGGTGCACGCCGCCAAAGCCGCCATTGCTCATGACGAGGATGGCGTCGCCCGGCCGGGCCGCGTCGGCGACCGCCTTGACCAGGAAGTCGATCTGGTCGAAGCTGTGCGCGATATTGCCGAGCGGGGCCAGCGAATCGGCCAGGCTCCAGCCCAGCGCCTGCTGGCTGCCGAAGCCGAACACCAGGTCGGCGTCGCGCAGGCTGCCCGGCAGCGCATCCTTCATCGCGCCCAGCTTCATCGTGTTCGAGCGCGGCTCGAGCACGGCCAGGATGCGGCCAGCCCCCTTCATCTTCTGGCGCAGTCCGCCAACGGTGGTGGCGATGGCGGTCGGGTGGTGGGCGAAATCGTCGTATACCGTGATGTTATTGACGACACCGCGCACTTCCATGCGGCGCTTGACGTTGTCGAACCTGGCCAGCGACTGCGCGGCCTGGGCTGGCGGCACGCCGACATGGCGGGCGGCGGCGATCGCGGCCAGCGCATTGGCGCGGTTGTGCTTGCCCGACAGCGCCCACGCGACGTGGCCCACCACCTCGCCCTTGAACTTGACGTCGAAGCTGCCGCCGTCATGCTCGACCAGCGTCCAGTCGCAGCCCTCAAGCGCGCCGAAACGTTCGGTCTCGCTCCAGCAGCCGCGTTTGAGCACGCGCGCCAGCGAAGCTTCGTCGCCGTTGACGACCAGCCGGCCGATGCCCGGCACGGTGCGCACCAGGTGGTGGAACTGGGTTTCGATGGCGCCGATGTCGGGGAAGATGTCGGCATGGTCGTATTCGAGGTTGTTCATGACCGCCGTCTTGGCGTGGTAATGGACAAACTTGCTGCGCTTATCGAAGAAGGCAGTGTCGTATTCGTCGGCTTCGATGACGAAGAAGTCCGATTCGGTCTTGCCATGCAGGCGGGCCGAAATGCCGAAGTTCATCGGCACCCCGCCAATCAGGAAGCCGGGCGCATAGCCGGCATCGTCGAGGATCCAGGCCAGCATGGCCGAGGTGGTCGTCTTGCCATGGGTGCCGGCCACCGCCAGCACCCATTTCTTGCTGAGGATATGGTCGCCGATCCACTGCGGCCCCGACACCATCGGCAGGCTGCGGTTCATGATCTCTTCGACCAGCGGATTGCCGCGCGACACCACATTGCCGATCACATACAGGTCGGGATTCAGATTGACCTGGTCGGCACCGAAGCCCTGGATCAGTTCGATGCCCTGGCTTTCCAGCTGGGTGCTCATCGGCGGGTAAACATTGGCATCGCAGCCGGTCACTTTGTGGCCGGCCTCTTTGGCCAGCACCGCGAGGCCACCCATGAAGGTGCCGCAGATGCCGAGAATATGAATATGCATGGTGAAAGGCGTAGGCTTTGGTGGTGCGAAACAGTGATTTTACCTGAGCCGGTGGCAAATTCCTTGTTAGGTTATGATCATGCCCATGACTCCGACCCCGCTCGACGACGCTTCCTCGCTGCGCCACCAGATCGCCGCCCTGGCCGCGCGCCTGATCGCGCAGGACGGGGCCGACTACGGCAGCGCCAAGCGCAAGGCGGCGCACCAGCTGCTGGGCGACGACACGCCGGGCGCCCACCTGCTGCCCGACAATGCCCAGGTCGAGGACGAAGTGCGCCAGTACCAGGCCCTGTTCCAGGGCGATACCCAGCCGGCCCGGCTGTTGCAGCTGCGCGCGGTCGCCCTGCAGGTGATGGAAGCGCTGGCGCCGTTCTCGCCCCACCTGACCGGGCCCGTGCTGAACGGCACGGCGGGCGCGCACGACGATATCACCCTGCAATTGTTCGCCGACTCGGCCAAGGAAGTCGAAATTTTCCTGCTCAATAAGAAGGTGGCGATCGACCTGTCGGAGGCGCCCCATTTCAAGGGGCCCCGCCATGCCCCGGTCGAGGTCGTCAGTTTCC
This sequence comes from uncultured bacterium, assembly GCA_965233055.1. Taxonomy (GTDB): domain Bacteria; phylum Pseudomonadota; class Gammaproteobacteria; order Burkholderiales; family Burkholderiaceae_D; genus Telluria_A. Next base: position 29,084 of record CBDDRJ010000018.1, read on the forward strand.
TGTGGCGCAATGAAGGCGTGCATGCCGAGCTGTACGAACCGGACGATTTGCGCGGCGCCCGCAAGCTGCGCGCCGACGGCCGCCTGCTGCGGGCCGATACCGAACAGGTCCGCAGCTTGCTGGGCGATGCCACGCCAAGCTCCTGACCCAACCCTAGGGAAGAATCAATGATCAAGAAAAGTGTCCTTGCAACCGCAGCGGTCGCCATCGTGTTCGGTGTCGCCGGCGCCTATGTCGGCTTGCGCGATGCGCCGCTTGCGCCGGCCGCGCCGGTGGCCAGCCTGTATGCACAGACGATGGCCGACGCCGCCGGCAAGCAGCAGGCGCTGTCCCAGTGGCGGGGCCAGGCGCTGCTGGTCAACTTCTGGGCGCCGTGGTGCGCGCCGTGCGTGGAAGAAATGCCGGAATTGTCCGGCCTGGCCCGGGGCGAACTGGGCAAGAAGGTGCAGATTCTCGGCATCGGCATCGATTCACCATCGAATATCGCCGAATTTGGCGGCAAACTGAAGATCAGCTACCCGATCTACGTGGCCGGCATGGCGGGCACCGAGCTGTCTCGCCAGTTCGGCAATAGCAGCGGCGGCCTGCCCTTCACGGTGCTGATCGGGGCCGACGGCCAGGTCAGGAAGACCTACCTGGGCCGCCTCAAATTCGAGCAGCTGAAGGCTGACCTGGCCGCCCTGTAAGCTGGCGCAAACGTCCTTAACGGATAAAAAGCCTGTTTTTTCCGCTTGCCAATGCCCGCAGATGGCGGCAAAATGCGGGACTTTCGCGACAAACATGATCCTGCCACATGGTAACAAAGCTTTTGCTGCTCAATGGTCCCAACCTGAACTTGCTGGGAACCCGTGAGCCTGCGGTGTACGGCGCCTCGACCCTGGCCGACATCGAACAGGCGGCGTCAGCGCAGGCTGCGGCCGCCGGGGCCAGCCTGGCTTGCTTCCAGAGCAACCATGAAGGGGCGCTGATCGACCGCATCCACGCCGCCAAGGCGGAAGGCATCGAGGCGATCGTCATCAACCCGGGCGGCCTGACGCACACCAGCGTCGCCTTGCGCGACGCACTTGCCGGGGTTGCTATACCATTTGTCGAAGTGCACATCTCTAATATTTACCGGCGCGAAGAATTCCGCCACCACTCCTACCTAGCTGCCATCGCGATCGGCACCATTTGCGGGCTGGGCACGGAAGGGTATCGCTTTGCCATCGACTTTGCACTTAAAAAGCGTTAATCTTCGCCATCTTCACGCATTGACTGCTGAAAAGCCAATCTTCCAGCCAGTCCAATCACCACACCATAACAATATAAAAGGGGTTCCACATGGATCTACGAAAGCTCAAGACGCTGATCGACCTGGTCGCCGAATCGGACATCGCTGAACTCGAAGTGACCGAAGGCGAAAGCAAGGTCCGCATCGTCAAGTCCGGCGGCATGCCGCAGAATCAAGTCATGATGATGCCGGCCCAGAATATGCAGCAGCAGTTTGCCGCCCCGAACCATGCGCCGGCCGCAGCCAGCGCCGCCCCGGTCGAAGCCGCCCCTGCCGTCGACACCGGCCACGTCGTCAAGTCGCCGATGGTCGGCACCTTCTACCGCTCGTCGGCCCCGGGCAACCCGGCCTTCGTCGAAGTGGGCGCCGCGGTCAAGGCCGGCGACACCCTGTGCATCATCGAAGCAATGAAGCTGCTCAACGAGATTGATTCCGACGTGTCGGGCACCGTGACCAAGATCCTGGTCGAGAACGGCCAGCCGGTCGAATTCGGCCAGCCCCTGTTTGTGATCGGCTGAGCTGGGTGAACCATGTTTGAAAAAATTCTAATCGCCAACCGCGGCGAAATCGCGCTACGCATCCAGCGCGCTTGCCGCGAGATGGGCATCAAGACGGTGGTGGTCCACTCCGAAGCGGACAAGGACGCCAAATACGTCAAGCTGGCCGACGAGTCGGTCTGCATCGGCCCGGCTCCGTCCAGCCTGTCGTATCTGTCGATGCCCGCCATCATCAGCGCGGCCGAGGTGACGGACGCCGAAGCGATCCATCCGGGCTATGGCTTCCTGTCGGAGAACGCCGACTTCGCCGAGCGCGTCGAAAAATCGGGCTTCGTCTTCATCGGCCCCCGTTCCGAGTCGATCCGCATGATGGGCGACAAGGTCACGGCCAAGCAAACCATGATCAAGGCCGGCGTGCCGTGCGTGCCCGGTTCGGACGGCGCGCTGCCGGACGACCCGAAGGAAATCGTGCAGACCGCGCGCCGCGTCGGCTATCCGGTCATCATCAAGGCTGCCGGCGGCGGCGGCGGGCGCGGCATGCGCGTGGTCCACACCGAGGCGGCGCTGATCAATGCCGTCGCCATGACCAAGACCGAGGCGGGCACCGCGTTCGGCAATCCTGAAGTGTATATGGAGAAGTACCTGGAAAATCCGCGCCACGTGGAAATCCAGATCCTCGCCGACGAACACAAGAACGCCGTCTGGCTGGGCGAGCGCGACTGCTCGATGCAGCGCCGCCACCAGAAAGTGATCGAAGAAGCGCCGGCGCCGGGCATCCCGCGCAAGCTGATCGAAAAGATCGGCGACCGCTGCGCCGAAGCCTGCCGCAAGATCGGTTACCGCGGCGCCGGCACCTTCGAATTCCTGTATGAAAACGGCGAGTTCTATTTCATCGAAATGAACACCCGCGTCCAGGTCGAGCACCCGGTCACCGAAATGATCACCGGCATCGACATCGTGCAGGAGCAGATCCGCATCGCCTACGGCGAAAAGCTGCGTTTCCGCCAGCGCGACATCCTGCTGTCGGGCCACTCGATCGAGTGCCGCATCAATGCCGAAGACCCGTTCAAGTTCACCCCGTCGCCGGGCCGCATCACCGCCTGGCATGCACCGGGCGGCCCCGGCATCCGGGTCGACTCGCACGCCTACGCCGGCTATTATGTGCCGCCGCACTACGATTCGATGATCGGCAAGGTCATCGCGTACGCGCCGACGCGCGAACAGGCGATCCGCCGCATGCAAATCGCATTGTCGGAAATGGTGGTCGAGGGTATCCTGACAAACATTCCGCTGCACCGCGAACTGATGGTCGATGCCCGCTTCATCGAAGGCGGCACCAATATCCACTATCTGGAGCAAAAGCTGGCGGACAAGCCGGACTTGCCGAAGGGTCCGAACAAGAACGGTCCGAGCATCGCCAACAAGTCGGAAACCAAGGTGGAAATCTAATGAGCTGGACAGAAGTCGTCATTGAAATCGCACGCGAACACGCCGAAGGTCTTTCCGATGCTTTGATGGAAGCCGGCGCCCTGTCCGTGTCGGTCGAAGATGCCGACGAAGGCACCGACCAGGAAAAGCCGATCTTCGGCGAACCTGGCATGGAGCCGGTGATCCCGGCCTGGGAACACAGCCGCGTGGTGGCATTGACGCAGGTCGATACCGACCATGGCGCGCTGGTCGCGCAGGCGGCGGATGCAATCGGCCTGGACGCCCTGCCAAGTTTCACCACCCGTGCGCTGGCCGAACAGGACTGGGTGCGCCTGACCCAGTCGCAGTTCGCTCCCATTCATATCGGCAAGAACATCTGGGTCGTGCCGAGCTGGCACGAAGCACCGGACCCTGACGGCCTGATCCTGGAACTCGATCCGGGCCTGGCCTTCGGCACCGGCAGCCACCCGACCACCCGGCTGTGCATGGAGTGGCTGGAAGCCCACCCGGCGCCCGGCAAGACCGTGCTCGACTACGGCTGCGGTTCCGGCATCCTGGCGATGGTGGCCAAGAAGCTCGGCGCCGGCGACGTCGCCGGGGTCGACATCGACCCGCAGGCGATCGAATCGGCGCGCGACAATGCCGAACGCAACAAATGCACGATCGATTACTACCTGCCGGACGCGTTCGCCGTGTCGCCGAAGGCCCAGCATGCGAACGGGCGCTTCGACACCGTCGTCGCCAATATCCTGTCGTCGCCACTGAAGCTGATGGCGCCGATGCTGGCCGGCCGCGTCGCCGATGGCGGCAGCCTGATCCTGTCGGGCGTGCTGGCGCGCCAGGCCGACGAAGTGGCGGCGGCCTACGCGCCGTTGATCCAGATGACAGTATGGGCCGAGCTGGACGGCTGGGTGGCCCTGCACGGCAAGCTCGGTTCGCCAGGCGCGCCGCCGGCCCGCAGTTCTGGCGGTCAATAAAGGCATGGCACTCGCCACCCAATGCCCCCACTGCAATACGCTGTTTCGGGTCGCCCATGACCAGCTGAAACTGCGCGGGGGCATCGTGCGCTGTGGTGCCTGCAATGAAATTTTCGACGGCAATGCCGCGCTGGTCGACGTCGCTGCCGGCAGCACGGCGGCGGCGCCGACTCCCGCTTCGCTGGCCGCTGCGCTGTCGGCCACCGCCGCATTCGACGCCCAGGTGGCGGCCACCGAGCAGACCAGCACGCCGCCGGCCGACGCCGGCCCCGTCTACACCCTCGATTTCAACACCACCTTCGATCCGCTCGGCATCTTGCCGAAGGCGGGCGAGAACGAGCCCGTGCCCGAGCCGGACGCGCGCCAGACGCCGCTGGACCTGGAACCGGCGCCGAAAGGCGACCCGGACCTCGACCTCGATTTCGACGTCGACGAGGAATTCTCGATTCCGCCGTCGGTGCCCACCTCCACCATCGAGGTGGCGGCGCGCCTCCAGCGGATCGAGCCGCGGCTCGACATGGTGATCGATGAGCCGTCGACGCCGCCACCGCCTTTGGCTGTGCCCGCTGTGCGGATCGAACCGGTGCTGGCCGACTTGCCGGCGGCCGACGCGGCCGACGCGGCCGAAACGGCGATGCCGGCCGCCCCCGCCGACGCGGCCGGCGAACAGGACGCCGTGCGTGCGCCGGACGGCGCCGCGACACCAGGCGCCCCGATGGCCGAAAACGACGACGCCGGCATCGTCATCAACCTGCCGCTCGACGCCCCCGGCGCGCCGCCCGACCTGGCGCTGGAACTGGCGCCGCCGCTCGAAATGGAAGAGCCCGGTTTCGTCAAGCGCTCGCGCCAGCAGGAAAAATGGCGCCGTGCCGGCCGCTGGCTGATGGGCCTCGGCTCCGTGCTGCTGGTCGGTGCCGCGCTGGCCCAGGGCGTGCGCGCGTTCCGCAACGAACTGGCAGCAGGGTTCCCGCCGCTGCGCCAGCCCTTGCAGGCGGCCTGCCGTGCGCTCGCGTGCAGCGTGCAATTGCCGACCCAGATCAGCAAACTGTCGATCGACATCGGCGAACTGCAAGCCCTGCCCGGCGGCATGTTCGCGCTGACGACCCAGCTGCACAACCAGAGCGGCACGCTGCAGACCTGGCCTCACATCGACCTGCTGCTCAAGGACCCGGCCGGCAAGCAGCTGCTGCGCCGCGTCGTCACGCCGGCCGACTATTTGCCGGCACAGACCGACCCGTCGCGCGGCTTCCCGGCCCGCACCGACCAGAATATCAAGCTGTACTTCGCGCTGGACCAGGTCCAGGCGTCGGATTACAACATCGTCGTTTTCTATCCTTAGCCTAGCCACCATGACCAAAACAGTCCTGATCTGCGGATCGATCGCCTTTGACAAAATCATGCAGTTCGACGGCCGCTTTGCCGAATCCCTGATCGCCGGCCAGCTGCACAAGGTCAATGTGTCGTTCCTGGTGCCGACCCTGCGCACCGAATACGGCGGCTGCGCCGCCAATATCGCCTACAACCTGGGCATGCTGGGCGGCGACCCCTTGATGATGGGCACGCTCGGCCAGGACGGCGGTCAGTACCTCGAGCGCTTCGCCCAGCTCGGCCTGTCGACCCGCGCCGTGCGCACCATCAAGGATGCCTACACGGCGCAGTGCTTCGTCACCGCCGACCTCGACAACAACCAGATCAATGCCTTCCACCCGGGCGCGATGCAGTTCTCGCACGAAAACAATGTGGCCGACCAGGGGCAGCTAGCAGTCGCCATCATTGCGCCAGACGGCAGCGACGGCATGCTCAAGCACGCCCGCGACTGCTACGCCGAGCAGGTGCCATTCATGTTCGATCCGGGCCAGCAACTGCCCCGTTTCGACGGCGCCCAGCTGATCGAGTTCATCAACCAGGCGACCTATGTGGCGGCCAATGACTATGAATTCGAGATGTTGATGGACCGCACCGGCCTGACCCTGCAGGACATCGCCAGCCGGCTCGACGCGCTGATCGTCACGCGCGGCGAACAGGGCTCGGAAATCTATGCCGGCGGCGAGCGCTTCGATATTCCTTGCGTCGAGGCGGCCGCGGTGCTGGACCCGACCGGCTGCGGCGACGCCTACCGCGCCGGCCTGCTGTACGGCATCGCCGAAGGCATGGACTGGCCGACCACCGGCCGCCTGGCCAGCCTGCTGGGCAGCATCAAGATTGCCCATCAGGGCGGGCAGAACCACCGCTTCACGAAGGCCGAGATCGACGCCAGGTTCGAGGCGGCGTTCGGTTACAAGCTGCCTTAGGTAGTGGCGGGCGCGGTGGGCACGGTGGGCACGCAGGGCCCACCCTACACGCTCACCGTAGGGTGGGCACTGCGGGCCCACCATTACCCCGGCAGCAACTTCTCCACATCGGCGGGCGTCAGGCTCGCCGTTCTTATTTCCAGCAACTTTTTCTTACTGGTCTGGCCGTGGGTGAGCGTGATCGCGCTGCGCGGCACTTTCAGCGCGCCGGCCAGGTAGCGGATCAGCGCGTCGTTGGCCTTGCCTTCGATCGGCTGCGCCTGCAGCTTGAGCTTGAGGGCGTCATCGAGCACGCCGATGACTTCCGTTTTCTTCGCGTTCGGCTGAATTTGTACCGCCAGCCTCAAGCCGGCCGGCAGCGCCGAGCACCAGGCCTTGCTGCTCAACGCAGGCCGAACAGCATGTCCAGCAGCAGCTGGGCGATCTGCAGCAGGATCAGGGCCACCAGTAGTGACAGGTCGAGCCCGCCCACCAGCGGCACCACCCGGCGCAGCGGCCGCAGCAGCGGATCGTTGAGCGCATGGACGAACGGCGCCAGCGGCGCATGCGGGTTGACCCAGCTGAAGATGACCTCGATGATCAACAGCGCCATGAATAGATAGGTGATCCAGGTCAGCAGTCGGTGCAGCGACATCAGCAGCACCGCTTCCCAGCCGAGCCCGGCGATGAACATCAGCGAGCTGGCCAGCACCACGATGACGAAGGCGCCGATCAGGCTAGCCCAGTCGTAGCCGCCGACGCCGGGCACGATGCGGCGCAGCGGGCGCACCAGCCAGTCGGTCAGCTGGAAAGTGAATTGCGCCACCGTCGACGGCGGTCGCACGCGGATCGCTTGCATCCAGAAACGCAGCAACAGCAGTCCGCCGAGCAGGCTGGCAATGGTATTGACGATCAACTGCACGATGGTGAGCACGGGTACTCCTAAAAAACAAGCGGCAGGCAAATCTTAGCGCAAAAAAATAACCCCATGTGGGCTTTGCGACACGTCGCAAGCCACATGGGGCTATTTTGCCTGAAGCAGGCGCAGCTGGCTATTACGGACGGCTGCTGGTCGGGAACGGCCATGCTGCTGCAGGTGCAACGACGGTCTTGGCTGCCGGTGCTGGTGCTGCTGCAGGAGCTGCTGCTGGTGCTGCTGCTGGCTTCGGTGCGGCGGCAGCTTTTGGCGCTGCAGCTTTCTTCGGAGCCGCCTTCGCAGGCGCAGCCTTCTTGGCAGCCGGCTTAGCCGCTGCCTTAACCGGCTTTTTTGCTGCTGGCTTAGCCGCTACCTTTGCAGCTGGCTTAGCTGCTGCTTTTGCTGCTGGTTTCTTGGCAACTGCTTTCTTCGCAGCCGGTTTCTTAGCGGCGACTTTCTTCGCTGCTGGCTTAGCTGCAACTTTCTTCGCTGCTGGCTTTTTGGCTGCAACTTTCTTCGCTGCCGGCTTCTTAGCTGCAACTGCTTTCTTAGCTGCTGGCTTTTTCGCTGCGACTGCTTTCTTCGCTGCTGGCTTTTTAGCTGCGTCTTTCTTCGCTACCGGCTTTTTCGGTGCAACTGCTTTCTTC
>CBDDRJ010000019.1:0-72993 GCA_965233055.1 uncultured bacterium
CGGCGCTGCCGGGCGCGGCGACGGCATCGACGGCCGCGCAGTGCCGGGGCCGGACGGCGCGACACCATCTGCCCCGCCCTTGCCCGGACGGAAGGCGAGCATGCGCAACAAGGTCATCGTAAAGCCTGCGTACTCGTCCGGCGCCAGGCCGATCTCGTTACGGCCGTGTACGGCAATTTGGTAGAACAGCTGGATTTCCTGCTGGTCGAACAGGCCGGCCAGGCGCTCGATATCGGCCAGTTCCGGCAAGTCCTGCGGCAAGGCGGTCGGCACCGACTGCGCCAGCGCGATCCGGTGCAGCAAGGTGCCCAGGTCTTGCAGCGCGCCGTTGTACGACAGGCTGCGGCTGGCCATTTCGTCGGCCACCGCCATCAGGTCGGCACCGTCTTCGTTGGCCAGCGCGTCGAGCAGGCGCACCAGGTAAGACTGGTCGAGCGCGCCGAGCATGCCCTGGACCGCGTCGAGCGTCACTTGCCCGGCGGCATAGGCGATCGCCTGGTCGGTCAGCGATAATGCATCGCGCATCGAACCATGGGCGCCCTGGGCCAGCAGGCGCAAGCCGGCCAGTTCGAAGGTGATCTGTTCCTGCCCCAGGATATTTTCCAGGTGGCTGATGATATGGCCGGGCGGCATCTGCTTGAGGTTGAACTGCAGGCAGCGCGACAGCACCGTGACCGGGATCTTCTGCGGATCGGTCGTGGCCAGGATGAACTTGACGTGGGCCGGCGGCTCTTCCAGCGTCTTCAGCATCGCGTTGAAGGCGTGGTTGGTGAGCATGTGGACTTCGTCGATCATATAGACCTTGAAGCGCGCGTTCGACGGCGCGTATACCGCCTGCTCGAGCAACTGGGCCATTTCATCGACGCCGCGATTCGATGCCGCGTCCATCTCTATATAGTCGACGAAGCGGCCGCCGTCGATAGCCACGCAGGCTTCGCACACGCCGCACGGGGTGGCGGTGATGCCGCCGTTGCCGTCCGGCCCGATGCAGTTGAGCGATTTGGCCAGGATGCGCGACAGCGTCGTCTTGCCGACGCCGCGCGTTCCGGTAAACAAATAGGCATGGTGCAGCCGGCCCGTTTGCAGCGCATGCGACAGGGCGCGCACGACGTGCTCCTGGCCGACCAGCGTTTCAAAATTCTTGGGACGGTATTTGCGGGCGAGGACTTGATAGGACATGCTGGAATTTTACCGTGAACCGGAGCGAAGCATGCATTTTACCCATGGCGGGCAGTTCGCGGGAACAATCTGGCGCTAAAAGATGCGGGGGAAGGATACTGCCGAATTGGCGGGGGACGATAAGGAGGCGAGCCTGATCTGCGGCACTCGTGGTTAATAGCCGTGGCTGCTTCGTTCCCGACCTGACCAGGTTAGCCATGCCACAATGCGCAGGGGCCCGCCAGCCCGTATTATAACCGACCGCAGAGAAGTTAGGGTGCGCGCGGGAGTTATCGCAAATCGCGCATCACACGAGGATTACAAGCAACCCTCGCTAAGAAGCGTGGGTAAGCTTACCCACGCGTTTGGATGCGTAGGTGGGTAAGCCTGCTTACCCACGCCTTACAGGCCCAACTCCTGCCAGATCTGGTCGACCCTGGCCTTCACGTCCGGCGTCATCGCGATCGTCGTACCCCACTCCCGCGTCGTCTCGCCCGGCCACTTATTGGTCGCGTCGATCCCCATCTTGCTGCCCAGCCCGCTGACCGGCGAGGCGAAGTCGAGGTAGTCGATCGGCGTGTTCTCTACCAATAGCGTATCGCGCGCCGGATCGACCCGGGTCGTGATGGCCCAGATGACCTCTTTCCAGTCCCGGATGTTGACGTCCTCGTCAACCACGACGATGAACTTGGTATACATGAACTGGCGCAGGAAGCTCCACACCCCGAACATGACGCGCTTGGCGTGCCCGGCATACTGCTTCTTGATCTGCACCACGGCCATCCGGTAGCTGCAGCCTTCCGGCGGCAGATAGAAGTCGAGGATTTCGCTGAACTGCTTTTGCAGCAGAGGAATGAAGACTTCGTTCAGCGCCACGCCCAGCACGGCCGGTTCATCCGGCGGCTTGCCTGTATACGTCGAGTGGTAAATCGGATCGCGCCGCATCGTGATGCGGACGATGGTGAAGACCGGGAAGCTGTCCTGCTCATTATAGTAACCGGTATGGTCGCCGAACGGCCCTTCCAGCGCATGCTCGTAGCCGCTCGGATGGTGCGGATCCGGGTAGATATGCCCTTCGAGCACGATTTCGGCCCCGGCCGGCACCCTCAGCTCGCTGCCGATGGCCTTGACCAGCTCGGTACGGCTGCCGCGCAGCAGGCCGGCGAATTGGTATTCTGACAAGCTGTCCGGCACCGGCGTGACGGCACCTAATATCGTAGCGGGGTCGGCGCCCAGCGCCACCGCCACCGGATACGGCTGGCCCTTGGTGGCAATGCCGTGCTCGCGGAAGTCGAGCGCCCCGCCCCGGTGCGCCAGCCAGCGCATGATGACCTTGTTCGGGCCGATCACCTGCTGGCGGTAGATGCCCAGGTTTTGCCGCTTCTTATTAGGGCCCTTGGTAATGACCAGGCCCCAGGTGATCAAAGGGGCGATATCGCCGGGCCAGCAATGCTGGATCGGCAGGCGCGACAGGTCGACGTCATTGCCCTCCCAGACGATCTGCTGGCACTTGGCGCCACGCAACTCCTTGGGCGACATGTCCCACACCGCCTTGACCAGCGAGCCGAGCCCCATCAGGTCGCGGAACCCTTTGGGCGGCTCGGGCTCCTTCAGGCGCGCCAGCACATGGCCGATCTTGCGCAGCTCGCTGACATCCTGCGCCCCCATGCCCAGCGCGACGCGACGCGGCGTGCCGAACAAATTGCCCAGCACCGGCATCGTGTGGCCAAGCGGGTTCTCGAACAGAATGGCTGGCCCCTGTGCCCGCAAAACCCGGTCGCAGACCTCGGTCATCTCCAAATGCGGCGAAACTGGCGTCGAAATGCGCTTTAATTCGCCCATCTCTTGCAGTTGGGAAATGAAATCACGTAAATCTGAATATTTCATCGGTTTTTTATTGTAATTTTGCTTTGGACAGGATTGTTGAATTTACCACTTCAAGTGGTTGATTTTATTACGCTTTGCTGCATTGCAGCGCGAAAAGTAAGACCTAAAAGTAATAAAGAACCGTTGTGTTAGTATTGACTTGATATAAACGTGCTTCTACAATTTGCTCTACATTGATGAGCAGGCCGGTCCAAGGACTTGATTTTAGCCTGTCTCACCCATTCAAGGGGTCGGGGCCCCACCAGACATTTTAAGGAGTGTTGTCAACGAGGCGTCTGCCTCACCCCCGAAAAAGTTGTATTGCCACTGATCTAATACCACCGGGAACGATCAGCTCAAGCAAGCAATGACGGCGTTAATCGGTCGCACAACGCGGCGGTATGACGATATTTCTGATGCACGGCATTGTAGCCAAGACGCCCACAACGCGGCGACGGGATACTTTTTGCCGCGACAAAGGGGAATTCGATAATGAATCGTTTCAACGTAGCTAATTCGAAGTTTGCACAATTGTTGGCTAGCCAGCCCGCCACCGTGATCAAGGTAGCAAAAACGGCAAAAAGTGTCTTCACCACCGCACAACACACCCTGACGGTGTTTGGTTTGCTGGTCGTAGCAAGCATCGCCCTGATGGTAGCGCGCCCTGACCTGGCCAGGCAGGCCGTCCAGTTCCTGGTCGAGGCGCCGGCCGACATCCAGGTCCAGGCGCCAGCGCTGTCGGACCTGATGGAAGCCCCTGCAGCAGGCGCACCGGCCACCGCCGCCGCCCTGAGCGCCGATGAAAAAGCCCTGTTAAAGAGCAAGAAGCAACAGCAGCTGGTGACCTCGTGGCTGTCCAAGCGTTACCGTGTCGCCGGCGACGCCGCCGATATGCTGGTGTCGACCGCCTATTCGACGGCGCAGGAGATCAAGCTTGACCCGCTGCTGATCCTGGCCGTGATGGCCATCGAATCGGGCCTGAACCCGTTCGCCGAAAGCCCGGTCGGCGCCCAAGGCCTGATGCAAGTCATGTCGAAAGTGCACCGTGACCGCTTCCAGGACATGGGCGGCGTCCAGGCGGCGCTCAATCCGGTCGCCAATATCCGCGTCGGTTCGCTGATCCTCAAGGACTATGTGACCCGCGGCGGTTCGATCGAAGCCGGCCTGAAGAGCTATGTCGGCGCAGCCGCGTTCGAGACCGATGATGGCTACGGCAACAAGGTGCTGGGCGAACACAATTTGCTCCGGCAGGTTGCTTCGGGCAAGAGGGTGTCGCCAAGCCGCTCATCGTTCTCCGCAGCGCCGGCCGCGCCGGTGGCGGACAAGGAAGTCGCTCCGCAAGTCAAACCAAAGGGTGAGCAGCTGGCTGGGCTTTGAGATATCGGTAACGCGTGGACACGCAGCCCTCGGCGGTCCCGTCCACCCTACGACTGAGATATCGGTAACGCGTGGACACGCAGCCCTCGGCGGTCCCGTCCACCCTACGACTGAGATATCGGTAACGCGTGGACACGCAGTGCCCCCCCCCCTACGACCTACGACCAAACCACCGCTTGCGGTGTTTTTTTTATTCCTCGTCCGGTTTGTTGTCGTCGGTGCCGTCGCCGCTGGCGGCATTGCCGATCCTGACGCCGCGCCGCGCCAGGCCCTCGCGCAGCAGGAATTCAATCTCGGCATTCACGCTGCGCAGGTCGCGTGCCGCCAGGCGTTGCAGTTCCTCCCACAACGCCGGGTCGACCCGTAACGGATAAGCCTTCTTTCCTGGACTTGCCATGCTCGCTTGCGGCTAGTTATACAGCGTGCCGGTGTTGATGATCGGCTGGGCATCCTTGTCCGAGCACAGCACCACCAGCAAATTGCTGACCATGGCAGCCTTGCGTTCGCCGTCCAGTTCGACGATGCCGCGCTCGGCCAGCCCCTTCAGGGCCGCTTCGACCATGCTGACGGCGCCGTGCACGATCTTGGCGCGGGCGCCGATGATGGCCTCGGCCTGCTGGCGCCGCAGCATCACCTGGGCAATTTCCGGGGCGTAGGCCAGGTGGGTCAGCTTGGCGTCGAGGGTTTCGACCCCGGCCGCTTCGAAGCGGGCCTGCAGTTCCACCTTCATCGCATGCGACACCACATCCATGCCGGCGCGCAGCGTCGTTTCGCCATGTTCGAGGTCTTCGCCTTCGTCATACGCATACTGCGACGCCAGGTGGCGCAGGGCCGCTTCGGCCTGGACCGCCACATAGCGCTCGAAATCATCCACTTCGAACAGCGCCTGCGCCGTGTCGCGCACGCGCCAGACGACGGCGGCGCTGATCTCGACCGGGTTGCCGCGCTTGTCGTTGACCTTCAGCGTCGGCGCATTGAGGTTGCGGGCGCGCAGGGACAGGCGGCGCTTGATATACAGGGGGAAGGCCCAGCGCAGCCCTTCGCTGCGGTCGGTGCCGATATATTTGCCGAACAGGGTCAGCACGGCGCTCTCGTTTGGCTGCAACATATACAAGCCTGCCAGCATGAAGATGCCGCCGACCGCGGCCAGGATGGCCAGCGCGGGCAAACGGGCGGCAAAGAATACAACAGCCATCATGACAAGCACAACGCCCGCCAGGGTCGCCAGATAGCCGTTGGTGGACGAAAACGCCAATTCACGGCGGATAGGTGCTGCATTCATGCTAGGTCTCCCAGTGGTGATGTGACATCAAAGTGATATCACTTTAGGATTGCCTGGGCTGTTTGTCAAGCAAGAAGCAAAACACCCTGCCGAAGTTGCCATCGACAGGGTGTCAGGGACCAGCCTAGCTTGATTAGCGGCGGGTGTCGGCCGCGACTTCGTCGGCGCGCAGCGTCAGCACCAGCTTGTCGAGCACGCCATTGACGTATTTGTGGCCGTCGATGCCGCCGAAGGACTTGGTCAGCTCGACCGCTTCGTTGATGACGACGCGATAAGGAATGTCCAGGTTGTTCTTCAGTTCGAACGCGCCCAGCAGCAGCACGGCGTGCTCGATCGGCGACAGCTCGGCGATCGAACGGTCGATCAGCGGGGCGATCGACTCGCGCAGCGCCGGCGCATCCTTGATGGCGCCATACAGCAAGGCGCTGAAATGGTCGCCGTCGGCCTTGTCGAAGCCGTGGGCGGCGCGGATATTGCCCACGACGGTGCCCGCGTCTTCGTTGCTGAGCAGCCATTGGTAGACGCCTTGCAGGGCAAACTCGCGCGCGCGGTGGCGCGGCGTGCGGTTCTTGCTCGGGTTGGCGTGGGTGGTCTTGTCGGTCATGATGTGGATTGCTTTCTTGTTATTCGTCTTCAGCCTGGAGTTCTTCCAGGGCGATCAGCAGGTTGGCCATTTCAATGGCCACGCGCGCCGCGTCGGCGCCCTTCTCTGCCATGCGCGCTTCGGCTTGCTCATCGTTCTCGGTGGTCAAGACCGCGTTGGCGATCGGCATGCCGTAGTCGAGGCCGACGCGGGTGATGCCGGCGCCCGACTCGTTCGAGACCAGCTCGAAGTGGTAGGTTTCGCCACGAATCACGGCGCCGAGCGCGATCAGCGCGTCGAACTGCTCGGTTTCCGCCATCTTGGCCAGCGCGATCGGGATTTCCAGCGCGCCCGGCACGGTCACGTGCAGGATGTCTTCGTCGGCCACGCCCTTGTGCTTCAGTTCTGCCAGGCAGGACGACAGCAGGCCGTGGCACACGTCTTCGTTAAAACGCGCCTGGACGATGCCGATACGCAGGCCATTGCCGGCCAAATTGCTTTCGTAAGTTCCTACTGTCATGGCGTGCCTCTTTTTAATCAGGTAAATATGAGCTAGTGTGATGGTTTCCGGCCCCGGCGGCAAGCCGGTTCCGCTTGAAGCGGGTCGGCACCGCCCGGGCGGCGCCTGGTGTTATTGCTGCGGCTTCGGCAGGTAGCCTTCGACGACCAGGTCGAAACCGGTCATCGACGGCATCTTGCGCGGGCTGGCCAGCAACTGCATCTTGCCCACGCCCAGCTCCTTGAGGATCTGGGCGCCGATGCCGTAGGTGCGCAAGTCCATGCTGGCGGCGCGCGCCTGCGGCCGGGTCTCCGGCTGGCCCTGCGCCTTGAACTGGGCGAACAATTCGTCGGCGGTCTCGCCGCAGTTGAGCAGGACCATGACGCCGCGCTCGGACGCCTTGATCGCCGCCATCGCCGAGGCAATGGTCCACGAATGGGTCGTCGTGTTCTGTTCCAGCAGGTCCAGGATCGATACCGGCTGGTGCACCCGCACCAGGGTTTCCTGCTCTGGGCTGATGGCACCATGCACCAGCGCCAGGTGGGCCGAGCCGCTCGGCTTGTCGCGGAAGGCGATCAGCTTGAAGCTGCCGGCCGCCGTCACCGTGTCGCGCTCGGCCAGGCGTTCGACCAGGCATTCGTTCTGGCTGCGGTAGTGGATCAGGTCGGCAATGGTGCCGATCTTCAGGCCGTGTTCCTTGGCGAACTCGAGCAGGTCCGGCAGGCGCGCCATGGTGCCGTCGTCCTTCATGATTTCGCAAATGACCGAGGCCGGGGTCAGGCCCGCCATCTCGGTCAGGTCGCAGCCCGCCTCGGTGTGGCCGGCGCGCATCAGGACCCCGCCCTTCTGGGCCTTGAGCGGGAAGATGTGGCCAGGCTGCACGATGTCGCTGGCCTTGGCGCCCTTGGCCACGGCCACGGCGATGGTCTTGGCGCGGTCCGCCGCCGAAATGCCGGTGGTCACGCCTTCGGCCGCTTCGATCGACACGGTGAAATTGGTGCCGAACGAGGTGCCGTTACGGCTCGTCATCATCGGCAGTTCCAGCTGGGCGCAGCGCTCTTCGTTGAGGGTCAGGCACACCAGGCCGCGCGCGTGCTTGACCATGAAATTGATGGCTTCAGGCGTGACGAAGTCGGCGGCAAGCACCAGGTCGCCTTCATTTTCGCGATCCTCTTCGTCGACCAGGATCACCATGCGGCCGGCCTTGAGCTCGGCAACGATTTCCTGGGTACTGGAGATAGACATAGACTTTCCTTGGGAAGTGCGACGGACAATCCTCTATTTTACCATTTGCATGATTAACTACCCAGCCAGCGGACCAAGGCGTATGATCGGCATCTCTTTTCATTTCATTATAAAAATGACTACCTTTACTTTTCGCAATGCCCTGCTGCTGCTCGCCCTGCTCGCCTCGAGCAGCCTGGCCCCTGCCGCCATCCCGCTCGACGCTGCCGTCCCGGTCGGCCCCCAGGTCAAGGTAGGCAAACTGGACAATGGCCTGAGTTATTACATTCATCAGAACGGGCGCCCGGCTGCCAAGGCCGAACTGCGCCTGGTGATCAAGGCCGGTTCGGTGCAGGAAGACGACGACCAGCAAGGCCTGGCGCACTTCACCGAGCATATGGCCTTCAATGGTTCGACCAATTTCAAGAAGCATGAGCTGGTCTCCTACCTGCAGTCGATCGGCGTCAAATTCGGTGCCGACCTGAACGCCTATACCAGCTTCGACGAGACGGTCTATATCTTGCCGATCCCGACCGACAAGCCGGAATACCTGGACAAGGCTATGCTGGTGCTGCGCGACTGGGCCGGCGGCGTCAGCTTCAACGATGCCGACATCGACAAGGAGCGCGACATCATCCTGGAAGAGGCGCGCCGCGGCAAAGGGGCGGCCGACCGCATCAACCGCCAGCTGTATCCAAAGCTGTTCAACGGCTCGCGCTACGCCGAGCGCCTGCCGATCGGTAAAGAGCCTATCCTCAAGTCCTTCAAGCCGGACGTGCTGCGCCGCTTCTACGCCGACTGGTACCGGCCCGAGCTGATGGCCGTGGTGGTGGTCGGCGACATCGACCCGGTCCGGGTCGAGGCGATGATCAAGGCCCGTTTCGCGTCGCTGGCCAACCCGAAGCAGCCGCGCCCGCGCGCCAAGGTCGACATCCCCGCCTTTGCCGCCACCGAAGCGCTGGTCGTGACGGACGCCGAAGCGGGCGCCAACAGCATCATGATCCGCTACCCGGTGCAGCCGGCGCGCGAGCGCGGCTCGTTCCGCGAGTACCGCCACAAACTGGTCGAAAACCTGTTCGCCGCGATGATGGGCGCGCGCATGCAGGAACTGGCGCAGCAGGAGACGCCGCCGTTCGTCGGTGGCGGCAGCGGCATGGGCCGGCTGGTGCGCGGTTACCGCACCTATATGTCGTCCGCCGTGCTGGGCAAGGATGGCGCCGAGCCCGCCATCACGGCGCTGGTGCAGGAAAACGAAAGGGCGCGCCAGTTCGGCTTCAGCGCTGTCGAACTCGACCGAGCCAAGAAAAACATGTTGCGCTTTATCGAGCGCGCCTTCAACGAACGCGACAAATCGGAGTCGGCGCCCTATGCCGCCGAGTACGTGCGCAACTTCCTCGACCAGGAAACCATTGCCGGCATCGACAATGAATTCAACTACTTCAAGGAATTCGTGCCCGGCATTACGCTGGACGAAGTCAACCTGTTTGCGCGCGAGAACATTCCGAACGCAGCGGCGAAACTGGTCGTCTACACGGGCTCGAACAAGGCCGGCAGCAGCATCCCGGCCGGCCCGGACTTGCTGGCCGCCGTCGGCAAGGCCGAGCAGGCCGTGCTCAAGGCCCATGTGGACAGGGCGGTTGCCAGCGTGCTGATGGAGCGCCCGGCAAAGCCGGGACGCATCGAGCAGGAAAGCGAAGACAAGCAGCTCGGGCTGACCCGCCTGACGCTGTCGAACGGCGTCAAGGTCATCCTCAAGCCGACCACGTTCAAGAACGACCAGGTGCTGATGAACGCAGTGCGCCACGGCGGCCAGTCCCTGTTTGACGACAAGGACCACTACAGCGCGCAATATGCCAGCGGCATCGTCGCGGCCATGGGATTGAAAGATTTCTCTCCGCTGGACCTGCAGAATATGCTGGCTGGCAAGTCTGCCTCCGTCTTCAGCTCGCTCGGCCTGTATAACGACAACATCAATGCCAAGGCCGGCAGCAAGGATATCGAAACCATGCTGCAGCTGGTGCACCTGCGCTTTGGCGGCGTGCGGCGCGACGACAAGCTCTACCAGTCCTATATTGGCAAGCAGGTCGAGCTGACCAGGAATTTCATGGCGCGCCCTGAAATGCTGATGCAGGATGCGCTCGCTCAGACCTTGTTCAACGACCACCCGCGCACACCGCGCGTGCCGCGTTCCGAACACCTCGACAAGGTCAGCCTCGACCGTTCGATCGACATCTTCAGCGCGCGTTTTGGCAGCGCCAAGGACTTCACGTTCGTGTTCGTCGGCAGCTTCGACCTCGCCAGCGTGAAGCCTTTGCTGGCCACCTACCTGGGCAGCCTGCCGGCGGGCGATATCGCCACCAGCTACCGCGACCTGGGCATGAACCCGGCGACCGGCGTCATCAAGAAAGAAGTGCGCAAGGGGACCGAGCCGAAAAGCGTCGTTGCGCTGACCTATACCGGCACTGCGGCCTACTCCGAGCTGGAGAGCCGCCGCCTGGCCGCATTGACCGAAGTGATGAACATCCGGATCAGCGATGTGCTGCGCGAGAAACTCACGCTGATCTACAGCGGCAGCATGTCGGGCCGCCTCAGTAAGATCCCGCGCGGACAGTATTCAATCGCCACCTTCTTGCCATGCGGACCGAACAATGTTGACAAGGTCATTGCCGCGATCAACGAAGAAATCGCCACGCTGCAGCGCGAAGGCCCGACCGAGGCCGACCTGAACAAGGTCAAGCAGAAATTCCACCAGTCGCACAAGAAGTCGATGCAGGAAAATGGCTACTGGATGGGCCACTTGCAGTCGAGCGCCCTGCTCGGCACCGACCCGGCGTCGATCCTGCAGGCCGAGCAGCAGATTGACGGCTTAACGGTCGAGGCTGTGCGCAATGCGGCGCGCCAATACTTCAATCCTGCAAACGTGCTCCAAATGGTCTTGAACCCGGAGAAATAGGAAGCCAAAATGACGAAGCCCGACCCCATTGCGGAGCCGGGCTTCGCGGCGCGGACAATTCAGCCATCCGCGCTGACCTGATCAGGCCTTACCAGTTGGCGTTCAGCGTGTACTTGCCATTGGTCGAGCCGGTGCCGCCGCTGTAGCGGTACACCTTCACGTACAACACCATCGCGCTGGCAGTGGTATTGGTCTTGGTCACAGTGTCGGCCGCACCGGTGCCATTGACGCTCGACGACAGCTTGGTGCCCGTGCTGCTGAGCAGGTCAACGTCGTAGTCCGAGGTCGCATTCGGGATCATCTTGGCCGTCAAGGTCTTGCCAGCTGGCAGAGAGATCTTGAAGTAGTCGATGTCCGAAGTGGCGCTGATGGTCGCGTTGACGGTCGTGTTGGCGGTCGACAGCACTTGTGCCGTGGCGGTCGTGTTGTTGGTCTCGACTTCATTGATCGTCAAGCCTGGTGGCGGCGCGGCGCTGAGAATGTTCTGCGCTTCGAATTTGGCGCGGAACGTGTTTTCATAGCTGGTGTCGGCTGGGTACAGGTTCTTTGCTGCATTGACGATTGCCGTCGCCATGGCCGGCATCTTGACGTTGGCACCCAGGCCGAAGTGCGCCTCGAGGATGATCTTGTCGATATTGCCGCGCGGCTTGCCTGCGGCCAGCAAGGCCTTCATCGCCTCGTACAGCGGCGCCGACCACAGCTCGTCCGACTGGAACGTCACGCCGCCCTCGGTCACCGACGCATGCGCGCCATAGGTCTTGGTGCTGTTGTACTTGGCATCGGTGCGGTTCAACATGCGGCCGCCCCAGCAGGCGCCATGGCCATCCCAGCTGAACGCCCACTCGGGATGGTAGACAGTGCCATTCGGCGTGCTGTATGAATACGATGCTGCCCAGTAATCGCCAAAGCCTTCGCCCATCGCGCCGGTGTCGCCGCCGCCCCAGCTGGTGTTGATATTACGGTGCAGCGCGTGGCCGTACTCATGTAGGATCACGTCGGCATCTTCCGAGTCGTTGACGCAACCATGGCCGAACGCCAGGTAGTCGGTCGAGCCGCCGTAGCTGTAGTGCGAGTTGTCGTCGCCATTGAGACCGTCGGTGTCGACGTCGAGCGGACGGTTGATGATCGACTTGGTGCCGGTAAAGCCGATCGACTGGATATAGCGCTGGTTCTGGTCGAGATGGAAGTAGACGTTGGTGTCGTCGAAGGCATTGTTACCGCGCTTGGCCGTCCACACGCCATTGGTGGTGGTGCTTGGTGCGGTGTTCGGCGATTCGATGTTCTTGATGTTGACGTAAGGTCCGACCAGCGAGTAAACGCCGCCATTGACGGTCAGGTCCATCAGCGTCTTGGTCGAATACGAGGCATCGAAGGCCGACGCGGCCGAAGTATCGGTCAGCGTGTTGTTATTGGTGGCCGTGCGGGGGTCAGGATCGAACACCAGGCCGCTGCCATTGATGCCCGACGCCAGGGTGCTGACGGCGGTCAGGTTCAGCGTACTTTCTGCCGAGCCCGCCTGGCCCTTGCCGCCCTTGGCTTCGACGTCCCTGGTGGCGCTGGCGCGGTCGAGCATGCCGCCGGCCACATTGGCACGCGCGGCCAGGCTGCGCTCGCCGCCCTTGCGCGGTGTCGACGTCGAGTAGGAATCGATCAGGCTGCCGTCATGGGCGTTCAGGTACTGTACAAAGCCGCCGGTTGGCATCTGGGCGGCGATCTGCACCTTGTGCGCCAGCTGCACGCCGTTCTTGGTCGGCACCCACACCATCGAAGTCGACGGGACGGCGACCAGCGCATGCTGCACCTTCATGTTCTTCCAGCCCTTGTCGAGCGCTTCGTCCTTGCTGATCTTGCTCTTATTATTGAGCTGGTTGACGGCGTCTGCATCCATCGCCGACGAGATGTGCCTGGTCTCGTTGAAGATCTTGAGCAGTTCGCCTTTCTTGCCGAGCGAGACGATGATTTCGGAGCGGTCGACTGGCAAGCCGCGCAGCATCTGCTGGTAGACGTAGTGCTTGCCGGTCAGCGATTCCTGCACGCGGGTCAGCGTCAGGTTCTCGAGATTGGCCGGCAGGCCGAAATGGGCGGCGTTCAGGCGCAGCACTTCTTGCGCCGAGCTTGCCTTGGTATTGGTGAATACGGTCAGATTTTCAACCGTGTAGTTCGCTGCGCTGGCGCCGCCGGCAAAGGCCAGCAAGATCATCGAAGCGAGGATGGAACGTGATTGATGCCGCATGCTTTTTATACTCCTAGATTATTCAAATTTATAGTGGAAGTTTCGTCTCAAAAAACTAGTCATGTGGGGGCTCCGCCGAGCCCTGCGAATCAACAAACGTCCAATGAGTATATAGGCGAAAATCAAATTTGAACAATTGTTCAAATCTGAAAACTTTTGTCGGATTTGTCCATTTTTGGACATGTTTTTTAGGGAATTTTTGTAGGCAATTGCACTACATTCTTGCCGGCGATGCGCGCGGTATGTCGGCGAATGCCATCATCATTGCGAACTTGGCACGGGCTGTTGCATTGGCCGAAACTTGGCTAGCAGCCTGTCGGGCTTAACGAATCGAGGCAGGAATTCGGCTGGGCGAGGACCGGCCTGGCGGATTTCGTGACCGATTCCGTTCAGTCCGACAGGCTGCTAGAGCCGAACGCCTTCGGCGCAAGCCTGGACCAGCAGGCCAAGGCGCTTTTCACGGGTAGCGAACTGCTTGGCGCTGACGACCCACCAGACAACGCGTTTGCGGTAACCAGGCGGCACGGTTTCGAAATAGGCCCAGCTTTTGGCATTCTTCTTGAATAAAGCGATCTCGACGTCGCTTAATTCAGGCATTGTCGGCTGCTCATAGGCTGCCCTGACGGATTTTTCTTCCGTGCGCCGCTCGAAGGCGGCCATGCCGGCCGGCTGCATGCGGCCTTCGGCCAGCAGAACGGCAATGCGCTTGATGTTGACCGCACTCCAGTGGGAACTTGGCTTCCTGGGCGTAAAGCGGATCTTGTAGCGCTCGTCATCGATGCGGTGCCGGACGCCGTCGATCCAGCCGACGCACAGCGCCTCGTCGACCGCTTGCGGCCAGCTCACGCTGGGCACGCCAGAATCAACCTTCATGAAACCGACCACCAGTTCAGTGGCGTCGGCGCAGTGCTTCTTGAACCAGCGCGCGAGCGCGGCAGGAGTCGCGAAATAGACCGGCTCGCTCACTCGTCGCCCCAGCGCCACTTCGGCGGCACGCCGGTGCGCCAGCAAATCAGAATGAGCACGACCGAGGCAAGCGTGACTGCGCCGAGATAAGGAAGAATGTCCGTCGTCGGCGGATAAAAGATCGGCAGGCCGACCATGAAGGCGAGGTAGGCGCCCAACACGACCCAGCCTTGCCAGGTCAGTGGCAGGCCCCAACCCCAGCCATAGGTCCTCGGACCGAACCAGTACTTGCGCGTGCTTGCCTGGTTCATACACTTGCTCCATTAGATGCCGAAAAGGCCCTGGTGGACACCCAGCCGAGGCCGATGAAAATGACGAGTACCAAGCCTTGGGTCACGCCAAACACCGGCGTCTCCGAGGTCGCCGCCAACACGGCCATCGCAGGTATTTTCCGGAACAGCTGGGCCAGCAGGACGAATACGTTCAGGTACAGCGCCAGCACGCTCAGCACGACGAAGGCCTGGCGCCAGGCGCCGCTCAGCTGTTTCCAGTAGTAAGCGGCCATGGCCCCGGCCAGTGCGACTAGCGAGATGGCTCCGACGATATGGGCCGGCATGACTTCCACCGAGGGAAATCCGTAGCCCGTGAGACTAGTCAGCAAGGTGGAAGCAAAGAACAGGTCGACCCAGCGCCGGAACTGCTCACCAGCCATCAGGCCGCCCACCACCACCAGGCCGGCAACAATACCGAGCACACTGAGCAATACATGAATCAAGATGAACAACTTTGGATCCATCAACATTCGCTTCTCCCATCTTCAGGCTTTGCTGGCGCGACCCAGACTCAAACACATATGCAGGTCGTCATGCAGCACGCCGTCGACCAGCCCGGCATTGGCTTCGCGGCCAAACGCAACAAAGCCGGTGGCTTCATACAGGCCGATGGCAGCGGCATTGGCGGCATTGACGATGAGGTTGACCTGGCGGATTTCCGGCACCGAACGGGCCAGCGCGATCGCCGCCTCCAATAGCTTCTTGCTCAGTCCCTTGCCGCGGTGCGCGGGGTGAACGTACATGCCCCAGATAAATGCCTTGTGCGACAGCTTTTGCATGCCCTCCCTGCCCAGCGCGACGACGCCGACCAGCTCGTCCCCGTCGAAGGCGCCGAAACGGCCCTGGTCGGCCTTGAATGCGAGGCGCTCCTCAAACGTCGCCAGCGCAATGTCTTTTTCCTCATCGACGCTCGATGCGAACGCGGTCGGGCTTTCCTGCAACGCAAACAGCCGCAGCGTCTTGAATGCGGCGGCATCGCCTGGCGCCAGGCGGCGGATCAGGATTGCGCTCATTTGAACGTCAGCATCCGTTCGCAATAGCGGGCAATCAGGTCGATCTCCAGGTTGACCTGGCTGCCGGCACGCAAATGCTTGAGCGTGGTGTTGGCGATGGTGTGCGGAATCAGGTTGATCGAGAAACGGCAGGCATCGGCCAGGTCTTCGACGCGGTTGATGGTCAGCGACACGCCGTTGACGACGACCGAGCCTTTGAACGCGAAGAACTTGGCGAGCTCCAGCGGCGCCTCGACCACCAGTTCCCACGATTCGCCGACGGCTTCGAAGCAATGGACTTTGCCCAGGCCATCGACATGGCCCGACACCAGGTGGCCGCCGAGGCGTTCCGACAGGGTCAGCGCTTTTTCCAGGTTCACTTCTCCCGGCGCATCCAGGCCGACGGTGCAATTGAGGCTTTCGCGCGAGACATCGACGTCGAACGCCGTCGCGGTCTTCTGGACCACCGTCATGCAGGCGCCATTGATGGCGATCGAGTCGCCCAGGGCCACGTCCTGCAGCGGCAAGCCGCCCGCGTCGATGGCCAGGCGCACGCCCGCATCGAGGCCGCCCGCCAGCGGAGTAACAGAAGTAATCTTGCCGATCGCGGCCACAATTCCGGTAAACATGCTTAATCCTTAGCTTGGTTAAATCTGGCGAGCAGCCGCAGGTCGTCGCCGACCAGCTTCACCTCGTGGAAACTCAGTTGTCGTTTGTCGGCCAGGCTGGCCAGTGCAGGCAAGGCGAACATGCCCTGCCCTTCGCCGATCAGCACCGGGGCCAGGTAGACCAGCAGTTCATCGACGCAGCCTTCGCCCACCATCGAGCCATTGAGCTTGCTGCCTGCTTCGACATGCAATTCGTTGATGCCGCGCCGACCCAGTTCCCGCATCAGCGCCGGCAGGTCAACCTTGCCGCTGGCATTGGGCAGCACGATGACCTCGTGGCCGGCAGCCTTGAGGGCCGCTTCCCGACCCGCGTCAGCCGCGGCGGCAGCGGCGATCCAGCACGGCTCGCCCTTCAGGATGCGGGCATCGAGGTCGATCTCGAGCTTGCTGTCGACGATGACGCGGCGCGGCTGGCGCGGCGTATCGACCGCGCGCACGGTCAGTTGCGGGTCGTCGGCCTTGACGGTACCGATGCCGGTCAGGATGGCGCAGGCGCGCGCCCGCCAAGCGTGGCCGTCGGCGCGCGCTGCCGGCCCGGTGATCCATTGGCTTTGGCCGTTGTGCAAGGCGGTCGTGCCATCGAGGCTGGCCGCGACTTTCAGGCGCACCCACGGCAAGCCGCGCCGCATGCGGGAAAAGAAGCCGATATTGAGTTCATGCGCTTCGTCGGCCAGCACCCCGCTGCTGACGGCAATGCCGGCGGCCCGCAGGGTGGCAAGGCCCTGGCCGGCCACCAGGGGGTTCGGGTCTTCCATCGCCGCCACCACCCGGCCCAGGCCCGCTGCGACCAGGGCTTGCGAACAAGGTGGCGTGCGGCCGAAGTGGTTGCACGGTTCGAGCGTGACGTAGGCGGTCGCGCCGCGCACATCGTTGCCGCGCGCGGCGGCGTCGCGCAGGGCGTCCACCTCGGCGTGGGCGTGGCCGGCCGGCTGGGTATGGCCAGCGCCGATCACCGCGCCGTCCTTGACGATGATGCAGCCGATGCGCGGGTTCGGCGTGGTGATGAACATGCCGCGGGCTGCCCAGTCGAGCGCCAGCCGCATGCCTTCGGTATCGTTCAGTATCTGCACACTCGCCCCAGCAAAACTGCGTTGAAATCGCGCGGGCCGTGTTCCTGGCTCAGCGCCCTAAACCGGTTCGCGCCCCTCGCAACCGGCGCCGGCCGTGGCCGGGTTGCAGACGCGCGCCCGCCCCAGCATATTGATCTTGATGCGCCGCACCTGCGCCCCGTCGAACAGCGACAGTGTGCCCCAGTGGGCCGCCATGCTGTTGCCGATCGTGCAGCTGCGACCGGCTCCATTATATGCAAGGTAGACCTGCTCATGTTGGGAAGACAATTCTGCGCCGACCCGGATACCCGGCGCCAGCGGCCCGTGGCGGGCGATGATGTCGCCCGGGCCGTCCGGCGACAGGCTGCCGCCGCGTTCGACAAACACGATCCAGCCACCGGCAAAGTCGCCCTGTTCGGGGTCGCTGGGGACGATGGCGACCCGGGTATTGCGGGCAATTGCCTGGGTGCGGGCAAAGTTGATCGCGGCGAACAGCGCGTCGGTGCCGGCATTGAGGTGCTGGCTGCGCAGCATGGCCTGAAAGCCCGGCACGGCCACCGCCAGCAAGGCGGCGGCGATCGCCAGCACGACCATCAGCTCGACCAGGGTGAATCCGGGCAAGGGTGGCGCGCAGCCGCGCCGGCGCCTCAGGGCCAGCATTGCTGTAGTGGGCCGCTCGCGCCCCGTTCGCCGTTGCTGCTCAAGGTCAAGGTCCCGCAGGTGGCGTCGTAGAAGGAGCGGTCGACATAGGCGGTGCCGGGCGTGGCCACCAGTTCGATGCACTCGCTGATGCCCTGTCCGTTGCATGACCTGCCTTGCAACTCGTAGGCGCTGCTGCGGGCCACATTGCCTGACCACCACTTGCCGGCAGGTTCCTCCGGCACCTCGGTGCGCGACGAGAAGGCCAGGTAGCGCTTGTGCTCGACGTAATAGCGTTCCTGTTCCTGCATCGCCGCCACCAGGGCCGCCTGCCCTTCCGTCCGGCGCGAGCGCACGACGAAGTCGGCATAGCTGGGGTAGACCACGGCGGCAAACACCACCAGCACGGCCAGCGCGATGAGCAGTTCGGTCAAGGTATGTCCAAAATGGTGTTGCATTTTTTCCTCCGATTAGTTGAGCGCGTCGTGCTGTTCGCGCCAGTTGCCCACTTCGCGCCAGCTCAGGCGCGTCTGCTTGCCGCCCTGGCCTACCCTGACCACGCTTTGCAGTACGACATGGCTGCCGGCCTCGCTGCCGAAGCCGACCGAGGTGATGCGGTAATAGTCGGCCGCCGCCGCGCCGGGCGGCACCGGCATGCGTTCGATGACCAGGCCCGGCAAGCTGGCCGGCAAGCTGCCGGCGCCGGTGGCCATGACGGCGCCGGACTGCGCTCCGTACTCGATGCAAAAAATTGCGCCGCCGAGGTCATGGGTCAGCCACGCCGGCCGGTCCGATGGCGAGTCCGGCAGGCAAACCATCTGGCCCAGCTTGACCAGGGCATCGCGCTGCGCCGCTTCGGCCGCGTGGAAGGCCAGCTGGCGGTCCCGCTCGTGGCGGGCCGAGCGCGCGTCGTCCAGTGCCACGCGGGCCGATGCGACGCCGACGACCATCAGGGCCAGCAAGATGGACAGCACCGTCACCAGCACCGCGCCGCCTTCGCGTGACGGGGCGCGTCGGCTCGCAAGGGTGATGGTGGCGTGCGTCATGGTCACAGCAGCGGGTTGCGCAGCACGATGGTGGCGCTGACCAGCTGGCGATTGCGGCCCCTGAGCTCGGGCGCCATCTGGCTTTCGCTGATGCGGGTGCCCAGGTCGCGCATGGAGTGCATCGCGCTGTAGCCGAGCCCGAACAAGTCGTAGATGGCGGGCGGTTCGGCGCTGCGCGTAGTGCGCTGGCCGTGCAGCAAGATGCCGACGCGGATGCTGGTCACCCGCTTCCAGTGGGTCTTGCGGTTGAAGTCGCGGTTGATCTCCTGCTCGCTGCTGCCAACGAGGTCGAGGGTGTCGTCGAGCCGGTTCAGCGCGGTCGCTGTCAGGTAGGCATTGGCCACGCCGTCCGGCGCGTTGTCGGTGTCGACGCCGTACAGCACCTGGAACGAGTCGACGCCGCGCACGATCGCGTCCGCATTCCAGCTGTTCTTGCCGCGGTATTTGCAGCGCAGTTCGGTCTCGCCGTCGCTGCTGCGGCCGACATAGAAGATGCTCCACCCCCGCTCCGCCTCATCGGACGAGGCCGGCACGCCGAAGCCGGCGCAATTGACGATGCTGCCGTCGCCCTGCGGGGCCGGGCCGGCGCCGGCAAAACGCAGCGCCAGGATGTCGCTGCCATTGACCACGTCGGTGCGCGGGTCGGCGATGCCATCGCTGGTCCTGGTCAGCGTGCGCGCGTCGAGCCCGGCCACGCTGGCGCTGGCCGCGGACCACCTTTCGGCTGCGCTGCCGTCGATGTCCCAGTTGACGAAGGCCGCCTGGCGGATCGAGCGCGTGATCGCCTCGATGGCGAAGCGCCCGCCATCGTCGAGGGCGACCGACTCGCTCTGGTTGGCAAAGGCACCGTTGCCGATTGAAAACAGCAGGCTCGCCAGCAGCACCACCAGCGCGCCGACCGTCAGCGCGATCATCAGTTCGATCAGGGACAGGCCGCGCTGCCGCTTCATGGCGCGCCCCGCACCAACAAAGGCAGGGCGACGCGCGGCGCCTGGTGCATGCGCTGGCCGTCGCTGTGGCGGCCTTGCCAGCCGACCTTGATGGTGACGGGGGCGTCGCTGTCGCCGTCGCAGGCCCAGGTGAACGTGCCGGTGCCGGCATCGAGCACGCTGCCGTCATGGCAAATGCCGATGCGCCCGCCGGGAAAGGCGCTGTGCAGCAGCTGGCTGGTTTCGTACAGGTCGAACGCGGCCAGCTGCGCGCTATCGCAGTGGTGGCCGTCGAAGCACAGCAGGTCGGGGGCGGCGGGCGTGCCGTCGTGGGCGGCGTCGTAGTGGAAGCCGAGGTATTGGTCCAGCTGCACGGCGTTGGCCCCGATGCGCTCGCCGAGCGAGCTGGCCAGGTGCAGGGCCTGCGACGTCAGGTGTGCCTCAAGGCGGGAGCGCTGGGCCTTGGCATGCATGGCCACCGCACCCATGACGCCAATGGCCAGCAGCACCAGGCCGACCAGCACCTCGGCCAGCGTGAAGCCGCTGGCGGCACGTCTGAACATGTTTCGCTCCTGACATCAGGGGCGACCAGGGTGATCGCCTGGCTAACAAGTTAGCAGGCAGTTAATGACGGACAGTGAGGTGGGTCAAGCGTGTGCAGGTGTTCATGATCCGCGTGGGTATCCGACGGGTACCCACCCTACGTCCTTGCGCCCAGACACGTAGGGTGGGTTCGGTCTCATTGAACCCACGCGTGCGAAGTTACGGTTTGCGGGGTTTCTTTTCGCGGCCGACTTCGGCGATGGCTTCCTGGAACTCGGCCAGGTCTTCGAAGTTCTTGTACACCGACGCGAAGCGGATGTAGGCAATCTTGTCGAGCGCCTTCAGCTCGGCCATGACGAGCTCGCCGACATAACCGGACTCGACTTCGCGCAGTCCGCTGGTCAGCAGTTTTTCTTCGATCGAGGCGACAGCCTTGTCGATCGATTCGGCCGACACCGGCCGTTTGCGCAAGGCCAGCATCAGGCTGCCGCGCAGCTTGGCGACGTCGAATTCGGTGCGGCTGCCGCTTTTCTTGACCAGCATCGGCATCGCCAATTCGATTCGCTCATAGGTCGTGAAGCGCTTGTCGCATTTGCCGCAGCGGCGGCGGCGGCGAATGGAATCGCCCTCCTCCGATATGCGGGTATCGAGGACTTGCGTATCTTCATGCTGACAGAAAGGACATTTCATGCGAGCGCTGACAAAGTAAAGGGCCAAACAGCAAGGGATACTGCGCCGGGATGCGGCACGCTGGCCGCACCCCGGATATTACCAACGATTCAATAGTCAGTCAGCGTACACCGGATACTTGTCGGCCAGCTTCTTCACTTCCGCCTTGACGCGGTCGATGGTGGCTGCGTCGTGCGGGTTGTCGAGCACGTCGGCGACCAGGTTGCCCACGGTGGTGGCGTCGGCTTCGGTGAAACCGCGCGTCGTCATGGCCGGGCTGCCGAGGCGAATGCCGGAGGTGACGAACGGCTTTTGCGGATCGTTCGGGATGCCGTTCTTGTTGCAGGTGATGTGGGCGGCGCCCAGCACGGCTTCGGCTTCCTTGCCGGTCAGGTTCTTCGAGCGCAGGTCCACCAGCATCACATGCGATTCGGTGCGGCCCGAAACGATGCGCAGGCCGCGCGCGATCAGTGCCTTGGCCAGCGCGTCGGCGTTCTTGACGACTTGCTTCTGGTATTCGACGAACTCAGGACTCAGCGCTTCCTTGAACGCGACCGCCTTGCCGGCGATGACGTGCATCAGCGGGCCGCCCTGGATGCCTGGGAAGATCGCCGAATTGATGGCTTTCTCGTGCTCGGCCTTCATCAGGATGATGCCGCCGCGCGGGCCGCGCAGCGACTTGTGCGTGGTCGACGTGACGAAGTCGGCGTGCGGCACCGGGTTCGGGTAGACGCCTGCGGCGATCAGGCCGGCGTAGTGGGCCATGTCGACCATGAAGTAGGCGCCGACTGCCTTGGCGACCTTGGCGAAACGCTCGAAGTCGATCTTCAGCGCGAACGCGGAGGCGCCGGCGATGATCAGCTTCGGCTTGTGCTCGTGGGCCAGGCGCTCCATGGCTTCGTAGTCGATGTCTTCCTGCTCGGTCAGGCCGTACGATACGACGTTGAACCATTTGCCCGACATATTGAGCGCCATGCCGTGGGTCAGGTGGCCGCCTTCGGCCAGCGACATGCCCATGATGGTGTCGCCCGGCTTGAGCATGGCGAAGAACACGCCCTGGTTCGCCTGCGAGCCGGAGTTCGGCTGCACATTGGCCGCTTCCGCGCCGAACAGCTGCTTGACGCGGTCGATCGCCAGTTGCTCGGCGATGTCGACGAATTCGCAGCCGCCGTAGTAGCGCTTGCCCGGGTAGCCTTCGGCATACTTGTTGGTCAGCTGCGAACCTTGCGCTTCCATCACGGCAGGCGAGGTGTAATTTTCCGACGCGATCAGCTCGATGTGATCGTGCTGACGCTTGTTTTCATTCTGGATGGCGGCATACAGTTCCGGGTCAACCTTGGCCAGCGTGTGATCTTTTGCAAACATGAACAAACTCCAATGGTGTAAAGAATACGATGTGGTGGGCGCGGGGCGCCGGCCACCATGGAACACAGGAGGGGAGCCAACCATTAATTCGGGCATCAGCTCCGGCACCCGGACTACCTGCGGTGTCCGATTGCCGGAGCTGACGCCGACTGATTAGGCAGCCTCGACGTGCACTTTCCAAGTGGGCTGCCCAGGCGAACGGCGAATGAAATCTCACGCTCCCCGGTGGAAACCCACCTTTCGCCGAGGGTGCAAACCGCCCTTGTAGAGCAGTGCAGGCCCGGCTTTTCGCCAGTATCGTGAGACAGTATGGAGGCCAAATTGTAAGTTAAGTGCTTGATTTGAGCAAGGAAAGCGCTTCATTCGGGCATGGGCTAGGCCGCCTTCGGCGGGATTGCCGTCGGATCAAGTACACTATGTTGTCTTTACCTAACAAGAAGAAATTCAACATGATCGTATTCATCACCGGCGCCTCGAGCGGTTTCGGGGCCGAAATGGCCCGCACTTTCGTCCGCCACGGACACCAGGTGGTCATCAGCGCGCGGCGCGCCGAGCGGCTGGCGGAACTGGCTGCCGAACTGGGCGATTCGGCACTGCCGCTGGTGCTCGACGTGACCAGCAAGGCCTCGATTGATGATGCCTTGGCGCAACTCCCCCAGTCCTGGCGCCAGGTCGACGTGCTGGTCAACAATGCCGGCCTCGCGCTCGGCACCCAGCCGGCCCACCAGGCCCCTTTGGCAGACTGGGAAACCATGATCAACACCAATTGCCTCGGTCTGGTTGCGATGACGCGGGCGCTGCTGCCGGCGATGGTGGCGCGCGGTTCCGGCCTGGTCATCAATATCGGCTCGGTGGCCGGCCACTACCCTTACCCGGGCGGCAATGTCTACGGCGCCACCAAGGCCTTCGTCGAGCAGTTCACGCTGAACCTGCGGGCCGACCTGGTCGGCACCGGCGTGCGGGCGACCAATATCGCGCCCGGCCTGTGCGGCGGCACCGAGTTCTCCAATGTGCGCTTCAAGGGCGACGATGCGGCCGCCGCCAAGGTCTACGAAGGCACCACCCCGCTGACGGCGCAGGATATTGCCGACACCGCGTTCTGGATTGCCACCCTGCCACCGCATATCAATATTAACAATATTGAAATGATGCCGACTTGCCAAGGCTTCTCTGCGTTCAATATCAAGCGCAGCTAAATTGTTAGCGAATGTTACAAGTGCCGAATAAGCGAAACCCTTAGGTGACTGGGCGGGTGCAAATCGCGTAGAATGTTTCCACGTTTCACTTAATGGCAATAAAACATGGCCTCAGTGTTCAACTGGACTGTCCGGGTCTACTATGAAGACACCGACGCCGGTGGCATCGTGTATTACGCGAACTACCTGAAGTTTTTCGAACGCGCCCGCACCGAGTGGTTGCGCGCGTCCGGCATTGGCCAGCAAGTTTTACTTGAAGAACACGGCGCCATATTCGTCGTCAAGAGCGCGGCGCTCGACTATCATGCGCCGGCGAAGCTCGATGATGTACTAGAATTAACGTTGAGCATTGAAAAATTAGGACGGGCATCGGTGCAATTCGTGCAAGAAGCAAGACGTGGCGCTGCGCTGCTGACCAGCGCCCGCGTCAAGGTCGGTTGCGTCGACGCGGCAACGTTGCGACCGCGCGCCCTGCCCGACGTCGCCAGCGCCAGCATGCGCGGCGCCTGACGCTGCCCCCCGCTCATGGCTACCATCGGTCTACTTTAACCAGCAAAGAAACAATGAACGCAGTCCAAGACCTTTCTTTCTATACTCTCATCGTCGAAGCCCATCCGGTCGTGCTGTTGATCATGGCGCTGCTGCTGGGCATCTCCCTGATGAGCTGGTCCTATATCTTTGCCAAATTGTTTGCGATCCGCGCCGCGCGCACCCAGACCGAAGCGTTCGAGCGCAGCTTCTGGGCCGGCGGCAATCTGCACGCGCTGCACCAGAGCGCCACCAATAGCCGCGACCAGAACGGCGCGCTGGCGCGCATTTTCGAGTCCGGCATGGGCGAATTCATCAAGGGCAAGGCCGCGTCGCGCGAAGCGCTCGACATGGGCGCCGTGCTCGACGGTGCCCGCCGCGCCATGCGCGCCGCCTACCAGCGCGAGCTCGACGGGCTCGACCACCACCTGAACTTCCTTGCCAGCGTCGGCTCGGTGTCGCCGTATATCGGCTTGCTGGGCACGGTCTGGGGCATCATGAATGCATTCCGCGGCCTGGCCAATGTGCAGCAGGCGACGCTGGCCATCGTCGCGCCCGGCATTGCCGAAGCGCTCATCGCGACCGCCATCGGCCTGTTTGCAGCGATCCCGGCAGTGGTGGCCTACAACCGCTTCACGCACGACATCGACCGGCTGGCGATCCGCTTCGAAAGCTTCATCGAAGAGTTCTCCAACATCTTGCAGCGTCAGTCGCGCTAAGGGACCGAAGCCATGCCCTCTTCGTTCTCCAGCAACTTGCGCGGCGGCCGCAGCCGCAAGTTCAAGTCCGAAATCAATGTCGTCCCTTACATTGACGTCATGCTGGTGCTGTTGGTCATCTTCATGGCGGTGCCGCAATCGAATAGCCCGAGCGTCGTCAACCTGCCGCAGGCCGAAAAATCAGCCCTGCCGCCGGACGAATATATCCAGATCGTGATCCAGCCCAACGCCACGCTGTCGATCGGCGTCAACGGCAAGACCCCGACGCCGCTCCAGAATGTGCCCAACCGCGGCGCGCTGCTGCGCGAACTGCGCCAGCTGCACGGTGCCCATCCGACCTATCCGGTGATGATTGCCGGCGACAAGGAAAGCAAGTACGACGATGTCATCCAGCTGATCTCCGAGGCAAAGAAAATGGGCTTTGCCCGAGTGGGGCTGGCAACCAAATAACGCATGCTGACCATGAACCCTGCCACTGCCGGCGGCGCACCGTACCACGTGCCGCGCGAACCGAACCGCCTGTCGTCGATGACGATGGCCGTGATCGTTCATGCCGGCTTGCTGCTGAGCCTATACCTCAGCGTGCGCTGGCAAAACACGGCCCCGGTCCAGGTCGAGGCCGAAGTGTGGGACATGAAGGTGCAAAGCGCCGCCGCCCCGCCCGAGCCTGCGCCCGAGCCTTTGCCCGTGACCGAGCCGACGCCGCCGGCCCCCGCGCCGGAACCGGAACCTGTGCTCGCCAAGGCGCCCGACATCGCGCTCGAGCGCGCCAGGCAAATCAAGGAAGCCAAGCTGAAGGCGCAGGAAGAACTGAAGCGCAAGATGCAGGAAAAGAAGCTGGCCGACGAGAAGCTGGCCAAGGAAAAGCTGGCCAAGGAACTGGCAGCCAAGAAGCTGCAGGACAAGCAGCAGAGCAGCAAGAAGGCCGCCGCCGAACAGAAGGCGCTCGACAAGGCGCGCGAAGCCGAAATGCGCCGCATCACCGGCGCCACCGGTGCCGGCGGCGAAGCGCCCAAGGCCACCGCGCCGCGGCTCGACTCCGGCTATGTGGCCAGCCTGGTCAATAAGATCCGCCGCAATATCGTCTACACCGGCAGCGCCGACATGGCGGGCGACCCGCGCGCGATCTACCGCATCGAGCAATTGCCGACCGGTGACATTATTTCGGTCAAGAAGATCAAGAGCAGCGGCGTGCCCGAGTATGATCGGGCGGTCGAGAACGCAATCCATGCCTCGTCGCCGTTGCCGAAGAAAAAAGACGGCACCGTCGAACGCACCATCGAACCAGAATTCCGATTAAAGGACTTACCGTGAACGCAATGAAACACTTGCTGCTGTGCGCAGGCCTGCTGGCCAGCGTCACGGCCAATGCCCAGCTGCGCTTTGAAATCTCCGGCGTCGGCAGCAACCAGATCCCGATCGCCGTGGCCGCCTTTGCCGACGAATCGGTCGCGCCGGCCCAGGTATCGGCCGTCATCAAGGCTGACCTCGAGCGCAGCGGCATGTTCCGCGTGATCGACGCCGGCACCGTCATCTCCGACAGCGCCGTGGTCGACTATAGCGGCTGGATCGCCAAGGGTGCCTACGCGGTCGTCACCGGCAGCGTCAGCAAGCTGGCCGACGGCCGCTTCGACGTGCGCTACAGGCTGCACGACACGCTCAAGACCGCCGCCATCTCGGCCCAGACGCTGACCAACCCGGCCAAGTACACACGCCTGGCGGGCCACAAGATCGCCGACGACATCTACCTCAAGCTGGTCGGCGTGCGCGGCGCGTTCTCGACCCGCATCGCCTACGTGCGCCAGACCGGCACCAGGGCTTACCAGCTCGAAGTGGCCGACGCCGACGGCGAAGGCACCGAGGTGGCGTTCACCTCGCACGAGTCGATTATCTCGCCGAGCTGGTCGCCGGATGGTTCCAAGGTTGCCTATGTGTCGTTCGAGGCGCGCAAGCCGATCGTCTACGTGCAGGACCTGATGACCGGCAAGCGCAAGGTCGTCGCCAACGAAAAAGGCAGCAACTCGGCGCCGGCCTGGTCGCCCGATGGCAGCAAGCTGGCGGTGGCCCTGTCGAAGGATGGCCATACCCAGATCTACAACGTCAACGCCGCTGGCGGCGGCGTGCGCCGCCTGTCCAATGGCAACGGCATCGACACCGAGCCGCAATACTCGGCCGACGGCAGCACCATCTACTTCACCAGCGACCGCAGCGGCGGCCCGCAGATCTACAAGATGGCAGCGTCCGGCGGCAATGCCACCCGCGTCACCTTCAGCGGCAGCTACAATATCAGCCCGCGCCTGTCGTCGGACGGCAAGACGCTGGCCTATATTTCGCAGCGCAGCGGCGGCTTCGCGCTGTACGCGCTCGACCTCGAAAGCGGGCAGGAAACGCGGCTGGCCGATTCGGCCAGCGAACCGAGTTTTGCACCAAATGGCAAATACATCATGTACGCGACCGACGCCGGGGGCCGCAAGGCGCTCGCCGTGGTGTCGGTTGATGGACGTGTCAAACAACGCCTGTCTACCCAAGCAGGCAATATTCGGGAACCCAACTGGGGACCTTTCATCCAGTAATTTTTTTTCATAACGAGAAGGAGAACAATGATGCGCAATTTCGGAACCTTAGCCCTTGTCGTCTCGGCCGCAGCCGTATTGACCGCTTGCAGCTCGCCTGTCAAGCTGGCCGATACGCCGGTGGTCGAGGCAGCACCAGCAAAAACGGCACCGCCTGCGGACACCCGTGCCATCGCCCCGGTCAAGGCCGAGGTGGCGGTCGATCCGCTCAACGATCCAAAAGGCGTGCTGGCCAAGCGCAGCGTGTATTTCGACTTTGACAGCTATACCGTGCGTGACGACGGCAAGCCAGTGGTCGAGAACCACAGCGCTTACCTGAACAAGAACAAGGCCCGCAAGATCCTGATCCAAGGCAACACCGACGAGCGCGGCGGCAGCGAGTACAACCTGGCCCTGGGCCAGAAGCGTGCTGAAGCCGTCCGCAAGGCGATGGCCGCACTGGGCGTAGCGGAAGGCCAGGTCGAAGCGGTATCGCTGGGCAAGGAAAAGCCTAAGGCAATGGGCAGCAACGAAGCAGCATGGGCAGAAAACCGCCGCGCCGACATCGTCTACTGATCGCCCCTGCGTGGCCGCGTACAGACGCGGCCACGCAATTGACAACGGGACCAAGCGCAGTGCAGTTCCGTAGGGTGGGTAAGCGCGCTTACCCACGCGGTCAACGCAACGGCTCCCCGCAATTGACAACGGGACTAAGCGCAGTGCAGACTGCTGCTATAGTCCCGTTTGTCTATCCAAACCAGGTAAAGAAACCCACATGAAGACCCTGAGCAAATCGACCTTCGCCGCCCTCACTTTCGCCCTGCTGTCGAGCCTGCCGCTGGCGTCGAACGCCGGCGTATTCGACGACGACGAAGCGCGCAAGGCCATCCTCGACCTGCGCGCCAAGGTAGAGACCCTGTCGAAAGAACTGAACTCCCGCATTGACACCAAGACGGACAAGTCGACGGCGCTCGAATTCGTCAACCAGCACGAAATGGTAATGGCCGAAATCGCCAAATTGCGCGGCCAGATCGAAGTGCTGGCCAATGACACGGCCAAGGCCCAGCAGCGCCAGAAAGATTTCTACGTCGAGCTCGACACCCGCCTGCGCAAGCTCGAGCCACACAAGGTCAATATCGACGGCAAGGAGTCCGACATCGAACCTGCCGAGCAAAGGGCCTACGATTCGGCTTACGCGCTGTTCAAGGCCGGCGACTTCAAGAGCGCCGCTGCCGCGCTGCAAGACTTCGTGCGCCGCTATGCAGGCTCAGGCTACGCCGCCAACGCCCAGTACTGGCTCGGCAACTCCTACTACGCAATGCGCGACTACCCGAACGCCATCGCCGCGCAGCAGGTGGTCGTCACCAATTTTGCCGACAGCCCGAAAGCGCCGGATGCGATGCTCAATATCGCCAGCTGCTACCTGGAGCTCAAGGACAAGAAGACGGCCAAAAAGGTGCTTCAGGACCTGGTCGCAAAATTCCCCGAGTCGACCTCGGCGCAGGCGGCAAAAGAGGGCCTGCCAACCATTAAATAAACGGCCCGCTCCACTATGGAGCGGCCCTTTTTTGAATTAAACGCGTTGCAGCATTTGACAGGTCGGCGGGGACTGTCTATAATCTTGCTTCTTTCGGGTCGTTAGCTCAGCTGGTAGAGCAGCGGACTTTTAATCCGTTGGTCGCAGGTTCGAATCCCGCACGGCCTACCACGAATACAGCAGTACAGATAAGGGTTTCCCGCTTCGGCGCGAAACCCTTTTTTGCGTCCCATATGAATAATATTCCCCAGTTGGGGAATATTTTCTCCTCAGTCCGCGCCTCATACAAACCATTTTGACGCAAACGATGGCAACGGCGCTTAATATGTCCAACCCTGGCTGCCGATTCAATCTTACTGCTCGTTCCCAGCGGCGAATATGGAGGGCGACGTCGACGATGTAAGGCTTTCGATAAGAAGGGCCCTTCCTGATGTGGTCAATAGATACTCATCATTGCCAAACTCATCGCTGATAAGGCCTTGGCGCATCAACTCATCAAGGTCGTATTGAACTTCCAGCCTGTCCCGACCTGCGTTCTTGAGAATTGATGGCAACTTGGTTGGGGTGGGAGAATTAGCAACTTTCCGCAGTATCTCCACTTGAGTGTCAGTTAGCGCTTTTTTCGGCGCCATAGGCCGCGTCGGCTTCGGGGACCTGGTCTCTACTGTCATTTGGTCCCTCAGTTCCCGTACTTCCACTTTAAGTCGAGCAATTTCTTCATGACGCGCGGTCAACGCCATATCAAACTCCAGTTGTGCGTTGGACAAAGCAGTCCTTAGCTCCCTGGCTTCGACAAGGCTGATTGGTGTTTCGTCCTCAATCTTTTGACGAAGCACTTTCAATGCTCTCTTCTTCTTCAAGGTGAATTCGAAAACATATTCTTCGAAGAAGGGTAAAGCAAAAATATACAGGGCGACGGTTGATGCCGGTCCAAAAAATCCGAATACAGCCCAATACAAATACATGCTTTCCCATTGAAGCGAAAGCATCTCAAGTTGGAAGAATTTATCTACTGGCGACAACGAGGAAAGAATAATCACCGCAGTCTTGTAATTCCATGCGGCCCAAGAAAGTACGAATGAAAAAACGAGTGGACTGCTCAGGCGATCATACAACTGCGCCTTGACGGTCTTGATCAGATCATCCATCTTGTTCCTCATTTGATTAACGTTAAGTTTCTCGATTCTAGGTGGCAATTCCCAACAATACAAACCAACAAGACACAATGCACGTCACACGGCAGTGCGCGGTTCAGACGCAATTTGCGACAAATCAAACAGGCCAGTATTCGTTGATCCATTTGTGGTTATTGGTGAATATTCTGCGATATTTACAGGGCATAATTCTTCAAGTATAGCTGGTGTGCCACCAACGAGAACGAGGGCAGCCAAATTGCCGCCTTAATAGATCAGGGTATCTTCATGGCCAACGCCACATCAGTCCTGTTACAAGCAGGGGACTCATTGGCAACGTTGCGTTGGGGGGGGAACAACCAAACGCGCCGTCGGTGTGGCCTGGGATGCCACTGCAGACGCAGTCAAGCGTCGGTTCGGCCCTGCGCATCCTGTGCCGGCTCTATAGGAGCAGCTTCACAGCGCTGCCGACGATAACGTCACGACGGCTGCCATCGGGATCCAGTTGGTTCCGCTACGACTAGGACAGGACGGTGAAGTACTGGCGGCGATCGAACGCTTGGCTGCCACGATGGCACGCAATCAGCACGGCAGTAATTTCGTCAGTGCCAATGTAAATATAGGGGCCGCAATAGTCATGGGAGCACAGCATAATCACTTCGATTAACCAAGAAATGCGGCACCACCCGGTGCGCATCGCACAGGCCAGCAATGAGTTCTAATCCTACCGACAGCGCGCCAACCTCGCCCACCGCAGCCGGCACGCCGTCCCCTGAAGTAGACAATGCCGCGTCCGCGCCAGCAAGCAATGGCACACAGGAACCACCTTACATCGCGGCACCGCCCGATGCAGGCGTTCTGGAGAACGATACCGAGAGTATTCGGGGTGCCAAGAATGTTCAAGGCAACCAAATCAATCACTTCTACGCCGTGGAACCGGCAGCCTGCGCTCCCGCCAACACACCGTGGGAAGATGAGTTGTACCCGGTTCCGCGTTTACGTGAGCCCGAATGCGCACTCAACGCCGATGAAATCGCGCGGTATGCAGATGCGCTGCAAGGGAAACGGCTGTTACTGTTGCGCCATGCCCCGAGCCGCCAGCAGGATGCTGAAGCGGCGATGCTAGCTGTCTTGCAGGTCTTGCGCCAACGCGATTCAAATCGCAAGGTCGTCGTCAGTGACTCGGATGGCACCGTTCAGCTATCGAAGCTCGCGCATAGCGCCAGTTGGCGTGCAGACCGGCGCGGCGTGGCGATGTATCTCTATCGCAGCGCAGATCCATCCGCATCAGGCTTTTTCAGCAGTGTCGAGCGGGTCGATGCCCTTTGCGACAAACTGGCGCAAATGGATTGCCTGTTGCTGTTGACGGTAGCGGTACCCCGCACAATGCACCACAATGAGACCGAACTGGCGAACAGGATCGCGTTGTGGTCATTTAATGCCGAGTCACACAGCGCCAAAGCCGACGTGGGGGAGAATTTGACCGGTCGCTTCGAGGTCACAGTAGCCAGCTGCGCGGCATTGTTGCCAGGCCTTCCTGCCGAAGAGTTTTCCTCGCTTGTCCGGACATTGGCGCCTGAACCGGCTCCGGCGGCGCCGACATTGACCGCGGAGGGCAGCGCCACCGCAGCGCCGTCGCGACACCGGCGCTGGTGGGATGGCGAGCGCGATATCGTACTCGCCGAGCTCGGGTTGCGCCTCCAGCCGCCTCCTCAGGCAACGGAAGTGGGGGCCGATGTCAGCGATGCGGGCGTGTTCGTCAGCGATCCGTCCCGCCGCGGGGAAATGCCATCCTGGCTGTTCGACAACCACCCGTTCCTGCTCACCGAGCATCTTGAAGCACTAGCTGCCCACTATCTTGGGCCAACTTCATCGCGCCGGTTCGGCGTCGGATTTCGCCGCTGGGTGCTGCAACTCGATGCTATAGGGGCCCATCCACTGACAGCCAGCTGGTTTGCAAAGCAGGCTCACCGGGCACTCAACGAGGCCGCGCCAGAAGCAGCGATGCAACGCCTGGCCGAATTGCTGGTCGACTTACCAGAACGGCGCGATATCGGGCCTTTACTTGATTCGGTCATCGCCGACGTCGCCAATACTGCCGCCATGTTGGAAGCGGACCTGATCACCCATTTGCGTGACATTGGCCTGTTGAGTGGCGACACAGATGGTGCCGCCGAGCACGATCAGCGCCCCTACTCAATCGGCTTCTGGCAAAAGATGTACGCCACGAATGGCACCGCGGCCCTGATGGATCAAACCACGCACCGCCAGGCCGCCATCTTCGCGCTCCTACTCGGGCTTGCCGAGCGCTCTCCGCACGCCGTTACCACGGCATTGGGCAATACGATGCTCGCCTGCGATGCCAGCCATCAAGCTTGGCAAGCGGCCGCTGATCTGCCGCGCAAACGTATACCAGCACTGAGCCTCGCTCGCCTGATGTTCCGCGAAAGCCAAGGTACAGCCCTTAGGCAAACCAGCTCCCAATGGCTGGCGATGGCGAGTGCGGTTGCCGCAGCATATCCGCCTGCGGCGCAAGCCGGCCAGCGGCGCGGCGGCGCGGTCGGGGCCGCCGCGATTGCGGCACTGGCCATCGGGGTCGGGCGCTGGTTGGCGTGGGACTTGGTGTACTGCGTTGTCAGTTTGCTTGAAGAATTGCCCAATCGGCCATGGCCCGATGCGGTGTATGACGCGCTGCTCGGCGACGAGCGGCGCAAAGAGTTTGGCGGCACGATGGCATCGTTGCTCTGCGCAACGGCACCGACGCAATGGCACCTGGCGCACGGCGCAGCTACCGGTCCGTTTGTCGATGGCGAATCCATGCTATGGATTTACCAGTATGTAGCACTGGCCGTGGCGCTGCGCAACGGCGAAGACCCACTTCAGGTCGAACGCTTCGCTGGCGACGTCATTGCCCCCTTCCGCCAAGCATTGGCGCCACCGCATCGCGTCGAATTGCTGGAACTCGCATCGGACCTGCTGGACCAAGAGATGCACTTGCGCGACGCAACCGAAAGCCGAAGCGCGCACGACGGCGTCACGCGTCGTATCAAGTCACTACAAATAGTCATGCGGCAATTACGTGGCCGTGTCGTCCAAGCCGCCTGACAGCCCCTTTCCCGGAGAATTCAACCATGAGCAGCCACATCCTCGACGACCTGATTCGCCTCATCGACCGCGACAATTTTTCGGCCGAAGCGCACGGCGCCGGGCACCGCATTGTCATTGCAGAGCGCGCTGCGACGCTACATAAACCCAGCCTGATGCGCTCGCTCGCGCCATGGAGCGGGCGCGGCGAGCGTCATGTTTTCGTCAAGCGCTGGAGCGTGCCCAAGGAAGTGAGGGATTGGCGATTTCAATGGACCGAAGGGGCGACCGCGATCAGCCTGGACTTCGACGCCATTTTCGTCGTGCAGGCCAACGAGGACAGCCATGCGCTGGGCTTGGCACAGTGCCTGCTTGCCGAATCGGAAAACGCCGGCGAAGCGCTGTATGGCTTGATCAACGCGCAGCTGCACGATGAAGTCCATCGGTTCTTGAACAAGTGTGAAAGCGGCAGCCAGTCCCGGAACTTGCTCGACGCTTTCAACCGCTCTTCGAATGGCATAGGAGAATCGAGCGTGCTGAACCATGCTGTATCAGAGCGCGTGTCCCGCCTGCTGGGCGGAGCACATTTTCGTATTGGTTTCCAGCTCAAGAACATGCCGCCGATGCAAATTGAACTCAATTGCAGCGACAAGTTCCGCCTGGCCGACAGCGCGCTCGAGCGTCGGGCCGTGACCTCAGCGTTGTTGCAACTAGATAACTTTCAGGCATTTCAGAAGAGCGGCCTGAAAACCGCGGAAGCCGTTTGTGCCAACATGGAAAGCGCGGTGGAGCGGGTCGTCAAGCAGTTCCTGTTTTCTCACAATTACTATGATATCGTGCGCTCGTTCACACTCGGTGACGACTCCATCAAGCAGCATATGGAAAGAAGCATCCAGGATGATGCCAAGAGCATTGGCTATCGGCTAGAGATGTTCCAGACTTTCCCCGACATTGCTGCCCTTCACTTGCTGGAGCCGACGCGCATCGACATTCCCGCCGAGGAAAAATATCCACTGTTCAAATCTACCGGTTTTGTCCAAATCAGTCTCGCCCTCAGCGTCAAGGCGACCGGCGACTTCTCCAGGCTGCATTTGCTGATCGAACCCGATGCCACCGACGTGGCCATTCCGATTGCTGCTCACGTGCGTCAGATTTGCCGCGACAATATTCAACGGTTTGATCACCGCGCCTTTAACCTCAATTTCGACGATGCAATCGTCCCCGAGTTGCACAGGACAATTGTCGAAGGTCTCGCCGCCTTCGGGCTAGCCACGGAAATCATCTACATCCGCGACTTGCCTACCGAGGATGCAGCCCGTTTTCTGGCGCTGCGCGGACGCACCATCGATTTCAAAGCCACTATCCTGCCGCAGGCAGACAACGCAGAAGGTGATCCTGTGCCGGTGGTCGGCGCCATCGAGATAACCGGCATGGCGGAGAATGGCTGGGCCCAGTTCGAAGGCAAGGACTTTGGCTTTCGCCAGGATTCGCCGCGTAGCGAGGCACTGCTCAGGACGCAGGCAGATGAAATTGGCGTTCCATTGTCGGCCGCAATGGAACGGCGGGAGCTGGCAATTGAGCTCGAGCTGGCCCATATTCGCGACCGCGTCATCGGCACGCTGGAGGGCGCGATGGCGATGGGGCCTGGTCTGGCCCGGCACTGGACCGATTGGAAGAGCAGCGAGAAGATCAGTGCTTGGGCCACCGACTTGTCGACGGCTGCCATCGCCGATGAATACGGCGTGACGATCGCATTGCGTGCCTTCCGCCGCCTCGATACCGACACTGAAACGACCGCCCGCACACTACGGCTGGCCAGGCATGAACAATTGCGCCAAGTCGCGTCCGAGGAATCGCGGGCCGAAATCGCCCACCAGCATGCACTGCGCCAAGTGGCCGATGCCAACCAGCTGGCCTTACTGACCAGCCTGGGAAGAACGGATAAGCTGGCCCTCGACGATATGGATCCAGAAATGATTGAACGAGTCCGGCGTGACGCCGAGCGCATTGAACAGGCGCGCCGCAGTGTCGGCAGCGAGGCCAAGGCGCTGATGCCGCCGCCAGCCGAGCGCAGAACGACATCAGCCGAACTGCCTTGGAACCAGCCGGCAAAGTCAGACTCCGCCAGCGGCCGCGTTGACCCCGCGTCGCCGGCGACGGATTAGGCCGAGGCGGGGGCCTTGCGTCCGTCCTCCTCGACTTGGGGCACAATGCGCGCAAGTTCGCTAACCCAGCGGTCCATGTCCGCCTTTCCATGGCTGAACAATTCGCTCAACTGACGCTTCATGATCAGCAATGCCCGGGACTGCTGATCGAAAGTCCTGCGCTGCAAATCGGCTGCCACACGGTCCATTGCGCCAAGCACAGTTGCCGGTTGCTGTGACTGCAGATCGCGCATGTATTGAAGGTAACTCTCGCGCGCACGTGATAAGTTGCCGTCCACTGCAGCCAGCGAGCGCTGATATTCCGCAAACTCGCCTGCCTTGCTGCGGGCTGCCGCCAACAGTCTCCCCAGCACTCGTCGTTGCACGGTAAGGTCAGCAAGATCCTTGGCCACCACGGATGCAGCCATCACCGAGCGTTCGGCCAGCAAGGTATCGCTGCGCGCCGCCTGACGCGGTCCAATCGTCACGAAGTGTTGCGGTTCGCCGGCGACATTCAGCAACACGACGCTGAACGTGCGGCGCCCCTTTTGGAACGTCGTATCAGGCAACAGCGTGATGGCCAATTTCTTGCTTCGCTCGCCAGGCGCAAATACCAGACGCCCGGTGCTGGCGGCGAAATCCTGCCCGGTCTTGGCCGAGCCATCGATGGCGGCGTAATCGATATGCACGCTATCTGCCAGCATGCCGCTGCGCACGACATCAATAATGACGGCACCCGCATCGTCGGTCGACTCCGATTGCGGCGACGAAAACGCCACATGCTCGACTGGCGGCGGAAACAACAGTGCGCGCATGCCGGCGCCCAGCAATGCCGCCAGCAGCAAGCCCGCCAGTGCCAGCGCGGCCCAGCGAAGGCGCATGTCGGTCGCGGCACCGGGCTGGAGCGGCGCGCCGCACCCCTGCCCCGCAACATCGCCGCAAACGCCGCCAAAGAGTGCAAAGTCGCGGGCCAAGAAGGGATGATCGCCCTTAGCATGGCGACAGCCGCCGGCAACGTTTGTGCAGTAATATCGGGCACGGATCCAAGGCTTCATATCTTTACCGCCGCAACAAGATCATTACCTCGCGGTGCAGGCGCGAATTTTGCTCGCTCACCGCCTCCGCTGGCCGGATGGCGCCGGCCAGCGCTCCGTCTTGCGGTCCTTGGGCCGCGTTCCCCCGCAGGCGTTCGTTGTCAGTGAGCATTTTGCGTAGCCGCTGCACATCGTCCTTGCTAATCTGATGGCGTTGCATTAGTTCGCGCAATTGCGCATCGAGCTTACCGTTCTCATCCATCAGGCGATCCAGCTCACGCCGCAAGCGATCCGCGTCCGTCGCGCGTGCCGCGCGCTGCTGGTCGAGCAAGGCGGTGCGCAGCTGCTCGGAAGCGACCAGCTGCTGCGCGCCCTGTTCGGCTTGCCACAATTCCTGCTGGCGTACCTTGGCTTGGTCCTCGTTCCAACCAAATAATCCGCCCTGGCGCGGATCGCCCGTCGTCGTCGCGCAGCCGCCCAGCGCCGCCAGCGCTAATGCAGCAAGTAAATGGGTATGAATACTAGTAACCATGTAGGGCTCCAGCGGCGTTCAATAGGCCCGCCGTCGATCAATTTTCTGCAAATTCAACTTGGCAATTTCCAAAGCCCGCGTTTGCTGGTCCAGATCACGCATACCGGCCGATACCAAGCGAATACCCTCCGATACGGGCTGCGAGGTGCCATCGGGTTTAGGTGGCAGGGTTGC
Organism: uncultured bacterium; assembly: GCA_965233055.1. GTDB lineage: Bacteria > Pseudomonadota > Gammaproteobacteria > Burkholderiales > Burkholderiaceae_D > Telluria_A. The sequence continues at coordinate 36,947 of CBDDRJ010000019.1, forward strand.
CGCCTTGGCTAGGGCCTGTTGACGAGAAATCTCTTCGCGCAGGGCGCGCAATTGTTCGTCGATCGACGTCATGAGTCCGTCATGCTGTTTCCGGCTCGCCTCGGCCAACGCCCTTTTGGATTCTGCGGACAGCTTCGCTGTGCGCAATTGTTGTACCGATTGTTCCAGCGCCGCGATGTCACGATCAAGCTGTTCATTGCGATCGCGGCTCACTTGCGCCAGCGTGCTCGCGCGGTCGGCAGAAGCACGCAATTCATCTTCCTGTGCCGCGTAACGTGCCTTCTTGTCGGCTGTCTGGTCGCCAAATATGCCGCCAATCACGCCGCCGAGCACAGCGCCAGCCAACGCCCCTTCTCTGTTACCACCAAGAAGCTGACCGGCGACCGCGCCAATGGTTGCCCCCATTGTAGCGCCTTCAGTGCGGGTGCGCTGCGCGTCAGTCGCGCATGCCGAGAGCAAAACCATGGCCCCGATCAGGGTGGTCACGCTAGCACAGAACTTCCTTACGGAATCTCGCATATCAGTTTCCTCTCTTTCGGTCCGACACTGTTCAATGATACGAAATTGGAAAAGTAATTATGGGCCATACAACAGTGACAAACTCTCACTTTTTGTAACGACGCTGGACAAAATTTCAGTCATAACAGCTGGCTGGGACTTCCTCTTCCGTGGGTGCGGCAGCAACCGGATCGTTCCCGCTCATCCCGCGCATATTCGGCGTCGCGATGTCCGGCAACCGCGCTTTGTTGTCGATGGCTTGGCAGCAAGATTTGATCGTCCGAAATAGGAATGGCTAGGTCTCCCCCTTCATCTGCAATCCACACTGGAATGTTCTCAACCGAGGTGCTATCAGGTCATTTTCGGGCGAAATTCGTCTCCCGTGTATGCGGCTTCTTACTGCCTGCCCGCGCTGCATGCGCGTATGAGCACCAAGGCGCGTTCTCAACAAATGACGCAATGGGGCGGACCAATAACCCAGGGTCCATGGAGTGCATCTCGTGCAAGTGTGGCCCGCTAAGCGGGCAATTAATTGCAGGCAGTAACTTTGCTGCTGTGCGCGACAAGGCAGTGTCCTTGTCACTCGCCCCCATCACGCCCGAAGTCGCACCGTCTGCCCAGTGTTGGGCCGGTTTAGCGCGTCGTCACTTGCAGCAATGCCGCCAGTAACGACGCGTGCGAACTCAGTAGTGAAATCAGGCGACAGCTGCGCCACCAACAGCACTCAGGGTGCGATGCCGGTGGCGACTCTCAAAAACGCGCACGCCAAAGACGAGCGCCAACAATGCGGCAGCCCATGCGCGATGCAGTGCATGCGCGGCAGCAGTTCGTACTTCATTGAAATTGCATTTACGTGACTAGGCACCTTCGGCTCAGGGCCAAAGGCGGAAACTATGGGGTTGCCCTAATGGTGCTTATGCTTGGCTAAATCTCTCATGCTGGCATTCCTACGGCTGAGCCGCAGCGGTGACTCCAGCTGACCGTTCATACAAGCCCTAATTCTGCGAGCAAGGCCGCGAAAACTCCAGCCCGAAAGCGGCAGTTTTCCCGCGCCTTTTCCGACCAGCTTAGCCACTGTTCTATGCGCTCGCCGCTTCTAGTAAGGAAAGCAGGAAGATTGGTGAAGATCAACAACTAATTGGTTGCCTTGATGCATTCTCATCAGACCAAAAACGCTGACGATGTGCACGATGCTAACGAGCTCATTCAATCGCCGGGACTTTTACAGCGAACTCAAAGATGTCGAAGTTCGCTTGGCGGAGTCGATCAAGGAGCGCCTCAATAGGGCCGGTCCGTACTCAAGCAATCCCAGTTGCCATGGCAATTGGTACAGTGGCGCGTTGCGCGGCTTTAGCATGCGGGCAGATCGCGTAAGAAGATCGATAGAGGAATCAGAAGGTATCGCACTACGCAACATACAGGGCAAGCTCGGCAACATCCGCATCGAGTCGGTGTGGCCGATACTCAAGAGCATCTGCCACGACATGGCCTTGTACTTGGGCGGTGGCGCTGTTGCCGGGGGTGCTGTCGGCGGCGGTCTAGGCTTTCTGGTCTTTGGCGGCGGTATCGTCTACGGTGCTGCCGCTGGCAGCGTGATCGGCGTGAAGATGGCGGCGATGCTTCTTGGCTTCCTCGGCCTCAAGTCCGTCATCCAATATATGCTGGAAAACATTCCCCGAGCCATCGACGAGTACCAACGAGGCTTCAAGGATGCATGGGGGCGGATGCCCGATTTGAGCGGTTGGTCTAGTCCGCATTGCGGAGCAGAGATCCATATTTACAACTTTACTTCCAGCGCTGCGGCGTCGTTTGCAAGGGGACATGAAATCATCGTGCTGGCGATGTTGATGGGGATTGTGACCTACCTCACCCGCAGTCGAGGAAGTCTATCGACACTGCTGACGGAAGCCAGGCAGAGCACACGGCTCGGCCCAAGTTTTGCTAGCTGGCTTGAGCAGAATGCCGAAAAGCTCACCAAGCATCCCTTCCTAAAAACGAGTAACAGGAGCAATGGCGCTGCTCCATTTTCCAGCATAGCGCCCATTGCACCGTCGTCGAGCCAGATACGCCAAAGAAACAATCGTGCCGTACCCGAGTCAGCCGTGATCAGTACGCGACCGAAAGATCGAACTGCAAAAGAACCGTCGAGTACTGCGATTCAAACTTACTGGCCACCTAATGGTGGCTTTGCAACAAAGCCAACTCCAGAGACATTGCAACCTGGGTATCTGTTCAGTCGATACGGTGGATATGTCGATGAAACTGGAACTTTTAATGACTTTGGTTCCTTTGTCGCGCCAGCCAACGTCCCCTATGGAATGCGGGCTTTGCCACCAGGGACCGATCTGCGCCCATTGAGTACATATGAAGTAGTCAGACCAATTCACAATGTCCCTTCCGGCCCTGCCGCTTCCTATTTCGGCGAACTCGGCCAAGGGAAGCAACATCAACTACCTATGACGATTCAAGACTATCTTGACCAAGGTATTATTCGCCTTGTCGAACGAAAAGTTCCCACAAAACCTTAAGTAAACCAGAAATGACGAATCGAAAATACATCCAGTTTGACGCCACAAAAGGCTACCCAGCAGGTAGTCGTATCCGATATGAATGTGGAATTTGCGGCATCACCCTTGCCTCAATGCCAGAACATTCGGCTGCGTGCAAGTGCAGAAACATCATCGTCGATGCCGAAGCTGGTCGAGTGGCAGTTAAGGACGTATCGAAATTACTAGCGTATGAAATTGACTGAGCGGACATCCCTACCCAGGCATTGCAGTCTCAGGAGTCTCACTGCCCGTACTCAAATATCCGCTGAAGGCAATAACGTCAATACTGTGAGAACAATACCCCGCATTAAGAATTCAGACTTGGATGAGTGGAGTAGCTCGTGGTCGAGGAAATCGTGGTGGGCAAAGTAATTCCTGGCCAGCGTACAGCACAGGAAAGCTTGGACCAGCATGTGGTCGCTTTCGGGAAGGGCGGTTGCCAGCTCCTGGATCCTGCCGATGGGATCGACACGGTCCTCTTTAAGATCGGCGAGGTCTCCTTTCGTCATGAAGGTTCCGACAATTTCTGGACCTACCTTGCGATAGTTCGCTATGGCCTCAATGTAGAAAGTCAGCGTTTGTCTTTGCGACGGGACGCCGTCAAGCAGGCCAAGACGCCGGAGTCCTTCCTAAAGCAACTTTCCGCTCGTATCGCAACCATAGCGTAATGATCCACATGCCTTCGTCTTTTAATCCGTTGGTCGCAGGTTCGAATCCCGCACGGCCTGCCACGAATTTGGCAGTACAGATCAGGGTTAGTGAGCTCCGGCTTCCTAACCCTTTTTTGCGCATATAAGAAAAATATTCCCCACTTGGGGAATGTTTTCGGGATTTCGCGAAGCCGAAGTTATCCGCGCAAGTCAATTCAGAGGCCAAAACCCCAAACCTCGCCCGAGCCCTAGTAACATGCGCCACCGCACTTGAGCAGACCTCCTGTGAATGGTGACACGATGTCGATATGTGATCACTCTTCGACCTCCTGCTCGAGAAGTTCCGCCCATACTCGGTACGATTGGCCGTGCTTATTTTGCTCCGCACATATCCTTAGCCGCTTCGATTGCCGCATTCAATTGAACCAACTGCTGCTTCACCTGGGCCTTGCGGCCCTGCCCTTTGCGGTTGTCCAGCGTTCCGTAGAGCCTGTACAACTCGTCAAGTCGAGCCCTTAGCTGGTCCACCTGGGCGCATCCGGAGGACGGCGGGACGTTACACGAGATATTTGCAAATGCCCCATTGACGTTGTCCGCATACAACCAATTCAAGTTCTGGGGATTCGCTGGACGTTCGTCGCAAGGGAATCGCGGAGCGTATGCTGGGCTCTGATTGGTGCTGCACGCATATCGATTGTAGTTGACTACCAGTTGCGGTAAGCCGGCAATAGCGAATACGGTATTGTCGGCATTGGCTGCCCCCAAGGTCGTACATGAACACTTGGTCTGCGCTCCAGTGTTGACCGACGCGGCACAAGAGGCGCAATGCGTCCCGAACAGGTACAGCTGGGGCGATGTCGTGATCTTTGACGAAAAAATTGGATATTCCCATACATTGGCGAAAAGGGGGGCGAACAAGCGCGCTCCATTGGCACTACCGTATTTGCCCTGCCACTCCCTGAACATGGGTTGGGCGATGGCTCCACCGGCCATCGATGGCAGGGTGAGATAGGGATCTTGAGTATATTGAGCGTAGGTATCGCCGTGTTTCCCGCTTACCACGAATGAATAGGCACCGTGCTTGTTTTGCGGATTCCAAAGGTAATGCCCATTACCAACGCCGACTGGTCCGGGGCCATCGTACCAGCACAACCAATCCATGATGCCGTCGTGATTGGCATCGGCATAGGCGAGTTTGTAGTATTGGGACGCCGTGTCCGACAAGCCTGGCGCGATAGCCAGTACGAGCTGAGTGACCGTCGAGAAGTCGGCCGCCGAGGCGGTTTTTCGATAGGCATTGAAGCAGACATTCCATATCGATTGCGATTGCGCCTGCGTGAAACCGGCGACGGTTGGCGGATTCGCTACCGGGTCGCTGGCAGCAAAATCAATCGGGATGGAAAGCTGGCGTGCGCAATCGGTCACCTCGCTGTCCGTTGTCCATAGACACTTGAAATAGGCTTGATAGCCGGGCAGGTTGGCCTCGATGTACGGCCATACGGCGCGCGACACGCCCTTCAGCGCCCAATCGGCAAACACCTCCGATCCCCATTCCATTTCATTCTGCAAGCCATAGGTCAGATAGTTCAGTTGCCAACCCGGGCCTTGCAACGTGTTTGGAGCAGCCGTATAGGCCGTATAGACCAGATTGGCGAAATCGGCGAAGGCACGATAGAATTGTATGGTCGCAGGCCGGCCACCGAACTTCTGGAATTCCCAGCCATGCATGTTCTCGTGAGCCATGGTTTCCAATGTCCAATCGTCGGTACCCGGCCCGCATGTAATGGTCCTTCCGGCTGCGTTGTAGCCACATGCCGAAAAGACGGGAACGACAAATACACCAGCTCCAGCAACGCCTGAGATACTGGTAGCGAGAGAAGTCAGATTCGCTGCCGTCACGCCGGCAGCCGAAAACTTGGCATACATACCTTGCCATAGGGCCGCCGTTCCGACATAGACGGAGCAAGGTGTTCCATTATTTGGATAAACGCCACTGTTTAACACAGACAGATTAATCGGCATCGTTTGGGAGCCGCCGACTGGCAGTTGCACCGTCCCTGTGATATTGGCGCCATTCACCACTACTCCGGGTGGCAGTGTGCATTGTTGGGCAAACGCACTGGCGCTGGTCCCTAAGAAAATCACGCAACAAAAAAAATATCGCAAAAAAATGAATGTGTTCTGGCTAAATATTTTCATCATCTTCCCTGGAATATAGCGGGTGGAGCGTCGTGAAGCATGTCGACCGACATGGGCAGCCGCACATGCAAACGGTTGGCGGGCTGGACGTTTCAATATAGTCCTTCGTTGCCCACCATTAGTCACGCTTTGTAACAATCAAGCAAGTCGGGCAATTTGCTTGCAAGTATCCGCGCCAACGCCAAACGTGACCACTGATGCCAAAGTTTCTCGGACGATCCGAGCGCTGATCTGTCCCGCTGGGTAATATCCCAACGTTTCGGCGCCACGTCCGCGTCTACACTTACGGGAAGATCGTGTCCCGGGAAGAATGATATGGACGCCGCCCTCCCTGGCGGGGACTTCGGCGAGGTCAAGCAAGTTTGAAGGGCGGTGGATCCTCGCGGGACGACGGCATCGAAGTGCCAAAGGTCGAGTCCAATAGACTCAGGCTAACCGGAGGATCCACAGTACTGACAGTACTGTGTAATACGGACGGGGTTGTTAACATACACTTGAATTGCCCCCCGCCCTGTCTGCACAGAGGTGCCACCCTGTGTTGGGCACGACGCCGGGATCGGCGTCGTGCCCGGCGTGGGCGTGGGCGTCGGAGACGGCACAGGAATAGGTTCCAAACCGCAGCCAGCCAATAACCCACCTCCAGCCATTCCAAGAAAGATCCGCCTATCCATCTTCGCTCCTCGGTGAATTTCCTGCGGGTTGCGCTCGAATTTCAAATAAACGCTATTTGCAGAACACATTCATCTTGACAAAAATCCCCCGGAAAATGGTGGACCGAAAGTATCAGTCTTTCGGATGGCATGAGTACTTCGGCACAACACCGTTACGCGGCAACGAAATGCCGGGAATGACGGAAAATTGCTCGGAGCCTGAGGCTGATTAAATTACAATCGGCCTGTCCTGCCTGGGGGACTTTGACCCGGCCAAGGGTGGGGGAATTTGAAGTGGCCAACGGGGCGCAATCGTGCCATGAAATCCAGCGACTGCAATTTCACACCCCTGCGCGGCACAACAAACCCATCCAGGCAAGCATCGCGAGCGGCTGAATTTAAACAGAAAAATCCAAGCGTCCTCGTCTTTTCATCCATTGGTCGCAGGTTCGAATCCCGCACGGCCCACCACGAATTAGCAGTACTAAATCAAGGAGTTTCGAGCGATCGTAATTCCTTTTTTCTCGTCCGTTTCGCCCCCCGGCTTTCAGGGCTTGTGACGGATTTGTGACTCGAAGTATTTCCCCAACGACCGCAGCATGCCTTGTCATCTGCGCCGGGGCAAGACGCGCGTACCGCCTTACCATCTCGCCCAACTTCCAGCCGCCCATTTCCTGCAAGTCATACAACGGCGTGCCGTCCTGGACCAGCCAGCTTGCCCAGGTATGGCGCAGGTCGTGCCAGCGGAAATAGGCGATGCCTGCCCGCTTCAAGGCTTGACGCCATGCCTTGGTGTTGACGTATTGGACCGGCCTGCCCGCACTTGAGAATAGCGACAAGCCATTCGCGCCCAGCGTGCGCGCGTGTACGTCGCCAGTTGACGGTGCGCAAAGCTGCGACTGGAACCGTACCTATCATTGATGCACATAAGGATGCGCAAACCCCAATTAAACCAGAATCATTTGTCGCAGTCAGACAAATGCGGTTAGGCATACCAATACCCACCAATGCCGCACCCGTATTCCAATCGGGTTCGCAATCCTTCCGCTGGATCTTGATGGACTTCATTGGCCTGATGGTCCCTCCCTCACTACTCATTGAAAAGCGCCCATCCGCAAAGAATGATGAACGACGCGCACCGCGCATCGTCGAGCCTGCGGCAGATGGCATACGGGTCGTCCACCCACTATGGTCAAGACGACTTGCAACAAAGGACATGGTATGAGCGCACCGGCAGGTTCTCCAGAAAACTCATCGGCACTAGCAACATTTATTCGCGAAAATATTGATCTAATTCTCGACTGTTGGGAACAGTTCGCCAAGACAATCGTGACCGATCACGAGCTCGACACGAAGCAATTGCGCGATCACTGCGTTGGTATCTTGCACACGATTACGTCCGACCTTGACTCGGCCCAAACATCTGCCGAGCAACTGGAAAAATCGCTCGGCCGCGCGCCGCTTCAGACGCTTGAAACCGAAGCCGAGAAGCATGGCGCAGCACGTGCTCTGTCCGGCTTCAGTATCAGCGATGTCATGGCCGAATTTCGCGCATTGCGCGCAAGCGTGCTGCGCCTGTGGAGCGCGACTACCCCTGCTTGCTCGCTTGCCGGCGTGCGCGACATGACCCGCTTTAACGAAGGGATCGACCAGGCATTGACTGAGTCTTTCCAGCGCTATGTCTACGACAAGGCACAGCTAACACAATTGTTCGACACGCTATTGTCCTCGTCCCCTGACCTCAATTTCATCTTCGACAAGAGCGGCATGCTCCTCTACGCAAACAATGCCTTTGCAAAGCAATACAATGTTGCGAATGAAGACATTCTCAACACGAATATATTCACACTGTTTCCGATCGGCGCGCAAGAATTGCGACAACATGTATGCGATGTCCTGGCAAGCAAGACAGCATATCGTGGTGACCTGCCGGGCGCTCCTGCTTCCAGTGCTGCGGGGAGTGTCTTCGAAGTCCTGCTGATGCCGGTGCTCGATCGCGCCGGCAGGTCCGATGTAATCGCGGGAACGGCGCGTGATGTCACCGAACGCAATGCCCTGGAAGAGAGAAGCCACCGTGGTGCCACTCTCGACGCGCTTACCGAATTGCCAAACCGTAGCCTGTTCCACGACCGGCTCGAAACCGAGCTCAAACGTTGTGCTCGCTCCGACATGCCGCTGGCCCTGCTATTCCTCGACCTCGATGGTTTCAAGGACGTCAACGACAGGCTCGGGCATGGTGCCGGAGACCAGCTATTGCAACAAACCGCGCAGCGCATCCGCGCCTGCGTCCGCGACGTCGACACCGTGGCGCGTTTGGGCGGTGACGAGTTCACCATTATTCTTGCTGAGGTTCACCGCACCTCACATATCGAGATCCTGGCTCAACATGTTCTCGATTCATTGGCCAAACCGTACAATCTGTCTGGCAGCGAGGCCCGGATCACAGGCAGTATCGGTATCACCTTGTTCCCGCAAGATGGGGCCACCCGCGAAGAACTGCTTAAGAACGCGGATCAGGCCATGTACGCTGCAAAGAATGCAGGGCGCAACCGATTCAGCTTCTTTACCGCAACGATGCGCGACGCTGCCTGGGCCCGTCTAAAGGTCATAGACGAACTGCGCCGCGCCTTACCCGAGCACCAACTGTCGCTGCACTACCAGCCGATCATCGAGCTCGCTGGCGGACGCATCGTCAAGGCCGAGGCCCAGCTACGCTGGCAACATCCGCACACCGGCATGATCCGTCCCGCCGATTTTATCGCGGTGGCCGAGGAAACAGGGCTCATCGGCGAGATAGGCGAATGGGTCATACACGACGCAGCGAACCGGGCTCAAGCCTGGAGCGCTTTGCGAGGAGCAGCGTTTCAAGTCTTGGTGCACCGATCGGCCGTCGAATTGTCGAATCGGGTCGAGACCGGCAACTGGGGACAAACGGGCAACACTCTGGCTGGCATCGGGATCGAGATCAAAGAGGACGTGCTACTTCATCATGCCCCCCTGGTCGCGCAAAGACTGGAACAGCTGCGGACGGGAGGCGTCGAACTGGTTGTCACCAATTTCGCCACTGGCTATGCGGCCATGACCTATTTGAAAAAATTCGAGATCAGTTACCTGAGAATCGACCAATCCTTCGTCCAGGCCATTACTAGTGACCCCAACACCCGCGTTTTTGTCGAAGCCATGATCGCCATGGCCCACAAGCTTGGCATCAAACTTATTGCTGAAGGGGTAGAGACGGCGGGGCAAAAGGATTGGTTGAAAACGGCGGGGTGCGACTATGCACAGGGTTATCTCTTATCACCGCCTTTGTCGGTGTCGGATTTTGAACATCTGCTCAAGGCCGACATGGCATTGCGCTCGAACGGTACGGCCGTGCAGCCTTAGCTGACGAAAAAACCGTTCAATCGTGCCTATCGGTCATCGAATCTGCAGATCCAGATGTCCCACGTGTTTCCGTAAAGGCGCTGGCTGCTTGCCCAATGTTTTTGCAGAACGCCAGCACCCGTGCAGCTTCTTGTCAAATCGCATCGAGGACTTTTAAACCGTTGGTTGCAGGTTCGAATCCCGCACGGCCTAGCACGAATAAGCAGTAGTCAAATCAAGCAGTGACGAGCAATCGTAATTGCTTCTTTTGTTTCTGCATCCCTCCGTGCGCTTGAACGCTGATTGACACTCATGCAGTCATTACAAGCTTGCCTTGTACAGCCCCCTCCTCCAGCAGAGCATGCGCCTTCCTCACAACTTGTACAGAAAGGCTGCCCAGCACGGTTGTCCGCGGGGCCGCTAACGCGCCGACGTTGAAGTCACGCGTAAGGGAATCCAATATCTCGCGATACTTTCGCCAAACGCTGCGATCTGTCGAAAATGAATAGGCATTGGCGCCAATCGGATGGAACGAAGCATTGCAGTCGAACAGAAATTCGAAGTCCTGCTTCGACGGCGGATCGGTGACAGAAACGAGATTGGCATCAAAGGCGAGCAGCCTGCAACAGGCAGCCAGCATTTCTCCTCCAACCAGATCCAGAACCGCATCGAAGCTGCCACCGTTGCGCGTCAAGGCTTGGCTGACGAAGTCGTGGTCTTTGTAATTGACGATTTGACTGTCGCTAAGACCCAGCTGATCCATCAGATAGTCACGGCTTCTGCCGCTTCCCGCCGTGGTCATCATATTCATTACGCCTCGACTTCGCGCCAACAGGATTGCAAACGTACCGACACCACCCGCTCCTCCGGCAATGAAGACAGACTTGCAGTCGTTGATCCTGGCCTTCTCAAGCGCCAGCCAAGCAGTGATGCCGACCACAGGAACGCCGGCAGCTTCGGCATGGGACAGCGAGTCAGGTTTAATCGCGACCAGTTCCGCCGGAACGCTGACGTATTCCGCATACGTGCCATTGCTGGAAAGCTTCGCCACGTTGCTATAGACCTCATCGCCCACGCGCAGTGAGATTACACCCTCGCCCACTGCTATTACGATACCAGAAAGATCGCGTCCCAAGATCATCGACTGAATATTCCTGCTCTCCGCTTGTCCCTTGCGAACCTGAAAATCGACGGGATTGAAAGACACCGCATGAACTCGAATCAACACCGCACCCTCTGGCGGCACCGGCACCGGAACGTCCGCCTCATAGAAATTTTCAGTACTGCCAAAGGCACTCAATACGATGGCTTTCATCTCACTCTCCAATTGATCGAATTCATGGCGATCTCCAACGAGCGTTAGTCCGGCGCACCAGCCTGCGGATCAATCCACGGCGGGATCAAAGCGCTCCTGAGCGACTCAAAAAGCCACCTCCGACGTCTTTCTTGGCATTCTACTAGGAGACATGATCCCTCGTGTGAGTGGCCATGTGGCACGTACAAACACTTACCAAACCGCGTATGTGAGTGATGTGCGCCGACGAATTCAAGCACCCTGTAGTTTGGCAGCTGCGACAGAATGTCGGTCCGATCATCGATCAGCGCTTTGCCCCGAATACATGGTAAGTAAGGCTACGGGCAAGTGCAGTAATTATGTATGCCACCGAACAGTCAGGCCCGCTCCACAAGCCTACCCTTAAATCATTCCCAAGCCCCCAGCGGCACTTTGCTGGCAGATGCAGTAGCGCCACGGAGATTGCCATGACTATCTTGACCTCACCTTCCAAGAGCCAGATTCGCGACTACCTCGCGCGCCGGATCATTGAACACACGCCGCCGCCTTCCTTGATCGACATTCGCCGGCAGCTTGGATGGGAACTGCTGCCGCGAATAGGCAGCAGTCAAAAAAGGTAATGGCGACTGCGGCGCCTAGACTAACCCTGCCCCGGTCATCAACCCAATCTCGGGCGCGGTGGCGTCGCGACGCGTGCCGGGCCCAACCAACATTTTTGCGGCATGGGTCTTGAAGCCCGGCCGCTGGGGGACGCCCTGGTGCGTCGTGTGAACATGCCACTCAGGATCAATTCGCCGACGCTGGGTAGCATTGGCGTAGAAGGTGAATGCCTTGTCCTCGGTCCCCGTCAAGGGCACAGAGCGGTACACGCCGCCGGCGAAAACTACGGCACGGTGAGCGAGCAAACTCACTAAATCGGCGACAACGATCGTATCCCGTCCATTCAAAACACCCCAGGTTTGGGCCAGCAAAATAACTGACTGATCCAAATCGACCTCGCCTTTCGCGCAGACGGCAATGGCAATTTCACGCTCAGCAGCGCCAAAACCGGCAATTGCCCCGAGCAAGGCGGCAATATTCCATCCTTGCGCTTTCATATGTGCGGCAGCAGCAGTAATCAACGCATCGCTATTGGTTGTGGTTTCAAACAGCACAAGTTCAGCCGCAGTCACGCCAAGGTTCGCCAGCCTTGCGGCAGCTTGCGCCTGAGCGACCAGGGCGTTGACGCGCAGAGTGATCTTGGCGCGCATGGCGACATCGGGAATCAGGTCGGCGCGTTCGTCGTCCCAAGCCCATGAGGGATCAGCGGGCGGCCTTGCCAGCCATGCCTGCAATGTCACCAGATTAGCGTTTGCAATATCGGCGTCCGTAACTTCTGCGGCGTCCGCGGCGTCCGCTTTAAACAGCTGGGCCGGCTGCTGCGATATGACATCACACTGATGGCGCTGGACAGCCATGCGCGGGCTGGAATGGATAGACTCGATACGGGCGCGCTGTGCAGCAAAGCGCGTGCTGCCATCGGCCTTGCCTTCCGGCTGAGCGCGCACGCCGCCTGAATGCAGGATGTAGGAACGCTGTGCCGGACGCTCACCACGGGCTGAACTGGCCTGCCGTTCAGGAGCACCTTCAACCCTCGATGATACCGATTCCTTGGCCATGCCCTCGTCCGCGCCTCATACTGGAATCGGCCAGTGTACCCTTTTGCATCGTCGCCGGGCGACCCATTCTGGAAATGCTAAGTCCTCGTGCACACTTACCGGAAAGTCAAATAGGTCCATGTAGCATTGTTCTTTTGACTAAAGAAGCGGGGGTATTTGCTATTAATTGGCATCACCTTGGTTTCCCGCCTTGCGGTCAGCAGATACAGACAGCGTATCACCCGCGCCAAGGGGGCGACAATTATCCAAACTGATGAAGTGGGTCCCGTCAAATACCTGGGTTCTACATTTGCATACGAACTCATGCATTAGAGTGGGCACCGAGAGACAGCCCCTGCCAACAATACTGAATGTGCGAATAAAATCCATCAAAATATCACTCCTTCGGCTGCCGTCAATTCTTTGAAGCTGTGCACTGGCAGAACTAGAGTCGATGAAAATAGAAAACGAAAAGTTACAATGTGCGTATATCAATGCGCAAATTTGGACTATCTTGTAGCAATGTTCAATTTTGTGAACTGGGAAAATTCCAATCGATTTCCCTTCTTCACAAGCGAAGCCGGGGACTCCATGCGCTTTCGATTCCTGTTCGTTCTTGTCGTGTTCAATACGATCGTGGGATGTGCGGAAATTCCCAAACAATCGGTTGAATTATCTGCGACCTTGGGAAAGGACCTCACTGAGGTCCAACGTTCCCATTTGAAGTTGGTCGATCTCTATCACAGCAAACTGGAGGCTGATGCGAATAAATTCGTGGATCGCGTCTACGCTCCATATCAGATTCAAAAAACTCTGGCGGAATTTCAAGGGCCGCTAGTGGATGCCATCACAAAGGGGGCGTCTCCTAGCAGTAGCGTTAACGACAAGCGTGAGGCATTCGAAATGCTCGAAGTGTATTTAAGTACTGTCCGCGAAAATGTCGAAACCTTTCGGACCAGAACCGTCGCACCAATCCTAAGCCAAAAGGCATTGGTCACGACACGGATCAACGAAACCTACGCAAACATGTTTCAGGCTAACGGCGCTGTCACTGGATATCTTGCGTCGGTGGTTAGAGTAAAGGACATGCAGAATGAAATTCTCGCAAAGTTGGGCGCGCCCAATTTGCAAGAACAAATTTCAACTTCACTGGCTGACACATCCGAACAAATCGACAGGCTCGCTCAACGAGCTGCTACCGGAAAAGAGAAAATTGAAAAGCTGGCCAGCGAATTTGAAGTGTTGATGCAAAAAGCGGGTCCAAAATAGGGGAATACCATGAGCAACGTTGAAGCATTTCGTAAGGCCTTAAAAGAAAGCCTGAATCGCAATCAAGAAGCTTTCTTAAACGAAACTGAAAACAAAAAAGCACTGGACGAACTACTGCAATTGTCCAAGGACGACCTTGATGCTGTATTGCCGCATGGTACAGGCACTGAGATCTATGCCAATTTGATTTCGGTACTCAAGGAAGCGACCCGTCACAATATCGCCCAGGCTGAGCTGGTGAATCAGATAAAGAGATTGGGCCAGGCAGGAGTTTCCATTGCAAAGCTAGTCGCTCCTCTCGCCGCAATTCTGTAGTCCGCAGCTCTCCACGCTCATCCCCATACCTAGTTAAAACTTCAATAGAAAATTGGAGAATAATACATGTGTGTCAATCCAGTTGCGCAACTGCGTCATCGAGGGCGAAGCCTTCCTGTCTCCGCAAGATGCTTTTTCGGATCAATTTTCCTCGTTGCCATGGTCACCGCAAATCCAGCAACAGCCGACAATATAGAAATCACACAGGCAGTGTGGAGTGCCAACGTCAACTTGAACACTCGTGATGCTGGAAAGGCCCTTTCTGGGACCGCACCATTAGCCCCGATCTACCTTTGGAATATGCTAAGGGGCTCGGCAGAGGCAATCGCGCAGATAAAAACCGCGGGCAAGCTTCCAATACGCCATAAGTGGTTTCGAACCTCATACAGCGGCGTCACCGCGCAGGGCGTCGAGACTCCAGTGATCGATGATATAGCGTTGCATGCTGGATATAAGTCGTTGCTGGAACAACTAGAAGGAGAGGTAAATAGGCAAGGTTATTTTGAATGGCGTACCTGGAGCAGGAAAATTAACGTATCCCGCGGGTTGTGGACAGTGAGAATTGTCTACGCGGACAACGAGCCAGTGATGTGCGGTGAAATGGTGACGAGAAAACCTTGCGAGTTTCAAATCACTTTGCAGTGAAAGTTCATTTGCAATGAACGACAGAAATATCAGTAGAGGTAGCACATGCAAACACAAGAAACGGTCCCTTTCAATGATGTGGCTTTGCTCAACAAGGCTATCGGTGAGGCCGAGCTGCTGCTTGCGCATGCCGCTGAACATGGCCTTGGGATCAGTACTGAAGTTATTACCACTATTGTAAATTCCAAAGAGCTTTTACGCCTGGATCAACCTGCTGCAGATTCATACCGGATGCAAATTGCTTTTTGGGAAGCGCGCGATAAACTAGCCCGTGCCGTGAGCCCAAGATCGGTCTCTAGCCTCATTTTCGCCACAATGCCGATGCCGCGCCCTAGTTCTTTTTTAGGGCGACTGAAGAATTGGATCCTTGGTTTGGGAAGCACGGCGGCCACTGCAGCTGAGCTCGCTTTGCATCGAGTGCAACTGATAATATTCCTTGGGCTCAGTACCTTGATCGTGACCCAGGCTTACTTTGTTGTCGGCTCAAATGTATTATCCGAAATTACACCTGTTTTACAGAAATCGTCAGAGCTGTATTTGTCCCGAGCAAAAATACCTACGGTCGCTGAAAAAATTTCATTGGCCGAAAATGAAAAATTACAGGATATCGATGCGCAACTCGCCACAGCTGAGACCGAGCTAAATGCCCGAGTAGAAGTCCTTGTTGCATGGAACAAAGTTTGGAGGGTAGCCGCTTTTTGGTTCATTAGCTCGCCTGAAAAGGAAATTAGCGATCCATATCAGCACTCCCAAGTGCAAATACTTTCCGCCAAATTTGCATTGCAGACTCTTCATCGCTTCATCTTGCCGCTCATGTATGGAATGCTTGGAGCATCCCTATTCGTACTTCGCAGCCTGTCGCAGGACATAAGGGATTTCACGTTCGATCGAGATCGCATTGCACTATACAGAATGAGGATTTATCTTGGAACATTGGCGGGTTTTGTTGCCAGTTGCCTGATGCCAAATGCTGAGGACGTTGCCAGTCTAAAGAGTTTTGGCCCGTATGTACTCTCATTGCTGGCGGGGTACAGTGTCGATCTGGTCTTTTCTGCGATGGACAAGCTCCTGGCTACTTTTTCCAGTGTTGCAGAAAGCAAAAGCCCAAAGGCAAAGCCGCCGGACAACATCAACTGATTTCAATTCAACCATTCCCGCGCCAGTCATCTGCCCAACCTCGGTGCCAGTAGCGTCGCGACCTGTACCTGGCCCAACCAACATTTTTGCGGCGTGGGTCTTGAAGCCCGGCCGTTGGGGGATGGCCTGGTGCGGTGTATCAACATACCGCTCAGGACCAATTCGCCGACGCTGAGTAGCATTGGTGTGGAAAGTGAATGCCATGTCCTTGGTCCCCGTCAAGGGCAGATCGCCCACCACCACATCGACCCGTCCAAAAAAGAGCAGCTTGTTTTGCGTGGCCTGGGTAGGCACCTCTCTTTAGTCTGAATGGCCGCCCACGACAACACCAAAGCGTTCGCCCAGCACCATGTTGGCATTCTGGAATGCCGCCACCGAATAATGGGACAAATCCTCGATCTGCTGAAGTGTCAAGTTGTGACTGGGGAGTGTGGTCGCGGCGTTTTGATAAACAATGTAAGCGTCAGTAAGGCAACCTTGTCCACCGATTCCTTCCGTTATCGACAACGTGCCGTCAAACTGGCCGGTACGTAGCATTGCCAGCGTACGCGCCTGTGGCAACATCTGGCCAACCAGCTTGTAGCCGCCCGCCGCCAGCGCTTGCTTGGCGATGTCGTAATCAAGGCCTGCGGTACCTGATTCCGTGATGTAGGGTGGCTTGGGCAGGCCTATACCGACATACACTTCCTGCAACTGCAAATCCTTTGCAGGCGCTGCGCCGGCAATTGCTGGCGCCATTGCGCTAGAATGCTGCGACCCCGTTGCACTTTTCCCGGGGAAACATTCTACGAAGGTCGTCCATGCTACTGCCGCTGATCCTGAACCTGTCCGCCGCCGCCGGCATCTTCCTGCTGCTGGGTTGGCAACAAGCGCACGCACTGAGCTTTACCAAGCGGGTGTTTTCCGCGCTCGGCCTCGGCGTGCTGCTTGGCGCAGCCTTCCAGCTGATCTATGGCAGCGCCGCGCCCGTCATCGCACAGACCAATGCCTACCTCGATATCGCCGGCACCGGCTATGTCAGCCTGCTGCAGATGATCGTCATGCCCCTGATCATGGTGTCGATCGTCGGCGCCATCCTCAAGCTGAGCAATGCCGCCGAACTGGGCAAGATCAGCTCGCTGACCATCGGCATCTTGATTTCGACCACCATCGTGGCCGCCTCGATCGGCATCCTGATGGCCCACACCTATGGCTTGAATGCCGCCGGGCTGACTGCCGGCACGGCCGAGCTGGCGCGCGGCGAAGTGCTGCAGGGCAAACTGGCCACGGCCAAGGAGCTGTCGGTGCCGGGCATGATCCTCTCCTTCATCCCGACCAATCCCTTCCTCGACATGACGGGCGCGCGCAATACCTCGACCATCGCCGTTGTCGTGTTCTCGATCTTCATCGGCATAGCCGGCATCGGCATCGCCCACGGCAAGCCGGCCATGTTCGCCTCCTTCAGGCATGGCGTCGACGTGGCGCACGCCGTCATCATGCAGATGGTCAGCCTGGTGCTGCGCCTGACGCCGTATGGCGTGTTCGCGCTGATGACCCAGGTGGTGGCCGGCACCAGCCCGCAACACATCCTGAAGCTGCTCAGTTTCGTGGCGGCGTCGTACAGCGCGCTGCTGCTGATGTTCTGCGTCCACCTGGTGCTGATCACCGCGATCGGCCTCAATCCGCTGCGCTTCGTCAAGAAGGTGCTGCCGGTGCTGGCGTTCGCCTTCACCGCGCGCACCAGCGCCGGCGCCATCCCGATGAGCGTGCAGACCCAGACGGCGCGCCTCGGCACGTCCGAAGGCATTGCCAATTTCGCCGCCTCGTTCGGCGCCACCGTCGGCCAGAACGGCTGCGCCGGCATCTACCCGGCCATGCTGGCGGTGATGATCGCGCCGACCGTCGGCATCGATCCGTTCACTGTCGCCTTCATCGCGCCGCTGCTGGCGATCGTGGCGATCGGTTCGGTCGGCGTGGCTGGCGTCGGCGGCGGCGCCACCTTCGCCGCGCTGATCGTGCTGTCCTCGCTCGACCTGCCGGTGGCGCTGGCCGGCCTGCTGATCTCGGTCGAGCCGATCATCGATATGGGCCGCACTGCCCTCAATGTCAGCGGCTCCATCACGGCCGGCGCCATCACCAGCCGGGTGCTGGGGCAAACCGATATGGCGATTTTCCAGTCGGACGCCGAAGTGAACCTGGACAGCGACAAGCTCGCCGCTTGAGATTGCCACACTGACATTGCCGCGCATTGAACTTGTCAATTAGAATGGCCCGACAGCCTCGCCGGCCTTTCTACGCCAAGTGGTATTCCTAAAATAAAAACTAACACTGTCGACTGCGCCATGAACAATCCAAAAAACCTCCGTACCGAAGAACGCAAGAAACTGCACTGCCCGACCACGGTGCTGTTCCGCGACGCCCCTGCCCTGACCGGCAAGGCGATCGACATCAGCGCCAAAGGCATCAGCATGGTGCTGCCGGAGGCCCTCGAGAGCGGCAAGGAATGCCTGGTCAGCTTCGAGGCCACGGTGGCCGGCAACAAGTACAAGGTGGCCGTGCGCGCCAACCCCATTTATAGCATCTACAGTGGCGACTCGTTCCGCACCGGCTTCAAGTTCGAACGGGTCGACGAAACCACGCTGGCCTCCATTGTTGCCCTGTACAAGGCGCTGTTCATCTAAAACGGACAGTTCTGCGATCCGTCAAACGTTCCGCGCCGCTGGCTTGAGGATGCTCAAGCTTGCCGCGCATCGCCCGCAATTGCGGTGATTGGCCGAACTGGCCCGGGCATGCCCAGTCTAACTTCCACAGTCGAATTCGCAACGTGGGCGCCAATCAGGCTCATTACTGGACTGGACACGCGTCGCTGTCCGCCTGCCGCAAGGCGGCGTTGCAGTGGCAATATGACTGACGTGAACGAGGAGTGAACATGAAATCCATGTCGAAGGCAACAAAAGCCCTTCTGGGAGTAGCCTTGCTGGCGGCCTTGCTGGGCGGCTGCAAGCGCGATGACACCGCAGGCACGACGCCTGCCGGTACCTCACCGGATACCAGCGGCACCGGCACCACCGGTACCAGTGGCGCAGGGACCGGCACCACGCCGGACTCGACCGCCACCACGCCCGGCGCTAGCGGCACCACCGGCACCACGCCCGGCACGACGGGGACCACCAGCCCAAGCACGACGCCGGACCAGGGCACGGCTGTCCCGACGCCGCCTGACAAAACCTATCCGGATAAACCCAATGGCAGCAACCCGCCACCCAAGCCGGACACTGCACCGGCGACCACGCCGCCGCGCTGATCCATAAAAAAGTCCCTGCTGCCTTGACGCACCCGACAGGGTGCGCCATGGTCAGCAGGGGCCTTTGCAGGCGCCGCGGGCAGCAGGCCCGCTTAGCGCTGCACTGCCATGTGCGGTGGCGTGGCGGTGCTGTCTTTGCGGCCGCGTGCCATGTTGTACAGTTTCTTCGACATGCGGAACACGAAGCGCACCGGGATCACCGTCAGGATCGCCTCGAAGAAGGTGACGAAGAACGCCAGCAGCACGTTGTAGCGGCCGGCACGCCATTGGAACTTGGCCCACATGCGGTCGCGCTTGATCTCGATGCTGTCATAGAAGGTCGGCACCACCAGCAGCGTCAGGATGGTCGACGTGATCGTGCCGCCAATGATCGCGATGGCCAGCGGACGGTAGAAGTCGCCGCCCTCGCCCAGGCCCAGCGCCACCGGCATCATGCCGGCGATCAGCGCGAAGGTCGTCATCAGGATCGGACGCAGGCGCACGCGGCCCGCGTGCATCAGTGCGTCTTCACGGCCATAGCCTTCCGCTTCGCGCTTGCGCGCCGCGTCGAGCAGCAGGATGGCGTTCTTCGCGACCAGGCCCATCAGCATGATGACGCCGATGAAGCTCATCAGGTTGAGCGAACTGCCGGTGATCGTCAGCGCCAGCACGACGCCGATCAAGGACAACGGCAGCGACAGCATCACGCCCATCGGCGCCGTGAACGAGCCGAACTGCATCACCAGGATCAGGTACATCAGGCCAATACCCGACAGCAGGGCGATCAGCATTTCCGTGAACAGTTCATTCTGGTCCTGGCCTGCGCCACCCAGGTCACGGCCGTAGCCAGGCGGGTAGTCGATCGCGTCGGCCAGTTTCAGCGCGTCGCGCGTCACTTCGCCGGCGGCACGGCCCTGCACGTTGGCCGACACACTGATGGTGCGCTTGCCATTCTTGTGCTCGATTTCGGACGGTCCCTTGCCCATCGTAATCCTGGCGATCTGGTCGAGCGGCACCATCTGGTTCGAGCCGGTGACCATGATCGGCAGGCGCTCGATGTTCTCGGCGCTGACGCGGTCCTCCGGGTGCAGGCGCACGGAAACGTCGCGCGTTTCATTGGTCGGGTCGACCCAGTCGCCCACTTCGACGCCGGCAAATGCCACCCGCAGCGACTGGGCGGCATCGCTCATCGAGATGCCCATTGAGCTGGCCAGGCCGCGGTCCATTTCAATCTTGAGCTCGTTGCGCGGATCCTGCTGCGACAGGCCGACGTCGACCGCGCCAGGCACGCGCCGCAGTTTTTCCATATAGGCTTCGGTAATCTCGAGCAGCTTGCGCGAATCCGGGCCGGTGAACTCGATCTGGATCGGCTTGCGGCCGCCATTATTCAGGTCATCCATGACGACGTATTCGGCGCCGACCAGGGTGCGGATTTTTTCGCGCAGTTCGACCGCGATATCCTTGGCGCTGCGCTTGCGTTCATGGCGCTTGCCGATGTCGACAAAGATGCGGCCGCCATTGGCGTTGATGCGCACATTGGTCTCTTTATATTCTGGCAACGTCGATGCGATTTCGGCGGCCTTGGTCATTTTCAGGCGCGAGTATTCGACGCTCGACGACGCCGGCGTGCGCACATCGATCGCCAGGAAGCCGGAGTCGGTGCGCGGCAGGAACTCGGTGGCGCCCCACTTCATCTGGATCCCCAGCGCGGCGACCAGGGTCAGCACGGTGATGATCGTCATCCAGACCCGGTGGTGCAGCGCCCACTCGATCACATAGCCATAGCGGTCGGCCTGGTGGTCGAACCACTCATTGAAGCGCTGCAGCACGCGCGAGATGCCAGTTTTCGGCGCTGTGTGGTGGTCAGGCGGGTCGCCCCAGTAGGCCGACAGCATCGGGTCGAGGGTGAACGAAATACCGAGCGAGACCAGGACCGAGCACGTCACCGTCAGGGCAAACGGACGGAACCATTCGCCCGAAATGCCCGGCATGAAGGCCACCGGGATGAACACGGCGATGATCGAGAAGGTCGTGGCGGCGACGGCCAGGCCGATCTCGGCCGTGCCTTCCATGGCCGCCTTGCGGCGGTCGGAGCCTTTCTGCATATGGCGCACGATGTTTTCGCGCACCACGATGGCATCGTCGATCAGCACGCCGATCGCCAGCGACAGCCCGAGCAGGGTCATGAAATTGAGCGTGAAGCCGCACAGCCATACGGCGATGAAGGCGGCAATCACGGACGTTGGAAGCGACAGCGCGGTGATCAGGGTCGAGCGCCACGAATTCAGGAAGGCGTACACGACGAAGATGGTCAGCACGGCGCCGAGCACCAGCGACTCGATCACATTGTTCAGGCTCTTCTGGGACTGGTCGCCGCCGTCGCGGGTGATTTCCAGCTTGGTGCCTTTGGGCAGTTCGGCCTGCACCGCCTTGACCAGCTCGCGGACCTTCTTGGCCGCCGACACGGTCGACGCGTCGCGCGCCCGGGTCACGAAGATACCGACGTTCGGCTTGCCGCTGCGGATCGACAGGCTGTTGATGTCACCAAAGCCGTCCTTGATTTCAGCGACCTGGGCCAGGCGCACGATTTCGTCGCCGCGGCGCTTGATGACGATCTGCTGGAAGTCGGCCGGCGATTCGATGCGGCCGACCAGGCGGATGCTCTTTTCGTCGAGCGTCGAAATGACCTTGCCGACCGGGGCATTGGTGTTCTGGTTGCGCAGGGCCATGACGACCTCGCCGACCGAGACATTGTATTCACGCAGCTTGGCCGCGCGCAGCAGCACCGACAGCTCGCGCCGCAGCGAACCGGAGACATTGACGTTGGCCACGCCATCGATGCCGCGCAGGCGGTCGGCCAGCACATCTTCGGCAAAGCGCGAAATCTCGGCATGGCTCTGGGTGGAAGACGACAGGGCCAGGCTCATGATCGGGTCGGAGGCCGGGTCGATACGCTGCAGGATCGGCTCGCGCATCTCGGTCGGCAGCTTGTAGCGCACCGCGGCAATGGCATTGCGCACTTCGTCGGAGGCGTCGATCAGGTTCTTCGAGAAGTCGAACTGCAGGAAGAACTGGGCGCGGCCCTCATCCGCACTGGCGTTGACTTCCTTGACACCGGTGATGCTGTTGAACGACTTTTCGATCCGATTGACGATCTCGCGCTCGACCGTGTCGGGCGAGGCGCCAGGATACGGAATATTGACGAGAATGAAAGGCACTTCGACGTCGGGATTCTGGTTGACGCGCAGCTTGGACAGCGCCAGCAAACCCAGCGCCATCATCGCGATGATCATGACGATCGTCGCGATCGGTCGTTTGATACTGAAATCGGAGAGGAACATGGCTTATTTTCCTTGTGCGGCTGGAGCAGGAACGGAAGCGCTGGCAACCTTGGCTGCGCTCGTTTCGATCTTCTGGCCATCCTTGAAGCTGGAGCTCGAATTGCGCATGACGACGTCGCCGGCGGCCAGGCCCTGCTTGATTTCCAGGAAACCGGTGCGCGGATCGCGCGCGCCGATGGCCAGGTCGGTACGCACCAGCTTCTTGTCCTTGATTTTCCACGCGTAGGTCTTGTCGCCTTGAATCAGCAGCGCCGCTTCCGGCAGCATCAGCGCCGAATTGCTTTCGGCTTCGACTCGCCCTTCGGCGTACAGGCCGGCCACGCGCGGCAGGTTGTCGCCGGTCAGGCTGACCAGCACTTCGACCTGGCGGGTGATATCGTTGGCCGACGGATCGACGCGCTTGACGGTGCCGCGGAACTCCTGGTTTGCAAAGCCATTGACGCGGAACGACACCGGCTGGCCCACTTTGACCATCGAGATCTTGTCGGTCGAGACGCGGCCTTCAAAACGCATGCTCGACGGGTCGATCACTTTCAGCATTTCCTTGCCGACTGAAGCGGTGTCGCCGGCCGACACCTTGCGGTCCGACACGACACCATCGAACGGCGCGCGCACCAGAGTGCGCTGCAGCTGCTGACGGGCCTGGGCGGTGCGGGTCTTGGCGGCGAGCGCCTCGCTCTGGGCATTATTGCGGCGCACTTCGGCGTCGTCCATCGCGGCCACCGAGGTCATGCCCGAATCGCGCAGGGTCTTGGCGCGCGCCAGCTGGCGCTCGGCCTGGTCGAGCGCGCGGGCAGCGGCGCGCTCGGCTTCCTCGGCCGAATTGACGCTGTCGCGGATGGCGGTGTCGTCCAGGCGCACCAGCACGTCGCCGCGCCTGACGACGTCACCGTTTTCCTTGAGCACTTGCAACACCACGGCCGACACTTCGGCGCGCAGATCGGCCTTGCGCTCGGGCTGGACCGATCCGGTGACGACCGGGCCGGAGGCGAGGTTATTGGCCGCCAGCACCAGCATGTCTTCCGGGGCGACGGCCAGCGTCACTGGCGGGGCCGAGGACTTGGCAGAGCCGGAGGCGGCTGCGCTGGCGCTGGCGCTGGCACTGCCACTTGCGGCCGGCTTGCCGTCGTTGGCGCCCTTGCTGCATGCGGCGAGGGCCGAAGCGATGGCGAGGACGAGTAGAGTTTTGCGCAACATAAGTATTCTCCGGACGAGTGGTCTTATTAATTTGAAGGCGATGTGGGGCGTGAGCCTACTTCGAGGCGTAAAGTATCCCTGAGGCCGCTATGAGCGTCAATCGGACAGAGGGCGACTTGCCCATTTGGGGGGCTGAACTGCAGATTTCGGGGCCTGAACTGCAATCCGGCCCGCCAAGAAACCCGTCGATCTGGGCGAAAGGGGCTCAGCCGATGCTGCGCGACAGCTGGTGGATCAGCCATCCCATGGCGACGCCGGTGGCGATGCCGCCGCCGATCTCGACCAGCGTATGGCCCATGCGCTCGCGCAGCCGGCCACCGCCGGCCAGCCGGTTGATGGCGGCAGCCTGGCGGCCGACATGCTGACGCAGGCTGTTGGCGTCGATCATCACGACGAAGGCCAGCGTTACCGCCACCCCGAAGGCAGGATGGCCGATGCCCTCGCGCAGGGCGATCAGGGTCGCCATGCTGGTCACGACCGCACTGTGATTGCTTGGGAAGCCGCCATTGCCGACCAGATCAAAGGCCAGGCGCCGCTGACGGGCACTATTAATCAGGAACTTGATCGGACCGACAACCAGCCATGTCAAAAACGGAGTGAGCAAGTAGCTAAGGTCCATGAATATTTCCAAGCGTCAACAAAGGGATGGATGGAATTATCGCAGATACCATGTTGTTCGGATAGCCAGTGGACTGTTACAGTGCCCCACATTGTAATATCGCGTTGTTTACTTCATCAGCAAAAAAGGTATCTCATGCAACATTTTCGATTCTCGATTGCCGTTTCCGTCATTTTGCTGGCCGTGGCCGGCTGGTGGGGCTACCAGGCCGGCGGTATCGCGCTGGCCCTGTCTGCCCTGTGGATCACGACCGTGCTGGGCGTCATGGAAGTGTCGCTGTCGTTCGACAATGCGGTCGTCAACGCCTCGGTGCTGCGCAACTGGGACGCATTCTGGCGCAAGCTGTTCCTGACAGTCGGCATCCTGGTCGCCGTGTTCGGCATGCGCCTGGTATTCCCGCTGCTGATCGTGGCGGTCGCCACCGACCTCGGCATGGTCGACGTCTGGCATATGGCGATCAACACGCCGGAAGAATACTCGCGTCACCTGACCGACAAGCATGCCGAAGTGTCCGCCTTCGGCGGCACCTTCCTGCTGCTGGTCTTCCTCAACTTCCTGTTCGACGACGAGAAGGAACTTCACTGGCTCGGCTGGATTGAAGAAAAGATGGGCAAGCTCGGCACCGAAGGGCTGGCCGTGCTGCTGGCCCTGGTGGCCTCGTTCGGCTGCTCCGCGCTGGTTCCGGAGGCGCGCAAGCTGGCCGTGCTGACGTCCGGCGTGGTTGGCGTGGTCACCTATATGTCGGTGCACTGGATCAGCGGCCTGCTGGAGGACGAGGAAGCCGACCCGTCCGTCGGCAAGATGATTTCGCGCGGCAGCATCGGCGGCTTCCTGTACCTTGAAGTACTCGACGCCTCGTTCAGCTTCGACGGCGTGATCGGCGCATTCGCGATCACCAACGACGTCGTCATCATCATGCTCGGCCTGGCCATCGGCGCCATGTTCGTGCGCTCGATGACCGTGTACCTGGTGCACAAGGGCACGCTGGAGCAATTCGTCTACCTCGAGCACGGCGCCCACTATGCGATCGGCATCCTGGCCCTCATCATGCTGGCGAGCGTGCGCTACCATATTCCCGAGTGGTTCACGGGCTTGTCGGGGGTGGCCTTTATCCTGGTCTCGCTATGGTCGTCGGTGCGCTACAAGCGCGAACAGGAAGCGAGCGCAGCCCAATGATGCCCGTGCCGAAACGCCTCAAGTGGATTTTGCTGGCCATCGTGGCCGGCGCCGTCGCGCTGTTTTCGCTGTACACCTGGGTGACGCTGCACTGGTCATATTCGGAGGGTGAACGGGCCGGCTATCTGCAGAAATTCTCCCGGAAGGGGTGGATCTGCAAGACCTGGGAAGGCGAAATACTGCTCTCTAGCATGCCAGGAGCGATCCCCGAGCGCTTTGCCTTCACCGTGCGCGACGACGCGCTGGCCAGGCAAATGATGGCGGCGGCCGGCAAGCGGGTCGTCCTCACCTACGCCCAGCGCAAAGGTGTACCATCGAACTGTTTCGGCGAGACGGAATATTTTGTCGAACAGGTCACCGTAGAAAAGTAAGGTTTCACGCTATCCGCTGCAAAAGGAGTACACCATGCGCCGCCTGAGCCCATTGATTGCTGCCGCCGCCCTGGGCGGCTGCGCCGTTGCCCCGCCGCCGGCGCCGCCGGTTCAGGATCCCTACCAATGGCATGTGGTGTCGGTGACGCCGGTGCAGCGCATGCCGGGCGGCAGCAGCCGGGTCGAATATACGTCGGAGCCGCTGTCGGCAGGCTATGCGGCTGCGCCGGTGTATGGGCCCGCGCCGGTGTATGTGCCGGCCCCGGTGTATGCGCCGGCCCCGGCCTATTACTACCCGCCGGTCACTATCGGTCTCGACTTCGTGTTCGGATTCGGCCGCCATTGGGGTGGCCGCGCGCATCACCGCCGCCGGTAAGGTTTTCGTGGATTTGTACGGTGGGCAACGGAGTTACCCACGCGGATGGACCAACGTGACGCCGCTGTCACGCGTGGGTAACTCTGTTACCCACCCTACGCAGTTCAGCGTTTATGCGGCCGGAATCGATATGCGGAAGCGGCAGCCGCCGCCTTCGTTCGGCAGGCAGTGCACATCGCCACCGTGCTTGCGCGCAATCTGGCGCACCAGCGACAGGCCCAGCCCCACGCCGCCGGCCGCTTCGCTGGCCCCGGGCAAGCGGTAGAACGGCGTAAAGATCAGTTCGCGCTGCTCTTCCGGCACGCCCGGGCCGTGGTCGGCCACGTCGATTTCCACCATGCAGTCCTTGCTGGCCAGCGTGACTTCGACCGGCGTCCCGCCGCCATGCCGCCTGGCGTTTTCCAGCAGATTGCGCACCATGCGCCGGATCAGACGCGCATCGCCATGCATCAGCAGCGGCGGCGCCTGCAGTTGCGCATCGACCCTGGCACATTCCTCCGCCACCAGGCCGGTCAGGTCCAGCTCGTCGCGGGCGACCGAGTCGCTGGCCGCCGCATCGAGCCGGCTGGCCAGCAGCAACTCTTCGATCAACTGGTCCAGCTCGCCGATATTCTTGTTCAGCTCATCGCGGATCGCCGCCGCGCCCTGCTCGGGCATCAGTTCGGCCGCCATGCGGATGCGCGCCAGCGGCGAGCGCAGTTCATGCGAAGCATTGGCCAGCAGGTTCTTTTGCGCCTGCATCAGCTGCTCGATGCGGGCCGCCGCTTCGTTGAAGCTGCGCGCCAGCCCTGCCACTTCGTCATTGCCGCTCGCGTCGACGCGGGTGCCGAGCTTGCCGGCGCCGAGGCTCTCGACCGAGGCCTGCAAGGACTCGAGCCGCCGGGTCAGGCGCCGCACCACTGGATAGGCGCCCAGCGCGACCGACAGCGCAATCAGGGCCACCAGCGCCGCCATGCCCATCGTCGCCTTGTGACGGATGCTGCGCTGGCCAAGCAAGATGCGCTGGTCCGGCAGGCGCAATACGAACACGGAAGGATGGCGCAGCATGAAACCGCTGCCGGTCTGGGCGATATTTGGCGCCGGCAGTTTGCGCCCGACTTCGGCGATCAGGCGGCCTTCAGCCGAATACATGGCCAGGTTGGCATGGACCTTATGCTGCCAGCGCTCAAGCGCAGCCTGCTGTTCGGGCTGCGGCGCGTCCGCCGGCGGCAGCAGGTCGGCCGCCACTTCCGCGATGGTCTCGATGCCGGCCCGCGAATCGCCATGGCCGTGCGCCGCGATCGCGAACAGGCTGGCGGCGACGACCAGGCTCACCAGCAGCGCGACATAGATGCGCACATACAGGCGGTGGCGGATACCGATACGGGGCATGTCAGGCATCTTGTACTTTCGCGAACACATAGCCTGCACCGCGCACGGTGATGATGCGCTTGGGCTGTTTGACATCGTCTTCGATGGCGGCGCGCAGGCGGCCGATATGGACGTCGATCGAGCGGTCGAACGGTTCGATCGTCTCGCCCTTGACGGCGTCGATCAGTTGTTCGCGCGACAGCACGCGCCCTGCCCGCTCGGCCATCGCCAGCAGCAGGTCGAACTGGTAGGCGGTCAGCGCGCGCTCCTGGCCGTCGATCCGCACCACCCGTGCGCCGGCGTCGATGTCGAGGCGGCCGAAACGCAGCACTGGCGACGCTTCCTGGGCGAGCATGGCCGGGCGCCGCAGCACGGCGCGCAGGCGGGCCAGCAATTCGCGCGGCTCGAATGGCTTGGCAATGTAGTCGTCGGCGCCGATTTCCAACCCCAGCACGCGGTCGAACGGGTCGCCTTTGGCGGTCAGCATCACGATCGGCACCGCGTGGCTTGGTCCGGCCAGCGCGCGGATGCGGCGGCACACTTCGAGCCCATCGGCGTCGGGCAGCATCAGGTCCAGCAGCACCAGCATGAAGTTTTCTGCGGCCAGCATCGCCATGCCCGCTTGCGCGGTGTCGGCATGGTGCACCTCGAACCCGTTCTGGTTCAGGTAGGTGGCGACCATGCCGGCGAGGCGCTGGTCGTCTTCGATCATGAGGATGCGATGTGGCATGGGAGACTAGGATACATCACGCGGGGCGGTTTGAACGCGCCCCGCGTGAGGCATCAGTGCTTGAAACGCTTGGTCAGGTGCTCGGCCAGCTTGGTGCGCTGTTCCGGCGTGAGCACGTCGGCGCTGTCGACGACGGCTTGCAGGATACGCTTGGAACCCGCGTCGACGATGCGCATCTGGTCGAGGCGGACCGACTCGAGCAGCACGCGGTCGACCGTTGGCGCCGACAGCAGCTTGACGGCCTTCTCGTGGCCCTCGTGCAGCTGAGTGCGCAGCGGGCGCAGGTCGGCCACGGCAGCCTTGGCAATGGCCGAGACCTTGGCGCGCTGTTCCGGGGTGCCGTCGGCCAGGAATTTGTCGACCATGGCTTCGAGATGCCGGTCCATCGCAGCCGGATCGGAGTGCAGGCGGCTGTGGCGATGGTGCATGCCGCCTTCGGTCGCATAGCTGGTGCCGGCGACGGCAGTCAGGGCCAGCAAGGTGGCGGCGATGCCGCCGAGGATCCAGCGTTTGGTGGAGCTTGGCTTGTTCATACAGGTGTCCTTTCAGTTGGTTGCATGAAGAAGATGTCTCATGCATGTGCCTACTGTACGGTCTCTGCTTTGCCCGAATATGTGTGGAAGGTAAAGAAATGTAAAGCGAACGGACGAACGCGTGGGTTGCAAGCAACCCACCCTACGAGTCTGCTTTGCCCGGAAATGTGTGGAAGGTAAAGAAATGTAAAGCGGACGGACGAACGCTTGGGTTGCAAGCAACCCACCCTACGAGTGCCTGGCAGATCCGTAGCGTGGGTTGCGAAGCTACCCACGCGGAAGGCGTCAGCGGCCTTTCATATCCGCCATGCGGTCGGCCCGTTCGGCCGCCTCGCTGATCAGCGTCAGGCGCTCGATGACTTCGCGCGTCATGTGCTCCGATTGGCGGCGGTGTGCGGCCTGGCGCTGGGCCGCCTCGAACGGGTTGTCGCGCGCGGCGGCCGATTCGTTGGCCGATACGGGTTCTTCGATGGCCAGCCTGGCGCGCAAGGCGGCCAGTTCCTGTTCGGTTTGCAGGCTGCGCGTCGTTTCGAGCTCCAGCGCCTGGCGCTTGGCCTCGGCCAGTGCCTGCGTGGTCAGCGCCGTCTTGCGCTGCAGGCGGGCGTGGGCCTGGGCACGTTCGAGCAGCAGGCGCTGCGCATCGTATTTGTCGAGCGCCGCCTGTGCCGCAACTTCCTCGGCCACCTCGGCCTGGCGCGCCATGTTCAGCGTCTCCTGCTCGGCGTCGGCGCGCACGCGGGCGGCAGCGACGGCAGCTTGTTCGGATTGCAGGCGCGCTTCGACCGCGCGGTTGGCACGCTCGTCCGACGCCGCCTTGTGGCGGTGCTGCACCAGCTTCTGTTCAACCAGCGCCAGCGCCTGCTTCTCGGCTTCCTGGCAGGCCCGTTCGGCCTCCAGCGCCTGCTGCGCCAGCGCCAGCTGTTCTTCGGCGAGGCGGGCGCGCTCGGCCTGCACATTGGCCAGTTCAATGGCGACGCGGGCCTGCCCGGCTACGGCCTGTGCCTCCTGTTCCCGGGCGGCCGTTTCGCGCTCGGCCGCTTCGGCCTGCTCGTCCATGACGCGCGCCTCGGTGCGGTCGGCATCGGCCTGGCGGCGCAGGCGCTGGGCCTGGGCCTGGTCGGTCACGGCGCGCAGTTGAGCCGCTTCGGCCGCTTCATACTCGGCCTGTTGCCTGTCCTGCAGGGCCACCGCCGCTTCCTCTTCCGCATGCACGCGGTCGCGCTCGGCGCCTGCCAGCGCCGCACTCTGCGCCGCCTTGGCGATGGCCAGGTCGGCGCTGCGGCGCTGCAGTTCCAGCAATTGAGCCTCGTTCTCGATCGATTTCTGTTCGGCGTCGTTCTTTTTGTTCAGCAGTGCAGTGCCAAGCAATGCCATCGCTTCGCGCTCCTTGGCCAGTTCCTTCTCATGTTCCTGTGCGCTCGCCTCCGCCTGCAGCGCCAGGGCGGCCGCTTCATCGGCGGGGGCGCGCTGGCGCGCCTGGTCGCGCGCCTGTGCCTCGGCCTCGAGCTTCAGGCTGGCCTGGTTTGCCGCTTCGCGCTCGGCTTCGGCGCGTGCCGCCGCCACTTCGCGCAGCCGGCGGTCGGCGTTGATGCGTTCTTCGGTGGCGGCCAGGATGCGGTTTTCGGCATCGCGCCGCGCTTCGGCGGTGGCCGCTGCCATTTGTTCGAGGCGCTCGCGCTGCTGGGCAGCTTCGCGCAGTTCCCGCTCGGCCTGCAGGCGCAACTGCGCCGACTGGGCCGCGATGCTGTCCGACTCGGCCTGCGCCTTGGCGATCGACTCGCGTTCCTGTTCAATATGGGCCAGTGCGCGTGCTTCTTCCAGCGCGCGCGCTTCAGCCACGGTGCGGGCGAAGGTGGCGGCAATGGCGAGCTGGTCGGCCTGCTCGCGCTGAGCCGTCAGGGCCTGCGCCTCGCTCTCGGCTTCGGCCAGTCTTTCGGCAGTCTTGCGGGCGTTTTCCTGCTGGCGCTCGCGTTCGCGCGCCATGCTTTTGGTCTCCTGCGTGGCTCGGGCGCGCAGGTCGACCGTCTCCTGCTGCACGGCGTGCAGGCGGTCGACACTGGCCTTGGTAGCAGCGCGCAGCGAGGCGAGGCGGTCGTGGTTGGCGTCAATCGCTTCCTGCGTCGCCTGCGCATTTTCCAGTGCGGCGGCAGGGGCGGCGGCGTCCTGGGCGGCGCGTTCTTCGGCCAGGGTGCGGGCGCGCGCTTCGGCGTGGGCCCGGTTCTCGGCGGCGCAGGCCGCCTTGGCCTCGGCTTCGACCCGCGAGATCGCCTCGTGGATCGCCTTCATCTCGGCTTTGGCGCGCCCCAGCTCCGACTCGTCCGTCTGGTCGATGGTCAAGGTAATTTCGTCGTGCACCCGCTGCTCTGATTTCATGGCATTCTCGCTTCACGACCATCCGCCTGCACCATGCGGGCGAATTTGGCCGTGTCACGATTATCGGGCAGCCCCCCAGCCCGCCGAGCGCCGAGCAGAGGCCCGAAACCACCCTATTTCAAGTGTTTGTTCAAGAACACGCCAGCCGTATTTACACAGGGAAAGATGTTGCAGTCCTGCAGTTCTTGCCAGTATATAATCGCCCGGCGCGTTGGCGACCCAAACCTTGCGCGGCTCGCCCGGACTAAACAAAATTTGAAAGGGTTTTCAGTGAAACGCACTCTCATCAGCCTCGCATGTCTGGCGCTGCCGGTCGCATTTGCCGTGCCGGCCTCGGCCCAGACCTCGGGCCTCGAACTCAAGAACTTCGACACCACCGTCCGCGTCCAGGACGACTTCTTCAATTTCGTCAATGGCAGCTGGCTGAAAAAGACTGCGATCCCGGCCGACAAATCGCGCTGGGGCTCGTTCGACGAGCTGCGCGAAACCGCGCTGGCCAACACCCGCACCCTGCTCGACGACGCCGTCAAGGCCGGCCCCAAGGCCAGTGCCGACACCGTCAAGATCGCCAACGTCTATACCAGCTTCCTCAACGGGAAAGGCCGCGAGGCCGCCGGCTTCAAGCCGCTCAAGGCCGACCTGGCCCGCATCGCCGCCCTCAGGGACAAGGCCGAACTGCCGGCCCTGTTCGCCCACTTCCACCGCACCGGCGTCACCATGCCGTTCTCGTTCTTCGTGAACCAGGATGCCAAGGACGTCTCCAAGCACGCCGTCTATGTGGGCCAGTCCGGCCTGGGCATGCCCGATCGCGACTACTACCTGCTGGCCGACGACAAGAAGATGGCCGACGTGAAGGCCGCCTACGTCAAGCACATGGAAAAAATGCTGGCCATGAGCGGCGACAATGGCGCCAGTGCGCATGCCGCCGCCGTGCTCGAACTCGAAACGGCGCTGGCCAAGGTGCAGTGGACGCGCGTCGAGAACCGCGACCCGACCAAGACCGTCAACAAAATCGAACTGGCCAAGCTGGCCGAGATCGCCCCCGACTTCGACTGGAAGGCCTGGGCCAAGGCGGTCGAGATCAGCGACAAGGTCGACTACATGATCGTGTCCCAGCCGAGCTACTTCACGGCGATGGCATCGACCCTCAAGGCCACGCCGCTGGAAACGATCAAGACCTACCTGAGCTGGCGCGTCATCGAGAGCTACGCCCAATACCTGAACAAGGCCGCCGCCGAAGAGCGCTTCGCCTTTACCGGCACCACCCTGCGCGGCGTCAAGCAGGAGGAGCCGCAGTGGCAGCTGGCCGTGCGCACGGTCGACAACATCGTCGGCTTCGCCGTCGGCAAGCAGTATGTGGAAAAATACTTCCCGCCCGAGAGCAAGGCGCGGATGGATGCCCTGATCAAGAACCTGCTCGCTGCATTCAAGGATGGCATCGACCAGCTCGAGTGGATGAGCCCCGAAACCAGGAAGGAAGCGCAGGCCAAGCTGGCTGGCTTTACCCCTTACATCGGTTATCCGGCCAAGTGGCGCGACTACAGCACGCTCAAGACCAGCAAGAATGACCTGGTCGCGAATGTGCGCGCCAGCCGCGAATTCAACTACCGCCGCGGCATCAACAAGCTGGGCAAGCCGGTCGACCGCGACGAATGGAGCATGACGCCGCAGACCGTCAACGCGACTTACAGCCCGCTGCGCAATGCGATCACCTTCCCGGCCGCGATCCTGCAGCCGCCGTTCTTCGATGCCAAAGCGGACGACGCGGTCAACTATGGCGCCATCGGCGCCGTGATCGGCCACGAAATCGGCCATGGCTTCGACGATTCGGGCAGCCGCTTCGACGCGATCGGCAACCTGCGCAACTGGTGGAGCGAGGCCGACCGCACCGCCTTCAAGGCCCGCACCGACCTGCTCGTCGCCCAGTACGGCGCGTTCGAGCCGGTGCCGGGCTATAAGGTCAATGGCGCATTCACGCTGGGCGAAAACATCGGCGACAACTCCGGCCTGGCCGTGGCCTACAAGGCCTACAAGCGCTCGCTCGGCGGCAAGCCGTCGGCGACGATCGACGGCTACACCGGCGAACAGCGCTTCTACCTCGGTTTCGGCCAGATCTGGCGCTCCAAGTCGCGCGACGAGGCGACCATCACCCAGCTCAAGTCCGATCCGCATACGCCGGCGTCGTTCCGCGGACCTGGGGCGGTGGTTAACCAGCCGGGCTTCTATGAAGTCTTCAACGTCAAGGAAGGCGACAAGCTGTACGTCGCGCCGGACAAGCGCGTCATCATCTGGTAAGCCCACTTGGCAGCAGAACGGCCCCTTCAGTGTGAAGGGGCTTTTTTGTTTATGGCCCTAGATCGGGAATAGTGGCGGCTCGTCCATCAGCGCCACCTGCTCACGCAGTTCGAGAATGCGGCCCTGCCAGTAGCGCTGGGGGTTAAACCATGGGAAGGCAACCGGGAAGGCTGGTCGTCCTGCGACAGCCAGCACGATTAGGGGATCAGGCGCAGCGCCTCGACCGGGCAGAGCTGGGGCACCCCGTATTTCCCACTCAATACTCACACGAATACAAAAGGCTGATGCTTTCGGCCTATGTGCTTTCTGGCCAAATATGGCAAGAATCGCTGGTCTCGTTGGTTCTGAAAATCAATCAGCGTTTCTCTTCGTGAATTTAACTCTCTAGTTCAAGGAATGTTATGGCAAAGATCTTGCAAGTTGGAATGCCGGTTGCTGGAGCGGGCGTGCATAACTAGGTAGCATTAATTGGCGACGATGGACAAGTTATCAAGGAACTTCACGGAACTGCAGACAATAATGGCACGCTTGGCGGAGCAATTACTGGTGACTTGTATGCGGGCCAAATCACTTGGGGCACTTTTGCAGCCGATGAAAGAAATACCTTGGCTCAGGGCAGTCTAGCCGATATGGATAGTATATTCATGGCTGCTGAAGAAGCTGCCATAAGAATCACGGAGCATGACCTTGAGTACCAACTCTTAGGCTGGGGAGATGCCTTCAATAGTAATGGCGTCTTTAAGACCCTCGTCGAGGCCATGGGACTTACCGCAGGGATTGCAGGCATGTCGGGCGTCTCGTCGTAGATAACGAATTGCTCATGCAAGGAGCGGTAGAAGTTACAATTATTGGGACGTGTCAGGAATTTTGTGTGCGCGGGGCCACGGTTTCGTAGTTAGTTAATCGCGTTCGTGAATCGCTCGCCAAACATGATGGCGAATTGGTTGGCTGCCAGCTTCCACGTCCGCTGCGGCATCTTCCAATCTTTTTCAATATTGCGCAAGGCCAGGTAGAGCAGTTTGGTCGCCGCTTCGTCGCTTGGGAAATGGCCGCGGTTCTTGACGATCTTACGAAGGCGCATATGCAGGCTCTCAATGGCGTTGGTCGTATAAATGATGGTTCTGACTTCCGGCGGGTAAGCGAAGAATGGAATCACCTGCTGCCACTGGCGCCGCCACATGGCCGCCACTGTCGGGAATTTCTGGCCCCATGGTCCCGTTTCAAAGTCGTTCAGGGCCGCCGCCGCCAGATCCGCATTGGCGGCCTGGTAGACGGGTTTGAGCGACGCAGCCAGCTCCTTACGATCCTTCCAAGATGCCAGCGTCGTCGAGTTGCGGATCAGGTGGACGATGCAGGTTTGGATCTGCGCCAGCGGATATACCGCCTCAATGGCCTCAGGGAAGCCGCGCAGACCGTCAACGACCGCGATCAGGATGTCGTGCAAGCCGCGATTCTTCAGTTCGTTAAAGACCTTCAGCCAGAACTTGGCGCCCTCGGTTTGCTCGATCCACAGTCCCAGCACTTCCTTGCGACCATCGGCGCGGATGCCCAGAGCCAGATAGACGGCCTTGTTCTTGACCGTGCCCTCGTCGCGGATCTTCAGTCGAAGCGCATCGAAATAGACGATCGCGTAAGTTGCCTCCAGCGGCCTCTGCTGCCATTGCGTCACTTCGTCGATCACCTCGTCCGTGATGGTCGAAATCAGGTCTGGCGACACTTCGGTGCCGTACAGTTCCAGCAAGTGGCCCTGGATCTCACGCACGCTCATTCCACGCGCATACATGCTGATGACGTGGTCGTTGAAGCCTGGCATGCGCCGCTGGTGCTTGGCGACCAGCTTGGGCTCAAAGCTCGACAGGCGGTCACGCGGGATGTCCAATTGCAGTTCGCCACCCGGCGCCAGCACCTTCTTCGAGGTGGTGCCGTTGCGGTGATTCTTGCTCGCCTCGCCTTCACTTGCCAGGTGATGGGTCAGTTCAGCCGTCAGCATGCGCTCTGCCAGCATTTTCTTCAGCTGGCCGGCCAGGCCAGACTCGCCAAGGATCGACTCGGCATCCTTGTTTTCGACCTGCGCCAGCAGCTGGTCGATCAATTCAACAGGGAACGGGTATGGTGCTTTTATTTTCTTAGGTTTCTTGGTAGTCATTGCGTCGGTCATGGAACAATCCTTTCGGTATTATTTCATGACCCCGCTTCACACAGAAATTCTGACAGGCTC
>CBDDRJ010000020.1:0-3689 GCA_965233055.1 uncultured bacterium
GCCGAACGGCCCGCCAGCTTCGCCGGCGCTGCACCGCGCGTGAGCGCTGGCGCGGCGTCGACCGTTCTCGCTGGCGCCGGCGCGGCCGGCCCGATCCGCATCAAGTCGTCGCGCACCACCAGCGCCGGGAAATAGGTCGGGTAGGCCAGCACCAGCGCATCGGCCTGGCGCCTGGCGTCGGCCAGCTGCTGCCTGGCCATGGCGTCGAACACCTTGGCCAGCAGGCGCTCGGGTGCACCGCCCTGCTGCGGCCAGATCCCGGCCGGCGACAGCGGCGGCGGCGCCAGCACGCCGCCGGCAGCGGCCAGCGCGACCCACAGGGTCGGCATGCGCTTGTTCAACGGGGGTCGCATGGCCACGCTACGATCAGGCGGCCGTCGCGCGCGAAGCGGAAACGCTTCTCGTCCCAGCCTTGTCCGAACAGCGTCAGCGCCTGTTCGTAGTAATTGTCAGCGCGCTCGAATGGCGCGCGTGCCTGCACGCGCTGGCGTTGCTGCGCCAGCGCCTGGTCCCTGCCGGCCGCCGCCAGCAGCGGCAGCAGCGCCGCCGAGAAGCCGGCCGGACCGACCCCGGCGGCCATGCCGTCGCGGCTGCCGGCGCGCTCGGGCGGGGTACCGTGCTGCTGCACATGGGCGGTCATCGGCGCAAACGTCTTCACCAGCAAGGCACGGGCCGGATCGCCCGCATCGAGCATGCCGGCCCACATATAGGTGCGGATCGCGTCGAAGCTGCCGACGCCGCCCTGCACCGGGTCGGGCGCAAAGCGGGCCGGCGGCACCACCGCCACCCAGTTCGGCGCCCAGCCGCGCGGGCTGGCACGCACGATCACTTCCAGCGCCACGCCGGACATGCTGCGCCACAGCGTATCCGGATACAGCTGGGCCATGCGGCGCAATAGCGGCAACGGAAGATAACTGGGGTTCAGGCGCACGGTGCCGTCGGCCATCCTGTAGCCTTGCGGCCCGGGCAGCATCACCGCACCCAGCGGGCCGAGCACGGCACTTTCCTCGCGCCCGATGCGGGCCGCCAGCAGGGCTGCCAGCGCGCCGTAGGCTGGCCGGTTCCACAGGCGGGCCGCTTCGCCCAGCGTATAGGCCATCCACAGGTCGGCGTCGGAGGCGGCATTGGCATCCTGCACGCCGTAGCTGCCGTCGTCGCGTTTGCCCCAGCGCCAGGCCGGCAGGCGTGCCGTCAGGTCGCCGCCGGCCAGGTTGCCTTCGGTCCAGTGCAGCAGGCTGGCAAAACGCGGCGCATCGTTGGCCACCAGCGCAAAGAACATCGCATAGGCCTGCCCCTCGGAGGTGGTGATGCCCTCGCTGGGGTCGAGCACGCGCCCGTCCTGACTGACAAAGTGGCGGTCAAACGCCTGCCATTGCGGCCACGCCGCGCACACTGGCGCCGTGGCCGGCGCAGGCGCAGGCGCAGGGGCCGCCGCTGCGCAGGCCGGCCACAATGCGGCCAGCAGCGCGCCGCCCAGCAGGCGCCGCCGCTGCGTCATGCTTCGCCCTCCGGCACCCGGCGCCGCGCGATTGCCTTGAGCGAACGCCACAGGGCAAAACCGAATACCACAATGGCCAGCATGGCCAGCACCGCCATCAGCACCGGGTGGCCCGACAGCGGGAACCAGATCATGGTCCAGAAAGGAATGCTGCCGATCTGGTAGACCGGGCCGGCCAGCACGCTGTCAGTATGTCCTTCGCGGAAGAACACGGCGCTGCCGTGCATGGCGCGTACCTGCTCCGCCTTGTCGAACGCGTCGAGCGCCAGATCCAGGTCGGCGCTGCGCACGGCGGTCAGCGCCACCACGCTGCGCTGGCGCGTCAGCGGCGACTCGAAGCCGAGCAGTGCGGCAAGCGCGCCATTGCCCGTCATGTTCTGCGCGCTGGCCACCTCAGGCACCGGGTCGCTGCCGAAGCCGAACCAGTCATACAAGGCGCCGGCGCTGCGGGTCGGCTGGCTGATGGTGCGGCGCTGGCCGGCGATATTAGCCGGCAGGTGAGCTGCCCAGCGGGTCAGCAGACCCTGTGCAGGCGCGCTGCCGATGATCAAGAGGTCGAGATTGCGCAGCCGTTCCCAGTCGCGCGGGCCGACCACCTGCACCGCAGTGGCCGGGTAGCCGGTCGATTCGCCCATGCGCCCCATCAGCGTGAGCATCGCTTCGAGGTCCTTTTCGGCGAACGGTTCCGGCAGCACCACCGCAGTTTGCGACAGGTCGGCGTACTTGGTGAACGGGAAACCGGCGCCGGCAAAGGCACCCAGGTGCGGCATTTCGGCGTAATGGGGAAAACCGGAGAAATCAATGGTCGAGTCGGCATCGATCATCGAGCGCACATTTTCGACCATGGTGTCTTTGCAGTTGCCCTCCTTCTGGTAGGCGAAGGCGAAATCGAAGCGCAGCTCGTTGCGGCTGCCCAGCTTGAACGAGGGGACCAGTACTTCCTGGCTGTCGCCCAGCAGGCCACTGTCGAGCAGCGGCAGGCGCACCCGGTTGGCGTCGCCGCCCTGGCCCGCCGTGCGCAGATTGAACGCCTGCACCAGTTCGCCGTTGACCAACATCGACAGGCGTGATTCGGCCATGCGGATCGGCGGCGAATAGCGGTACTTGAGGTCGACCGGCACGCCGCGCGAACGCCATGTAAACAAGTCGGGCGGCACGCGCAGATTGACCAGCAGCGGCAAGGGTTCATGGCCGAATCCGGCGAGCGCGGTGCGCGAGTCGGCCAGTTCGCCGAACTTGGTCGGGCGGTCCAGCCGCACCCAGTTGGGGGCGTCATAGGCCTGGCGCGGCTTGGCCGGCGTGCCGCGTTCAAGCAGCATGGCCGGCCCCGACAAGGCGCCATGACCCAGCACCAGCGCCGTGCTGGCGATGCGCAGGTCGTCGCCGTCGCGGCCCAGAATCAGCAGCAGCTTGCTGACCTGGTCGACCGGATTGGTCATGATGGCCAGCGTCGGGCCGGCCACCGGCGCCAGTTCGCGCAGGAAGGCCGGGCGCGCCTGGTTGGTCGCCACCACCACCGCATGGCCGGGCGCCGGACGGTCGAGCCGCACCGGGAAGCGCGCGCCGCGCCAGGCGGCAAGGTGGCCAAACCACGAGGCGCTGATGGCCGCCGCGCGCAGCGTGGCATGGTCGGGCGCGGCGGCGAACACGAATGGCAGGCGCAGGCGGCTGGCATCGGCGGCGTCGAAGAACGGACCGGGCAGGCGCGCCAGCTCATCCTTGAGCGGCAGCGGCTGCACCGTCAGCTCGAGCGTACTGGCGCCGCTGATATCGGCCCACAGACTGTTGTGCAGCGGGTCTTCGCATTCATTGGTGTAGTGGGCGATGAACTGCAGCGACAATTGGTTGAAGTCCGACAGCAGGCGCGGATCGATGTCGATCGACGCGCTTTGCCTGCGCCCGCCCGACTCGCGCGGCAGCGGCAGGGT
Organism: uncultured bacterium; assembly: GCA_965233055.1. Lineage (GTDB taxonomy): Bacteria > Pseudomonadota > Gammaproteobacteria > Burkholderiales > Burkholderiaceae_D > Telluria_A. Next base: position 3,427 of record CBDDRJ010000020.1, read on the forward strand.
CACGATGAATTCGTCGTTGAGCAGCAGTTTCAGGTGTGACTGCTCGGCCAGCAGCGATGGCGAATGGGCATACTGCAGCTTGAGCACCGCCTTCGTGACGATCTCGTCGCGGCGCACGCCGAAGCCAAGCTTCGACAGGCCGCTGATGGTGCGCAGCCGGATCACCGGCATGCCGGCCAGCGCGGCCAACGACAGCTTGCGCACGGTCGCATCCGTGGCGGCCGGGCCTGCAGCAGGCGGCGCGGCGGCCGGCGCGGCAGCAG
>CBDDRJ010000021.1:0-44350 GCA_965233055.1 uncultured bacterium
GCCTGCGCGGCAGAAGGAGTCGAGACCAAACGGGTGGGAAAAGAACCCAGTTCGTCACCACTTTTGAGGACTGTAGCCGTAGCTACAGTCCGAGAAATGGGGGCGAAGTGGGACTTTTCTCCACCTGTTTGGGCCGACGAGCTTCTGCCGCGCAGGCTCCTAGGGTTGACCTGCCCCCGCGGTGATACGCGCCGCAGAATGACCATGAATATACGCGAAGCCAAACCGGTCTGGCGGGGTATTGCGCTGGTCGAGTATCCGCGCGGGTACGCTGCTGCGCGTCGTACCCACCCTACAATGGCGCCAACTTCATCCGTATGCAACGAAATTCTGATTCACCGCACTAGCCGTTCATCCGGGTAAAGAACTCGTTCGACGGCTGGAACGACCCGGCCTGCGCAATCGGCCAGTACAGGCCGAACACCGGCGGCAGGCGTTCCATCTGCGCGGGGTCGAGCAGCTGGCCCGGATCGAGGTAGGGCAGCAGCTGCGACGCCAGCTTGACCTGGTTGGGCGAGACGCGCCGCACCAGGTGGTGGGGGCGCAGTTGCGAAGGGTGGTTCAGCCCCGCGGCCGCGATCAGCTGCGCCAGCGCCTTCAAGGTGTTCTGGTGGAAGTTGGCGACCCGGTGCATCTTGTCGTCGACGACCAGCGCGCGCTGGCGCAACGGGTCCTGGGTCGCGACTCCGGTCGGGCAGCGGTCGGTATGGCAGGTCTGCGACTGGATGCAGCCGAGCGCGAACATGAAGCCGCGCGCCGAATTGCACCAGTCGGCGCCCAGCGCCAGCGTGCGCGCGATGTCAAAGGCCGAGATGATCTTGCCGGAGGCGCCCAGCTTGATGCGGTCGCGCAGGTTGGCGCCGACCAGCGTGTTATGCACCATCAGCAGCGCCTCCTGCAGCGGAGTGCCGATATGGTCGGTGAACTCCACCGGCGCCGCGCCGGTGCCGCCCTCGCCGCCATCGACGACGATGAAGTCGGGCGTGATGCCGGTCGCCAGCATCGCCTTGACGATGCCGAAAAACTCCCACGGGTGGCCGATGGCCAGCTTGAAGCCGACCGGCTTGCCGCCCGACAGGGTGCGCAGCTTGGCGATGAAGTGCAGCATGCCGATCGGCGTCGAAAACGCCGAGTGGCTGGCCGGCGACACGCAGTCGACGCCGACCGGCACCCCGCGTGCGCTGGCGATTTCGATCGTCACCTTGGCGCCCGGCAGCACGCCGCCGTGGCCGGGCTTGGCACCCTGCGACAGCTTCAGTTCGATCATCTTGACCTGCGGGCTGGCCGCATTGGCGGCGAAATTCTCTTCCGAGAAAAAGCCCTTGTCGTCGCGGCAGCCGAAATAGCCGGAGCCGATTTCCCCACACCAGGTCGCCGCCGTTTTCGCGGTGGTATTTGCTGATCGAGCCTTCGCCGGTGTCGTGCATGAAGCCGCCGAGCTTGGCGCCGCCGTTGAGCGCCAGGATCGCATTGGCCGACAGCGAGCCGAAGCTCATCGCCGAAATATTGAACACGCTGGCGCGGTAGGGCTTGGCGCAAGGCGAATCGGGGTGGTTGCCGATGATGATGCGAAAGTCGTGGTTCTGCACTGCGCGCGGCGCCATCGAGTGGTTGATCCATTCATAGCCGCTGCGGTAGACATCGAGCTGGGTGCCGAACGGCCGCTTGTCGGTCTGCTCCTTGGCGCGCTGGTAGACGATCGAGCGCTGGTTGCGCGAGAACGGCTCGGCCACATTGTCGTCCTCCAGCAAGTACTGGCGGATCTCGGGGCGGATTGTCTCGAAGAAGAAGCGGAAATGGGCCAGCACCGGGTAGTTGCGGCGCAGCGCGCGTTTGGTCTGGCGCAGGTCGGAGATGCCGACCAGCACCAGCGCGCCCGACAGGATGAACAGCCACCAGCCATTGCCAGTCAGGATGGCAATGGCCAGCGAGAGCACGCAGACAAACGCGATGATCATGAAGGCGAGGTAGCGGGAGGGGAATGCGTGCATGGCGGGCCCTGTTCACGTTAACGTGAACGAGTGTACTGCTGTTTCCGCTTGGAAGCCATCGGTGGCGATGCGCAAGGAATTGCCCGTCGGCAACCACATGCTGCCGGGCCCGGATTCGGCGATAATGGCGCAATGAACGTCTCCCGTCCACCGCCCCTCAAACTGCTCGCCATCGATGGCCTCAATATCGTGCGGCGCGTGTACGAGGCCAGCCCGGACGAGGACTCGGACCAGAAGGTCGAGACGGCGCTGCGCCATGCGCTGTCGTCTTTTCGCAAATTATTGGCGGCCCACCTGCCGACCCATGTGCTGGCCGCGTTCGACCATGGCGGCCCGACCTGGCGCCATGCGCTGTACCCGCGCTACCGCGAGCAGCGCGCGCCAATGCCCGACCCGCTGCGGGCGGCGCTGCCGGGCTTCATCGGCAAACTGGGCGAACTGGGCATGCATGTGCTGATGCTGCCCGAGGTCGAAGCCGATGACGTGATGGCTACCTGTGTGCTGCGCTGGCTTGGCGAGGGGCGGGGCGAGGCCATTGTGGCTTCCACCGACAAGGATTTACACTGCCTGATCGCGCAAGGGGCGCTGGTGTGGGATCATTTCAAGGGCGAGTGGCATGACGCGACCTGGGTCCGCAACAAATTCGGCGTCGCTCCCGAGCAGATGACGGACCTGCTGGCGCTGATGGGCGACCCGACCGACGGCATTCCCGGCGTGTCCAAAGTGGGGATGAAGACCGCTGCCAAGCTGCTGGCGGCGTATGGCGACCTCGATGCCGTGATGGCCGGCGCCGGAATACTGAAGACCCCGATCGGGGAGCGATTGCGGGCCGAACGCGACATGCTGTACCTGTCGCGCCAGCTGGTCCAGCTGAAAACAGACGTGCGCCTCGGCGTCACGTGGAATATGCTAGCAGTACCAACATAAGGAAAAGAAGATGTTAAAGGCAGTGATCGTCGACGCGAATGCGGTTTCGCGCGGCTTGTTGAACACCGTGCTGCTCGATGGCGGCTACGACGTGGTGGCGACCACCCACACCAGCGTGCAGGGCTTTGCGCTGTTGCAGAAGCATCACGCCCACTTGATCTGCATTGCGCAGGATCAGGTTGAAGACGGTAACAATATCGTCGAACAGATCCGCGATACGCTGCCGAAGACTTTCGTGTTCATGGTGTCGGGCGCGATGGATGCGATGGCGGTCAAGACCGCGCTGTCGCGCGGCGTGCAGGGCTTTGTGGTCAAGCCCTTCAACGCCGACGCGGTGCTCAAGGTGATCCGCAATACCGTCCTCGCGGCGATCAAGAAGAATAGCCAGGCTTGATGTCGCGTTCCGCGTGGGCACGCAGTGCCCACCCTACGTCTCAAGGCGATCCGCAATACCATCCTCGCGGCGATCAAGAAAAACAGCCAGGCATAGGATCGTAGGGTGGGCATGTCGCCGCACCAACATCCGTGCGACGACCCCGTGCCCACGCGGTTTTCTATATCGGCGTCGAGCCGTTGATGATGCCGCCGCCGAGGCACACATCGCCGTCGTACAGCACGGCCGACTGGCCCGGCGTCACGGCCCATTGCGGGTCGGTGAAGTTCAACTCGAAATTCAACTGGCCGTCCGCCGCCACCGTGCACGCCACATCGGCCTGGCGGTAACGGGTCTTGGCCGCCAGCGCGCGCGGTTCGGGCGCCACACCCGACACCCAGCTCGCCTGCGCCGCGCTCAACCGGGAGGACAGCAGCCACGGGTGGTCGTGGCCCTGCACGATATACAGCGTGTTGTCCGCCACGTCCTTGCGCGCCACGAACCACGGTTCGCTGGTGCCGTCGGCGTTCTTGTACTTCTTCATGCCGCCCACGCCGATGCCCTTGCGCTGGCCCAGGGTATAGAACGACAGGCCCACGTGCTCGCCGACGATGGTGCCGTCGTCGGTCTTCATCGGCCCCGGCTGGTACGACAGGTAGCGGTTCAGGAAGTCGCGGAACGGGCGCTCGCCGATGAAGCAGATGCCGGTCGAGTCCTTCTTGGCCGCATTCGGCAGCGCCAGTTTCTCGGCGATCTTGCGCACTTCGGTCTTGGGGATTTCGCCCAGCGGGAACAGGGTCTTGGACAGCTGAGCCTGATTCAGGCGGTGCAGGAAGTAGCTCTGGTCCTTGGTCGCGTCGACCGCCTTCAGCAGCTCGAACCTGCCGGCGTTTTCGCGCACGCGGGCGTAGTGGCCGGTCGCGATCAGGTCGGCACCCAGGTGCATCGCATGGTCGAGGAAGGCCTTGAACTTGATCTCGGCATTACACAGCACATCCGGGTTCGGCGTGCGGCCAGCCTGGTACTCGCGCAGGAACTCGGCAAACACCCGGTCCTTGTATTCGGCGGCGAAATTGACCGCCTCGATGTCGACCCCGACCACGTCGGCCACGCTGGCCGCGTCGATCCAGTCCTGGCGCGACGAGCAGTATTCGGAATCGTCGTCGTCTTCCCAGTTCTTCATGAACAGGCCGACCACTTCGTAGCCCTGTTCCTTGAGCATCCACGCCGCGACCGAGGAGTCGACCCCGCCGGACATGCCGATGACTACCTTTTTCTTGCGCATACTCTGTTCCTGTTACATGGTGGGCACGCAGTGCCCACCCTACCTTGCTTGCTCATACTGTAATCTCAGTCTGTCGGGTCGTAGATCGACCGGTGCGTGTGCATCAGGTCGAGCGGGATGCGCTTGCCGGCCAGGTAATCGTCGACGCACTGCAGCATCAGCGGGCTGCGGTGCTGCTGCTGGCAGGCCGCCATTTCGTCGCGCGTCATCCACAGCGTGCGGATGATGCCGTCGTCGAGCGGCAGGTCGTGTTGCTTGCCTGCCACGCCGCAGAAGGTGAAGCGCAGGTAGGTCACGTCTTCCTTGCGGCGCACCGAACGGTAGCGCGACAGGTACATGCCGACCAGCGCGGTGGGCATGAAGTCGTGCGCCGTCTCTTCCAGCACTTCGCGCACCACCGCCTGCTGCAGCGATTCGTGCGGGTCCAGGTGGCCGGCCGGCTGGTTCAAGCGCACGCCGTCACTGGTCTCTTCCTCGATCAGCAAAAAGCGCCCGTCCCGCTCGATGATCGCGGCAACGGTGACGTTCGGTTTCCAGACATGGGGCATGGCGGTCCTCATTGGTGAGCCGACATTCTACCTTGGCGCGCCAGCGGGCGCTCACCGGAGGCAGCCGGGGCGGCGAGTTTGACGCAAATCAAACCCAAACCGCTTAGAAACCGAATGTTTCGTCTATAAAAAAGGAACGATAGTTCTATTTTAAGGTTTCCGTGTAAGATCCTAGTCAGTTTTTCAATTTACTGGAGGCATTCATGAGAATTGGCATACCGGCTGAAACGCGGCCGGGGGAAACCCGTGTTGCTGCAACGCCTGAAACGGTGAAGAAACTGGCCAAGCACCACGAGATCGTCGTGCAGGCCGGCGCCGGCTTGTCGGCGTCCATCACTGACGACGCATTCGCGCAGGCAGGGGCCAGGATCGGCACGGCTCTGGAAGCCTTCGGATGCGAGGTGGTACTGAAAGTACGCGCCCCCGGCGCCGACGAGCGTGGCCTGATGAAACCGGGCACCGTCGTCATCGGCATGCTCAATCCCTTCGATGCAGACAACAATGCCGCGATGGCAACGGCCGGCCTGTCCGCCTTCGCCCTCGAGGCGGTGCCGCGCTTCACGCGCGCGCAGTCGATGGACGTGCTGTCCTCGCAGGCCAATATCGCCGGCTACAAGGCTGTGATGATCGCCGCCAACACCTACCAGCGCTTCATGCCGATGCTGATGACGGCGGCCGGCACCGTCAAGGCGGCGCGCGTGCTGATCATGGGCGTCGGCGTGGCCGGCCTGCAGGCCATCGCCACCGCCAAGCGGCTGGGCGCGGTGATCGAAGCGTCCGATGTGCGCCCGCCCGTCAAGGAACAGGTCGAATCGCTCGGCGCCAAATTCATCGACGTGCCTTTCCTGACCGACGAGGAGAAGGAAATCGCCCAGGGTTCGGGCGGCTATGCGCGCTCGATGCCGGCCGACTGGATGCGCCGCCAGGCCGAGCTGGTGCATGAGCGCGCCAAGCTGGCCGACATCATCATCACCACCGCGCTGATCCCGGGCCGCGCCGCGCCGACCCTGATTTCGGAAGACACCGTCAAGGCGATGAAGCCAGGCTCCGTCATCGTCGACCTGGCCGTCAGCCAGGGCGGCAACTGCCCGCTGTCGGAAATGAACAAGACCGTCGTCAAGCACGGCGTGCACATCGTCGGCGAACCCGACCTGGCCTGCCTGGTGGCGGCCGACGCATCGGCGCTGTATGCGCGCAATGTGCTCGATTTCCTCAAGCTGATCATCGACGCCGACAACAAGCTGGTGATCGACCGCGAAGACGAAATCCTCAAAGCAACCTTGATCTCGTTCGGCGGCGAACTGCTGCGCAAATAATTAGAAGATTCAGGTAATTCTATCCATCCAATCAAGGGAAAGTGTTAAAGATGTCCATGCAAAGAATTATGCTGCGCTCGAAACTCCACCGCGTCACGGTGACCCAGTGCGACCTCAATTACGAAGGCTCGTGCGGCATCGATGTGGACCTGCTCGAAGCGGCCGATATCTGGGTGAACGAAAAGATCGAGCTCTATAACGTCAACAACGGCGAGCGCTTTTCGACCTATGCCATTCCGGGCCTGCGTGGCAGCGGCGAGATTTCGCTCAATGGTGCGGCGGCGCGCCGCGCGCACCTGGGCGATTTGCTGATCATCTGCACCTATGCGCCGATGACGGAGGACCAGGCCAGGGAATACACCCCGAAAATCGTCTTTGTGGACGAAAAAAACGCGATCACGGGTCTGAAAAAATAACAGGGAGGGCAATATGGAAGTCAGTCACACCATTATCAATCTCATTATCTTCGTGCTGGCGATCTACGTCGGCTACAACGTGGTCTGGACGGTAACGCCGGCCTTGCACACGCCGCTGTTGGCGGTGACCAATGCGATTTCGGCCATTATCATCGTCGGCGCCATGCTCGCTGCCGGCCTGACCCAGGGCTTGATCGGGCAGGTCGCCGGCACGGTGGCGGTGGCGCTGGCGGCGGTCAATGTGTTCGGCGGCTTCCTCGTGACCCAGCGCATGCTCGAGATGTTCAAGAAAAAAGAGCCAAAAGCCAAAGCAGGAGAGAAAGCATGAATTTCATCAGCTTTAACTTGGTGACGATGATGTACCTGATCGCTTCGGTGTGTTTCATCGAAGCGCTGAAGGGCCTGTCTTCCCCTGCAAGCGCGCGGCGCGGCAACGCCTTCGGCATGACCGGCATGGCCATCGCGGCCGTGACCACGGTGGCCCTGATCGTCAAACTCAAGACTGAAAGCTCGGGCAACTTCGGCCTCGGCCTGGTGCTGCTGGGCGTGGTGGTCGGCGGCGGCATTGGCGCATATGCGGCCAAGAAGGTCGAGATGACCAAGATGCCTGAGCTGGTCGCTGCAATGCACTCGTTGATCGGCATGGCGGCCGTGTGCATCGCCGTCGCCGCCGTGTCGGAGCCATCGGCCTTCGGCATCGCCCGGATCGGCGAAGCGCTGCCTTTCGGTAACCGTCTCGAACTGTTCATCGGCACCTTCGTCGGCGCCATCACGTTCTCCGGTTCGGTGATCGCGTTCGGCAAATTGTCGGGCAAGTACAAGTTCCGCCTGTTCCAGGGCGCGCCGGTCAGCTTTGCCGGCCAGCACATGCTGAACCTGATCGCAGCGATTGCTGCCATCGGCCTGGGCCTGGCATTCTGCTTCGCTGAAGGCGTCGAACCGGCCTGGACGCCGTTCCTGATCATGACGGCGATCGCCTTCGTGCTGGGCGTGCTGATCATCATCCCGATCGGCGGCGCCGATATGCCGGTGGTGGTGTCGATGCTCAACAGCTATTCGGGCTGGGCCGCGGCCGGCATCGGCTTCTCGCTCAACAACTCGATGCTGATCATCGCCGGTTCGCTGGTCGGTTCTTCCGGTGCGATTCTGTCCTACATCATGTGCAAGGCGATGAACCGCTCGTTCTTCAATGTAATCCTGGGCGGCTTCGGCGGCGAAGCGGCGGCAGCAAGCGGCGGCGCGACCGAACAGCGCCCGTACAAGTCGGGTTCGGCGGACGATGCCGCCTTCCTGATGAGTAATGCGGAAACCGTCATCATCGTTCCAGGCTATGGCCTGGCGGTGGCACGCGCCCAGCATGCGCTGAAGGAACTGGTCGAGAAGCTGACCCACAAAGGCGTCATCGTCAAGTATGCGATCCACCCGGTGGCGGGCCGCATGCCGGGCCACATGAACGTGCTGCTGGCCGAGGCCGAAGTGCCGTACGACCAGGTGTTCGAGATGGAAGACATCAATGGCGAATTCAGCCAGGCCGACGTGGTGCTGGTGCTGGGCGCCAACGACGTCGTCAACCCGGCCGCCAAGGATCCGAAGTCGCCGATCGCCGGCATGCCGATCCTCGAGGCCTACAAGGCCAAGAGCGTCATCGTCAACAAGCGTTCGATGGCGTCCGGCTATGCCGGCCTCGATAACGACCTGTTCTATATGCCTGGCACGATGATGGTGTTCGGCGACGCCAAGAAAGTGATTGAATCGATGGTCAAAGCGGTGGAGTAAGTTGCTGCTGAGATTGTCCAATGAACGCGCCACTCGCGAGACTGGCGCGTTTTTTGTGCGCGCTCACTTGAATAGTGATGATCCAAGCTTACTATTCAGTTTGAGCATTGGAGTTTGGAGAAATAGTCATGACGTCTAAGACCAGAATAATTGCTGCCGAGATACCCAGCGACTTGGCGGATCGTATCGAGCAGATGGCCGAGCAGCGAGGTCGCTCGCCTGCATTGGTGATTGAAGAGGCATTGGCGTGCTGGATTGACCAAGAAGACGATCGCCACCAGATGACATTGGAGGCACTTGCTGAAGTAGACGCCGGTCTGCTTGTTGAGGATGAGGATGTCCGCGCGTGGGCTGAAAGTCTGGGGACCGAAAACCCACTCCCAATGCCTGTTCCCAAGCCATAATGCAGGTCCGGTGGAGCACCGGTGCCTTATCCGATCTTGGGCGGATGTATGGTTTTCTGGCCGCAAAGGACGCAAAGGCTGCAGCACGTACAGTCCAATCATTGAGACGGGCTGCAGCTCATTTGTCTGCGCTTCCCAGACTGGGTGAACGGGTTGATGTGTCCTCGATTCGTGAGGTGCGCCGCATCATCGTCGGGAAATATGAAATTCGCTACGAAGTGAAGTTTGACCGCGTGTTGATATTGCGCGTTTTGCATTCAAAGGAACGTCGTCAATGACCAACTTGATACCCTCGACAATTTAGCGTCTAATTGGCGAGATGAATAAAGATCGCCTGATTCGCCTTGCCGCCATTGTTGCCATCGTCGTCATCGGCACCATTTACTACAACGTCACCAGCCGCCTGGAGCAGGCCCGCATTTCGGTGCCATTGCCCGGCAGTGGCGCGGTTGGTCCGGCGACGCCACCATTCGACCAGGCGGCGCTGCTGGCTGACCTGCATAATCTGGCGGCACCGGCGATGGAAGGGCGCAAGACCGGCACGCAGGGCAATCGCAAGGCGCAGGCCTATCTGCAGCAGCGCTTTGCTGAACTGGCTCTCGAGCCCTTCGGCCCGGGCTATGCACACAAGTTCGCGTTCACGAAAACCAGCATCAAGGGACTCGTCACGCCAGGCCGTCCTTACAAGACCGCCTACCCGTCCGCCACCAATATCATCGGCTATATCCGCGGCACGCGGGATCCGAATCGCTATATCGTCATTTCGGCGCATTACGACCACCTTGGCGTTCGCAATGGACGCTTGCATCCGGGCGCCGACGATAATGCTTCTGGCGTGGCGGCCATGCTGACCATTGCCGCATTCATGGCAAGGCATCCACCCCTGCATTCCGTCGTGTTCGCGGCATTCGACGCTGAAGAGCTGGGCTTGCACGGAGCCAAGGCCTTCGTCGATGCGCTGCCGTTTCCCAAGACGCAGCTGGCGGCCAATCTGAACCTCGATATGGTGAGCCGCAATGACAATAACCGGATCTTTGCGGCCGGCACCAGTTATTCGCCATCGCTCAAGGCGCTGGTCGAGCAAGTGGCGCTGCGCAGTACCGTCAAGGTCATCCTCGGCCACGACCGTTCGCCTTTATTGGCAGGCAATGTCGAGGACTGGACTGATAGTTCGGATCACGGACCTTTCCATGACGCCGGCATTCCATTCCTGTATTTTGGGGTCGAAGACCATGAGGACTACCACGCGCCGACCGACACGGTCGAGCGGATCAAGCCAGAGTTCTTCACCCGCGTGACGACGCTGCTGGTCGATATGGCAGGCACGCTGGACCAGCAGCTGGCCAGCATCAAAGCACGGTAGCCGCATCAGGAAAGCCGAAGCCAATCGTTTTCCATGCGGATTTGCCGGCATTGAAAACTTGGCGGGCCCGCTTGCCTGTGTCATCATCATCTGATGAACACCAGGCAACTCCAACTGCTGTGCAGTAAATTCCCCGGAGCGACCGACGTCCTCTACTGCGAGCCGAGCAATATCCTGGTGTACCAGGTGGGCGGCAAGAAGTTCGCGTATTTTAAGACCAGCGAACCGGAGCAATGGCGCTTCAGCATGCGCGTCACGCCCGCGCGCTTCGTCGAGCTGACTGACCAGCCGGGCATCAAGCCGGCCCGCTATATGGGCCGCTTCCACTGGATCACGGTGGTCGATGTGGCGCGCTTCCCGGCCGACTATCTGGTCGAGCTGGTGCAAGCGTCTTACCAGCGCGCCTTTGATTCGCTGCCCAAGGCAAAACAAGTTGCTATCCGGAGTAATGTGGTTTGAAGAGATTCGCGCTCGCTTTGATCGGGTTTTACCAACGCTTTGTGTCGCCATACAAAGGTTTCGGGTGTGCCTACCGGGCACACACGGGCTGCGCCGGTTGCTCGGCCTTGGGCTACCGTGCTATTCGCCGTCATGGCCTGGTCGATGGCATCGCCGTGCTCAGAAAGCGGCTATACCGGTGCGGCGTCGCATATCGGCGCTTCGCGGTGGCGGCACCGCTACGCTCCAGGCAGGCGGGATTTTGCGATTGGCTGGAGTTGGGTGCCACGGCCTGCTATTGCGGTCCCGATCTTGCCTGCGTTGCCTGTGATTTGTTCGGCAAGGACGAAAGCAAGAAGGCGGCTGAAGACGAACAGCAGGTTCACCTTCCCAACCACCTGCCGCAGGCAGCGGCACAGCCAGGGGACGAAATTCATCCTCCCGAAGGCGGCTGGAAAACCTAGCGGCTGCCGAACATCATCAGCTCGGCCAGCACTGCGCGCGCCGGGTTGATCGTGTCAATGACGCCGAGCGACAAGCCAAGCAGCGGCTGGCCGGGTCCATCGTTGGCGAAGATGCGCGCCATCGTGTCGGTCAGGTGGACGGTCAGCGAACGGTCGGTGCGGCGCGCCTCAGCAAAGCGTTCCAGGCTCGCCGGCGACGCGTCCTGCGCCAGCAGGCGGGCCAGCACGGCGGCGTCGCGCAGGCCGAGGTTCAAGCCCTGTCCTGCAACGGGGTGCAGGGTCTGCGCCGCATTGCCGATGGCGACGGTGCGCGCGCCAGCCTGCGGTTCCGCGTTGAGCCCCAATGGATAGGACACGCGCGTCGTGCATGCCGTGAAACGACCGAGGCGCGCACCGAATGCCTCGCCCAGTTGTGCGAGGAATGCCGCGTCGTTCAATGCCATGATCTGCTGCGCGCGCTCGGGCCGGACGCACCACACCAAGGCGTACTGGTGGCCGTCGCTGCAGTCCTGCGGCAGCAAGGCTAGCGGGCCTTGGTCGGTGAAGCGTTCAAAGGCGCGGTGCGCAATCGGCTTGTTGGCCGAGACGCGTGCAATCACGGCTGTCTGCTGATAGTCACGCCGGATGCTGCGGCTTTCCTGGTCGCCGAATACGCCGCCTTCGGCCTGCACCACAATCGCCGCTTCCAGTTCAGCGCCGCTATCGAGTTGCAGCGTCACGCCGTCGCCATGCGCGGCAAGACCCTGTACCTTCACCGGGCGCAGGGCCTGTACGCCGCTGCGGCTGGCCGCTGCTGCCAATGCGCTGACAATGTCGCCGTAACGCGTCACATAGCCGAGCACTGGGACTTTCTGTTCGTCGCGGTCGATCACGCTGCGGCCGAAGTGGCCGCGGCGCGATACATGGATCTGGTGGATCGGCGTGGCAGGGAAGGGCCATGCGCCGATGCTCTCCAATAGCTGCACGCTGCCGTAGGAAATGGCGATCGAACGCGGGTCGCCCACGACCTGCTCCAACGGCTTGGCGTCGATCAGCGCAATGCTGCTGCATGCCATGCCGCGCTGGACCAGCAGGGCGGCCAGTGCCAGGCCAACCGGGCCGGCGCCGCAAATGGCCAGCTTGAGGGGGGCTTCAATCATCGGGTGTTCAATCAATTGTGTTTCATGAGCTGTTCGATCTCGGCGGCCTGTTTCGGAGCGCTGGTGCTCAGCACCGTGTTGCCGCTTGCCGTCACCAGCACATCGTCTTCGATGCGGATGCCGATGTTCCAGAATTGCTTCGGCACGCCTTCGGCCGGGCGCACATAGATGCCCGGTTCAACCGTCAGCACCATGCCTGCCTGCAGGCGGCGCGAAGGCTTTTCCTTGTCGCCGGTATCGCGGTAGGCGCCGCAGTCGTGCACGTCCATGCCCAGCCAGTGGCCGGTGCCGTGCATATAGAACTGCATGAAGGCGCGTTCGGTGATGACGTCGTCGACCGTGCCGAACTTGGACTTGTCGAGCAATCCGGTATCGAGCATCCCCTGCGACAGCACCTTGAGCGCGCAATCGTGGATGTCGCTGTACTGGCGCCCTGGCACGGCAGCGGCCAGCGCGGCAGCCTGCGCCGCCAGTACCAGTTCGTACAGGGCTTTCTGCGGGCCGCTGAAGCGGCCATTGACCGGGTAGGTGCGGGTGATGTCGGAGGCATAGCCGTCAAATTCGCAGCCGGCGTCGATCAGCACCAGGTCGCCGTCGCGCGTTTGCGCGCGGTTGGCATTGTAGTGCAGCACGCAGGCATTGGCACCCGATGCCACGATTGGCGTGTAGGCCGGGAACTGGGCCCCGTTGCGGCGGAACTCGTGCAGCAGCTCGGCTTCGATCTCGTATTCGAACATGCCTGCGCGCGAGGCGCGCATGGCGCGTGCGTGCGCATTGCCGGAAATGGTCGCGGCGCGCAGCATCAGGGCCTGCTCGGAATCGTCCTTGAACAGGCGCATCTCATCGATCAGGGTCGGCAGGTCGCGCGCGACCGACGGCGCCGTCACGCCCGTGCGCGACTGGCGGCGCACGCCAGCGAGCCAGTTCTTTACCTGCAGGTCGAGCGTGCTCGATGCGCCCAGCGCGTAGTACAGCGCCGGCACATTGGCCACCAGCTTGACCATTTCGGCATCGAGCTCTTCGATCGGGTAGGCGGCATCGAAACCGAAGGCCTCGCGCGCGCCTTCCGGGCCGTAGCGGAAGCCGTCCCAGATTTCGCGCTCGACGTTTTTCTGGCGGCAGAACAGGATCGAGCGCGCAGGCTGGTCGCCGCTGGCGGCGACCAGTGCCAGCACGCTGTCGGGTTCGCCAAAACCGGTCAGGTAGTAGAAGCCGCTGTCGTGCCGGTACGGGTAATCGCTGTCGCCATTGCGCAGCACTTCCGGCGCGGTCGACAGCACGGCGACTGCACCTGGTTCCATTTGCGCCAGCAGGCGCGCGCGGCGTGCGGCGAACGCTGTCATGCCTTGGCCCTGGCGGCGAGTGGCGCGTTGAGCGCCTCCAGTTGTTCGATGGTGCCGACGTTGACCCAGTCGCCTTCGTAGACTTCGCCGCCAACCTGCTTGAGGTCGGCGTACTTGCGCAGCAAGTCGCCCAGCCGCGCGTGCTGGCCCGGTTCGATGCCGTCGAACATCTCCATGCGGTAGACGCCGATATTGCCGAAGGTCCAGCGCGGGTCGCCGTCATTGGACACCGCATACATCGACAGGCCGAAGTCGCCGCCCGGATGGAAGTCCGGATTCTTGACGAGGTAGATCCAGCACATATCGCGCTTGTCGGGCGGGTAGGGATTGCCCCACATGTCCCTATCAATCAATACGTCCTTGACCTGTGCGAAGTCGAAGTAAGGGCAGTAGATATCGCCCGAGATGGCCAGGAACGGTTCTTCGCCGAGCAGGTGGCGCGCATTGGCGATGCCGCCCGCGGTCTCGAGCGCCGTGCCTTCGGCCGAATAGGCGATGCTGGCGCCGTAGGCGCTGCCGTCGCCCAGCGCCGCTTCGATCTGGTTGCCCAGGTGGGCGTGGTTGATGACGATGTCGGTGATGCCGGCCCGGACCAGGTTCAGCACGTGCCAGACGATCAGCGGACGCCCGCGTACCTTCAGCAGGGGCTTGGGGCAGGTGTCGGTCAACGGCCGCATGCGCTCGCCGCGGCCGGCTGCAAAAATAATCGCTTTCATGGCTGCCCCGGTCAGAAGGTGTAGCCCACTTGCGGGGCTTTGTCTTCCAGTGTGTCGAGCAGGCGCGCCAGCGGCTTGAGTTCGATGTAGCGGTTGGCCGTCTTGCGCACGTAGTCGAGCAGGATCGGGATGTCGCCCATATAGTTCGGCTTGCCGTCGCGGTAGTTCAGGCGGCAGAAGGTGCCGAGGTTCTTGACGTGGCGCTGCAGCGCCATGAATTCGAAGTCGCGGTAGAAGTCGTCGATGTTCGGGTTGACCGGCAGGCCGAGCTGCTTGGCGCGCTGCCAGTAGCGCACCACCCAGTCGAGCACCATTTCTTCGTCCCACTGGATGTAGGCGTCGCGCAGCAGCGAGCCGAGGTCGTAGGTGATCGGGCCGAACATCGCATCCTGGAAGTCGAGCACGCCGGGATTGCCTTGCTCGAGGAACATCAGGTTGCGCGAGTGGAAGTCGCGGTGCATGAACACTTGCTGCTGGGCCATTACATTGCCGATGATCGCTTCGAATACCTTCTTCAAGGTGTCGAGCTGGGCGGCGCTGAGCGTGATGCCCAGGTGCTTGCCGACGAACCATTCCGGGAACTGGACCAGGTCGCGCTCAATGATGGCGCGGTTGAATTCCGGCAGTACGTCCGGCTGGCTGGCCAGCTGGAACTTGATCATCGCGTCGACCGCATCCGAATACATGAAGGAGGCATTGTCGACGTTGATGCGGCTCAGGTACATGGTGGTGCCGAGGTCGGACAGCAGCAGGAAGCCGTTCGGCACGTCCTGCGCGACGATGGCCGGCACGATGACGCCTGCATGCAGCAGCAATTCGGCGACCTTGACGAAGGCCGGCACGTTTTCGCGCTCGGGCGGCGCGTCCATCGCGATCAGGGTGTCGCCCAGTTTGCCGCGCAGCGCTGCGACCACGTCGAAGCGGAAATAGCGGCGGGCGCTGGCATCGGTCGAGGCTGGCCGTATTGACGCAATGTCAACAAGTCCGAGCGGGGCAAGCCAGGTGTTGAGCTGGGCCAGGCGGGTGTCTGGGGCGGTCGAAGCGGGGGTGTTTGGGGTGCTGATAGACATGTAACTAAAGTTTCAATCCGGAGGTAAAAGGAGATATATCCCATATAATACGGGATTGACCCCAAAAAATCGCCTTCCATGGTGTATCAAGTCGTCTTTTCATGAGCTGGTTTTCGGCCACTCCCCCGTCGCAACGTTGGGCCACCGCCCTGACCGCGCTCGCCACCGCCACCGCGGGGCCGCTGCATGCCCAGTCGCCCGACTTGCCCAGGAAGGAACAGGCCAAGCTCGATGACCGCCATGCCGCGGTGGTGATCCAGGCCGAGGAGATCACCGGTCGCCCGGAGCGCGTCCTGAGCCTCGAGCGCGACGTCGAGCTGGTGCGCGGCAAGACCCGGATGAAGGCCGAATCGGCCTGCTACCGTGCGGTCGAGGACGAGATCGAGGCGAGCGGCCACGTCAAGATGTGGCGCTTCGGCGACCTGTACCAGGGCGAGCAGCTCAAGCTGAACCTCGACTCGGGCAAGGGCTATGTGATCCGCCCCGAGTACCGGCTCGAACTCAATAATGCGCAGGGCAAGGCGACCCGCCTCGACTTCATCAACGAAGACGTGGCGGTCGTCACCGACGGCACCTACAGCACCTGCGAAGGACCGGACCCGGACTGGTACCTGAAATCGTCGACGCTGCGCCTCGATACGGGGCGCGACGTCGGCATCGCCAGCCATAACGTGCTGTACTTCAAGGGCCTGCCGATCATCCCGACCCCGGCCATGTCGTTTTCGCTGTCGGGCGCGCGCCGTTCCGGCTGGCTGCCGATCATTCCCGGCGGCGGTTCCAAGGGCGCCTATGAACTGACGGTGCCGTACTACTTCAATATCGCGCCGAACCGCGACCTGACGGTCTACCCGCGCTACATCTGGAGCCGCGGCCTGCAGCTGGGCGCGCTGGGCCGCTATATGGGCGAGAGCGCCACCGGCTTGCCGTATGCGGGCGAGACGATGGTCGAGCTGCTGGCGCACGACCAGCAGACCGGCAGCCGCCGCTGGCTGATCAACTCGCACCATGCGCAGTCGGTCGCGAGCGGCCTGTCGTATGGCTGGAACGTCAAGCGCGCCTCGGACGACAATTACCCGAGCGATTTCTCGAAGTCGATCTCGACCTCGGCCGAGCGCCAGCTGCTGCGCGAAGTGCGCACCGATTACCAGACGCCATTCTGGAGCCTGGCGGCACGGGTGCAGAACTACCAGGTGCTGCAGGACCCGGCTGCCGGTGGCAACCCGAGCGTGGCGGTGCCGCGCCCGTATGACCGCGAACCGCAGATCAGCTTCCACGCCGGCCGCTACGACGTCGCCGGCTTCGACTGGAGCATCGATGCCGACGCCACCCGCTTCTGGCATCCGACCGCCGTGCGCGGCAACCGCGGCGTGCTGGTGCCGCAGATCTCGTATCCGGTGATCCGCCCCAGCTATTTCTTCACTCCAAAGCTGATCATCAACGCCAGCAGTTACCAGATCGACGCCTTGCCGGGCATCCCGGGCCGCTCCCTATCGCGCACGCTGCCGACGGTGTCGCTCGATTCGGGCCTGGTGTTCGAACGCGACGCCAGGCTGTTCAAGCGCGCCATGACCCAGACCCTCGAGCCGCGCCTGTTCTACGTGTACACGCCGTACAAGGACCAGAGCGCCTTCCCCAACTTCGATTCGGGCGAGGCGGGCTTCACCTTTGCCCAGATCTTCAGCGAGAACCGCTTCATCGGTTCGGACCGCATCGCCGACGCCAACCAGGTGACGGCGGCGGTGGTGTCGCGCTTCATCGAATCGAACGGCGCCGAGCGCCTGCGCGTGGCGCTGGGCCAGCGCTTCTATGCGCGCCAGCAGCGCGTGCTGCTCGACGCCAGCGCCGCGCGCAACGAGAGCCGCTCCGATCTCTTGATGGCCGCCTCCGGCCGCATTTCGGCCGAATGGGGCTTCGACGCGGCGGTACAATACAATGCCAGTGCCAGCAGCGTGTACAGCCAAAACTTCGGCGTGCAGTGGCAGCCGGGCGCCAAGCGCGTGCTCAATGCCGAATACCGCTACCTGCGCGACAGCTTCGAGAACATGGAAGTGTCGAGCCAGTGGCCGATCGCGCGCCGCTGGTACGGCGTCGGGCGGGTCAGCTACTCGCTGCGCGACCGCAAGACGCTCGAGAGCCTGATTGGCCTCGAGTACAAGGCAGATTGCTGGGTGCTGCGCATGGGCGCGCAGCGCTTCGTGACGGCGACCCAGCAGTCGTCGACGCCGTTCTTTTTCAAGCTCGAGCTGAACGGCCTGTCCGGTGGTCTCGGATTCGGCAATCCGCTCGAGGCGTTTTACAAGAGTATTCCCGGCTACTCCAGGCTCAACCCTGGTGCCGGTCGCTAGTTATCCTTAATTCTTCATGAGTGCTTCCCCGATTATGCGCAATCTCCGTATGCACCAACTCACTGCCGCAGCCCTGCTCGCTGCCTTCGCCAGCGGCGCCGTCATGGCACAGGGCGGGCCGGCCTCGCCGGCCGCCGCACCTGCTGCCGCGGCACCGGTCGCGGCCACGCCGAAGCCGTCGGCGGGCTTCATTCCGCCGGCCTCGAAGGCGGCCAACGTGATCGACTCGATCGCCGTCGTCGTCAATGACGACGTCATCACCAGGAACGAGCTGGCGGCCCGCATCAAGAACGTCAGCCAGCGCATGAGGGCGCAGAACATGGCCTTGCCGGATGCGGCCGACATGCAGCGCCAGATCCTCGAGCGCATGATCGTCGAGCGCGCGCAGATGCAGCTGGCCAAGGAGATGGGCGTGCGCATCGACGACACCACGCTCGACCGCGCCATCGGCCGCATCGCCGAGCAGCAGAAAATGACGGTACAGGACCTGCGCAACCAGATCGAAAAGGAAGGCACCAGTTTTGCCGCCTTCCGCGAAGAGATCCGCGAAGAGATCATCATGCAGCGCCTGCGCGAGCACGAAGTCGACAACAAGATCCAGATTTCCGACGCCGAGATCGACACCTACCTGGCCGCTGAAAAAGCGGCGGCGGCCGACCGGGTCGAACTGAACCTGTCCCAGATCATGGTGCAGATCCCGAACAACGCTTCGCCTGAGCAGATCGCCAAGGCCAAGGCCAAGGCCGACGAAGTGGCGCGCCAGCTGCGCACCGGCGCCGACTTCGCCAAGATGGCGGCCAGCTACTCCGACGCGTCGGACGCGCTCAAGGGCGGCGAAATCGGCTGGCGCTCGCCGGACCGCTTGCCGCCGGTGTTCGCCGAAGCGCTGGGGAAGCTCAAGCCGGGCCAGTTCACGCCGACCATCAAGAGCACCACCGGCTTCCACATCCTCAAGCTGGTCGGCAAGCGCAGTGCCGCCGAAAGCCAGGAAAAGCAGGTCATCACGCTGCAGCGCGTGCGCCATATCCTGATCAAGGTCAGCCCGACCGTGACGGCCGACGACGCCAAGCGCAAGCTGAAGGAACTGAAGGAACGCCTCGACAACAAGGCCGCCAAGTTCGAGGAACTGGCGCGCCTGTTCTCGAACGACGGTTCGGCCAGCAAAGGCGGCGACCTGGGCTGGATGGCGCCGGGCGATGCCCTGCCTGAATTCGAAACGCCGGTGGGCCTGCTCAAGGTGGGCGAGCTGTCGGACGTGATCGAAACTCCATTCGGCTACCATCTGGTCGAGGTGTTGGAGCGCAAGAGCGACGACGTCTCCAAGGAAAAGCAGCGCAACGCTGCGCGCCAGGTGATCCGCGACCGCAAGTTGGAAGAGGCAGTCGAAGACTGGTCGCGCCAGGTGCGCGACCGCGCCTACGTCGAGTTCCGGCTCGAAGACAAGTAATGAACGCGGCGCGCCCGATCCTGGCCGTCACCACCGGTGAGCCGGCCGGCATCGGCCCCGAGATCTCGATCCGGGCCGCATGGGCGCTGCGCGAGCAGGCAATCTGCGTCCTGATCGGCGACGCCGCCTTCCTGGCCCTGACGGCCAGCCTGATCGACCCCGACATCGAGCTGGCCGCCCTGTCGGTGCAGGCGCTGCGCAATGGCGGCCTGCCCCATTTCGGGCCGGGCCGCATTGCCATCATCGATGTCCCGCTGGACAAGCACGTGGTGCCCGGCATGCTCGACGCCGGCAATGGTCGAGCGCTGCTGGCCACGCTCGACCTGGCGATCGAAGGCGTGCAGGCCGGCTGGTTCGACGCCATCGTCACCGCGCCGCTGCAAAAGAGCACGATCAACGACGCCGGCGTGCCGTTCTCGGGCCACACCGAATACCTGGCCGAGCAGACCGGCACCGCCAAGGTGGTGATGATGCTGGCCGGCGTGCCCAGGGATGGCGACCGGCCGCTGCGGGTGGCGCTGGCGACCACCCACCTGCCGCTCAGGGATGTGGCGGGCGCGATCACCCAGGAAGGCCTGGCGCAGGTGCTGGCCATCCTGCACGGCGACCTGGTGCACCGCTTCGGCATTGCCGCGCCGGTGATCCTGGTGGCCGGGCTGAACCCGCATGCGGGCGAGGGCGGCTACCTGGGGCGCGAAGAGATCGACACCATCGCCCCGGCCGTCGAGGCGGCCAGGAAGCGCGGCATCGATGCGCGCGGTCCGTATCCGGCCGATACACTGTTCCAGCACAAATACCTCGACGCTGCCGACTGCGTGCTGGCGATGTACCACGACCAGGGACTGCCGGTGCTCAAGTACGCCACTTTCGGGCACGGCGTCAATATTACGCTGGGCCTGCCGCTGATTCGCACTTCGGTCGATCACGGCACCGCGCTCGACCTGGCCGCCAAAGGGCTGGGCCAGGCCGACTGTACCAGCATGGAACAGGCGATCCGCAGCGCGATGGACCAGGTGCACGCGCAGCTACAGGAAAATGAGAATACAAAGATATGAAACACGTCGCCCGCAAACGCTTCGGCCAGAATTTTTTGACCGACAAGCTCGTCCTCAATAACATCATCGACGCGATCGGCCCGAAGGATGGCCAGGTGATGGTCGAAATCGGCCCCGGCCTGGCCGCGATGACGGCGCTGCTGCTGCAGCACCTCAAGCACATGCACGTGGTCGAACTGGACCGCGACCTGGTGGCCCGGTTGGAGAAGTCCTTCGCGCGCGACAAGCTGACGATCCATTCGGGCGATGCGCTCAAATTCGACTACGGCAGCATCCCGGTGCCGCAAGGGCAGAAGCTGCGCGTGGTCGGCAACCTGCCATACAATATTTCGAGCCCGCTGCTGTTCCACCTGGCCGAATTCGCGCACCTGGTGGAGGACCAGCACTTCATGCTGCAGAAGGAAGTGGTCGAGCGGATGGTGGCCGACCCCGGCACCAAGGCCTATGGCCGGCTGTCGGTGATGCTGCAGTGGCGCTACGATATGTCGCTGCTGTTCATCGTGCCACCGACGGCCTTCGATCCGCCGCCGCAGGTCGAGTCGGCCATCGTGCGCATGGTGCCGACGCGCCGCAAGCTTGCCTGCGACAGTAACGCCCTGTCGGCCGTCGTGCTGAAGGCCTTCTCGCAGCGCCGCAAGGTGATCCGCAACTGCGTGGCCGGCATGTTCACCGAAGCGCAGCTGCAAGCGGCCGGCATCGACCCGGGCCTGCGGCCTGAGGCGGTCACGCTCGAGCAATACGTCGCCCTGGCCAATATCCACAAACCCCTGTAAGCGGTCGGGCGCGGAGCGCGCCCGAAGAACACCGGGGTCAAACCCGGCAACAGAACACCGGGGTCAAACCCGGCAACTGGACAAAAACCATTTGGGGTCAAACCCGGCAACTGGACAATGTCCGATTGCCGGGTTTGACCCCGGGTTATCAGGACAATGTCTGATTGCCGGGTTTGACCCCGGGTTATCACACGGTGAGCGGGCGGGCCTGAGAGCCCGCCCTGTACCTGCTAGCTGCCGATGCGGCCGCCGTCATTCTTGGTGATGACGATGGTGGCCGAACGGGGACGCTTGCCGGCGCCGTAACCGGCATTGGCCGGCCACTGGCTGGTGTACTTGCTCACATCGCCCGCGCTGGTGTGCGGCGTGGTTTCGCCCGGATGCTGGATATTGATGAACATCGCCTTGCCGTCCGGCGTTTCGGCCATGCCGGTGATTTCGCAGGCCACCGGACCGACCAGGAAGCGCTTGAGCGTGTCGGCCGTCGGCGCCTTGCCGACGTGGGTGTCGACCGCCAGCGCGCCGGCAGCGCGCGGATAGGTCAGCGTGAGCTTCTTGCCGTCGCCGACCTGGCCTGGCAACGCCGCCAGCATCATGCAGTTGGTGACATCGGTGTAAGCGCCGTCGTCAGTCTGAATCCAGCAGATGCCAGTAGCAGCACTGAACGCCAGGCCGTCCGGGCTCGAGAAGTCCTGGTCGCCGGTCAGGTTCGACAGGTTGACCGTGTCCTTGCTGGCGCCTGACTCCGCGCCGAACAGGTAGACGTCCCAGGTGAAGGTGAGGGCGGCGGAACCGGCCGCGCCTTCCTTCATGCGCAGGATGTGGCCGTTCGGATTGCCCTGCTGGACCGTGCTGGCGCCCTTGGTGTCGCTGTAGGCGCGCGGATTGGCGCTGTCCGGCGCCAGCTGCGACGAACCGCTCGGCTCGGCGCGCCGGTTGCTGTTGTTGGTCAGCGTATAGAAAATCTCGCCGTTGGCCGGGTTGACCGCGCACCACTCGGGACGGTCCATCTTGGTGGCGCCGACGGCGTCGCCTGCCAGGCGCGCATTGACCACCACATCGGCCTGGTCGGCGAAGGCGTAGGCCGAATAGGCGGCGATGGCAGGATTGCCGATCGCCAGTTCGATCCACTGGCCGCTGCCGTCAGCGCTGAAGCGGGCCACGTACAGCTTGCCGCTGTCGAGGTATTTGTCGCCTACCTTCATGCGGTCGGCCGGATTGGCGTCGGCCGCATCCCAGTTGGCGGAGGACACCCATTTGTAGATGTATTCGTTGCGGGCGTCGTCGCCCATGTACACCGCCAGCGGCTGGCCGGCAACTGCTTTGCCGAACGCGGCGCTTTCATGGGCGAAGCGGCCCATTGCGCTGCGCTTGCGCGGACGCACGGTCTTGTCGAAGGCATCGAGTTCGACGATATAGCCCATGCCGTTCATCTCGTTGCGGTAGTCGTCGCTGCCATCGGCCGAGCTGCCGGTCTTGCTGTTGTCCCAGCGCTGGTATTTGTCGGCCGTGCCGCCGGTCTCCCAGCCGTGGCGCGAGGCTGCGCCCTGCGACTGGCCGTAGCGCTTGAGCGCGACCACGCTCTTGTCGCCGCGCGCCGCGTCGTCGCCGCTGCGCCGCGCGAAATAGCCGGCGAAGTTTTCTTCACCCGTCACGAACGAGCCCCATGGGGTCTTGCCGGTGCCGCAGTTGTTGAGCGTGCCGCGCGTCTTGCTGCCATCCTTCGAGTAGGCGGTGCGCAGCAGGGCACTCGAGCGCGCCGGGCCGGCGATGTCGGCCTCGGACAGGCAGGTGACGCGGCGGTTGAAGCTCGAATCCTTCACGTATTCCCACTTGCTGCCGGACTTGCGCACTTCGACGATCGATACGCCGTGGATCGCCGTCTCCTTGTCGACTTCGGCGGCAGGGCGCGGCAGCGTGGTGGTGCCGCCATTCTCGTGCAGGAAGAAGGAAGAGCGCACGCCGTCGGTGGTCGCTTCGTGGTTGACGACCAGCAGGCCGCGCTCGACCGAACTGGCCGAAGGCTTGCCGTCGGCGCCCAGACCGAACCATTCCATGCCGTCGTGGTGGTCGCCGGCGCGGCTCTCGAAATCGGTGTCGCTGCCGTCGTTCTTGAAGGCCGCCGCCGTCGCGGTCAACGGGTCGCCCAGGGCGTAGATGACGCTGGCGCTGTAGCCGGCCGGCACCACCACCGTGTCGAGCAGGCTCTTCGACACAGCAGTGAAGCCGAGCAGTTTTTCAGGCGGCAGAGGGGCAGGCGTGACCGGCACCACCACCGGCGTGCTGTCCGTATCGCCGCTGCCGCAGGCGGTCAGGCCGATCGAACCGAACACGGCGCCGGCGGCGCTGGCAACGCCGCGGCGCAGCAGGCCGCGCCGGCTCATGCGTGCGTGCAGCACGGTGTCGAAGTGTTCGTTGGCTGAATCGTTGTGGCCGATATCGTCGGGATCGATGGTCGTTACGGGCAGGTCACGGGGTTTGTTCATGGTCGGGCATCCTTGAGTTGCGATTGGAAACCCATGACTGTATTGGCCGCTGATGACACCGCTGTTACGACTGCATGACATTTGCGTGACGGCGCCAGCGGCCAGCAGGCTGTCGCCGTTTTCTCGGCGTTCGCTCCCCGTTTGCTGCCGTTCGTCGCACGCCGGTGGCGGCTTGCGCGGCGTTTGGCTACAGTTCAATCATCGGATCTTAACCAGTACCACACAACACAAAGGAAACATCATGAACATCCTCAAAAACATGGAAGCCATCTTCATCTCAGCCACCATCATCGCTGGCGCCACCTCGTTCGCCCAGGCCGATGCGCCCAAGGCAGTAAGCCTTGCTGCGCCTGCTGCCGTTGCTAAAGCCGGGCTGGCGACCGAAGGCAAGATGGCTGTTGTGACGGTCTCGGCAAAGCGCATGAGCGCCGCAGAAAAAGCACGCTCGCTGTAAGCGAAATCGCAGTCGCAGCACAGCGTGTTTGAATGCCGGCGTCGTCCTTACAGCGCTTGCAGTTGTTGATTCAGGTAGTTCCGTTCCACCTCGTTCGTGACCAGCTCCAGCGCGCGTGCAAACGCCGCAGCGGCAGCGACGGGATGTCCCAGGCGGCGAAGCAGATCGGCCTTCGCCGCATGCAGGTAGTGTGAGCCGGCCATGCCGCCGCGCGCTTCGATCGCTTCGATCAGGTGCAAGCCTCGCTCGATTCCTTCGGCCATGCCGACCGCCACGGCGGCATTGAGTTCCACCACTGGCGTTGGCCAGTGCCGCAACAGCGCGACATACAACTGGGCGATCTGCCGCCAGTCGGTTGACTGTGCCTGCGCAGCACCCGAATGCAGGGCCGCGATCGCCGCCTGAATCTGGTAAGGCCCTGGCGCGCGCAGCGCCATCGCCGCATCGAGGATGCGCTGGCCTTCCTCGATTTCCTCTGCATGCCAGCGCGCGCGGTCCTGGTGTTCCAGCGTCACCAGCGCGCCATCGGCGGCTACCCGCGCATCGCGCCGCGCGTGCTGCAGAATCATCAGCGCCAGCAGGCCGTCGGCTTCGGCCCGCCCCGGCATCAGCTCGCACAGCATGCGCCCAAGGCGGATCGCCTCGAACCCGAGGTCGGTGCGCAGCAGGCCGGGACCGAACGCGGCGCCATAGCCTTCATTGAACACCAGGTAGATCACCTGCAGCACCAGCGCCAGCCGTTCGTCGAGCCGGTCCGGCCGCGGGATCTCGAACGGGATGCCAGCGTCCTTGATTTTGCGCTTGGCGCGCACCATGCGCTGGGCGGCCGCTTGTTCCGACTCGAGGTAGGCGCGCGCGATTTCGCGGGTCGACAGGCCGCACAGCGTGCGCAGCGCCAGCATCGCCTGCGCCTTGCCGTTCAGGGCCGGGTGGCAGCAGACGAAGATCAGGCGCAGGCGGTCGTCGTCGATGCCTTCGGTATCGATCTCGGGCGGCGTTTCGGCCGCCAGCGCATCGATGATGTCGCCCGACTCGGGCGCAATGCGGGCGTCGCGCCGCACCACGTCGAGCCCGTGGTTGCGGGCCACCGTCGTCAGCCAGGCCGCCGGGTTGGCCGGCAGGCCTTCGCTGCGCCAGCTTTCCATCGCCTTGATGCAGGCGGCCTGCAGCAGGTCTTCGGCCAGGCCGATGTCGCCGAAGCGGCGGATCAGCCCGGCCAGCACCTTGCCGCCTTCGCGGCGGAAGATTTCCTCGATGGCGAGGGCGACCATCAGACCAGCGGCCGGATCTCGATCGATCCAGTGTCGGCGGCCGGGCATTGGCCGGCCCAGGCGATGGCTTCGTCGAGGTTGGCGCAGTCGACCAGGTAGTAGCCGCCCAGCTGCTCCTTGGTCTCGGCGAACGGACCGTCGGTGCAGACCAGCTTGCCCTGGGTGCGGCGCACCGTGGTGGCGGCGTGGACCGGCGCCAGCTCGGAGCCGCCGCGCAGGATGCCGGCGTCCTGCAGGGCCTTGCTATAGCTGCCGAAATCGGCCATCAGCTGGCCCATGTCGGCCTCGCTCATGGCGCGGTAGATGGTTTCGTCGCCGTAAATCAGGATCATGTACTGCATCGTTTTCTCCTAGTGTGGTGGCCGCGGGCTGCGGTCACGGTGACGACGAAGCAGGGCGGCGCCGATCGACACTATTTTCTGCCCAGTCGATTCTAAGGCAAAAAAAAGCCCGCTACGAGAGCGGGCTAAATCCAATTCTTTTCTGAGGAGAGTTGGAGGAGACAAGTCCAGTATGTTGCGTCACAACATAACAATCCAATGAAACTTTCTGATATCAGATATCGTTGTTGTGAATATCTCCCCGCTCAGCTTATTTCGGCACGCATACCAGGTTCACGTCGGTGATGTCGTTGTCGCCCATCTTGCCGGTCGGGCTGGCGGCGAAGGTGCAGTTGAGGCCGTCCGGCTGTTTCAGCACGCTGATGCCATAGATCTGGTCGTACTCCACGCCGCTGAACACATAGCGCGGGTCGGTATCGGTCGACTTGACGGTGAAGGTGCCGAACAGGCTGCCGTTGATGATTTCCACCTGGCCGGTGGTCAGGCCGGTGACCTTGCCGCCGACCGCGTGGGTCTGGATCCCGCACAGGATGACGGCGTCGATCGCGGCCAGACGGCCGGCAGTGTCGAACGAGACCAGGCCGGTTTCATCGGTATTGTTGCCGAAGGCGCAGAACTGGTGGGCCGGCTGCTGCTTCAACGTGATCCGGTAGGAATCGGCGTAGTCGATCCGGTTGGGGAAGCCGTAGTGGCCGTCGGCGGTCGGGAACAGGCTTGATTTGCCGTCGGACAGTTCCAGGCCAGGGTACTTCAGGCCGCTGATGGTGCCGCCCACCTCAAACGAGGCTTTGCCGCCGCATGCCGACAGGCCGGCCAGCACGGCCAGCGCCAGGGCAGGGCGCAACAAGAATGACTTCATACAATCTCCAATATTCAATAGGGTCGCGCTGGGCGCATTAGTTGCAGTTGACGATGACGTTGTTGATGTCGGAGGAGCCCATCGTGCCCACGCCATTGGCCACGGTGCAGATGCGCGGCAGCGGCTGCTGGTAGACGGTGATGCCGTACGGCGCGCCATCGGCCACCTTGCCGGCGACGCTGCCATCGGCAGCGACCAGCGGCGTGCCGTCGTCTTTCTGGGCGCTCATCGTGAAGCTGGTGGCGCCGGCCTTGATGGCCTTGGTTTCCTTGCCGTTGGCCAACACCAGGCCGTTGACATCGAGCGTGCCGGTGATGGTGCCGCCCAGATTGTAGGTGTTGGTCACGCAAATGATGCGCACCGAGGTAATGTCGAACGAACCGGTGGTGCCTTTGCCGTCGCTGACGCTGCACTTGGCCCCAGTCGGCTGGGTCACGATCTTGACGTCGAACGATTCGTCGCTGGACAGCAGCTGGGAAAATCCGAAGGACGAGGCGCCGGCCGGGATCTCGAGCGGCGTGCCGTTACCGTTTTGCACAGACAGGCCGGACTTGGTCAGGCCGGTCACTATGCCTCCCAACAACAAATTGCTGCTGCCGCCCCCGCAAGAGGCAAGCGCGAAGGCGCACGCCACGACAACGCAGGAACGCAGGGTCAGAATCTTCATGTATTTCTCCAAAAACGACGGGGATGGGCCTTGGATACGGGGCGGCGCAAGCCGCGGCCCAGGCTGATTTGGCCATCATTCTAGTGCATTTAGCACCGCAATGGCCGACTCCGCTTGTTTCATGGTGTAACGCGGGCCCTGGAAGGCGGCGCCACCACGCTGAGCTCGCAGCGCGATTGTTTGCCCTTGAGCTGGCAGCGGTTCTTCAGCTGGCCGGCCGCGTCCCACACCTTGACGTCCCAGGCGTCGGGTCCGTGGCGCTCCATCGTCATATAGCCGAAGCCGTCGAACCATGAACTGATGTGCTGCACCAGCGCGCCCGGCGCCGGTTCGGCATTGGGCGGCAGCGGCGACGGCAGCGGCACCGTTTCTTCCTGGGTGCCGGCGAAGCCGGACACGAACTGGCTCGGGTGTTTGCTGGCAAAGCTCACTTGCTGCCACATGTGGACGTGGCCCGACAGCACGCTGTCGAAGCGCGCCGGCAGCAGCGGCTTGCCCGGCACATTCC
The DNA here is from genome assembly GCA_965233055.1 of uncultured bacterium. Lineage (GTDB taxonomy): Bacteria > Pseudomonadota > Gammaproteobacteria > Burkholderiales > Burkholderiaceae_D > Telluria_A. The sequence continues at coordinate 27,776 of CBDDRJ010000021.1, forward strand.
ATACGCCGATCAGGCCGCCATTGCCGCCCTTGAGCACCTCGCCTTCCGGCGTCGGCAGGGCCACGAAGGCCAGCAAGGGGTGGTGCATGGTGCCGATATTGTGCTCGGCCGCCAGCGTCAGCCGCTCGGCTTTGGCGTACAGCTCGGTATATTTGGCGCTGCGCGGGTCGTCCGCGCCGAACGCGTTATTGCCGGTGGCGGCCGTGTCGAGCACCACCAGCTGGGCGCCGCCACCGAGCGGCACTGCATACGGGTCGCTGAAGTCGCCCGTGATGTCATCGGCGGCGCGATTGCAGTCGCGTCCCGGCAACAGGGGGCGCGGGTCGAGCAGGCGCCAGAAGCCCTGGCCGGCGCGCACGCACGATTCATGGTTGCCGCGCACCGCTACCCACGGCGCCGCCTGCAGCAGGGCGCGGCCCGGCTCGAACAGGTCGGCCTGCCAGGCGTCCCAGCCGTAGCCGAACGGGCTGCCGGCGCAGCCGGCCTGGCCGGCCGGGCACGGCGTTTCGCGGTAGTGGTAGTCGCCGACATGCAGCACCAGGTCCGGTTTCCAGGCGGCGGCGCTGCGCGCGACCTGGGCAAACGGATATTCCTTGGCGGAATTGCAATTCTGGAACGAGCCGGCCGCACCGTTGTTGCCGCGCTGCAGGCGGCAGCCGGTGTCGCCCAGCACGACGATGCGCGACAGGGCGGCCTTGGGCAGGGCCAGCGGCTGGCCATCGATGCTGGCGCTGCGGGTGCCGGCAGGCAGGGCCGCTTCGCAGGTCAGCACCGGGAAGGCGGCCGGCTTCGATTCGGCCACCGGCACGGCGGTCAAGCGCAGGGCGATGGTGGCGGGCGCCGCGCGCACCGCCATGGCGCTTGGCTTGCCGTCGATCTCGATGACGGGGCAACTGGCGGCGGCGGTGACGACGCGGGCCACGGCGGCGCCCTGTTCGCCCAGCAGTACAAAGCGGTAGGGGGCGGCCGGCGGCGTGCTGGCCGCCACCTTGGCCGGCTGGCCGGAGGAGCCGCCAGCAGGCACTTCCGCCGGGGCTGGCGCCAATGCGCCGGCCGGGCCGTGTGCTGGCGTGCCGGCTGGGCCGGCTGCTGGTGCGCCAATCGAGGCATGTGCTGGAGCTGCGGCCGGGCTGTGCGCTGAAGCTGCAGCCGGGCCATGTGCCGGCGCACCGGCCGGGCCGGGCGCGCTCGCGCAGCCGGCCAGCGCCAGCAGCAGGCCCGCCGTCAGGAAGGCCGCGGCGCGCGGCGGACGAAGTGGCAACAGGTACGGCACGGCGGCTCCTGCAAAATCCAAAAATAGCAATTTAACACGATCCTGACATTGCGCATGGCAAGGCGATTGATTTTAGGCGGGGCCGGCCCTATGCTGTTGCCCCATGTACCCCAAAGCCATCCTGTTCGACCTTGACGACACGCTGTGGCCGATCGCGCCGGTGATCGTCGAAGCGGAATCGCGTGTATTTACATGGCTGCAAGCGCAGGCGCCGCGGGTGGCCGAGCGTTTCAGCATTGACGCGCTGCGCCTGCGCCGCCAGGCCCTGCTGGCGCGCGAGCCGCGCTATGCGGTCGACCTGGGCGCCCTGCGCCGCGCCATCCTGCACCAGGCGTTCTTTGAAGCGGGCGAGGACAGCGCCAAGGTCGAGCCGGCGATGGACGTGTTCTTTGCCGCCCGCAACGACGTGACCCCGTTTGCCGATGTGCTGCCCGCCTTGCCCCGGCTGGCCCGGCTGGCCCGGCTCGGCACCGTCACCAATGGCAATGCCAACCTGGCCGCGATCGGCCTGGCCCACCATTTCGAGGTGTCGCTGTCGGCGGCCGAGTATGGCAAGGGCAAGCCCGAGGCCGGCATTTTCGTCGCCGCCTGCGCGGCGATCGGCGTGGCGCCGCGCGACACGCTGTATGTCGGCGACGACATCCTGATCGATGTGCGGGGCGCCCAGCAAGCCGGCCTGCGGGCCGCCTGGATCAACCGCAGCGGCAGCGACGCCGATGTGCGCCATGGCGTGCGGCCCGACCTCGCCTGCGCCGACCTGGGCCAGTTGCTGCAATGGCTGGAGCGCCCTGCTGCACAGGGCCGGTCCGAACGTGCATAATAGCGTTACCATGCCACTCGAACCCCGTGCCCAAACCCTGCTCAAAGCCCTGGTGGAGCGTTACATCGCCGACGGCCAGCCGGTCGGTTCGCGCGCGCTCTCCAAGATTTCCGGCCTCGACCTGTCGCCGGCGACGATCCGCAACATCATGTCGGACCTCGAGGAGATGGGCTATGTGGCCAGCCCGCACACGTCGGCCGGGCGCATCCCGACGCCGCGCGGCTACCGCATTTTTGTCGACACGCTGCTGACGGTCCAGCATATCGACGAGCAGGAAGTCGAATCGCGCATCTGCCTGCCGGCCCAGCAGCCGCAAAAGATCATTTCGAATGCGGCGCAGATGCTGTCGTCGCTGTCGCAGTTTGCCGGCGTGGTGCTGACGCCGCGGCGCGAGTCCGTGTTCCAGCAGATCGAATTCCTGCGCCTGTCCGAAAAGCGCATCCTGCTCGTCATCGTCGACCCGCGCGGGGACGTGCAGAACCGCCTGCTGCTGACCGACGTCGACTACACGCCGGCCCAGCTGGTGCAGTCGGCCAATTACATCAACCAGAATTACGGCGGCCTGTCGTTCGACCATGTGCGCCAGCGCCTGCAGGGCGAGCTGCGCGCGCTGTCGGACGACATGGCGCGGCTGATGAAGGCAGCCGTCGAAACCGGCAGCGAGGCGATGTCCGACCATTCGGACGAGATGGTCATTTCCGGCGAACGCAATTTGCTGTCGGTGTCGGACCTGTCGGCCAATATGGGCTCGCTGCGCCAGCTGTTCGACATGTTCGAGCAAAAGACCGGCCTGATGCAGCTGCTCGACGTGTCAAGCAAGGCGACCGGCGTGCAGATCTTCATCGGCGGCGAGTCGAACCTGGTGCCGATGGATGAAATGAGCGTGGTGACGGCGCCCTACGAAGTCAACGGCAAGATCGTCGGCACGCTGGGCGTGATCGGCCCGACCCGCATGGCCTACGAGCGCGTGATCCCGATCGTCGACATCACGGCCAAACTGCTGTCGTCCGCCCTGAGCCACAATTGAAGCATGCCGCGGCGTGCGGCATGGGGATGATCAATGCCGGTGCGGGCAATCGGTCTTGACGCAACTGCCGTAAATCGCCAGCGCATGCTCGGCAATCTTGAAGCCCCGCTCGACCGCAATCGCCTGCTGGCGCGATTCGATCTGCTCGTCGCAGAACTCTTCGACGCGGCCGCAATCGAGGCACACCAGGTGGTCGTGGTGGGAGCCTTCGTTGAGCTCGAAAATCGCCTTGCCCGTCTCAAAATGATTGCGGTTGAGCAAGCCGGCCTGTTCGAATTGCGTCAATACCCGGTACACGGTGGCCAGGCCGACGTCCATATTCTCGGTCAGCAAGACCTTGTAGACATCCTCGGCCGTCAGGTGGCGCACGCTGCTGCTCTGGAAAATCTCAAGGATTTTAAGGCGCGGCAAGGTTGCTTTCAGCCCGCTGGCCTTCAGATCGGAAGGATTGTTACTCATGTAATTGCTCGTAGATTGGCGTAGTGCTTTATCATATAGTGTTTTCGACAGCGCTGCATGTCGCCTGTGCCACCCCTTTAGAGGTCTTTTATGCTGGATCGCGTCAAGTCTATGTCCATTTTGCCATCCTTTATCGTCGCAAGTGCCCTGCTGGCCCTGTCCGGTTGCGCCACCCGGACCCCGATGGCCGAAGTCACCCAGGCCAGCACCGCCCTTGATGCCGCCAAGTCGGCCGCCACCGCCAATGCCGGCGCGACGACGACCAAGGTGACCCAGCTGCAAAAATTCCTTTGGGTACTTTCCCCTTACCGCCCGGACATCCAGCAAGGCAACTTCATTTCCCAGGAAATGCTGGCCCTGCTTAAAGTCGGCCAGACCCGCGACCAGGTCAAGTTCCTGCTCGGTACGCCGTTGCTGCAGGATATTTTCCATGCGGATCGCTGGGACTACCCGTTCTACCTGGCGCGCGGCAATGGCGAACTGACGTCGAGCCGCGTCACCGTCTACTTCGGCAAGGATGGCAAGGTCGAGAAATTTGACGGCGGCAATTTGCCGACTGAACGAGAATACATCGAGCGCATCGCCGGCAAGAGCACCGTGCAGGCGCCCGAAAAAAAGAAGGAAGAAGTCGGTTCCGCCTCGGTCAGCATCAGCAAATAAGGGGCAGGACGATGGAGCAGCTTCGGATTGCGGTAGCGGGCGCCGGCGGGCGCATGGGGCGCATGCTGATCGAGGCGATCGGCCAGGCCAAGGATGCGGTGCTGGCCGGCGCGCTCGACGTGGCAGGCAGCCCGGGCGTGGGCCAGGACGCGGCCGCCTTCACCGGCGTCAACTCCGGCGTGGCGATCACGCCGGACCTGGCGACCGGCCTGGCCAGCGCCCGCTACCTGATCGACTTCACCCGCCCCGAAGGCACGCTCAGGCACCTCGAATACTGCGCGGCCCACGGCATCAAGATGATCATCGGCACCACCGGCTTCGACGAAGCGGGCAAGGCGGCGATCCGCGCGGCCGCCGACAGGACCTCCATCGTGTTCGCGCCCAACATGAGCGTCGGCGTCAACGTCACTCTGAAGCTGCTGGAAATGGCGGCCATCAGCTTCGCCGAAGGCTACGACATCGAGATCGTCGAAGCCCACCACCGCCACAAGGTCGACGCGCCGTCCGGCACCGCCCTCAAGATGGGCGAAGTGATCGCCGGCGCGCTGGGGCGCGACCTGGAGCAGTGCGCGGTCTATGGCCGCGAAGGCGTCACGGGCGAACGCGATCCGTCGACCATCGGCTTTGCCACCATCCGCGGCGGCGACATCGTCGGCGACCACACCGTGCTGTTCGCCGGCATCGGCGAGCGCATCGAAATCAGCCACAAGTCCAGCAGCCGCGTCACTTACGCGCATGGCGCCTTGCGCGCCGCGCGCTTCCTGGCGGGCAAATCGACCGGCCTGTACGATATGCAGGACGTGCTGGCGCTGAAAGGCTAAAGTGTCCCGAGTTGAATATTCCTTGAAGAAAAGCGACGCAGTCGGCGCCATGCTGCGTTGCAGATACTCGCACGGGGACCCACCCTTGCTCCGTCTTGCGCCTTGCCTGGCCCCAGTTGCCTCACTTTTGCCATTCAACGAACATCGAACTCAGGACACTTGATGGACAACCAGTTCAGCCTAGCCCGCTACTGGGCCCAAAGCGACCCGGTCAGCCATGCCGTCGCACTGGTGCTGCTGGCCATGTCGCTGGTGAGCTGGTACTTCATCCTGTCCAAGGTATGGTCGAGCTGGCGGGTGCGCCGCGCGGCGTCGGCCGTGCACGCGTTCTGGGCGGCGCCGACCCTGCATGACGGCCTGGCCGTGCTGGCGGCGAGCGACCGCGACGATATTTTCGCCACGCTGCCGCGCGCCGGCGCGCAATCGGCCAGCCAGGCGGCCGGCCTGGCCGGCAGCATGGGCAAGGGCGAACAGGTGGTGCGCGTGCTGCGCCTCGAAATCACCCGTTCGACCCAGCGCCTCGAGAGCGGCTTGACGCTGCTCGCGTCGATCGGCGCCACCGCCCCGTTCGTCGGCCTGCTCGGCACCGTGTGGGGCATTTACCACGCGCTGGCCAATGTGTCGGCGGCCGGCATCGTGCAGATCGATAAGGTCGCCGGCCCGGTCGGCGAAGCGCTGATCATGACCGGGCTCGGCCTGGCAGTGGCGATCCCGGCCGTCCTGGCCTACAATGGACTGAACCGCATCAACCGCGTCACCCTGGCCGAGCTGGACGGGTTCGCGCACGATCTGCACGCCTACTTCACCCAGTAAAGCACGAGGCATTGACGATGGCATTCGGCGCCTTCAACCCCAACCGCCAGCACGCGATGATGAGCGAGATCAACGTCACGCCGATGGTCGACGTGATGCTGGTGCTGCTGGTCATTTTCATCATCACGGCGCCGATGTTCACCCATGCGATCAAGCTCGACCTGCCGCGCGCGCAGTCGGCCGGCAGCGCCGGCCAGCAGGGCGAGATCAGCATCGCCATCGACGCCAGCGGCAAGATTTTCTGGAACAATATCGCAGTCGACGCAGACGGGCTCGACGAGCGCCTGGCCGCCACCGCCGCCCTGTCGGTGCAGCCCGAACTGCAGCTGCGGGCCGACCGCAACACCCGCTACGAAACCGTGGCCGAGGTCATGGCCGCGGCGCAAACCCACGGCTTGACGAAGCTCGGCTTCGTCACCGAACCCAGGAAGGACAAAGCACATGGCCAACGCTGAATTGAACGGCGCGGTAATCAATGACTGGGATTCATTCCACCGCGCCAGCAAGCAGGCTTTCGGCTTCCCCGATTCCTACAGCAATACGATGGATGCGTGGATCGACTGCCTGAGCTATCTGCGCGACGAAGACGGCATGAGCAAGTTCCGCCTGTTCCCGAAGGAAGCGCTGACGATCACCGTCAAGGACGCCGACAAGTTCCGCGCCGCCGCCGGCGACATCCTCGAGGAAATGAGCTACTGCATCGCCGGCATCAACGAGCGCTATGCCGACTACGGAGAACTGCCGGCGCTGATCCTGGTGCTCGCCTAGGCTCTCAGGAGCCTGGATCGGCCAGGCACAGGCGGCCCTCGACCAGCAGCCGGAAGCGGCCGCGTCCGGCCCGTTCGATGCGCACCGGTGCCTGGCGTTCGGCCAGTCGCCGCTGCAGCATCAACAGGCGCACATCGAGGTTGTGCTGAACGTCAGGCAGGCCCAGTTCGTTGGCCGCCAGCCGCAATTCGCGGGTGCTGAACTCGCGACGGCCGTGGCCTGCATAATCACGCACCAGTTTCCAGAAAATTGCCCCAGCCACCCCCTTGATCAGATAGCTGCCATCGAGGAAGCTGCTGCCGTCGGCCGCATAGAATTGCACCTTGATGTCGGGCGCGCCGGCGGCCGGCACCGCGCCGGCGGCCGGCGCAGCCTCGGCCTCGGCCTCGGCTGGCGCCCGCATCAGCGTCAGCGCACTGGCGAACTGGCAGCACAGGATCGTCAGCGCATCTTCGTCGTCATGTCCAAAGAACTGGTCATGCAGGCTCTCGACAAACAACACGCCCAGCACCCTGCCCTGGGCCCGCAATGGGACCGCCACCTGGCTGCGCGGATTGCACAGTCCCGGCAGCGGCGTCTCCTCGTTGAGCAGGGCGTCCAGGCCGAGTTCACCCGCCCGCCCGCGCACGGCGCGCCCATAAATGCGCATCTGCACCATATGGCCAACCCGAATTGCTACCCCGTTGCGCGCGGCGATGCCGGCCAGGCCGTCGCCGAGCGCAATCTCGGCGCCGGTGGCCTGCTGGGCGTAGCCGTTGCTGGCCAACAGCGTCATGCTGTCGCAGCCATCCTCGATCATCCATAGCATCGCGTGTTCGATCTGCAGCTTGGCCGACAGTCCCGTCATCATCGCGTCGAGCAGTTGCTCCAGGTCGGCGCAGTCGGCCATCCGTTCGGAGACGGCGCGGGCGCCGGCCATCAGGTCGCAGCGCGGCAAGGCCGCCGGCAACTCGTTGCGCCCCGGTACATGGCGCAATTCCAGCACCTGGTAGATATCGGCGCCGCGCAGCTGGAATACCTTGTCCATGCCCGAATGCGCGGCGACCCCATCGAGGCGGGCGCGCAGCCGCTCGAATACCGGGCCGCTCGTTTCAGTGCGCAGGTATTGCAGTTGCATCACGATGCCGGCGCCCGAATAGGGGTCGTCCATGGCCACCGAGGCGCGACCGGTGGCCAGCACGTTACGGCGGCTCTGGTTGAAGAACTGGTAGGACAGGGCGATGTGCTGCGGATCGACATAGTCGATCACCGACAGATAGGTCACGTGCGGCGTGCCATCGGCAGCGGCGGTGCACATGGCGGGCGGCACTTCACCGTCGCTGATGCGGCGCATGTTTTGCAGGCTGGGAGCGGACGGCAGTTGTTCCATGGCTAACGCCCAAGCGGCAAGGGATTGCCGGCTCCCGGGCCAGGAGTCTGGTCGAATGCTTCGGTCGGCGTGAAACACAGTGCCGCCAATTCGTGTTCTGCCAGCTTGTACCAGCAATCGGTAAATGCAAACGGGTAGCCAATCAGTTGCAGATTGGCGCGGAAGCCTTCGTGGCAGCGCTCGAGCAAGGCGCGGGTGCCGCTGGCGCTGCACAGTTCGACGTCATTGCCTTTGAACTGCAGCGAGCGATAGGTGGCGGGAGAAGTCATGTTGACGGCGACCCGGCCGGTGGCGCGGATCGCGTCGAGCACTTCGAATCCGGAGCGTGCCGACAGCAGCACACGCAGGCGGCCATCGGCCAGCACGTCGCCGGCCAGGCCGCGGCACAGCACCGGACGGCCTTCGGGCGTGCAGCAGCCAATCTGGAAGGCAATTCCAGTGGCCATGAAGGCAATCATGTCGTCAGTTAGTGCGGGCACGTTGGTGGCAGGTCGCTTGCGATGAGCCCGATGATAGCATCGAAAACGGGCCCGTCCTCAGTGGCTGGCCGGCGGGAATACTAAAAAAATAGTAAGCGCTTATGGGATTCTTAAGAAGCTGCCGCGCAGCGTTTCGCTAGACTTGATGCAAGCGCTTCCGACCGGGCTGGCGCAGCTGCAGAATCGACCATCTTCAAGGAATCACAATGACTCTCTCTCCAGTGGACCGGCATACGATGCTGGCTAAGATGCACCTGATCCGCGCCTACGAACAACGCGCCGTCGCGCTGCGGGCGGCCGGACATTTCCCCGGTATCTGCTCGTCGATGGGGCAGGAGGCCTCGGCCGTCGGCGTGATGTCGGCCCTCGGACCCGACGACAAGATCCTGACCAATCACCGCAGCGCCGGCCACCTGCTGGCACGTGGCGCCGACGCCGGCCGCCTCATGGCCGAGGCGATGGGGCGGGTCGATGGCTATTGCAGAGGCAAGAGTGGCTTCCTGCATGTGTCGGCCAAGGAGCTGGGCGTGGTGCTGACTTCGACCATCGTTGGCGGCGAGCTGTCGATGGCGCCGGGCGTGGCACTGGCCAAGACGATGCTGGGCCAGGCGGGCATCGTGGCCTGCTTTTTTGGCGATGGCGCTGCCTGCGAGGGCGTGTTCCACGAATCGCTGAACCTGGCGTCGGTATGGAAGCTGCCGCTGCTGTATATATGCGAAAACAACCAGTGGCAAGCGTATGTGGCGCGCACTGAAACCATGGTCGGCGACCATGTCAGCGCGTGGGCCAAGGGCTACGGCATGGCCAGTGAAACGGTCGATGGCAACGATGTCGAAGCAGTGCATGCTGCCGCCGCCAGGGCGGTGGCGCTGATCCACGCAACGGGCAAACCCTTCCTGCTCGAGACCATGACCTACCGCCAGCGCGGCCACCTCGAACCGGACGTGCCGCCCGCGTTCGACAGCCACATCTTGCCGGCATGGCTGCAGGGCGACCCTTTGCTGCGCATGCAGGAACGCATGATTGCCAATGGCACGCTGACGTTGGCCGAACTCGATGCAATGCGCTCGCGCGCCGCCACTGCCATCGATGCCGCCGTCGAGTTTGCCAATGCTTCGCCGTTTCCGTCTTTGTCCGAGCTGGGCACCGACGTTTACGCCGATTGAATAACGATGATTGCCAGGAGTTGCAAGCGTGTCGAAAATTACCATTAACCAAGCAATTGACCAGGCGCTGGCCGAAGAAATGGCGCGCGATGAGCGCGTCATGCTGTTCGGCGAGGGCGTCGCCACCAAGCACGCTGACCTGGTGGCGCAGTTTGGCGCGCGCCGCGTGCGTAACACGCCACTGTCGGAGGCCATCATTGCCGGCACTGCCGCCGGGGCAGCCGCCAGCGGCTTGCGCCCTGTGATCGATCTATTGTTTACGCCGTTCCTGCCGCTGGCAATGGATGCGATTGTCAATAGCGCGGGCAAGCTGCGCTATATGTCGGGCGGCCAGTTTTCGTTTCCGATGGTGATCATTGCCCGCACCGGCGGTGGCTGGGCGATCGGCGCGCAGCACAACCATAACCTGGAAGCCTGGTTCGCCCACAGCCCAGGCCTGAAGGTGGTGATGCCGTCGACCGCGGCCGACTACAAGGGCTTGCTCAAGGCCGCCATTCGCGACAACAACCCCGTCATGTTCTTTGTCGACATGACCGTCGGCGAAGCCGACGGCGATGCCGGCGATACCGCGGTTCCGATCGGCAAAGCGGCGCTGCGGCGCCACGGCGATGACCTGACGTTGATCTCGTACTCGAAATCGGTCGACGTGTGCATGGCGGCGGCCGGGCAGTTGGCCGAATCGGGCATCCAGGCGCAAGTACTGGACCTGCGCACCATCAAGCCCTTGGACGAACAGGCAATCCTGGACGCCGCCCGCCATACCGGTCGCGTGCTGATCGTGCATGAAGCGAGCCGCCTGTGCGGTGTTGGTGCCGAGGTGGCAGCGCTGGTATCCGAGCACGCCTTTGCCCAGCTCAAGGCGCCGGTGGCCCGCATCGGCGGCGCCGACGTACCGGTGCCGTCGTCATATGTGCTGGAGCAGGCGTACTTGCCGCAATGCGCCGACGTCGTCTCCACTGCCCGTCAGCTGATGCACTACCGGGACGCCCGGCTGGTGCTGGCGGCATGAGCGGCATGACACGATTTTTTTTTGAGGAGCCTGAAATGCACAATTCCCGACCCCGTTTCCTGCTTGTCGCGCTGCCTGCGCTGCTACTGGCGAGCCTGGCCGCCGCGCCAGTCCGGGCCGAAAGCAGAGATTCCATGATCGAACGCGGCCGCTATGTGGTGCGCACAGGCGGCTGCAATGACTGCCACACCGCAGGCTACGCTGAGAAAGCCGGCCTGCTGGCCGAGAACAACTGGCTGACCGGCGACGCGCTGGGCTGGCGTGGTCCGTGGGGCACGACCTACCCGGCCAATTTGCGCATTTACATGGCGAACATCAGTGAAGCGGAGTGGGTCGCCAAAGCCAGGACGACGCCGCTGCGTCCGCCGATGCCATGGTTTAATCTGCGTGATATGAAGACGGAAGATTTGAAGGCGATTTATCGCTTCGTACGCTACCTTGGGCCGGCCGGCAAACCGGCCCCGGACTATGTGCCGCCGGGTATTGCGCCCAAGGGCCCATTTGTGCAGTTTCCGGCGGCGCCGAACTAGCGCACGGCGGCGGCGTCGAAGTGCGGGTTGAGGATCAGTCCGAACAGATTGCCGAACGGGTCCTTGACTTCGGCGACCTTGATGCCTTCGCCGACGTCCTGAATGGCCGCGTACAGCGTCGCGCCGAGCCCGATGAGGCGCGCCACTTCGCTCTCGATATGGTCGACGCCCCAGTAGGCGACACCGCCCTGGGTGCCGGGCTCGCCGTCAGGCACCAGCCCCAGTTCGAAGCCGCCGACGGAAAACCCCACGTAGAACGGCTGGTCGAAGTAGGGCGCAACGCCCAGCACTTCGGTAAACCAAGCCTTGGCCCTGGCCATGTCGTTGACCGGGTATTTGATGGTGCGCAATCCTTGTATCATATTGGCTTCCTCGATTGGAAAAAAGTTCGGCCAATTGTAATGCAGGCCAGGCGCTAATTCACTATTTTCAACAGTATTCCGGTCTGCAGGACGACCATGAAGCCGAGCATCCATTTGAGCATCGTGATTTGCATCTGAAGCTTGTCGATCTGACCCTTCAGCTGGGTAAAACCGATGTCCATCTCCTTTCTCAGCCGGATCTCCAGCAAATTCATACTGGCGTTCAGACTATTGTTCAGGTCCAGCAGATCCTGAGGCTGGATGGTGCAGTTGGTCAAGGCATCGGCGAGGGCCGTGGCATGGACATTGGCCTGATTTGATGGAACGCCCGCGTTTTCAAGCCGCAAGGCATAGTCGATGGGGTTGAATTCGCTCTTCATGTTGTTTTGATAGCGGCAGGCGCAATGAGTTCGGATTACCCAACATTTCCTTGGTTTTCTGCACTGCAGGCTGTTGTTATTGCTGCAACGCCGCAAACGGGGATGAACCAGTATAATGTTTGGTTCACATCCACTTTTTTGTCAGCAGATCATGCAAGAAAAATATAGTCCAGCCGACGTCGAACAAGCCGCCCGCGCCCACTGGAAGGCGATCGACGCCTATAAGGCCGTTGAAAACGACCCGCGTTTCCCAAAAGGCAAGTTCTACGCCTGCTCGATGCTGCCTTACCCTTCGGGCAAGCTGCACATGGGCCACGTGCGCAACTATACGATCAACGACGTGATGTACCGCTACCTGCGCATGAACGGCTACAACGTCTTGATGCCGATGGGCTGGGACGCGTTCGGCATGCCAGCCGAGAACGCCGCGATGGCCAATAATGTGCCGCCGGCCAACTGGACTTACTCGAACATCGCCCACATGAAGGAGCAGATGGAGTCGATGGGCCTGGCGATCGACTGGTCGCGCGAGATGACGGCGTGTAAGCCGGAGTACTACAGGTGGAACCAGTGGATGTTCCTGAAGATGCTCGAAAAAGGCATCATCTACAAGAAGACCGGCACCGTCAACTGGGACCCGGTCGACCAGACCGTGCTGGCCAATGAGCAGGTGGTCGACGGCCGCGGCTGGCGTTCCGGCGCGCTGATCGAAAAGCGCGAGATCCCGATGTACTACGCGCGCATCACCGACTACGCCGACGAGCTGCTCGACTATGTCGACGACAAGCTGCCTGGCTGGCCCGAGCGCGTGCGCATCATGCAAACGAACTGGATCGGCAAGTCGACCGGCGTGCGCTTTGCCTTCCCGCACACGATCAAGGACGCCGCCGGCGAATTGATCAACGACGGCAAGATGTACGTCTTCACCACCCGCCCCGACACTATCATGGGCGTGACCTTCTGCGCCGTGGCGCCGGAACACCCGCTGGCCACGCATGCGGCGGCCCACAACCCGCAACTGGCGGCCTTCATCGCCGAGTGCAAACTGGGCAGCGTGATCGAAGCTGACATGGCGACGATGGAGAAGAAGGGCATGCCGACCGGCCTGTTCGTCACCCATCCGCTGACCGGCGCGCAGGTTGAGGTCTGGGTCGGCAACTACGTCCTCATCACCTACGGCGACGGCGCCGTGATGGGCGTGCCGGCGCACGACGAGCGCGACTTCGGCTTTGCAAAAAAATACAATCTGCCGATCCACCAGGTGGTGTCGGTGCCGGGCCACGAATTCACCACCGCGCAATGGGACGAGTCGTACGGCGACAAGGAGAATGGCGTCTGCATCCATTCCGGCAAATACGACGGGCTCAATTATGAGCAGGCGGTCGACGCCGTAGCAAGCGACCTGGCCGCCAAGGGCCTGGGCGAGAAAAAGATCACTTTCCGCCTGCGCGACTGGGGCATCTCGCGCCAGCGTTACTGGGGCACGCCGATCCCGATGATCCACTGCGGCGACTGCGGCGTGGTGCCAGTGCCGGAGAAGGACCTGCCCGTGGTGCTGCCGGAAGACTGCGTCCCGGACGGCACCGGCAACCCCCTCAACAAGTACGAAGCCTTCCTCAAGTGCGACTGCCCGCAGTGCGGCAAGCCTGCGCGCCGCGAAACCGACACCATGGATACCTTCGTCGATTCGTCGTGGTACTACATGCGCTATACGTCGCCGGGCGCCAACTCGATGGTCGATGCGCGCAACGACTATTGGATGCCGATGGATCAGTACATCGGCGGCATCGAACACGCCGTCATGCACCTGCTGTACGCCCGCTTCTGGACCAAGGTGATGCGCGACTTCGGCCTCGTCAAGTTCGACGAGCCGTTCGTCAACCTGCTGACCCAGGGCATGGTGCTCAACGAGACCTACTACCGCGAGGAAGAGGGCGGCAAGAAGGTCTGGTTCAACCCGGCCGACATCGACCTGACGCTCGACGACAAGGGCCGTCCGCAAGGCGCCGTGCTCAAGAGTGACCGCCAGCCTGTGCACATTGGCGGCACCGAGAAGATGTCGAAGTCGAAGAATAACGGCATCGACCCGCAAGCGCAGATTGAACAGTACGGCGCCGATACCGCGCGCCTGTTCACGATGTTCGCTTCGCCGCCGGAGCAGACGCTGGAATGGTCGGACAGCGGTGTCGAAGGCGCGAGCCGCTTCCTGCGCCGCGTGTGGGCTTATGCTTGTGCGCAGGAGTCGCGCATCAAGGCCGCCGACGGTAGCATGCAGGATGCGCTTGAAGCGCACAAGACGCTGCGCCGCGAACTGCACAAGATCCTGCAGCAGGCCGACTACGACTTGAAGCGCATCCAGTACAACACCGTCGTTTCCGCCTGCATGAAGATGCTTAACACGATGGAGTCGAGCAAGCTGGCGGACAGCCCGGCCACCAATACCGTGATCGCCGAAGGCTTCTCGATCTTCCTGCGCCTGCTCAACCCGGTCGCACCGCACATCACCCACGCGCTGTGGCAGGAACTGGGCTATGCCGCCAGCATGAAGGACATCCTCGACGCCGACTGGCCGCAGGTCGATCCGGCCGCGCTCGAGCAGGCCGAAATCGAAATGATGATCCAGGTGAACGGCAAGCTGCGCGGCTCGATCAAGGTCGGCAAGGACCTCGACAAGGCGGCCATCGAAGCGCTGGCGCTCGCTTGCGAGTCGGTGCAGAAGTACATCGAAACGCCGGTCAAGAAAGTCATCGTCGTGCCGGGCAAGTTGATCAGCATCGTGGTCTGACATGACGAGCGCCCGCGCCCTGATGGTCAGGCTGTGCTGTGCCGTGCTGGTGGCGGGCCTGCTGTCGGCCTGCGGCTTCCACCTGCGCGGCTCGGGCGGCCAGTACAATATGCCGTTCCAGTCGATTTACCTGGCCTTTGGCGAGACTTCGCCGCTGGGCACGGAACTGCGCCGCAACCTGCGCGCGCAGACCACCGTCGTCAGCGACCCGGCCAAGGCGCAGGCCCTGTTCGACGTGATCTCCGAAACGCGCGGCAAGACCATCCTGTCGCTCAACAGCCAGGGCCGGGTGCGCGAATACAACCTGACCTCGACTCTGGTGTTCCGGGTGCGCGACGCCAAGGGCGCCGAGCTGCTGGCACCGACCGAGATCTCGCTCAAGCGCTCGATCAGCTTCAACGAGACCCAGACGCTGGCCAAAGAATCGGAAGAAGTGCTGCTGTACCGCGACATGCAGTCGGACCTGGTGCAGCAGATCCTGCGGCGCCTGGCGGCCATCAAGCCAGTGTAAAGGAAGCCGATGATACTGCGCGCTGATGCACTGGAAGGCCACCTCGCTAAATCGCTGGCGCCGCTGTATGTGATCACCAGCGACGAGCATCTGCTGGCGCTGGAAGCGGCCGACAAGATTCGCAGGAGCGCGCGCGCGCAGGGTTTCTCCGAGCGCGATGTGCTGACCGTGGAGCGCAGCTTCAAGTGGGGCGAGCTGCTGGCAGCCAACCAGGAGATGTCTCTGTTCGGCGACAAGAAGCTGATCGAGCTGCGGATCCCGACCGGCAAGCCGGGCAAGGATGGCGGCGCCGCGCTGCAAGCCTATGCCAAGGACCTGTCGCCCGACAACCTCACCCTGATCACGCTGCCCAAGCTGGACTGGCAGACGCAGAAGGCGGCCTGGGTCGCCAGCCTGCAGCAGGCGGCCGTGTATATCGACATTGCGTCGATCGAGCGCGCGCAGCTGCCGGCCTGGATCGGCACCCGCCTGGCAAGCCAGGGCCAGAGCGCCGACCGCCAGGGGCTCGACTTTATCGCCGACCGCGTCGAGGGCAATCTGCTGGCGGCGCACCAGGAGATCCAGAAGCTGGGCTTGCTGCATGAGCCAGGCAGACTGACCTTCGAGCAGATCCATGACGCGGTGCTCAATGTGGCGCGCTACGACGTGTTCAAGCTGTCCGAAGCGATGCTGGCCGGCGACTGCCCGCGACTGGTGCGCATGCTCGAGGGCTTGAAGGGCGAGGGCGAGGCCCTGCCACTGGTTTTGTGGGCGGTCGCCGAAGAAATCCGTACGCTGCTAAAATTGAAGGCAGGGATGGCGCAGGGCAGGCCGTTGGGCGTGCTGCTCAAGGAGGCGCGCATCTGGGGGCCGAAGGAACGCCTGATGGACCCGGCGCTGCGGCGCGTGTCGCTGCCGACCTTGCAGGCGGCGCTGCAGCAGGCGGCCCAGATCGACAAAATGATCAAGGGCTTGCGCGCCAAGGCATTTGCGGGCGACGCGTGGGATGCGATGCTGGACCTGGCGCTGACGGTGGCGCGCGGCGCATGAATGTCACGCGTGGGCACGGGGTCGTCGCACGGATTCTAGTGCAGCGACATGCCCACCCTACGTGGCTGACGGTGGCGCGCGGCGCATGAACGTCACGCGTGGGCACGGGGTCGTCGCACGGATTCTAGTGCGGCGACATGCCCACCCTACGTGGCTGACGGTGGCGCGCGGCGCATGAATGTCACGCGTGGGCACGGGGTCGTCGCACGGATTCTAGTGCGGCGACATGCCCACCCTACGTGGCACAGCGGCATGTAACGCGTGGGCACGCAGTGCCCACCCTACGTGGCACAGTAACCGTAGGGTGGGCACTG
>CBDDRJ010000022.1:0-36917 GCA_965233055.1 uncultured bacterium
TCAAGCGCTCTGGCAGGCCGCGTCAGGTCCAGGGCCGGCTACTCTGATGGCTAGGAGCCTGGGCGGCAGAAGCTCGTCGGCCAAAACGGATGGAGCAAAGTCCCACTTCGCCCCCATTTCTCGGGATGTAGCTACGGCTACAACCCTCGAAAGTGGAGACGAATTGGGTTCTTTTCCCACCCGTTTGGTCTCGACTCCTTCTGCCGCGCAGGCTCCTAGAACTTGACGATTTCGAGGTGCAGGTCTTCACCGTAATTGGCAGCGAGCTTGGAGAACGATGTAGTTGAGAAATTCATCGTATCCTCGACCCAGATACTCATGCATTGGCCAGCGCCGAGATAGATCGCCACGTGATGGATGGCGCTCTCTTCCCAGAAGCACAGTATGTCGCCGCTAACGGCGTTTTCGACTGGCTGATGATCGGGAATGACTTCGTCGCTGTCGCTGTCGAGTATCATTTCCATAGACCGGTTCAGCACAAACTTCCGGAACACATGCTCGCTTGACTTGCCTTTCGAATCCTTATAGTAGGCATACATCGTGGCGCGGGACAGCTTGCCGACCTTATCACAGGCGTACAAGGTCGCCTCCCAGCAATTGAGGTGCTGCGGTTCTTTCCCTGTCCTGAGCCATGGTTCGAACTGGTCGCCCAAGGTGATGAATCCGCCAGTGTCCCCGGCGTTTCCGAACAGTTTGCCTATGCTGTCGAAGATGGCGCCAGACGCCTTGGCAATCGTTTCTTCGTCGGACGTGGTGTCGATCTCTTCCAAGTCGTCCGACAGACCGTCAAATTGTTCATGCCTGGCTTGAGGAATGCGTTTTCGCAACACCGCCTTATAGCTGGCCCAGTGCTTGAACAAGGTTGTGTATTCCAGCATGCCTCCCGGCGAGGTCCAAATGAACTTGCCTTGAAGGCTCAAGGCGACTTCGGCCAGGTCGGGTGCTTCCTGGTCCTGTTCTTCCGTATCGTCGTCGTCATAGCGCAGCGCCAGTTCTGCCTCGATGGCGCGCGGATTCGTGTCGACGTCGTCGGGGTGCAGGCCCGATTCCTTGGCCAGGCGCCGATCCTTCCGGTCGTGTTTGCTCTTCTTCTTGTCCAGCTGCACAGGTGCCGCCGGTCCGGCTGTCAGGCGCTGGGCCACATCCTGCAATGCCTGGTTGCGGGGACTAGCGGCAATCAATTGCTGCAATGACGCGTGCTGAGGCCCCTGCGGGCCGCTGGCGGTCAATTGGGATGGCGGGACTTTGTCGTGTTTTTCGGCGCGGCGCTGGCGCGAATGGGGCGCTGCCTGTTGGACTGGGAAAAGGGCTTGACGCATCTTTACTTCCAACGATCCGCTTAGGTCGGTCAAGACCGGGGGGCGCCAAGACAAAGTTCCTCGAATTTGATATACTTGACTAAATCGTTCAACTAATCAGGGCTTCCAGCAGCCTGATGCCGCTGAACGAAGGTGTTATTTTACCAAATATTGACCGGGGTTGTGATGCGTCTGACCACTAAAGGCCGTTTTGCTGTAACTGCGATGATCGATCTTGCCATGCGACAAGGCAAGGGACCCGTCACGCTCTCGGGCATCAGCCAGCGTCAGGCCATTTCGCTGTCGTACCTGGAGCAATTGTTCGGCAAGCTGCGCCGCCACCAGATCGTCGAGTCGATCCGCGGGCCGGGCGGCGGTTACAGCCTGGCGCGCCGCGCCGACAAGGTGACCGTGGCCGACATCATCATCGCGGTCGATGAGCCGCTCGACGCCACCCAGTGCGGCGGCAAGGAAAACTGCCATGGCGCCGACGCGGCGACAGGCACCCGTTGCATGACCCACGAACTGTGGGCCACGCTCAACGAGAAAATGGTTGATTACCTGGACTCGGTCTCCCTGCAGGACTTGGTAGACCAGCAGAAGCGCAAGGATTCGGAGCAGAACGTCGTGGTCATGCACCGCAGCGTCGCAGCGTAAGCTTTGGTGCAAGTGCCGTCATCGTGCAGCGATGTCGGCCCGGGCATCATCTGGCTGAGAACTAGTTAAAGAATTTACTGGAGTTACAAGAATGAACGCCCCTTTGGACAAGAACCTCGAGCAGTCGCACTTTGTGACGGCGCCGCACTTCCCGATCTATATGGATTACTCGGCGACCACCCCGGTCGACCCGCGCGTGGCCGACGCCATGATCCCTTATCTGCGTGAGCAGTTCGGCAACCCGGCATCGCGCAGCCATATGTATGGCTGGACGGCGGAGAAGGCGGTCGAGGAAGCGCGCGGCCACGTGGCGGCGCTGGTGGGCGCCGACCCGCGCGAGATCATCTGGACTTCCGGCGCGACCGAGAGCAATAACCTGGCCCTGAAGGGCGCGGCGCAGTTTTACAAAACCAAGGGCAAGCACATCATCACCGTCAAGACCGAGCACAAGTCGGTGCTCGACACGGTGCGCGAGCTCGAACGCGTCGGCTTCGAAGCGACCTACCTCGACCCGCAGGATAATGGCCTCGTCAGCGCCGCCCAGATCGAAGCGGCGATCCGCCCCGACACGATCCTGGTGTCGGTCATGCTGGTCAATAACGAGATCGGCGTGATCCAGCCAATCGAAGAAATCGGCGCGCTGTGCCGTTCAAAAGGCATCGTGTTCCACTGCGACGCCGCACAGGCGACCGGCAAGGTGGCGATCAACCTCGACAACAGCAAGGTCGACCTGATGACCTTCACCGCGCACAAGACCTACGGCCCGAAGGGTGTTGGTGCCTTGTACGTGCGCCGCAAGCCGCGCATCCGCATCGAAGCGCAAATGCATGGCGGCGGCCATGAGCGCGGCCTGCGCTCGGGCACGCTGCCTACCCACCAGATCGTCGGCATGGGCGAATCGTTCCGCATCGCCAAGGAAGAGATGGACGCCGAGATCGTGCGCATCAAGGCGCTGCGCGACCGCCTGGCCAAGGGCCTGCAGGAGATTGAAGAAGTCTACGTCAACGGCGACATGGAGCACCGCGTGCCGCACAACCTGAACGTCAGCTTCAACTACGTCGAAGGCGAATCGCTGATCATGGCGATCAAGGACATCGCCGTCTCAAGCGGGTCGGCCTGCACCTCGGCGTCGCTCGAGCCATCGTATGTGCTGCGCGCCCTGGGCCGCAGCGACGAGCTGGCGCACAGCTCGATCCGCTTTACCATCGGCCGTTTCTCGACCGAAGCCGACATCGACTTTGCCGTCGAACTGCTCAAGTCGAAAGTGCACAAACTGCGCGAACTGTCGCCATTGTGGGATATGTACAAAGAAGGGATCGACATCAATTCGATCCAATGGGCAGCCCACTAAAACCGTATTCAAGTTAGGAGCATCAAAATGGCATACTCGGAAAAAGTGTTGGACCACTACGAAAATCCACGCAATGTCGGCGCGTTCGACAAGGGCGACGACACGATCGGTACCGGCATGGTCGGTGCCCCTGCTTGCGGCGACGTCATGAAACTGCAGATCAAGGTCGGCGCCGATGGCCTGATCGAGGACGCCAAGTTCAAGACCTACGGCTGCGGCTCGGCGATTGCCTCGTCGTCGCTGGTGACCGAATGGGTCAAGGGCAAGACGCTGGACCAGGCGCTGTCGATCAAGAACACCGAGATCGCGGAAGAACTGGCGCTGCCGCCAGTGAAGATCCACTGCTCGATCCTGGCCGAAGACGCAATCAAGGCTGCCGTGCTGGACTACAAGACCAAGCACCCGACGGCCTGAGTAATAGGGAAGATCATGGCAATCACATTGACCGAAAAAGCGGCCAAGCACATCAACCGCTACATCGAACGCCGCGGCAAGGGCGTCGGCCTGCGTTTCGGCGTGCGCACGACCGGCTGCTCGGGCCTGGCTTACAAGCTCGAGTACGTGGACGAGGCGGCCGAAGAGGACAGTGTCTTCGAGTCGCATGGCGTGAAGGTGTTTGTCGACCCGAAAAGCCTGCCCTATATTGACGGCACCGAGCTCGACTTCGCCCGCGAGGGCCTGAACGAAGGCTTCCGCTTCAATAACCCGAACGTCAAAGACGCCTGCGGCTGCGGCGAGAGCTTCCGAATCTAGTCCACGGCGCGCATGCAAAATCATTTCGAGCTGTTCCAGCTCCCTGTCCAGTTCGGGATCGACAGCGCGGCACTCGACAGCGCTTACCGCGAAGTGCAGGGCACGGTCCATCCGGACCGCTTCGTCAATGCGACCGACGCCGAAAAGCGCGTCGCGATGCAGTGGGCGACCCGCGCCAACGAGGCCTACCAGACGCTCAAGCATCCGCAAAAGCGCGCGCAGTACCTGTGCGAGCTCAATGGCGTGAACCTGCAGGTGGAATCGAACACGGCGATGCCGATGGCCTTCCTGATGCAGCAGATGGAATGGCGCGAGGCGCTGGCCGAGGCGCGCGCTGGCAAGGACGTCGGCGCGCTCGAGTCGCTCGACGGCCAGGTGCGCGAGGACCGCAAGGCCCGCATGATCGAACTGGAACGCGTGCTGGGTGCAGGTGACTTCCATGGCGCGGCAGAAGGTTTGCGCGCCCTGATGTTTCTAGAAAAATTTAGCGAAGAAATCAGCTACGCTTTTGATGCAATTTGACGCGGCTTGATGATGTTGCGGTGGGCACGCAGTGCCCACCCTACGGATTCGTCAGGCTCATAGGGTGGGCTCCCGGTCGTCGCACGGTAGTTAGTGCAGCGACATGTCCACCTAACTTTTGATGCAATTTGACGCGGCTTGAATTGGTTGCGGTGGGCACGCAGTGCCCACCCTACGGATTCGTCAGGCTCGTAGGGTGGGCTCCCGGTCGTCGCACGGTAGTAACGTAGGGTGGGCACTGCGTGCCCACCGAACAAACAGTAACGTAGGGTGGGCACTGCGTGCCCACCGAACAGACAGTAACGTAGGGTGGGCACTGCGTGCCCACCGAACAAACAGTAACGTAGGGTGGGCACTGCGTGCCCACCGAACAAACAGTAATATGGACACTTAATGGCACTTTTGCAGATCTCCGAACCTGGCATGTCGACCGCGCCGCACCAGCACCGGCTGGCGGTGGGCATCGACCTGGGCACGACAAACTCGCTGGTCGCAACGGTGCGTAACAGTATTGCCGAAGTGCTCAGCGACGAAGACGGCCGCGCGCTGCTGCCTTCCGTCGTGCGCTACCTGGCCAACGGCAACGCCAACATCGGCCACAAGGCCCAGGCCGCCCGCACCACCGACCCCAGGAACACCATCGTCTCGGTCAAGCGCTTCATGGGCCGCGGCCTGAAGGACATCGCCCACGCCGAGAACCTGCCGTATTGCTTCGTCGACGGCCCCGGCATGGTGCAGCTCAAGACCATCGCCGGCATCAAGAGCCCGGTCGAAGTTTCGGCCCAGATCCTGGCCACGCTGCGCCAGCGCGCCGAAGACTCGCTCGGCGACGAGCTGGTCGGTGCCGTCATCACCGTGCCTGCCTATTTCGACGACGCGCAGCGCCAGGCCACCAAGGACGCGGCCCAGCTGGCCGGCCTGAACGTGCTGCGCCTGCTGTCGGAACCAACCGCAGCCGCAATCGCCTACGGCCTTGACCATGGCTCGGAAGGCATCTACGCCGTCTACGACCTGGGCGGCGGCACCTTCGATATTTCGATCCTCAAGCTGTCCAAGGGCGTGTTCGAAGTACTGTCGACCGGCGGCGATTCCGCGCTGGGCGGCGACGACTTCGACCACCGCCTGTTCTGCTGGATCAACGAGCAGGCCAAGCTGGCGCCGCTGTCGGACGAAGATACCGCCAACCTGATGGTCAAGGCGCGCCAGGCCAAGGAACTGCTCTCGACCAATGGCGAGACCGTGGTGGACGCTGTGCTCAATTCGGGCGAGATCGTCCACGTGCGCCTGACCAGCGAGATTTTCGCCGACATCACCAAGCACCTGGTCGCCAAGACCATGAACGCGGTCAAGAAGGCGCTGCGCGATGCCAATGTCACCGTCGACGATGTCGACGGCGTCGTCATGGTCGGCGGTTCGACCCGCATGCCGCATGTGCGCCGCGCCGTGGGCGACTTTTTCTCGACCATCCCGCATGCCAATATCGACCCGGATAAAGTGGTGGCGCTGGGCGCTGCCATCCAGGCCAATCTGCTGGCCGGTAATCGCGCCGCCGGCGACGACTGGCTGCTGCTCGACGTGATCCCGCTGTCGCTCGGCATCGAGACCATGGGCGGCCTCGTTGAAAAAATCATTCCGCGCAATTCGACCATCCCATGCGCCAGAGCCCAGGAGTTCACCACCTTCAAGGATGGCCAGACTGCACTGGCCGTGCACGTGCTGCAGGGCGAGCGCGAGCTGGTGTCCGACTGCCGTTCGCTGGCGCGCTTCGAGCTGCGCGGCATTCCGCCGATGGTGGCCGGTGCGGCTCGCATCCGCATCACCTACCAGGTCGACGCGGACGGCCTGCTGTCGGTGTCGGCGCGCGAAACGCGCTCCGGCGTCGAAGCGTCGATCACCGTCAAGCCGTCCTACGGACTGGCCGACGACGAAGTGGCGCGCATGCTGCAGGACTCCTACACCTCGGCCAAGGTCGACATGGAACTGCGCGCCCTGCGCGAAGAGCAGGTCGAAGCCGAACGCATCCTGCTGGCCACCCAGTCGGCGCTCGACAGCGATGCTGGCCTGCTCAATTCGGCCGAGCGCGCGGCGATTGACGCGCTGATGGCCGCCGTACGCGAAACGGCCGCAACGCAGACCGATGCCGCTGTCGTGCACGCAGCTGTCGATCTGCTGGCGCGCGGCACCGAGGAATTCGCCTCGCGCCGCATGGATCAAAGCGTACGCAGTGCGCTGACCGGCAAGTCGCTCGACGCAATCTGAACCATATTCAAGAGGTCACAAGTGCCACAAATCGTATTCCTGCCCCATCCCGAGATCTGCCCTGAAGGCGCCGTCATCGAAGCGCCAGCCGGCAAGTCGATCTGCGACGTCATGCTCGAGAACCACATCGAAATCGAGCACGCCTGCGGCCAGGTCGGTGCCTGCACCACCTGCCACGTGCTGGTGCGTGAAGGCTTCGACTCCCTCAATGAGGCGGAAGAAGACGAAGAAGACATGTTGGATCGCGCCTGGGGCCTCGAAGCGGTCTCGCGGCTGTCGTGCCAGGCGATCATCGCCGATGAGAACCTCACCGTCGAGATCCCCAAGTACACCATCAATCACGCCGCTGAAAAGCCGCATTGATCGGAGAGTGCCATGAAATGGAGTGACATCACCCCCATCGCCGAAGCCCTGTTCGACAAATTCCCCGACGTCGATCCGCTGACGGTGCGTTTCGTCGACCTGCACAACTGGGTCGTGGATCTCGAAGGCTTCGACGATGACCACTCGCGCGGGGGCGAAAAGGTATTGGAAGCGATCCAGATGGCGTGGATCGATGAAGCCCGCTAAGCCCGCCGATCTCACTAAGCCGGCTAAGCCGCCCAAACCGGCCAAGCCGATCGAACTGCCGCCGGAAGTCAGGGCAGGGCAGTCGATCGCGCTGCTGCAGGAGCTGCACATCCTCACGCGCGATGGCAAGCTCAATCAGGACAGCCGCCGCAAACTCAAGCAGGTCTACCACCTCTACCAGTTCATCGAGCCCCTGCTGGCCGAGCTGCTCAAGGATCACGCCTCGATCTCGCTGGTCGACCATGGCGCCGGCAAGTCCTACCTCGGCTTCATCCTGTACGACCTGTTCTTCAAGAACCTGGACGACGGCTCGCGCATCTATGGCATCGAGACGCGCGAGGAGCTGGTGCAGAAATCGACCGAGCTGGCCGCCAAGCTGCAATTCCCGGGCATGTCGTTCCTGAACCTGTCGGTGGCCGAATCGACCAGGTCGAGCAAACTGCCGGAGCAGATCGACATCGTCACCGCCCTGCATGCCTGCAATACGGCGACGGATGATGCCATCGACTTCGCTCTCAGGAAGCGCGCCAGGCATATGGTGCTGGTGCCGTGCTGCCAGGCCGAAGTGGCCACTGTCCTCAAGAAGAACAAGGGCAAGGACCTGGGCAAGAGCGCGCTGACCGAAATGTGGCGCCACCCGATCCATACCCGCGAGTTCGGCAGCCAGGTCACCAATGTGCTGCGCTGCCTGCAGCTCGAGGCCCACGGCTACCAGGTCAGCGTGACAGAACTGGTCGGCTGGGAGCACTCGATGAAGAACGAGCTGATCATCGCGACGTACAAGAATCTGCCGCGGCGCCGCCCGAGCGAGCGCCTTTCCGAAGTCTTGGCAACGCTGGGCCTGGAAGAAATGGGCGAGCGTTTTTATGCCGCTAACCTGGCCACTGAACAATGACAGACCGTTGGATCGACCTGCGCAGCGACACCGTTACCGTCCCGACTGAAGCGATGCGCGCCGCCATGGCGGCAGCCCCTGTGGGCGACGACGTGTATGGCGACGACCCCACCGTCAACCGCCTGCAGGAAGTGGCAGCCGGCCTGTTCGGCTATGAGGCCGCGCTGTTCGCCGCTTCCGGCACCCAGACCAACCTGATCGCGCTGCTGGTCCATTGCGGCCGCGGCGACGAGTACCTGGTCGGGCAGGAGGCCCATACCTACCGCTATGAAGGCGGCGGCGCAGCCGTCCTCGGCAGCATCCAGCCGCAGCCGATTGCCAATCAGGCCGACGGCTCGATCGCCATTGCCGACATCGCCGCCCAGATCAAGCCTGACGACTTCCACTTTGCCCGCACCCGATTGTTGGCCCTGGAGAACACGATCAGCGGACGCGTGCTCGACGCGGGCTATATGAAGGAAGCGACCGGCTTCGCCCATGGGCGCGGCCTGACGACCCACCTCGATGGGGCCCGCATCTGTAATGCGGCCGTCAGGCAGGGCATCAGCCTGAAGGCGGCCGTGGCCGGCTTTGACAGCGTGTCGGTGTGCCTGTCCAAGGGGCTGGGCGCGCCGGTTGGCTCGGTGCTGTGCGGCAGCCGCGCCTTCATTGAAGAAGGCAAGCGCTGGCGCAAGATGCTCGGCGGCGGCATGCGCCAGTCGGGCTATATCGCTGCGGCGGGCCTGTATGCATTGGAGAATAATGTCGAACGCCTCGTGCTCGACCATGCCAACGCGGCACGCCTGGCCGACGGGCTTGCGAGCAGCATTGGCTGGAACGTCAGCAAGCCGCAAACGAATATCGTTTATATCGACGTCCCGCCTGCGATGTGCGAACCGCTGGGCGCCGCCTTTGCGGCGGCGAAGATCCGCGCTTCGGTGTCGCCGCGCCTGCGCCTTGTCACGCATCTTGACGTGTCGGCGGCCGACATCGAGCACACCATCCATGTATTCAAACAGTTTTACCAGACCCAATGCTAGATAACACCATCCGCCTCGCCAAGCGCGTCGCCGAAATGATCCCTTGCTCGCGGGGCGAGGCCGAGCAGTATATTTCGGGCGGCTGGATCACAGTGAACGGCGTCGTCAATGAGGAGCCGGGCTCGCGCGTCAGCGATGATATGGAAGTGCTGCTGCATCCGGATGCGAAGCTGGGCGAGATCGTGCCGGTAACGATCCTGCTGCACAAGGCGCCAGGCGTGCTTGATCCGGTTGCCTGCCTGAGCGAAGCGAGCTGGGTGCCGCCGGACCATGGCAATCAGCGCTTCCTGAAGCGCCATTTGACGAACCTGACAGTGACGTCGCCGATGGACGTCAATGCCGGCGGTTTGGTCGTGCTGACGCAGGATTTTCGCGTGACGCGCAAGCTGGTCGGCGAAGAGGCGCGGGTCGAGCAGGAGTATATCGTTGAGGTGTCAGGGCAGATCCGCGAAGGCGGACTGGCGCTGCTCAATCACGGGCTGACCTTCAATAACAAGCCGGTCGCGCCGATGAAGGTGAGCTGGCAGAACGAAACGCGCTTGCGCTTTGCGCTCAAGGATTCCAAGCCGGGCCTGATCACGAATATGTGCAAGTCGGTCGGGTTGAAGGTGGTGGCGATGAAGCGCATCCGTATCGGGCGCGTGCCGATGGCGGGCTTGCCGGTGGGGCAGTGGCGTTACCTGCATGAATACGAGCGCTTCTGAGACCAGCGTTCAGAACTTGCCCGCTTGTGGGACAAAGGCAGGTAGAATAAGAAAACCCCTTTGATCTTCCCTGATGATGTCGATGGCGACGACGATGATGTTCAAGCGCAGATCTGTTCATGTCGGTCGATTCCTGTTGGCGTCACTGCTGTGCATTTCGACTGCAATGGCGCAGGGCACGCCGTCTGCCAGGCCGGTCATGACACTGGTCGGTTCCACCGCGACCTGGCAGTCACCTCAGGGGCAGTGGCTTAGTCTGATCTATCACGAAGCGTTCCGTCGGCTGGGCTACGATTTTCGCTACATCAACGTTCCGGCCAAGCGGGCCAGTGCCTTGTCCGATTCCGGTGAGGTCGACGGCGAAATCCACCGCGTGGCCAATTACAGTGTGAATCATCCTGATATGGTGCGGGTCGAGCAGTCGCACTATTCGGGCCGCTTTGTAGCCTACGCCGTCGAGCCCATCGTGTTGGCTGCGGGTTGGGATAGCCTGAAAGGTAGCGGCTATCGGATCGAATACCGGTTCGGGACCGAATATTCCCATGCCATGTTGACGACACGGGTCAACCCGGCCAATTTGTCGGCAGTCATCACGCCGGAACAAGGGCTGCAAAAACTCGCGTTCAAGCGTTCCGACCTGTATATCGACTTGAGCTTTAACGTCGACATACTATTGGATGACGATCGCTTTCGCAATGCAGGAATACATCAGGTGGCCACGATGGAAGAGGTGCAGGGCTTTTCCTTCCTCCACAAGAAACATGCTGCGCTGGCGCCAAAGCTGGCAACCGTCCTGGCACAGATGAAGAATGAAAATCTGATTGAGCTCTACCACAAGCAGGCACTGCAGGCATGGAAGGTGCGCCAGCCGCAGTAAGTGGCGGGCGCGAGCCGGTCAGGATTTTGCGCGCTTTGGCAATTCAATCAAACGTGTACCAGCGACGCGGTCATGCAGGAACTGGCGGTCCTTGTCGAGCAATACCGTCAACGCCCACAGGATGATGTTGGCCAGGACGATGCCGATTGCGGTGCGTGTCCCGGCGCTGCTGGTCATCAGCTTGGTGAAGTGGATGATGACGAGCGCCGGCACGATCGAGCCCAGTGCCACCGCAAACCGGATGATCGCCGCGCGCATCGGGACGCGCACTTCTCCCACTTTGATGAGTTTGATGCGCCACGTCTTCATCGCCAGCGTATGGCCGCTGCCGCTCCACGAATACACAAAGTATGCACCCGCCGTCAGCAGTACCACCAGGTTCAGGCCCAGGCTGGTCAGGAAGTTATGCGTGTTGAGGGTCAGCAGGGTGTAGACGGCCACCGCGAAAATCTCCACCGCTGCCAACAGCAGCGATTCATAAACCATGGAGATCAAGCGGCGTTTCAGGGAGGGGGTGGCGACGACGAAAGTACTATTTTCCATTTGGACCGGTAGGGGGGGCAGCCGGCAGGGTGCCCGCTGGCGCCGTGGTTGTCGGTGGCGTGGCGGCCGGTTGGGCGGTGGCCGGTGCCGTGCCCGCAGGGACAGCTGCCGGCGCCACTGCCGGCGCCATTGCCGGCGGTTTGGGGCCAGCCTTGATCGGCGCGACCTTCGGCATATTCGCTTGTGCCGAACTTGGCAGGTTGGCGACCTGCTTCTTCTTTTGTGCCGCTTGTGCTGCCAGGCGTTTCTTCTCGGCTTCCGGCAATTGCTGGTATTGCTCCCATTGGGCTGATTTCTTGCCCGGGTCGATCTTCTTGGTCGTCGCGTAGTTCTCGCGCGCGACGCGGCGCTGTTCCGGGGTCAGTTCGACGGCCCAATTGCGCATGCGCTCGTGGATGCGCTGCTGCTCGTCCGGCTTCATCGAGGCAAAGCGGTTGGCGATTTCCACCCACTTGAGTTTCTTGACGCCTTCCATCTTGTCCCAGTCCGTGGCCAGCGGCTGCAATACCTGCTGCTGGGCCTTGGTCAGTTCGGTCCACCGTGGCTTGTCGACCGGCTTGGCGGCAACCTTGCCGGCAGGCTTGGCCACGGCGGCAACCGGTGGTTTTGCGACCGGTGCAGCGATGGTGCCGGCCGGCGCGGTGGTGGCGGCGGCTGGCGCGCCGGCGGCAGGTGGTAGGCCAGCCGGTGCTGCCACAGCGGGCGTGCCAGCGGCCGGCTGCGCGCCGACAGGGGCGGCGGCAGGCGCCTGGCCGGCGGGGGCAGTGGCGGCGGGGATTGGTGTCAGGGGAACGGGCGCAGACGGGCTTGCCTGCTGGGCATTCACCCAGGAAGCAGCGCCTGCGAGCGTCAATACCGAGATGGCGGTAAACAACGCCCGAAATCGCGAGCCCGCGCTAATAAAAGCCATCCTTATTGACCGCGCTGCGTGAGGTAAGCATTGAAGCCGGTGTCCAGGTAGGCGGTCAGTGGCAATTCGTCAGACAGTACGGCAGCGTCGAGCTCGGCGATTTCAGCGATACGTTGCTGTTCTTCATACTGGTAGATGCCGGCCAGGCCCGCGACCAGCACGAGCAGCGGCACAGCCACGCCAACCCGGTTGAACCAGGAGAAGTGGGCCGAGATAAAGTTGCCGGCTTGGCCAGCCAGCGCGCGCTTCGACACGCGTACCGCCAAATGCGCCTTCTTGCGCGATACGGCAGTCTTACGTGCTTGAGCCAGGCGTTCCGTCGTCGAAGTTGGCAAATTATCCAGCTTTTCGTTGAGGGCGTGCCTTACTTTGTACGCAAAGTTCAGATCGTCGATGTTCATAAAGTAATTCCTTTGGCCTTGAGTGCCTCTGCGAGGGTATGTGTCGCGCGCGAGCAGTGTGTTTTAACACTTCCCTCGGAACAACCCATTGCTTCAGCCGTTTCGGCCACGTCCATGTCCTGCCAGTAACGCATGAGGAAGGCTTCCCGTTGACGCGATGGCAGTTTTTGTACTTCCGCGTCGATCAGGTCCAGGATTTGGGCCCTTTCTACTTTATCCGCACTCGACTCGGAAGCGGCGCTGCCTTCCTCTGCCTCGTACGACTCGAGTATATCAAAATCGTCCCCGTCTTCGGCACGATTGCCCGAGCCGTTCAGGCCCGAGAACAGGCTGACCCAGGTATTGCGGACCTTTTCCCTGCGGAAATAATCCAATATCGTATTCTGTAATATACGCTGAAACAGCATCGGCAGCTCGCAAGCGGGTTTGTCGCCGTATTTTTCCGCCAGTTTGATCATCGCGTCCTGCACGATGTCGAGCGCGGCCTCGTCCTTGCGCACGGCATAGACGGCCTGTTTGAACGCGCGCCGCTCGACATTTTCAAGAAAGTCGGATAATTCTTTGTCTGTCGCCATGCGTCGTGGAATTGCGCTGCCGTGAGCGCGGTATTAAGGGGTCTGGAGCGCCGCCGGTGCGTTGCCGGTGGCTTCTTGTCGAGCTGTGCGCATGCTAGCAAATTATGGCCCAATTTGCATGGTATTTACGCTCGAACGGGCGCTAAGTTTAGAAAATGAACAGAATCTGCTTGACCAAAATGGTGCAACGCAGTAACGTAGGGGACGCTTTGACACCCCGAAGCAGTATGGTCCCGTCGTTATTGGCACACAAGGCCAGCGACTTCAGGACGCGCTTTCATATGTAGGCAGTTTGCTCCAACCCGCGCCACAAGCGCGAGAGATCCGCAAAAGCCGCTACAGAAACCCATGCTGAACGACTTGCGTTTAGCGACGATTCGTAAGCTTGCCAACGGCAGCCGAAAGATGGTCGTGACCGCATCCAAAGGGACGCCTGAGCACTGTCGCGCTGAGCGAATTTCGTTAGGAACGAGCATCCGATCACCTCCCAATGGGTCTTGAAAGGAATGTATCATGAGTAACGAAGCAGCGGTCCCCATCACGGGTGCCGAGATTGTAGTGCGTTGTCTGGCGGAAGAGGGCGTTGAACACGTCTTCGGCTATCCGGGCGGGGCTGTCCTCTACATCTACGACGCCATCTTCAAGCAAGACAAATTCCAACACGTTCTGGTCCGCCACGAGCAAGCTGCCGTCCATGCCGCTGACGCCTATTCGCGCAGCTCGCAAAAAGTCGGCGTGGCCCTCGTCACTTCCGGCCCGGGCGTCACCAATGCGGTCACCGGCCTGTCGACCGCATACATGGATTCGATCCCGATGGTGGTCATTTCCGGCCAGGTACCGAGCCATGCGATTGGCCAGGATGCCTTCCAGGAATGCGACACCGTCGGCATCACCCGTCCCTGCGTCAAGCATAATTTCCTCGTGAAAGACGTCAAGGACCTGGCCGAGACGATGAAGAAAGCCTTCTTCATTGCCCGCACCGGCCGTCCGGGCCCCGTCCTGGTCGACATTCCCAAGGATATCTCGATGCACAAGTGCGTCTACGAATATCCGAAGGAGATCGAAATGCGCTCCTACCGTCCGGTCGACAAGGGCCACTCGGGCCAGATCCGCAAAGCCGTGCAGATGCTGCTGGCGGCGGAGCGCCCGATGATCTACACCGGCGGCGGCGTGATCCTGGCCAATGCGGCGCCTGAGCTTAACAAGCTGGTCGACCGCCTCGGCTTCCCCGTCACCAATACCCTGATGGGCCTGGGCGCCTACCGCGCCTCGAGCGAGCTGTTCGTCGGCATGCCCGGCATGCACGGCACCTACGAAGCCAATATGTCAATGCAGCACTGCGACGTGCTGATCGCCATCGGCGCGCGCTTCGACGACCGCGTCATCGGCAACCCGAAACACTTCGCCAGCAACCCGCGCAAAATCATCCACATCGACATCGACCCGTCGTCGATCTCGAAGCGGGTCAAGGTCGATATTCCGATCGTCGGCAACGTCAAGGAAGTGCTGGTCGAATTCCTGGCCCAGCTCGACGCGGCCGAAGCCAAGGTCAATGCGCCCGCGCTCAAGGACTGGTGGAAGCAGGTCAACGAATGGCGCGCCAAGGATTGCCTCAAATACCAGGAATCGAGCCTCGTCATCAAACCGCAGTCGGTGGTCGAAAAGGTGTGGGAACTGACCAAGGGCGACGCCTTCATCACTTCCGACGTTGGCCAGCACCAGATGTGGGCGGCCCAGTACTACCGCTTCGACAAGCCGCGCCGCTGGATCAATTCCGGCGGCCTGGGCACGATGGGCGTCGGCCTGCCTTACGCGATGGGCGTGCAGATGGCCAACCCGGACGCGACCGTTGCCTGCATCACCGGCGAAGGCTCGATCCAGATGTGCATCCAGGAACTGGCCACCTGCAAGCAATACCACCTGACGCCGAAGATCATCCTGCTCAACAACCGCTTCCTCGGCATGGTGCGACAGTGGCAGCAGATCGACTACGGCGGCCGCTATTCCGAGTCGTATATGGATTCGCTGCCGAACTTCGAGAAACTGGCCGAGGCCTATGGCCACGTCGGCATGAAGATCGAAAAGCCGGCCGATGTGGATGGTGCGCTGAAAGAAGCGTTCGGCATGAAGGACCGCCTCGTGTTCATGAACTTCATTACTGACCAGACTGAAAACGTCTGGCCGATGGTCAAGGCCGGCAAGGGCTTGTCCGAAATGTTGCTCGGATCGGAGGACCTGTAATGCGCCATATTATTTCTGTGCTGCTGGAAAACGAAGCCGGTGCGCTGTCGCGCGTGGTCGGCCTGTTCTCTGCCCGCGGCTACAACATCGAGACGCTGACCGTGGCGCCGACCGAAGACGCGACGCTGTCGCGGATGACGATCGTCACCAGCGGTTCGGACGACATCATCGAGCAGATCACCAAGCACTTGAACCGTCTGATCGAGGTGGTGAAGGTGGTGGACCTGACCGAGGGCGCGCACATCGAGCGCGAACTGATGTTGATCAAGGTGCGCGCGGTGGGCAAGGAACGTGAAGAGATGAAACGCACTGCCGATATTTTCCGCGGCCGCATCATCGACGTCACGGAAAAGACCTACACCATCGAACTGACCGGCAACAAAGGCAAGCTCGACGCCTTCATCGATTCGATCGATCGTGCTTCGATCCTGGAAACCGTCCGTACCGGCGGATCAGGCATCGGCCGCGGCGAGCGCATCCTCAAGGTATAAAGATTCAACGAACTGTTCCATGCCGCGCTGCGGCGACCACACCACTCAAAAAAATAGGAAATATCATGAAAGTTTTTTACGACAAAGATTGCGACCTCTCCCTCGTTAAAGGCAAGAACGTTGCCATCATCGGCTACGGCTCGCAGGGCCATGCGCACGCGCAGAACCTGAACGATTCGGGCGTCAACGTCACCGTTGGCCTGCGCAAGGGCGGCGCTTCGTGGAACAAGGTCGAACAGGCGGGCCTGAAAGTAGCCGAAGTAAACGACGCGATCAAGGCGGCCGACATCATCAT
Source organism: uncultured bacterium (assembly GCA_965233055.1). GTDB lineage: Bacteria > Pseudomonadota > Gammaproteobacteria > Burkholderiales > Burkholderiaceae_D > Telluria_A. The sequence continues at coordinate 16,362 of CBDDRJ010000022.1, forward strand.
GATCTTGCTGCCGGACGAGAACATCGCCCAGGTCTACAACGAAAACGTCGCGCCCAATGCCAAGCAGGGCGCCGTGCTGGCCTTTGCCCACGGCTTCAACGTCCACTACGGCCAGGTTGTACCCCGTGCCGACCTCGACGTCATCATGATCGCGCCGAAGGCGCCGGGCCACACCGTGCGCGGCACCTACGCGGCAGGCGGCGGCGTGCCGCACCTGATCGCCGTCTATGCCGACAAGTCGGGCAATGCGCGCAATATCGCGCTGTCATACGCGATGGCCAACGGCGGCGGCCGCGCCGGCATCATCGAAACGAACTTCCGCGAAGAAACCGAAACCGACCTGTTCGGCGAGCAAGCCGTGCTGTGCGGCGGAGCGGTCGAGCTGATCAAGGCCGGCTTCGAGACCCTGGTCGAAGGCGGCTATGCGCCGGAGATGGCCTACTTCGAGTGCCTGCACGAATTGAAGCTGATCGTCGACCTGATCTACGAAGGCGGCATCGCCAACATGAACTACTCGATTTCGAACAATGCGGAATACGGCGAATACGTCACCGGTCCGAAGATCGTCACGGACGAGACCAAGAAGGCGATGAAGCAATGCCTGAAGGACATCCAGACGGGCGAATACGCCAAGAGCTTCATCCTGGAAAACAAGGCCGGCGCACCGACGCTGATTTCGCGCCGCCGCCTGACGGCCGAGCACCAGATCGAAGAAGTTGGCGCCAAGCTGCGCGCGATGATGCCATGGATCGCGAAAAACAAATTGGTCGACCAGTCCAAGAACTAATAAGCCGCTGGGGTCAAACCTAAGCCGCTGGGGTCAAACCCGGCAACTGGACAAAATCCCGTGGGGTCAAACCCGGCAACTGGACAATGTCCGATTGCCGGGTTTGACCCCTGGGTGCTGAATTGCAATAAAGCGCAACAAAACGCAGGGCAGGACGATTTTGCTTGTATCGTTCGGGAATGGGGTGCGGTGTACCCCATTTTGCTGTTGGACGAACCCTGGAGAATAAAAATGTCATTCGCTAAAGTCATCGCCGCCGCCGGCCTGCTGCTCGCAGCCCAGGCCCAGGCGCAATCGATTCCCACTGCCGGCACGCTGGTCGTCATCCCCGCCTATGGCGAAGTGACCCATGCCAACGATGAGGCGACCGCCAGCTTCACGATCGAAGAGCAGGACAAGGACAAGGCCGCCGCCGCCTCGCGCGTCAACCTCAAGATGAAGCAGGGCATGGAAGCAATCCGCAAGGATGATCCGCAGGCCAAGCTCAAGACCGTCGGTTATTACAGCTACCCGGTCTATCCGGAAGACCGTCCGCTGCCGCAGGGCGCCACGCCCAAGGTGCGCATGCCGACCGGCTGGCGCGTCGGCCAGTCGCTGCAGGTCAAGACCACCAGGCTCGATACGCTGCCGAAAACCGTCGCCAGCGCCCAGCGCGTACTGGCCCTCAATGGCCTCAGTTTTGGGCTGGCCGATGCCACCGTCCGCAAACTGGACGACCAGCGCATCGCCGCCGCCTATAAGAACCTCAACGAGCGCATGGCCTCGATCGCCAATGCCATGGGCCGCAAGCTGTCCGACGCCACGCTCGATACGGTCGACTTCGAAGGTTCGGGCAACTATGCCCGCCCGGAGCTGGCGCGCGCTGCGCCAATGGCCATGAAGGCCATGCGCGACACCGCCCAGGTCGAGGAGCCGAGCTTCGAGCCGGGCGAGACCACCTTGCAGATGAACCTTGTTGGAAAGGTCAAATTCAAGTAAATACTCCGGATCGCGCAAAGGCCCCCCGCGCCACTATAATAATGGCGCGAGGGTCGGTCTTTATCCAAGACGGGCCCGCAGGGTGCGACCCCAATACTTGAAATGGAAATCCAATGCCACACTTCCCCCGCCGCCGACCCAAGACAGGCATACCCCCAGCCGTCAAAGCGTCCAAACTGCCACGCTTCGGCAAGCTCGCGCGCCAGCCTGGCGAAGCGGGCGAAGGCAAGTCCCTGCGCCGGCGCGGCATCTATCTGCTTCCCAATGCCTTCACGACGGCCGCTTTGTTCTGTGGCTTCTACGCCATCGTCATGGCGATGAACCAGAAGTTCGAGCACGCGGCATGGGCGATGTTTGTCGCCATGATCCTCGACGGGCTCGATGGCCGCATCGCGCGCCTGACCAATACCCAGTCCGAATTCGGCGCCCAGTACGACAGCCTGTCTGACATGGTGTCGTTCGGCGCCGCCCCGGCGCTGGTGTTCTATGAATGGTCGCTGCGCGGCCTGGGCAAGCTGGGCTGGATCGCCGCCTTTATCTACTGCGCCGGCGCCGCGCTGCGCCTGGCCCGCTTCAACACCAATATCGAAGTGGTCGACAAGCGCTTCTTCCAGGGACTGCCCAGCCCGGCCGCGGCAGCGCTGGTGGCCGGCTACATCCTGATGATGAACGAGCTGCAGGTCTCGGGCTTCGAACACCCTTGGATCACCTGGTGCATCGCGGTGTTCGCCGGCCTGACGATGGTGACCAATGTGCCGTTCTACAGCTTCAAGGACGTGAACTTCAAGAAGCGCGTCCCGTTCATCTTCGTGTTCCTGATCGCGCTGGGCCTGGCCCTGATGGCGATCGCAACCGAGTTGGTCATGTGGCCGATCTTTGTTGCGTACGGCCTGTCTGGCTATATCGTGTACTTCTGGCGCCTGTCGAAGGGGCGGCCGGTGTCGATCGTCCAGACCGACGAAGAACCTGTAGATCACAGCGAGCGGCACTGACCTGATGCAGTCAGGCGTGGCGCCCGCACCGAAGAATAATTTTGCCTTTACCTGGAGCTGCCATGCCTGATTCGAACCGCCTCATCATTTTTGACACCACCTTGCGCGACGGCGAGCAGTCGCCCGGCGCATCGATGACCAAGGATGAGAAAGTGCGCATCGCGCGCCAGCTCGAGCGCCTCAGGGTCGACGTGATCGAGGCCGGCTTTGCCGCCGCCTCGCAGGGCGACTTCGAATCGATCCGGGCGATCGCCTCGGTGGTGCGCGATTCGACCATCTGCTCGCTCTCGCGCGCCAATGACCGCGACATCGCGCGCGCCGCCGAAGCACTGGCGCCGGCACCTCGCAAGCGCATCCACACCTTCATCGCGACCTCGCCGCTGCACATGAAAGTCAAGCTGCGCATGGAGCCGGAACAGGTGCTCGAGCAGGCCAAGCTGGCGGTGCGCTTTGCGCGCCAGTACACCGACGACATCGAGTTCAGCCCTGAAGACGGCAGCCGCTCGGACGAAGATTTCCTGTGCCGCGTGCTCGAAGGCGTAATCGCCGAAGGCGCCACCACCATCAATTTCCCCGACACCGTCGGCTACGCCGTGCCGGAAGTGTTTGGCGCGACCATCAAGCGTCTGCGCGAGCGCATCCCCAATTCCGACAAGGCGATCTGGTCGGTGCACTGCCATAACGACCTCGGGCTGGCGGTGGCCAACTCGCTGGCTGGTGTGATGATCGGCGGCGCGCGCCAGATCGAATGCACCATCAACGGCCTGGGCGAGCGCGCGGGCAATACGGCGCTGGAAGAGGTGGTCATGGCCATCCGCACCCGGCCCGACTACTACAAGCTCCAGCTGGGCATCGACACCACCCAGATCGTGCCGGCATCCAAGATGGTGTCGCAGATTACCGGCTTTGCGGTGCAGCCGAACAAGGCCGTGGTGGGTGCCAATGCGTTTGCCCACGCGTCGGGCATCCACCAGGACGGCATCCTGAAAAACCGCGAGACCTACGAGATCATGCGTGCCGAGGACGTCGGCTGGACCGCCAACAAGATCGTGCTCGGCAAGCTCTCGGGCCGCAACGCCTTCAAGCAGCGCCTGACGGAGCTGGGCATCGAGCTCGACTCCGAAGCCGAAGTCAACGCCGCATTCACCCGCTTCAAGGAGCTGGCCGACCGCAAGGTGGAGATCTTCGACGAGGACATCATGGCCCTCGTGTCGGACGAAGAGCATGCGGCGGAAGGGGAGTACTACCGCTTCGTGTCGCTGTCGCAGCGCTCGGAGACGGGCGAGACGCCGACGGCCAAGGTGGTGTTTGCGATGGATGGCAAGGAGCACAGCTGCGAAGGCGAGGGTGATGGCCCGGTCGATGCCACCGTCAGCGCCATCGAGAAGGTCGCTGCCAGCGGCGCCGAGCTGGTGCTGTTCTCGATCAACGCGATCAGCAACGGCACCCAATCGCAGGGTGAAGTGACGATGCGCTTGTCGAAAGCGGGCCGCATCGTCAACGGTGTCGGTTCCGATCCGGACATCATCGTGGCATCGGCCAAGGCTTATCTGTCGGGATTGAATAAACTGTACTCCAAAGTCGAGCGCCTCAATCCGCAGCAATAGGAGCCTGTCGTTTCAGGGCGTGCCGGCGAGGATGCAGCGGCGTGACTATTTTGAGTTGAAGGTGGTCACGCCGTCCCAGGGCTCGCCCGGCGGTTGCTCCAGGTAGTGCGTGCAGCGCGTGCAGTACAGGGCGGCGACGGTGTCCTGCGGCGCCGCCTTGAACAATGCCAGCGCCCGCTCGAACTGGCCGTTGCGGTAAGCCTGCAGCGCCAGCGCATGCTGGGCCAATGCTGCGCGTTGTAATTCGCCGACCAGCGCTTCCTGGCTGATCGCTTCATGGATGGCGACCACTTCGCTCTTGCCCTGGACCCTGACCAGGTCCAGCTCGCGGAACACGATGCCGCTGCAGCGCTCCATCGTGGTTCCGCTGACGATCAGCGCAACGCCATAGTATTTGCACAGGCTCTCAAGCCGCGCCGCCAGGTTGACGGTGTCGCCCAGCACGGTGTAGTTCAGGCGCGTGCTCGACCCGATATTGCCCGCGACGACATTCCCGCTGTGGATGCCGATGCCGATCGACAGCGGCGGCCAGCCGTCGCGCGCGAACTGCTCGTTCAGGGCCGGCAGGGCGCGCAGCATGGCCAGCGCCGTATCGAGCGCGCGCTGCGGATCATCCGGCGCACCGAGCGGGGCGCCGAACAAGGCCATCACCGCGTCGCCGATGTATTTGTCGACCACGCCATTGCGTTCGTCAATCAGGTCGCTGACGGTCGCCAGATAGGTGTTGAGCATGGCCAGGATGGCGCTTGGCGGGCGGCCTTCGCACAAGGTGGTGAAGCTGCGGATGTCGGAGAACAGCACCGTCACTTCCTGCTCCTGCCCGCTGAAGTCGACCTTTTGCGACAGCAGTTCTTCCGCGATGGCAGGCGACACCACTTTGCCCAGCATGGCGCGCACCTTGTCGCGTTCAATCAGGCCTTGCACCATGGCGTCGAACGATTTGGCCAACGCGCCCAGTTCATCCTGCACCCCGATGTCGCCGATGGCTTCATAGCGGCCCGCGCTGATACGCTCGGCGCCGATGGCCAATTGCTGCACCGGGCGCGTGACGCGGCGCGCGATCAGCACCGCCGCGCCGGCTGCCAGCAAGGTCGAAAACAGGAACACGGCGCCCAGCAGCCAGCGCAAGTCGCGGTAGTCGGCCAGCGCCTCGTCCAGCGAACGTTGAAGCGCCGCCACCAGCACCCCCTGGTCAGTCTTGTAGAGCGGGGTTTCGATGGCCACATGCTCGACTCCCTGCAGCGACACGATGCCAAGCTTGCCATGGGGGGCCAGGAAGTCGCGGCGCTGGTCCTGGTCGAGCGTCGACGAATAGATGGTCGCTTTGCCCGTTTCGCGGATCGCGAGCGTGACTTCGGTATAGGTCTGGCGTTTCAGTTCCGCCGCCACCGTATCGGTGATCTCGAAGCCGATGCCAACCCACGCCACCGGCGTCGGGCTGAGCAGGGGCACCATGACGACCTGGTAGGCGCGGCCATTGACGATCTGGATGCTGGAGCTATCTCGTTCGCCGTTTTCGATGGCGCGCATCATCTGGCCAGCGGCGATGAGCTGGTCGCCGCCGTCCGGGCGCAGCGTGTCGGCCATGCTGCGCCCGTCCAGGCCCATAACAAACATCCAGTCGGCGCCGATGCGGCGGCGGTAGCTGGCGAAGGCGGACAGCAGGGTGTCGTGATCGCTCTCGCTGACCAGGGACTTGAAGGCAAAGTCCTGCGACAGCAGGCGGGCACGGGTGCGCAGATTTGCTTCGCGCGAGGCCATCGTCACCTTCAGCGAGGCCAGCGTGATTTGCAGCGCCTCGTTGCTGGCCCTGATGGCGCTGCGGTTGGCGGCGCCGCTGACGGTAAAGAACACCAGGCCTTGCAGGACCAGCACCAGCAGCACGATGATCGCGAGCAGGCGGGTGCGGAAGTGACGGAATACGAAGCGGTTGTTGGTCATGGCCTCAGGCTAGCATGCTGGCAGGGTGTCGACAACTGGCACCGCACTCGGGTCGCATGCCAGGGACTGTGCCAGCGCCGTGACGACGGCCTGGTATGCGACGATGTCGGTGGTCGCCGTGACCGAGGCGAGCATGGTGCGGGCGCGTGCGGCGGCGGCCTCGCCGACGTAGCCGTTGCGCGCGCCGGCCGCCACGGCGGTCGTGAAGCTGGTGCCGACGCTGACCTTGTTCCTGACGGTGGCGGCGTCGAGCAGGCCCTGCGGCGTGGTGTTGGCCAGCGCGCCAGCCATGATCGAAAACGAGGCGCGGGCCCGGGTCAGCCTGCCGCTGTCGACTTCCCTGCCCCAGAAGGCCAGGCCGTCCGCAGCCGGCGTGCGGCCCAGTACATTCATGTACACAGCGGTGATATAGGCGCTGGTGCCGCCCGGGTAGAGTGCCGCCGCCTCGGCGCTCGCGCTGAAGCTGTCGACCAGCGCCTGCACTCCGGGGCTGCCCGCATAGGCGGCGTCAAGCAACTGGATATCGGTTGGTGCGCCCAGTGCCAGCAGCTGGGACTCGAAGCTGGCCTGCCCGCCGACATCGGCCGGGCGGCCAAAATAGGCGATATAGAGTTGCTGGACGGCGGTGCGGTAGTCGACTGCAGCGCTGCCGGCGGCGTGGTATTGCGGGGCGGGGGGCTTGGCCGCTGGCGTGGGGTCCTGGCTGGCGCCGCAGGCGCACAGCGCCGCCGCCATCAGCAATCCCGCCATCTTGCGCACACCCATGCCCGACCCTCTGTATTGAATGCCAACGCTGCATGCTACACCAAGATTGCGGCCGATAAATTGCGGACCGGTTGCTAGCAGCCTGTCGGACTTCACGGGATCGGTCACGAAATCCGCCTGACCGGTCCATATTTCGTCGATTTTTGGGTCAATAGGAACCACTATTGACCCAAAAATCGTCAAAATCTGGCCTCGCCCAGCCGAATTCCTGCCTCGATTCGTTAAGTCCGACAGGCTGCTAGGGCCAAAAGAAGCGCCGTTCCTCATACATGGGGTCGGGCCCGTTCTGCATCATGCGCAGCACCCCGGACTGATCAAAATGCAGATGCATCATTGAATTCCAGACGCCGCTCTCCTTGTAGCGGTACGACCACACCTCCAGCTGCGGCAGCGCCAGGAAGGAGCGCTCGGCCGGTTTGCCGACGGTGCGCAGCACCTCGTCCTTGCCGGTCGCCCCGACCCGGAGGCGGGCAAACACCGGCCCGGCCAGCGCCTGCTCGATGGCGCTGAGTCTGCCGTCGGCGCCGATATGTGCCATCCAGGTGGTCTGGCCCATCGGACCGGTCGCGTATTCGAGCACCTGGCCGGCCCCGTCAGGATAGATGGACGTCGGCCGGCCCAGGCGGGCCTGGACCGCCGCCAGCGGGGCGCCAGGCTGGGGCAGGGGCAAGCTGGCGGCGCACCCCGCCAGGACTGGCAGAATTAGCAAAATTGATAATTTATTCATCATGGTTTCCCTTGAAAGATACACAATATCGAGAGAATTGCCCCGCAAGTACATCAAAAGCTGGAGTCGTGCCCCGTTTTCGTCTATACTAGCGGGTCTGGTCATTTGATCAGTGAGTTGTTACGAGATTCGAAGGAATTTCGAAGCTTAAATAAACCGAAGTTCACGGTGCGCTGGGTTTCGACTCTTGCACCGCATGTGAAAGGTATTACCATGACCGTAGAAAACATCAACAAAGCCGCCATCATCGCGGACAACGCCCGTGCCCAGAACGACACCGGCTCCCCAGAAGTTCAAGTTGCTCTGCTGACCGCACGCATCAACGAACTGAACGGCCACTTCAAAGCTCACGCCAAGGATCACCACTCGCGTCGTGGTCTGATCATGATGGTCAACCGCCGTAAGAGCCTGCTGTCCTACCTGAAGTCGAAGGACGCAACCCGTTACCGCGACCTGATCGCCAAGCTCGGCCTGCGCAAGTAATCTTTGCCAGCGTGACTTAAGCAACAATGCCTGCGCCAGTTCACTGTCGCGGGCATTTTGTTTTTCAGGGCATTGGTGCCAGCACCGGCATCGCGCAGCGATGACTGTCCTGGCTCCGATGCTTTGAAAACAGATAGCAGTAAAAGCAGTAAAGGTAGTGCCGCGAGGCAATGCCTGTGGTGAGGTGAACGACAGCCCCTGAAAATCTGTCGGCAATTAGAAAGGGAAAGACCCCATGTTTAACAAAGTAACTAAGACCTTCCAGTACGGCCAACATCAAGTCACCCTGGAAACCGGCGAGATCGCTCGCCAGGCTTCCGGCGCTGTCATGGTGTCGATCGAAGACACCGTTGTTCTGGCGACCGTTGTAGCCCGCAAGGACGCCAAGCCAGGCCAGGACTTCTTCCCTTTGACCGTTGATTACGTTGAAAAAACCTACGCCGCCGGCAAGATCCCGGGCGGCTTCTTCAAGCGCGAAGGCCGTCCTTCGGAAAAAGAAACGCTGACCTCGCGCCTGATCGACCGTCCGATCCGTCCACTGTTCCCAGAAGGTTACCTGAACGAAGTCCAGGTCATCATCCACGTGCTGTCGGTCAACCCTGAAATCGACCCGGACATCGCCGCCATGATCGGCGCATCGGCCGCCCTGTGCGTGTCGGGCGTGCCATTCAACGGCCCGGTCGGCGCAGCGCGCGTCGGCTACGCCAATGGCCAGTACATCCTGAACCCGACCACCACCGAACTGAAGACCTCGCAGATGGATCTGGTCGTCGCCGGTACCGAAACGGCCGTGCTGATGGTCGAATCGGAAGCGCAGCAGCTGTCCGAAGAAGTCATGCTGGGCGCCGTGGTGTTTGGCCACACCCAGATGAAGGCAGTGATCGACGCGATCCACGAGCTGGTCGCCGACGGCGGCAAGCCGGAAGTCGAGTGGGTTCCGCCTGCCAAGAACGAAGCGCTGATCGCCCGCGTTGCACACTTCGCGCAAGCCAAGATCAACGACGCCTACCAGACCAAGGACAAGCAGGCCCGTACCGCCAAGCTGAAAGCGGCGTTCACGGAAGTCAATGCCGACCTGGCTGCCGAAGCAGCTGCCGCCGGCACCGCTGCACCGGACGCTGCCGACGTTGGCAATATCCTGTTCGACATCGAAGCCAAGGTGGTCCGTTCGCAGATCCTCGAAGGCGAGCCACGCATCGACGGCCGCGACACCCGCACCGTGCGCCCGATCTCGATCCGCACCTCGGTGCTGCCGCGTACCCACGGCTCGGCCCTGTTCACCCGCGGTGAAACCCAGGCGCTGGTCGTAGCAACCCTCGGCACCGCACGCGATTCGCAAAAGATCGACGCGCTGATGGGCGAGTACACCGACAGCTTCATGCTGCATTACAACATGCCTCCGTTCGCCACCGGTGAAACGGGCCGCGTCGGCACCCCTAAGCGCCGCGAAATCGGCCATGGCCGCCTGGCCAAGCGCGCACTGATCGCCGCGCTGCCGGCACCGGAAGACTTCTCGTACTCGGTGCGCCTGGTGTCGGAAATCACCGAATCGAACGGCTCGTCGTCGATGGCTTCGGTGTGCGGCGGTTGCCTGGCACTGATGGACGCCGGTGTTCCAATGAAAGAGCACGTCGCCGGTATCGCGATGGGCCTGATCAAGGAAGGCGGCAAGTTTGCCGTGCTGTCGGACATCCTGGGTGACGAAGACCACCTGGGCGACATGGACTTCAAGGTCGCAGGTACCCGCAACGGTATCACTGCGCTGCAGATGGACATCAAGATCATGGGCATCACCAAGGAAATCATGCAAGTGGCGCTGGCGCAAGCCAAAGAAGGCCGCGAGCACATCCTGGGTGAAATGCAGAAGGCGATGCCGACCGTGAAGACCGAACTGTCGGACTTCGCACCGCGCCTGATCACCATCAAGATCAACCCAGAGAAAATCCGTGACGTCATCGGCAAGGGCGGCGCAGTCATCCGCGCGCTGACCGAAGAGACCGGCACCCAGATCGACATCAGCGACGAAGGCGTGGTCACCATCGCTTCGGTCGACGCTGCTGCCGGCCAGGAAGCCAAGCGCCGCATCGAAGAACTGACCGCTTCGGTTGAAGTGGGCAAGGTCTACGACGGCGTCGTGCTCAAGTTGCTGGACTTCGGCGCGATCGTGCAAGTCATGCCAGGCAAGGATGGCCTGTTGCACATCTCGCAGATCGCCAACGAGCGCGTCAACGCCGTTGCCGACTACCTCAAAGAAGGCCAGGCAGTGCGCGTCAAGGTCCTCGAGACCGACGACCGCGGTCGCCTGAAGCTGTCGATGAAGGCAGCCCAGGCTGAAGGCGCTGAGGCAGCTGCCCAGTAAGCTTCCAGGCTCTCCATGAAAACCGCCGGCGCGCAAGCCCGGCGGTTTTTTCTTGACGGTCTCCGTGAGCACCGTTTGATCCTGGTATCGATACAAGATACAATCCATCCATGATCAGGAGCTTCCGCCACAAAGGACTGCGGCAATTCTTCGAAACTGGAAGCAAAGCCGGCATTCAGGCCCCGCATGCGGCAAAGCTTAGGGTTTAGCTTGCTGCCCTGAATCAAGCAACCAAGCCTGAAGACCTGGCAGCGCCGTCATGGGAGCTGCACGCACTGAAGGGTAAATTGGCTGGGCATTGGGCGCTCACAGTGAGCGGCAACTGGCGAATAAACTTCGCCTTCGATGGTAAAGATGCCGTGCTGCTTGATTACCTTGATTATCATTGACGCTGTTACAAAGGGATCAATATGATGCGCATGCATAATCCTCCCCACCCGGGAATAGTGCTGAGGGAATATTTAGGCGAAACGAGTATTACGGCAGCAGCTCGGCAGCTCGGTGTTGGGCGGGTGACCTTGCAGCGTGTCGTGTCTGGCAGTGCCGGTATTTCGGCCGATATGGCCTATCGACTTGGCGCTGCCTTCGGCACCAGCCCTGAATTCTGGGCCGGCTTGCAGATGCAGTACGATTTGCATGAGGCTGGCAAAATAGAGAGGCCGAAGATCGAACGAATCGCGGCATGAAGCCGTACTCACCGCAGATCAATCCAGTACCAGACTTTGCTTAGGAGCCCCATGCCGAATCGTTTTGCCTCATGTAGTTGTGGCCAGCTTACGGCCCAGGTCGTGGGCGAGCCAGTGCGCATTTCAATTTGCCATTGCCTGGCCTGCCAGCGCCGCTCTGGCAGTGTGTTTGCGGCGCAAGCCAGATTCCCTCGCAAAAATGTGACAATTTCCGGCCACTCGACGGCACACGTTCGTGCTGGCGACGAGGGGCCCGGTGCCAGGTTCCATTTTTGCCCGACCTGCGGCGCGACCGTTTACTATGAACCGCTCAGCTTGCCGGATTTTGTCGCCATCCCGACCGGCGCGTTTGCAGATCCAGGCTTCCCGCCTCCCAGCGTTTCCGTCTACGAAGGGCGCAAGCACTCGTGGGTGGTGCCTCCACCAGACGCCGAACATTACGACTGACTATGCGACATCTCTTGCTACTCTTGCTGATGCTGCCGTTGTGCGCGTCAGCCGCCGAGAGTAATCCCGAAGCAGCCGTGTCTTCCCTGTGGCGTGCTATGTCCAATGCGCCGGGAACGGCGGCCGACCTGGCCACGCTCAAGCGCCTGTTCCATGACGAAGGCGTCGTTTTCGGCGGGCGCTACACGGACGGCGCTCCCGTCGTCAAGCGCACGGCGGCCCGGGATTTCCTCAAGCTTTTCGAAACGGCAGGAGAAAAGGGATTCTACGAGTGCGAAACCACCCGCACCATCCACACCTACGACCGCTTTGCCGTGGCCTATAGCGTGGTCGAATCGCGGACCGACAAGGCCGCCGTGGCTCCAGACTTTGTTGGCGTCAATAGCGTCCAGTTGTATCAAGTCGGATCCGAGTGGAAAATCCTTTCCTTGTACTACCACGTGGAAAAGCAGGGCCAGCCAATTCCTTTGGATAGCGGCCGCCAGGGCAAGTGCATTGAATAATTAGATATACAAAAAGGAGAATTGCATGCTGCGAGTGATATTGGGTGTCGTGACGGGATTCATAGCCTGGATTGTCGTGTGGGTTGGCATCGAGAAGATCCTGTCCGCAATGTTCCCTGCAGCGTATGGTGCGCCTCAGCTGGCGTTTGAAATGGCGATCAAGAATGGTGGTGCTTTTACGGCTGACACCACGCTGCTGCTCAGTCACATCGTCATCGTCCTTTTCGTGGCAGCACTTTCCGGGTTCCTGGCGGCGCTGGTCGCCGCAGGCAATCAACGCGCACCGCTGGCGCTCAGCGTTGTGCTGCTGGCCGTGGGAATCATGAAGGCGGCCATGTCGTGGTCGCTGGTGCCCATCTGGTATCACGTCGCCTTCACGGCGATTCTGGTTCCGATGACGATCATCGGGGGCCGGCTGAAAGCGCCGTCTAATACAAAGTAGCGCGCTGGCGTTCGGGCAATTCCTGATCGTACTTACGCCGTCTAGTACAAAGTAGCGCGCTGGCGCTCGGGCAATTCCTGATCGTACTTATCGCCGTCGATTGCCGAATCGGTCAGTGCCGCCAGCATGGCGCCCGCCGTCGGGACGGCGGCGGGTGCATGCGGTCCCTGCCACAGCCTGGAGCGCTGCAGGGCACGGGCACACTGGAAAAACACCGACTCCACCTTGATCTGGATGACGCACTTGGGTGGCGTGCCGTTCATGGCCATTGCCTCGAGCAGTTCAGGCGCGACCAGGATGCTGGCGCGGCCATTGACACGCAGGGTCTCGCCCACGCCGGGAACCAGGAACAGCAAGGACACCCTCGGGTTATGCAGGACATTGCGCAGGCTGTCGATGCGGTTATTGCCACGCCGCTCCGGCAGCAGCACGGTGTGCTGATCCTGGATCGTCACCAGGCTGGCCGGATCGCCGCGCGGCGACGTGTCGAGCCCGTCCGGGCCGAGGGTCGACAGCACCGCAAACGGCGAGGCCCTGATCCATTGCTGGTAGACCGGGTGCAGGTAAGTACATTCCTTCTTGATCGATGCTGCACCGACGGAATCGAACATCGATTCCAGTTCGGCCAGGCTGGTGATGGTATGGCGGGCGGCAGTAGTCATGCGGGCTATTCTACCGCCGCCGCGCATTTCACGCTTCGATCATTGCCTTGAGCTGGTCCAGCGCCGCCCCCCAGGCCTTGCGGTAGCCGTCGGCCTCGGCCCGCGTTTGCAGGCGGTCGATGGTTACCATCACCGTGCACTTGCCGGGCGTGCCCTGGAATTTGACTTCGACCGGCGTCGGCATGGTCAGGCCCTGGTCTTCCCACGACAGGCGAATGGTCTTGCCCGGGTTGACCTTCTTGACGGCGGCCTTGTTGCCGTCGGCGCAGGTCCAGCTGCCGCCGTCGCTGCAGTCGATCTGGTTGCCCTTGCCGAACCAGCGGTCGAGCTCCTTGCTGTCGGCGAAGGCGGCATAGCAACGGTCGGCCTCGGCCTTGATGCTCTTGGTCGCGCAAATCGTATAGCCTTTCGGCCTGCCATCCTTCTCCAGCTGGCCGCGTGCAATTTCGTACTCGCAGGTGATGGTCGTGGTCCACCAGGGCTGAACCTTCATGTCGTCGTTCATCCACACGCCGATGGCGCGCCGTCCCAGCGCGACGCCGCCTTGCTTGTCGATCAGCTCGAACCATTGCCCAAGGGTGTGGCCGGTGGCCGCCTTGACGCTGGCGTCGCTGATTTCGTGGTCGGACAGGCGCTCGACTTTCATCAGTGCCTCCGAGAAACCCCGCCGTTCAGGGCGGGGAGGAAAGGAGACGGTCTCCGTAGAACCGTCAGAACATTTGAACGTTTCGTCATGTTGAGTACTCTAAAGTTTATGCGTTTCAGGATTGTCGTTAGACGCCGGGGCGCAGCAGTAAATCGATTATTCCGGTCTGCGGTCGCCGCTGGCGAGGTCGAAAGATATCCCGCAGTACTGAATAAGGAGGCTGGCACAAGCCAGTATCCCCTCTCGGACGTGAGAGGCCAGAAGTGGGAATCCCCTCCACTTTAGGGAGGGGGGACGTCAAGACAGAAGCGACAGCACGACACCGATGACGGTGAACTGTACGGCGTGGTAGCCGCCATTGATGAGAAAGAGCTTGAGGCTCTTGCGTTCGAACAGGTAGTTGATGCCGAAGCTGGACGCGACCCAGAAGATGCCGGCCGATACGCCCGCGCCGGTCGCCAGCCCGATCGCCGGGCGCGGGCCGAGGAAGAAGGCGAACACCAGCGAGGCAAGCAGGCACAGCACAAAGGTCAGGCCGAAAATCATCGTCATATTGGCACCCTGCATCTGCTCGTCGGTGACGCCCGATTCGCGCTGCCAGGCCTTGGCGAACAGCAGCGGCGAGTACCACAGGCCGCCCAGGGCAAATGCGGCAATGGCTGCGACCAGCACGGCGATGTAATTGACTTCAGGCATGGGATTCTCCTTGTGGTTGTGGTGTGCTGCGATTGTGCGCCGGCGCGTTGTGGCCGTCTTGGAAAAAAGTTACCTGATGACGATGCTCTGGCTGTCAGGCTGCCGGGCGCGGACGAAGTCGCCCGGCGCCAGGCCGGTAAAGGCCTTGAATTCGTTCGATAAATGGGCCTGGTCGTAATAGCCGCACTGGTCGGCCAGTGCCGCCCACGGCACGGCGCTGCTGCTGGCAAGCAGCGTCAGGGCGCCGCGGAAGCGGAACACGCGGGCCAGCGCCTTCGGGCTCATGCCCACTTGCCGCTGAAACAGGTCGACCAGGTGCTTGCGCGAATAGCCCGTTTCGGCCGCCAGCTGGGCAATGGTGGAGCGGCCCGCGCTCTGGCTCAGCTGGCGCAATGCCCACAGCACCGCCGGATGGACCACCTGCTGGTCGCTGATGCGCGCGAGCACCCATTGCTGGACCAGCTGGAAGCGTTGGGCGACGCCGGCGGTATTGAGCAGGCGTTCGCGCAGCGCCAGCACGCCATTGCCGACCAGCTCGGCCAGCGGCAGCACCTGTTCGCGCACCGCTTCCAGTTCCGGACCCAGCCAGGGATAGGCGCCATGGGCGTGGAAGGCGATGCCGAGCAGGGCATTACCGTCGGGCGCCTCGGCGTCGATCGGCCCCTGCTGCAAGCCGGAATACCAGACGTCGCGGAATGGCACGCGCCGCTCAGGCGGGCCGGGCTCGATCCGGTACTGGGGCGGGCCGAGGTTGATCAGCAGCTGGCTTTGCCCGGACGGCAGGATGCGGTCGCGCTCGTAGCTGACCGAGCCTTCGCCATACCAGATCGACGCCACCAGCCCAGCCAGCCGCGGATCGGGCGGGCACAGCGAGATGCGCCAGCTGCCCAGGGGCGACTCGTGCCGGTACGTGGTGATCTGCTGGTGCTTCATTCCGCCTCGCCTGGTTGGCCATTGCGGCAAGTATCAGTGAGGTGCACGGCAGTGTCAACGGTGGTGCCGCAGCACCGGCCTTTGCACAAGCTTGGGGCGGCGGCCGGCGCCGGGCGGCCCGTTTTGGCGGCAAAACGAGCTGGCACGGAACATGCATTACGGCAAGGTATATCCATTACGAGGGAGAATTCCATGCTAGACCAAGCCATTACCCTTGGCGACGTGCGCGAGCATCCGGTCGTTCCAGCCAAACTGTCGGGCGACGTGCTCGGCGCAATGATCAACCTGTCGGGGCGGCGCCGCTTCACGTCGCAGCGGGTGGTGCTGTATGCGGTGCTGGCCTCGCTCGGCCACGAAGGGGCGATCGAGACGGCGCGCCAGACCCTGACCCTGTTCTGCGATGCCCACACCACGCTGGTGCAGGGCAAGGGCGGCATGCCCGGCATCTTCTGCGAGCAGGTGCGCGACGCCTACTTCGGCCAGCTGCGCGGCAACCAGGTGATCGAGGAATTCATTGGACTGGCCGGCGACGCGATCGACGCGGTGGCCAGCAATGCGCGCCAGGCGCCCGGCAAGCTCGACGAGCTGGTGCGCTCGGCCACGCCGCTGCTGGCCGTGCTCAATGCGCTGACGCTGGTGTACGAGGAGCAGTCGAAGCGCCACGCGATCGCCCAGCGCAAGCAGATGAACTCGCTGATGGGCGATATCAAGACCATCGCCAAGCAGGCCCGCTTCGTCGCTTTCAATGCCCAGATCGCCGCGGCCCGGGCCGGCGACATGGGCAAGGAGTTCTCCGTCATGGCCAGCGCGATGACCAATATCACCGGCGAAATCGACATCCTGGTGCAGAAGGCGATGAGCGGGGCGAACGGCTAGGCGCTAAGTTTCTTGCCGGAATCCCCACTTTCACGCTTACAATCTCGGTATCTGCCGCCTGCGACAGGCGGTTCGGTCAAGTGAGAAAGAAGGATCCACGGTCAAGATGCTTCGCTTAGCAGCTACTGCTTCCATTGCGCGCCGCGCCGCGCTGGCCTGCCTGTTCGCCCTATGCGGCCTTGCCGCCACGACTGCCGCGGCGCGCTCGCTGCGCTTCGAGCAGTTGACGGTCGAGCAGGGCCTGGCGCAGGAGTCGGTGACGGCGGCGGTGCAGGACCGCCAGGGTTTCATGTGGTTCGGCAGCCAGGCCGGCCTGTCGCGCTACGACGGCTACAAGGTCATCGTCTACAAGAACAGGCGCAACGACCCGCTCAGCCTCGACGATAATTTCGTGCAGTCGCTGCTGGTTGACGAGCAGGGCCGGCTGTGGGTCGGCACCGAAGGCGGCCTGAACCTGTATGACGCCGCCACCGACCGCTTCACCCGCGTCAAGCCGCCGGCCGGCGCCCGGCCCGACCCGGGCGGGCGCGCCGTCAACGCCATCGTGGCCGACGGCAAGGGCGTGCTGTGGCTGGGCACGTCCAGCGGCCTGCAGCGCTACGACACGGTGTCGGGCGCCTTTTCCATCATCCGTCATGACGCGGCCCAGCCGGCCAGCGTGGCCGACAACCGCATCACCTCGCTGGCGCGCGATGCCCAGGGGGCGCTGTGGGTTGGCACCGTGGCCGGCCTGGACCGGCTGGCTCCGGGCAGCAAGGCGTTTGAACACTTCCGCCTGGACGCAGGCAATGCGGCGGCCGGCAGCGCCGCCGAAGCGGCGCGCAATACCGTGCGCTCGCTCGCCAGCGGCCCGGGCAACACCTTGTGGATCGGAACCTCCGACGGGCTCGAACAGTGGACCTTCGACCGCGGCGCCATCGCCAAGCGCCGCTACGGCGTCGAGGACGGCTTCAAGCCCGGCGCCATCTTCGCGCTGTACCAGGACCAGGCCGCCCGTCTGTGGATCGGCACCAGCAACGACGGCCTCAAGATGTGGCAGGCGGGCGCCAGCCAGCTGACCCATTACCGCCACGCGCCGTCGGAGCGGCATGGCCTGGGGTCGAACCAGGTCACGTCGCTGTTCCAGGACCGCTCCGGCACGCTGTGGGTCGGCACCTGGACCGCCGGCGCCAACCGGGTCGACCTGGCCAGCGGCGGCTTCAAGCGCATCGTGCAGACCCAGGGCGACCCCGCTTCGCTGTCGAGCAACAGCGTGCGCGCGATCGCCGGCGACGGCCGCGGCATCGTCTGGCTGGCCACCAGCGGCGGCGGCCTGAACCGCTACGACCGCGCCACCGGCAAGGCGAGCGCGTTCCGCAAGGATGCCGCCAGGCCCGATGGCTTGCCCGACGAGAACCTCAATGCGCTGGCCCTGGGCCCCGACGGCAAATTGTGGATCGGCTCCAACAGCGGCGTGATCCGCTTCGATCCGGCGACCGGCCGCGCCAGTCGGGTGGCGATCAACCCGGCAGACCGGCTCGGCAATGCGATCACCGCCATCCTGTTCGACCGCAGCGGCCAGGTGTGGGCCGGTTCGCTGGCCGGCCTGCACCGGATCGACGCGGCCACCTTGCGCGTGACCCACTACCTGAACGACCCGGCCCGACCGGACAGCCTGGCCAATAATTCCATCAACGGCCTGATGCAGGACCTGCAAGGGGTGATCTGGATCGGCACCGACGGCGGCCTCGACCGCGTCGACCCGGACAGCGGCCGCTTCACCCATTTCCGCCACAGTCCGGACCGGGCCGGCACGATCAGCCATGACCGCGTCCACAGCTTCTACCAGGACCGCAAGGGCGGTTTCTGGATCGGTACGGCCGGCGGCCTGTCGCGGATGAACAAGGCCGGCGACGGCGCCGTCAGCTTCCGCTCCTACTCGGTGGCCGACGGGATGCAAGCCGACCCGGTCGGCGCCATCCTCGAGGACGAGCGCGGCCTGCTGTGGATCAGCACGACGGCCGGCATTTCGCGCTTCGACCCCGCCACCGGCAAGTTCCGCAACTACACGGGGCGCGACGGCATGATCGAGGATTCCTATTACATCGGTTCGGCCTGGCAAGAGCAGGACGGCACGATGTATTTCGGCGGCATCAACGGCATGAGCGAATTCCGCGCCGAGCAGATCCGCGACAACCCGAACCCGCCGGTGGTGTTGATCACCGACTTCCTGATCTTCAACCAGTCTGTGCGTACAGGCAAGGTGCCGGAAGGCTTCTCGATGGCCGGGCCGCTACACCAGGCCAAGGTGGTCAAGCTGTCGCACCGGCACGCGATCTTTTCGCTCGAGTTTGCGGCCCTGCATTTTGCCAACCCGGAGCGCAACCAGTACGCTTACCAGCTCGAAGGGGTTGACCCGGACTGGGTCATGGCGGGCGCCGGCAAGCGCTTTGCGACCTATACCAACCTGGAGCCGGGGCAATACGTGTTCCGCGTGCGCGCCTCGAACAAGGACGGAGTGTGGAACGACGCCGGCACCGCGCTCGAGATCGACATCGCGCCGCCGTTCTGGAAAACCACCTGGTTCCGCATCATCGCGATCCTGTTGATCCTGCTGGTGGTGTACGTGGTCGACCGCATGCGCCTGCTCGCCATGGTGCGCCAGCGCGGCCTGCTGGAAGAAAAGGTCAGGGAGCGCACGGCCGAGCTGGCCGAAGCCAACCAGGCGCTGCGCGACAACGACGACAAGCTGCGCCAGTCGGCCACCAAGGCCGAGGACGCAACGAGGGTCAAGTCGGAATTCCTGGCCAATATGAGCCACGAGATCCGCACGCCGATGAGCGCCATCATCGGCATGGCTTACCTGGCCCTGCATACCGACCTCAATCCGAAGCAGCAGGATTATGTCGGCAAGATCCATCGCGCCGCCTTGTCGCTGCTGGGCATCATCAACGACGTCCTCGATTTCTCCAAGATCGAAGCGGGCAAGGTCGACGTCGAGAAAGTTGTGTTCTCGCTCGACGAAGTGCTGGCCAATGTGGCCAGCGTCACCAGTCAGAAGGCCGACGAGAAGAAGCTGGCCTACCTGATCAGCGTGGCCGACACCGTGCCGCGCCAGCTGGTCGGCGACCCGCTGCGGCTGGGGCAGGTGCTGATCAACCTGGTCAACAACGCCATCAAGTTTACCGACGACGGCGAGATCGAGATCGCCTGTGTCGTCATCGGTCGCAGCGAAGGCAAGGTCAAGCTGTGGTTCTCGGTGCGCGATACGGGCATCGGCATGTCGGCCGAGCAGCTGTCGCGCCTGTTCCAGCCATTCACCCAGGCCGACGGTTCGACCTCGCGCAAATACGGCGGCACCGGGCTGGGCCTGTCGATCTCGCAGCGCCTGATGGAAATCATGGGCGGCAATATCGACGTCTACTCGTCGGCCGGCAGCGGCTCGACCTTCTCGTTCAGCATCTGGCTGCCGTTGGCCCCGCAAGACGCCAGGGCGATGCCGCGCGTGCCGTTCAATGGCAGCGAGACCGGCCGCGCCAAGCCCCAGTTCGACGGCAAGTGGGTGCTGGTGGCGGAAGACAACGACATCAACCAGCAGATCGTCATCGAACTGCTCAGCGCGGTGGGCGTCAAGGTCGACATCGCCGCCACCGGCAACGAAGTCATTGCCAAGCTCAAGCAAGCGGGCCCTGGCGGCTATGGCCTGATCCTGATGGACCTGGAGATGCCGGAGATGGACGGCCACGCCGCCACGGTAGCGATCCGCCAGGACAAGGCCTACGACGTGATGCCGATCATCGCCATGACGGCCCACGCGATGACCGAAGTGCGCGACCGCTGCCTGAAGGAAGGCATGCAGGACTACCTGACCAAGCCGATCAACCCCGAGCACCTGTTCCATACGCTGGCGCGCTGGCTGGACGTGGCGCCCAGGGCGGCACCTGCCGCGCCGGCCATCGGCGCGGTGCCGCCCGGCCGTGGCTCGCCCGGCACCGGCGGCGATGCGCCTGGCACCGGCGGCGATGCGCCTGGCACCGGCGGCGATGC
>CBDDRJ010000023.1:0-20572 GCA_965233055.1 uncultured bacterium
AGCGCGAGGGCATCGCGTCTTAGCCTGTGGAGAGTCGGCGCAGCCAGGCCGCTCGATGAAGCAGGAACCCGCCGAAGCGACCCGCAAATCATCGCGCGGCGCCGTAGGAATCTCCTTCCTTTAGGGAGGAGAGGATGTCAAATCAGGAATAATATTGCCCACCGTGCTAACTTTTTATGCAGGAAACTTTTTCCCTTTGAAATCAAAGTACTTACGGAGCATTCGCAACGTTGCTCACAATCTTGTCCACAGAAGCTGTGCACAACAGTTTTTGCCCTGCCTTGTTTTTGCGCAATATCGAAATCTCCTTTGAAATCAAAGGCTTCTGACACCATCGTCAATATTGCTAACAATCTTATCCACAGAAGGTGTGCAGAACTTCGCACACACGCGGCACTTGCCGTTCGCTCCCCAACACGTTACATTGCCGCATTCGCTCGGCCGGCATCTTGCCAGCCGCTTTCACCCATCTAGGAGTTCGTTTTGCTCGCTATCCTCCACGCTGCCGGCTGGCCCATCTGGTTCTTGCTCATTGCCTCCGTGGTTGCACTGGCCCTGATTATTGAACGCCTCATCTACCTGCGCCGCGCCAAGCTGTTGCCGAAGCAATTGCTCGACGAAGTGGTGCGCGTCTACCAGAACGGCCGCGTCACGCCGGAAATCATCGAAAAACTCGAAGCCAATTCGCCGCTCGGCGCCGTGCTCGCCGCCGCGCTCAAGAACGTTAACGCCCCGCGCGACGTGATGAAGGAATCGATCGAGGAAGCCGGGCGCGGCGTGGCCCATGTGCTCGAGCGCTTCCTGACCACGCTGGGCACCATCGCCTCGCTGGCGCCGCTGATGGGCCTGTTCGGCACCGTGGTCGGCATGATCGAAATCTTCGGCGCGCAAAACGCGACCGGCACCAACCCGGCCCAGCTGGCGCACGGCATTTCGGTGGCGCTGTATAACACCGGCTTCGGCCTGGCCATTGCAATGCCGGCGCTGGTGTTCTACCGCCACTTCCGCGCGCTGGTCGACAGCTTCATCATCGATATGGAGCTGCAGGCCGTCAAGTTTGTCGACATCGTGCACGGTGCCCGCAAATGATGGACTTCAGAAAAGGCCGTGGCCGCGAAGATCCGGAGATCAATCTGATCCCGTTCATCGACGTGCTGCTGGTCATCCTGATCTTCCTGATGGTCACGACGACCTACAGCAAGTTCACCGAACTGCAGATCACGCTGCCGACGGCCGACGCCGAGAAGGCGGTCGACAAGCCGCGCGAGATCAACGTCACCGTCGACGCCAAGGGCAATTACACCGTCAACAATGTGCCGGTGGCGTTCACCAATGTGGCTGGCCTGGCCGAGGACCTGAAGGCCGCTGCGCGCGGCGCCGACGGCAGTGCCGATCCAGCCGCCAGTCCGGTCGTCATCATCAACGCCGACCAGTTCGCCATGCACCAGATGGTCATCAATGTGCTGGAGGCATCCCGCATCGCCGGCTTCGACAAGCTGACCTTTGCCGCCCAGACCGGCGGCAAGCAGTAAGGGCAGGGCCTTGCCCACCACCGCAACTGCTGCTTCCACTGTCGAAGCAAGCCTGACCCGCGCCTGGCAAGGGCGCGGGCTGCTCGCTTCGCTGCTATTGCCCGTGTCCCTGCTGTTCCGAGCCATCGCCGGCACGCGCGCGGCGCTGTACCGTGCCGGCTGGCTGGCATCGACCCGCCTGCCGGTGCCGGTCGTCATCGTCGGCAATATCTACATCGGCGGCACCGGCAAGACGCCGCTGACGATCTGGCTGGTCGAGGCCCTGCGCCAGGCGGGCCTGCGGCCCGGCGTGATTTCGCGCGGACATGGCGGCGCCGGCAGCGCGCCGCGTGCCGTGCTGGCACAATCGCTGGCGGCCGATGTCGGCGACGAGCCTTTGCTGATTGCACAGAGTGCGCGCTGCCCCGTGGTCGTCGGGCGCGACCGCGTCGCGGCGGCGCAAGCCTTGCTGGCGGCCCACCCCGAGGTCGATGTGCTGGTCAGCGACGATGGCTTGCAGCATTACCGGCTGCAACGCGATGTGGAGATCATCCTGTTCGACGGACGCGGCACCGGCAATGGCTGGCTGCTGCCGGCCGGCCCGCTGCGCGAGCCGCCGTCGCGCCGCCGCGACGTGACGGTCGTTAATGCTCCCGAGTTGACGCCGGCCCTGGCCCGGCAGGTCGGGGGCCAGCCCTTCAAGATGACTCTGGCCGGCCAGCATGCCGAACGGCTGGCCGACCGCAGCCAGAAAATGGCGCTGGCCGAGCTGGCAAGCCAGGCCAAGCGCATCACCGCCGCGGCCGGCATCGGCAACCCGGGCCGCTTCTTCGCGATGCTGCGCGCCGCCGGCCTGCGGTTTGAAGAACTGCCGCTGCCGGACCATCACGATTTCGCGCCGAACCCGTTTGAGTCGCTTGACGCCGATGTCATCCTGATCACGGAGAAGGATGCAGTAAAATGTGCGCAACTTGAAAATTTGAACAACGACCCGCGCCTGTGGGTCGTTCCGGTCGCCGCGCAGCTCGATGCCGCGCTGGCCGCCCACATTGTGGAGAAATGTCGTGGACGCAAGGTTACTTGATATTCTGGTGTGCCCCCTGTGCAAGGGTCCGCTCGAGCTGGACAAAAAGACGCAGGAACTGATCTGCAAGCCGGACCGCCTGGCTTTCCCGATCCGCGATGGCATTCCCATCATGTGGGCCGACGAGGCGCGCAAGATCGAGCCGGTCTGAGGGCGATGTCGTTCACCGTCATCATCCCGGCGCGGCTGGCATCGACCCGGCTGCCGAACAAGCCGCTCGCTGACCTCGGCGGCAAGCCGATGGTGGTCAGGGTGGCCGAGCGGGCCGCGCTGTCCGGCGCGGCCCGCATCATCGTTGCGACCGACCATGCCGATATCGCCAGGGCCTGCGCAGCGCACGGCGTCGAAGTGTGCATGACGCGCGCCGACCATCCGTCCGGCAGCGATCGCATTGCCGAAGTGGCGCGCGCGATCGCCCTGGCGCCGGACGCCGTCGTCGTCAACCTGCAAGGCGACGAGCCGCTGATCGACCCGTCGCTGCTCGGTGCTGTCGCCAGCCGCATCGCGCCGGACGTACCGATGGCGACCGCGGCCCACCCCTTGACCGATCCGGCCGACGCGTTCAACCCGAATGTGGTCAAGGTCGTGCTGGACAAGGCAGGGCGGGCCATGTATTTCTCTCGCGCCACGATCCCGTGGCACCGCGACGGCTTTGCCCACGGCCGCGATGCGATGCCTGCCGGCTATGTAGCGCTGCGCCACATTGGTTTGTATGCCTACAGTAATACGTTTTTGCAGGCATATCCAAGCCTGGAAGCATCACCGCTGGAAGGGATTGAGGCTCTGGAGCAATTGCGCGTGTTGTGGCACGGTGTGCCGATTGCCGTGCATATTACCGATGCGGCGCCGGAAGCCGGGGTCGACACCCCCGCGGACCTGGAGCGGGTCCGGCGGCATTTTTCATAGCGCGTGGGCACGCGGTCGTCGCACGGTAGTTTGTGCGGCGACATGCCCACCCCACCCAAAAAAAACCGCAAGTTCTGCGCTAAATCCGTGAATTTGGCCCTCAATTCCCAGGCTAGTGGCGTTTTCCAGGACTTTTGTGGTAAGTTTCGTGTCAAGGATTCAAGCTACGATGTTTGGCTTCACCATTCACTATAAATCTGTTTTAGGAATTGTTCATGCGTCTCATTCTGTTAGGAGCGCCCGGCGCCGGCAAGGGCACCCAGGCTAATTTCATCAAAGAAAAGTACAACATCCCACAAATTTCGACTGGTGACATGCTGCGTGCCGCGATCAAGGAAGGCACCGAGCTGGGCTTGGCTGCCAAGAAGATCATGGATGCAGGTGGCCTGGTGTCCGACGACATCATGATCGGCCTCGTCAAGGACCGCCTCACAGCGCCTGACTGCAAGAACGGTTACCTGTTCGACGGCTTCCCGCGCACCGTCGCGCAAGCCGACGCGATGAAGGATGGCGGCATCGATGTCGACTACGTACTCGAAATCGACGTGCCGGACCAGTCGATCGTCGAACGCATGAGCGGCCGCCGCTCGCACCCGGGTTCGGGCCGCGTCTACCACATCAAGTTCAATCCGCCCAAGGTCGACAATGTCGACGACCTCACCGGCGAAGCGCTGATCCAGCGCGACGACGACCAGGCCGAAACGGTCATGAAGCGCCTGCAGGTCTACCATAACCAGACCGAAGTGCTGCTGGGCTACTACAGCAAGTGGGCCGAATCGGGCCAGCCTGGCGCGCCGAAGTACCGCCGCATCGCCGGTGTCGGACCTGTCGAGCAGATCCGTGACGCGGCGTTCGCAGCCCTGTCACAGTAAAAGAAAGAAGCGGACCTCGTGTCCGCTTTTTTTCGCCCCAGTTTTTGGTTTGAATCAAGAGTTTGACCATATTGCAGTGTGCAGTACGCAGTAAGGTGGATCGCCACGTTACATTCTTGCGTGGCGTTCTGTTGAAGTGTCGTTCAGTTCTACCTTGTATATCACCAACACAAAAAGCTAAGGGGACGTTATGGCAGCAACCAGCAGTATTCTCTATTTAATCCTCGGCTGCGGCGTACTGGCCGTGATCTTCGGTCTTCTGTGGCGCGCCTGGATCCTGCGCCAGGATGCCGGCAACGCAAGAATGCAGGAAATTGCGCTGGCCATCCAGCAAGGGGCGGCCGCTTACCTGGCCCGCCAATATAAAACCATCGCCATCGTCGGCGTCGTGCTGGTCGTTGCCCTGTACTTCGCGCTCGGCGCCAAGACGGCGGTCGGCTTCGCCATCGGCGCCGTGCTGTCGGGCCTGTGCGGCTTCATCGGCATGAATGTGTCAGTGCGCGCCAATGTGCGCACCGCGCAGGCGGCCACCAAGGGCATGAACGAAGCGCTCGACGTCGCCTTCCGCGGCGGCGCCATCACCGGCATGCTGGTGGTCGGCCTGGGCCTGCTGGGCGTGACCCTGTTCTACTGGATGCTCACCGTCATGAGCACCGACGGCAGCGTCAGCCAGCACGACATCATCAAGCCCCTGATCGGCCTGGCCTTCGGCGCCTCGCTCATTTCGATCTTCGCCCGTCTGGGCGGCGGCATCTTCACCAAGGGCGCCGACGTCGGCGCCGATTTGGTGGGCAAGGTGGAAGCCGGCATCCCCGAGGATGACCCGCGCAACCCGGCCGTGATCGCCGACAACGTCGGTGACAATGTCGGCGACTGCGCCGGCATGGCCGCCGACTTGTTCGAAACCTATGTCGTGACCCTGATCGCCACCATGCTGCTGGGCGCGCTGATGATGGTCAATCAGGCGACCCAGGCCATCGTTTATCCACTGGCACTGGGCGCCGTATCGATCCTCGGCTCCATCGTCGGCTGCTATATGGTCAAGGCGACGCCGGGCAAGAACGTCATGTCGGCGCTGTACAAGGGCCTGTGGTGGGCCGCCATCCTGTCGCTGATCGGCTTTGCCGCCGTGACCTGGAATATCTGGCCTGACGACGCGATGCGCTACAAGATGATGGGCTGCTCGATCGTCGGTATCGTGCTGACCGGCCTGATGGTCTACATCACCGAGTACTACACCGGCACCGACTTCAAGCCAGTGCGCCACATCGCCGAAGCATCGACCACCGGCCACGGCACCAATATCATCGCCGGCCTGGGCGTGTCGATGAAGTCGACCGCCTACCCGGTGCTGGCCGTGTGCGTGGCGATCCTCGCTTCCTACCAGATGGGCCAGCTGTACGGCATCGCCATTGCGGCCACCGCCATGCTGTCGATGGCCGGCATCATCGTCGCGCTCGACGCCTACGGCCCGATCACCGACAACGCCGGCGGCATCGCCGAAATGTCGCATATGCCTGAATCGGTGCGCGCCATTACCGATCCGCTCGACGCTGTCGGCAACACCACCAAGGCCGTCACCAAGGGCTACGCCATCGGTTCGGCCGGCCTGGCTGCGCTGGTGCTGTTTGCCGACTACACCCACGCGCTCGACGCCGTCGGCCGCAGCGTGGCGTTCGACCTGTCGAACCCGATGGTCATCGTCGGCCTGTTCATCGGCGGCCTGATTCCTTACCTGTTCGGCGCGATGGCGATGGAAGCGGTGGGCCGCGCAGCGGGCGCCGTGGTGGTTGAAGTACGCCGCCAGTTCCGCGACATCAAGGGCATCATGGACGGCACCGGCAAGCCCGAATACGACAAGGCGGTCGACATGCTGACCGCGTCGGCGATCAAGGAAATGATCATCCCTTCGCTGCTGCCTGTCGTGGTTCCGGTGCTGGTCGGCATGCTGCTCGGTGCGGAAGCGCTCGGTGGCCTGCTGATGGGCACCATCATCACCGGCCTGTTCGTCGCGATCTCGATGACGACCGGCGGCGGTGCCTGGGACAATGCGAAAAAGTATATCGAAGACGGTAACTTTGGCGGCAAGGGTTCCGAAGCGCACAAGGCAGCCGTGACCGGCGACACCGTGGGCGATCCTTACAAGGACACGGCAGGTCCTGCCGTCAATCCCTTGATCAAGATCATCAACATCGTCGCACTGCTGCTGGTGCCGCTGCTGCCAGTGACGGGCCTGATCGCCGTCACGCCAGCTGCCGCAACGCTGCATCCGCCGGGCTATTCGGTGCCGATGAATGCAGCGCCAGTGCAAGGTCCGGTCGTGCCGGACGCCATGGCACCGGCGGCCACGCCTGCTGCGCCAATGGCGGACGCAGCGGCAGCAACGCCGGCAGCGAACGCTGCCGAGCCTGTCGCGCTGGCACCTGTTCCGGCTCCCGCGCCGGCAAAATAAGCCCGACCTTTGGCTTTGCTCAAAACCGGCCTTCGTGGCCGGTTTTTTCTTGTGTACCAGGGCGCTTGAACGGTAGCCCGGTAGGGTGGGTAGCGAAGCTACCCACGCGCAAGCCGGCCCCTCGCAACCATTCGCTTGTCGCAGACATTCGCGTGGGTAACAAGTTACCCACCCTGCGACTACCCACGCGCAAGCCGGCCCCTCGCAACCATTCGCTTAGCGCAGAACCGGCCCTTGTGGCCGGTTTTTTCATGCTCCAGCGCGCTTGAACGGCGCGCCGCGCGCCCTAAACTGAATGGACAAGCGACCAGCAGGAGGGTGCCATGACACGCAAATACATCGATTGCCGCGAGTTTCCCAGCGAAAGCAAGTGCAGCGTTACGATCTCGGCCGATACCGACCAGGAACTGATGGACGTGGCGGTTCAGCATGCGGTTTCCGTACACCAGCATCAGGACACGCCGGAGTTCCGCGCACAGCTCAAGGAAGCGATCCGCGAAGGGCAACCGCCGGCATAGCGCTTGCCCGGCCCTTAAAACACCAGCAGCTTGTCAGCCTGTTCGCGCAGGCTGGCGCGGAAGTTCGGATGGGCAATGGCGATCAGTTCGGCAGCGCGCTGGCGTGCCGACTTGCCGCGCAGCTGGGCCACGCCGAATTCCGTCACCACGTAATTGATATCGTTCTTGCTGGTCGTCGCGTGCGTGCCGGGCGTGAGCGTCGGCACGATGCGCGAGATCGTGTCGTTCTTTGCCGTCGACGGCAGCACGATGAAGCTCTTGCCGCCACGCGAGCGGTTGGCCGCGCGCACGAAATCGACCTGGCCGCCGGTGCCGGAATAGGGCAGGTGGGCCAGGCTTTCGGAGCCGCACTGGCCCAGCAAGTCGATCTGCAGGGTCGCGTTGATCGACATCAGCTTGTCGTTCTGCCCGGCGATATACGGATCGTTGGTGAAATTGGACGGATGCATTTCCAGCATCGGGTTGTGGTGCATGAAGCGGTACAGGCGCTGCGAGCCGAGGGCAAAGGTCGCCACCATTTTCCCCGGCAGGAAGTTCTTCTTGCGGTTGGTGACGGCGCCGCATTCGACCAGCGACAAGATGCCGTCGCCGATCATTTCCGTGTGCACGCCCAGGTCGTGCTTGGACGATAGCTGCAGGACGACGGCGTCGGGAATGCCGCCGTAGCCGATCTGCAGCGTCGAACCGTCCTCGATCATATCGGCGACGTATTTGCCGATCGCTTCCTGCACCGGTCCGATCGTCGGCAAGCCCACTTCGCGCACCGGAGCGCTGCTTTCGACCAGGGCCGTTACCTGCGAGATATGCACATGGCACTGGCCGTGTGCGAACGGGACATTCGGATTGACCTCCAGCACAATGGCGCGTGCTTTGGCCACGGCGGCCATCGTGTAGTCGGCCCCCAGGCTGAGGGCGAAGTAGCCGTTCTCGTCCATGCTCGACGCCATCGAGAACACGACATCGGCCGGCATCTGGCCCCGTTCGATCAAGACCGGAATCTCCGAGAAGTAATTCGGAATGAAGTCGCCCCAGCCGCCCTGGCCGCTGGGGCGCGAGGCGCCGCCAAAGAACAGCGCGGCATGGCGCACATGGTGGGCGGTGGCCTGCTCCAGATAGCTGTAGTTGCCCAGCGCAAGGATCTGCGCCACCTTGACGTCACGGAACTGCCGCCGCTGTTCCGACAGCTGGGTCAGCAGGCTCGGCGGCTCGCCGGCGCCGGTCGGCACGATGATCATATCGCCATCGCGCACCAGCGCCATGGCGTCTGCCGGGCTGCACAGCTTGGCCCGGTATTGTTGTAGCGTACTGCTCATGCTGTCTCCTCTATTTTTTTTCCACCTTACACTTTCAAGCTGACCCCAGCCTGACGAATCGTGCTTGGACTTCCGCGCCGGACGGACAATAATCAGATCATGTTCATCCGTGCGACATTTTCTGCGAAGCTCATCGTGCTGCTGGCCTGCCTGGCATGGGCGGACAGCGTTGCCGCGTGCCGGCCGCCGAAGGGGCCGCCATCGCCTGACCTGGCCCAGCCCGAATGCAAGCCGGCACCACCCAAACGGCCGCGCCGGGCTGTGTGGCAACAGATTGCCCCGATGAAGGCTCCGCCCGCACCGGGCCCGGTCTACGGCTACCGCCCGCCGGCGCCAGCCGCGCCTGCACCGGCCTTTCCGCCGCGCCCGGCGCCCCTGAACTGCAGCGCGGCGGGTTGCCTCGATGCCCATGGTGTGCCCTACCAGAATCCGGCGGCCAATGTTTTGCTCGATAGCAAGGGGCGGCACTGCACCGCCCAGGCAGGGTGGGTGCAATGTTTTTAATGCACTGAATGTGGTTTTTCCTGCCCAAAGTTCGATACAATTCGGGTACTTGACGTTAACGTAAACGTCATCCGGAACTTTTTAAGGGCAATCATGCATATTCAAGACAACGTATTCATCATCACTGGTGGCGCATCGGGCCTGGGCGCAGCAACGGCGCGCATGCTCACCGAAGCGGGCGGCAAGGTCGTCCTGGCGGACGTGCAGGTTGAAGCGGGCACTGCGCTCGCAGCCGAGCTGAAAGGCAAGTTCGTCAAGTGCGACGTCACCTCGGAAGCGGACGGCATGGCCGTCGTCGCCGCTGCGGTTGAGATGGGCACGCTGCGCGGCCTGGTCAACTGCGCCGGCGTCGCGCCAGCCATCAAGACCGTCGGCAAGGACGGCCCGCACCCGCTCGACGCGTTCCAGCGCACCATCAACATCAACCTGGTCGGCACCTTCAATATGGCGCGCCTGGCCGCCGACGCGATGGGCAAGACCGACGCCATTGACACTGGCGAGCGCGGCGTCATCATCAATACCGCATCGGTGGCGGCATTCGACGGCCAGATCGGACAGGCAGCCTACGGTTCGTCCAAGGCCGCCGTTGCCGGCATGACGCTGCCGATGGCGCGCGACCTGGCCCGCAGCGGCATCCGCGTGATGACGGTCGCTCCTGGCATCTTCGAAACGCCAATGCTGATGGGCATGCCGGAAGAAGTGCGCACCGCGCTGGGCAATATGGTCCCTTTCCCGCCGCGCCTCGGCAAGCCGTCGGAATACGCCCACCTGGCCAAATGCATCATCGAAAACCCGATGCTGAACGGCGAAACGATCCGCCTGGACGGCGCGATCCGCATGCAACCTAAGTAGGGTGGGCATGTCGCCGCACTAAAATCCGTGCGGCGACCCCGTGCCCACGCGGGGATGCATCAATTTGATGTAGGATGCCAATTGTATCGGGCGTGCGGCCTTGGTCGCACGCCCTTATTTTTGGAGAATCTATGATCAAGAAGTCAATGCTGGCAGCTGCCCTTGGCCTGTCGTTCGCGCTGGTCGCGCCAGTCGCCTGCGCGCAAGATGCCGCGCAGCGCCCGCCCGAAACCGCCACCGGCCAGCAGGAAAAGCAGGGCTGGGCCGGCCGCAAGTTCATGGTCGCCGCCGCCAACCCGATCGCGGCCGACGCCGGCTACCAGATGCTCAAGAAGGGCGGCAGTGCGATGGACGCCGTCATCGCCGTCCAGCTGGTGCTGACCCTGGTCGAGCCGCAATCGTCCGGCATCGGCGGCGGCGCCTTCATCATGCATTTCGACGGCAGGCAGGTGCAGGCCTTCGATGGCCGCGAAACGGCCCCTGCCGCCGCCAATGAAAAGCTGTTCCAGGATGCGAACGGCAAGCCGCTGTCGCGCGAAGCGGGCATCATCGGCGGTCGTTCGGTCGGCGCGCCCGGCGTGGTCCGCGTGATGGACATGGTTCACCGCCAGCATGGCAAGCTGCCATGGAAGGTGCTGTTCGAACCGGCCATCAAGCTGGCCGAACAGGGCTTTGCCATCAGCCCGCGCCTGCACGCGCTGCTGCGCTACGACGCGCGCCGCCTGCAAACCGACCCCACCGCCGCCGCCTACTTCCTCGATAAGGACCGCAACCCGCTGCCGGTCGGCCATGTGCTGAAAAACCCGGCGCTGGCCGTGACCCTGCGCGAGATCGCCAATGGCGGACCGGACGCGTTCTACCGGGGCCGCATCGCCAAAGACATGGTGGCCAAGGTGCGCTCGCACGCGACCAACCCGGGCCTGCTGACCGAGCAGGACATCGCCGGCTACCAGGCCAAGCTGCGCCCGGCCGTGTGCAGCGACTACCGCAGCTTCACCGTGTGCGGCATGCCGCCGCCTTCGTCGTCGGGCATTGCCATTGCCCAGATGCTGGGCATGCTGGAAACGAAGGACATGGCGCGCCATGCGCCGGTCAACGGCGAACTGACGGCGGACGCGGTGCACCTGTTCTCGGAGGCGGGCCGCCTGGCCTACGCCGACCGCAACCGCTACGCCGCCGACACCGACTTCGTGCCGCTGCCGGGGCGCGGCGTGGCCAGCCTGATCGACAAGGCCTACCTGTCCCAGCGCGCCGCCCTGATCGGCGACAAGTCGATGGGCGTGGCGCCGGCCGGCACGCCGCCCGACATGAAGGTGGCATGGGGGCTTGATACGGCGATCGAGCAGCCGGCCACTTCGCACATCGTGGCGGTCGACGCCCAGGGCAACGGCGTGTCGATGACGACCTCGGTCGAGGACGCGTTCGGATCGCGCCAGATGGTCGACGGCTTTATGCTCAATAACCAGTTAACGGACTTCTCGTTCGATTCGCGCGACCAGGATGGCCCGATCGCCAACCGGGTCGAAGCCGGCAAGCGCCCGCGCAGCGCGATGTCGCCGACGCTGGTGTTCGACAAGGCCAGCAAGAAGCTGGTGCTGGTGGTCGGCTCGCCGGGCGGCCCGGCCATCATCAATTATGTCGCCAAGGTGCTGGTCGGCACGCTGGACTGGGGCCTGAACGTGCAGCAGGCGATCAGCCTGCCCAATTTCGGCAGCCGCAATGGTCCGACCGAGCTGGAAGCGGGGCGCGCGCCGCAGCCGCTGATCGACGCCCTCAAGGCGCGCGGCCACGCGGTGCGGGTGTTCGACCAGACCTCCGGCCTGCAGGGGATCATGCGCCTGAACATCCATGGCGAATCGATGTGGTTCGGCGGGGCCGACCCGCGGCGCGAAGGTGTTGCGCGCGGAGAATGATTTTTGCGCGGCTAAAATGCAAAATCCATAACATTTTCGCCGCAAGCTGGCGCAACCCTGCTAATCTTGCCGTATGGGATTTCATCAGAAAACAGGCTTGATTTTGACCGGCGGTGGAGCCAGGGCCGCATACCAGGTGGGTGTGTTGCAGGCGATCTCCCAGATTTTGTGGGAGGCAGGCTGGCCGCCGGCGCGCAATCCGTTCGACATCATCTGCGGCACCTCGGCCGGTGCCATGAACGCGACCGCCTTGGCCTGCCGCGCCGATAATTTCGGCGAGGGCGTCCAGAAACTGCTCGATGTGTGGGAGCACATCGCCGTCGAGCAGGTCTACCGCGCCGACTCGCTCGGCGTGATCCGCTCCGGCGCGCGCTGGCTGTCGCTGCTGTCGTTCGGCTGGCTGCTGCGCAAATGGCGCGCCGCCCCGCCCCAGGCCCTGCTCAATAACACGCCGCTGGTCGGTCTGCTGCACCGCATGCTCGACCTGCCGCGGCTCGACGCGGCTTTGTCGGACGGCCTGCTGCACGCGCTGGCGGTGACGGCCTCGTCGTACACGGGCGGCCACCACATCACCTTTTACCAGACCGCGGCCGAGATCGCGCCGTGGATCCGCATGCAGCGCATCGCCCTGCAGGACCAGATCGGGGTCGAGCACCTGCTGGCCTCGTCGGCCATTCCGTTCATCTTCCCGGCCGTGCCCCTGTTCCTGGGCGGCCACCGCGAATACTGCGGCGACGGTTCGATGCGCCAGCTGGCGCCGATCTCGCCGGCCATCCATCTCGGCGCGACCAAGGTGCTGGTGGTGGGGGCAGGGCGCCTGACCGAACCGGCGCGCGACGCGTCCGAATCGGCGCGCTACCCGAGCCTGGCGCAGATCGCCGGCCATGCGATGTCGTCGATCTTCCTCGACAGCCTGGCGGTCGACATCGAGCGGCTCGAGCGCGTCAACAAGACCCTGTCGCTGCTGCCGAAGGAATACCTGGCCATGACGCCGTTGAAGCCGGTCGACCTGCTGGTGATCGCGCCATCCGAACGGCTCGACGATATCGCCAGCCGCCACATCTCGAGCCTGCCGGCGCCGATCCGCACCATGCTGTCGGGAATCGGCGCGACCGAGTCGCGCGGCTCGGCGCTGGCGTCGTACCTGCTGTTCGAATCGACCTATACGCGCGAGCTGATCCAGCTTGGCCAGCGCGACACCAACGCGCGCAAGGAAGCGGTGCTGGCCTTCTTCGGTTCGTAAGCTGCACATGACCTTATTTATTCGGATTTGGGAGAGAAAATGAAAGCGCTGGTTGTCGACGACGATGTAGTCTCCCGCATAGCACTGATGGACCTGCTGGCAGCGTACGATGTGTTCGAGCTCGAACAGGCCGAGGACGGCGAGCAGGCGTGGCAGATGCTCGAGGCGGGCCTGCGCCCGGTGATCTGTTTTTGCGACGTACGCATGCCGCGCATGTCGGGCATCGACTTGCTGCAAAAGCTCAAGACCAATCCGGCACTGGCCGACATGCCGTTCGTGCTGGTGTCGTCGGCGTCCGACCGCGACACCGTGCTGACGGCCGTCAAGCTTGGCGCGATCGGCTATATCCTCAAGCCGCTCGACGCCGAGGCGGCGCGCGCCCATCTCGACAAGATCTTCAAGCTCACCCTTGACAAGCTGGCCGAGAATCCGGTGGCGACGATGAAGCGGCTCAATATCAATGCCGCCCGCCTGTCGGCCTACCTGGTCGCCTTCCAGGCCCAGCTGACCGTCGGCCGCACCGAGATCGCGACGATGGTCGACAATGGCGACAACGCCAATGCCAAGCTGCGGCTCGATACCCTCAATACCGGCTGCGTGACGCTGGGCCTGTGGCATGTGTCGAGCCTGCTCGAGGCGCTGCGCACGCGGCCGCTGCTGGCCGACCATGTCGACGCCACGCTGGTCGAAGTCATCGATTCGGTCGAGCGCCAGATCAATCGCGTCAAGTCCGGCACCGTTGGCGCCGCCTTAGCCACTGCGTCGGCCTGAAGGGGGCGGCACTGCCATGAGCTTCGGCCTGCGCCTGCGCACCTTCGCGATCCTGCTGTGCTGCCTGCTGGCCAGCCTGGCCGGCCCCGGCAGCGCGGCCGCACCTGCGCGCACCTTGCGCTTCGAGCAGCTCAGCGTCGAGCAGGGGCTGGCGCAGGAGTCGGTGCTGGCCATCGCGCAGGACGCGGAAGGCTTCATGTGGTTTGGCAGCCAGGCCGGCCTGTCGCGCTTCGACGGCTACCGCGTCACCGTGTTCAAGAATGCGCCGAGCGACGCCCGCACCCTGGTCGACAACTGGGTCAGGGTGCTGCATGTCGATAGCAAAGGCCGGCTGTGGATCGGCACCGACGCCGGCCTTGACCGGTTCGAGCCGACTACCCAGTCGTTCACCCATTTCAAGCCGATCGAATCGCCCAAGCGCGGCAATGGCAACCTGCATGTGCGGGCCATCATCGACGACGGCAAGCAGGGCTTGTGGATCGCCACCGCCGACGGCCTGCAGCACCTCGACCCGGCCACCGGCAAGTTCACCATCTGGCACCATATACCGGGCGAAAACGGCAGCCTGGCCGATGACCAGACCACGGCGCTGGCGCTGGACGCGAGCGGCCGCCTGTGGGTCGGTGCCGGCGCCGGCCTCGACAGCCTGGCCGCCGGCGGCACCAGGTTCGAACACCATCCATTCGGCAGCGGCGCGCAAGCCAGGTTCGGGGTCGTGCAAGCGCTGCTGGTCGACACCAGCCAGACCCTGTGGATCGGCAGCCTGTCGGGCCTCGACACGCTCGACCTGAAAGGGCCGGGCGCACAGCGGCGCCGCTTCGGGCCGAAGGAAGGCCTCAAGACCGGCCCCGTCATGTCGCTGTACCAGGACGTCGACGGCGTGGTCTGGGTTGGCAGCCAGACCGATGGCCTGTACCGCTGGCAGGCCAATGTCAACCGCTTTGCCCAGTACCGCCACGTACCGAGCGATAACCACAGCGTGGCCGACAACCAGATTTCGGCGATGTACCGCGACCGCGTCGGCACCTTCTGGGTCGGCACCTGGTATGCGGGCGTGTCGCGGGTCGACCTGGCCAGCGGCGGTTTTGCGCGCCTGGTCAAGGACTCCGACGGCGCGCTGGCGCTGTCGGACAACAAGGTACGGGCCATCATCGATGACGGCGCCGGCAGGCTGTGGCTGGGCACCAATAAGGGCCTCGACCTGCTCGATCCGGCCAGCGGCATCGTCACCAGCTATACCCACGAGCCGAACAATCCGAACAGCCTGATCGACCCGCGCGGCAGCGCGATCGCGCGCGACCGCAACGGCATCCTGTGGATCGGCAGCTACGCCGGCGTGACCAGCTTCGACCCGAAGACCAGGCGCTTTGGTCGCATCGTGTTTGCCCAGGGCGAGTCGGAGAGCAATAATATCCGCGGCCTGATGTTCGACCGTGCCGGCATTCTGTGGGTGGCCACGCGCGGTGGCATGCACCGGCATGACACCGCCACCGGCCGCACCACCACCTACCGCCACGATGTGGCCAATAGCGCCAGCCTGTCCGACAACACGGTGCGCCCGATGCTGGAAGACCGCCACGGCCGGCTGTGGATCGGCACCTTCAACGGCCTGGACCTGATGGACCGCGCCACCGGCAATTTCACCCACTACCACCACGACCCGAAGGATCCCAATAGCCTCAGCCACCAGGAGGTGCATTATCTGTTCGAGGACAAGGATGGCGTGATCTGGGTCGGCACAGCCGCCGGCCTGAACCGGATGGACGTGGCGGCCGACGGCAAGGTGCGTTTCCGCCGCTACACCGTCAAGGATGGCATGGCGGACGATTCGGTGGCGTCGATCCTGCAGGACGGCAGCGGCAACCTGTGGGTCAGCACCAACACCGGCATTTCCCGCTTCGACCAGCAGGCTTCGCGCTGGGCCAATTACGGCGCCGCCGATGGCACGGTGGAGGGCGCCTACTTCGACGGCTCGGCTCTGCATGCGCCGGACGGCACCCTGTATTTCGGCGGCTTCAACGGCGTCACCGCGTTCGCGCCCGGCGCAATCCGCGACAACCGGATTGCGCCGCGCGCGGTCATCACGGACTTCCAGATCTTTAACAAGTCGGTCGTCGCCACCCGTCCCGGCCTGATCAAGTCGGCCATCGAGAGTGTGTCGGCGATTACGCTCGACGCCACCGATTCGGTGTTCTCGCTCGAGTTCTCGGCCCTGCACTTCGCCTCGCCCCAGCGCAACCGCTATGCCTACCAGCTGCAGGGCTTCGACGAGAACTGGGTCACCACCGATTCGAACAAGCGCTTCGCGACCTATACCAACCTCGATCCCGGCACCTATACGTTCCGCGTCAAGGCCGCCAATAAGGACGGCGTCTGGAGCGCGACCGGTGCCACGCTCGAGATCACGATCCTGCCGCCGTACTGGAAGACGCTGTGGTTCCGCTCGCTGGTGCTCATCCTGGTGCTGGGGTCGGCCTTCGGCATGGTCCGCATGCGCATGAGCGCGCTGCGCCGCCAGCGCCAGATGCTCAAGCAGCAGGTGCGCTCGCGCACGGTCGAAGTGGAGCAGCAAAACCGCATGCTCGAACGCCAGCGCGACGAGCTCGAACTGCAGCGCGCCGAAGCGGAACGGCGCCGCTCCGACGCCGAACGCCAGATGGAGGAAGTCGAACGCCAGAAGGAGAACGTCGAGCTGGCCCACCGCAATATCTCGACCCTGTCCGAAATCGGCCGCGAGATGACTGCCACTCTGGACCTGGAAACCATCATGCGCACCGTGTACCGGCACGTGCACCACCTGATGGATGCGCGCATCTTCGGCATCGGTTTCTTCCGCGAAGACAAGGGCGTGATCGAATTCCCGTTCTCGATGGAGCAGGGCCTGCGCAGCCAGCCTTACGAGCGCCGCATGGACGACCCCAACCAGTTTGCCGTGTGGTGCCTGGTCAACCGGCGCGAGATTTTCATCAATGACGTCACAACCGAGTACGAGAACTACATCGGCGCCGAAGGCATGTGCACGCTGACCGTGGCGCAGATGGAAGACGGCTCAATCCCCGCGATGCCGATGTCGATGATGTATTCGCCGCTGATCGTCAAGGAACGCGTGATGGGCGTGATCTGCGTGCAGAGCGTCGAGAAGAACGCCTACCGGCGCGTTCACCTGGACATGCTGCAAACGCTGGCGGCCCACGCCGCCGTGGCGCTCGACAATGCGCGCGCCTACCAGCAGCTGGAGGAAACCCAGGACCAGCTGCTTGAACAGGAAAAGCAGGTCCGCCTGCACACCGAGGAGCTGGCGCTGGCCAACCGCGCGCTGCAGGAGAACGACGAGCGCCTGCGCCTGGCCAAGCAGAAGGCGGAAGACGCGACACGCCAGAAGTCCGAATTCCTGGCCAATATGAGCCACGAGATGCGCACCCCGCTGGCTGGCGTGATCGGCATGCTGGGCTTTGCGCTGCGCGACTCGCTGCTGCAGGAGAACACCCGCGGCCAGCTGTTGCGGGCCCAGGTCAATGCCCAGTCGCTGCTGACCATCATCAACGACCTGCTCGATTTCTCGAAGATCGAAGCGGGCAAGCTGTCGATCGAGAACATCGACTTCGCCCTGTCGAGCACGCTGGAAAACGTGGTCGCCCTGTTCGAGGAACAGGCAGCCGGCCTGTCGGTCGAATTCGAGATCGAACTGGCCACCGAGCTGCCGCCTTACGTGGTGGGCGATCCGACCCGCTTGCGCCAGGTGTTGGTCAACCTGGTCGGCAATGCGTTCAAGTTCACCAAGATGGGCAGCGTCAAGGTGCGCGTCGAGCGCCTCAACCCGCCGCGCCAAGACCATATCAACATGATCCGCTTCACGGTGCAGGACACCGGCATCGGCATCGCACCCGAAGCAATCGAGCGCCTGTTCCAGAAGTTCGAGCAGGCCGACAGTACCACCACGCGCCGCTACGGCGGCACCGGCCTTGGCCTGGCGATCTGCCGGCAGCTGGTCGAGCTGATGGGCGGCGAAATCAGCGTCGCAAGCGAGGAGGGCGTCGGCAGCACCTTCTCCTTCGTGCTGCCGCTGGCCGACGGCGTGCCGCCGCCGGTGGTACCGCATGTGCCGCGCGCGCCGCACACGCACCGCCTCAAGGTGCTGTGCGCCGAGGACTTCCCGACCAACCAGATCATCATCCGCATGATGCTC
The DNA here is from genome assembly GCA_965233055.1 of uncultured bacterium. Classification (GTDB taxonomy): domain Bacteria; phylum Pseudomonadota; class Gammaproteobacteria; order Burkholderiales; family Burkholderiaceae_D; genus Telluria_A. The sequence goes on from CBDDRJ010000023.1 coordinate 18,126, forward strand.
GAGGAGCTGGGGCATACGGTCGACATCGCCGAGAACGGCGCGCTGGCCGTGCAGGCCTGCGCTGCCGCGCGCTACGACCTGATCCTAATGGATGGCCGCATGCCCGAGATGGATGGCGCCACCGCCACCCGCCTGATCCGCAGCGGCGGCACGCCTGATGCGCCGGTGCGCGACCAGGAGCTGATGATTATTGCGCTGACGGCCAATGCGAGCGACGAAGACCGGGCCCGCTACATCGGCGCCGGCATGGACGATTTCCTGACCAAGCCGATCGACGAGGCGGCGCTGCACTATATGCTCAGCCGCGCGATCGAACGCCAGCTGCAGCGCGCAATCGAGCTGCCGCTGATGTCGCAGCCCGTGGTCGGCAGGGCCAGCACCATCGAGCTCGATGCCATGTTCGGCGTCTTGACCGAGCCGGTGGCGCCACCGCCTGGCGCCGGCCCGGCGATCAAGCGTTCGGTCGACCTGAAGGCGCGCATGCGGGCCGCGTTTGCCGGCGACGTGCCAGGCCGGCTGGCCGAACTCGAGCGCGCCATTGCCGACGGCGACCACGACACGGCGGGCCGCCTGCTGCACGGAATTAAGGGCAGCGCCGCCTACCTCGATGAAGGCGAACTGCACGCCCTGTGTACCGAGCTCGAACTGGCGGCCGACCAGCGCCAATGGGAAGTGCTGCGCGCCGCCATGCCGCGTTTGCTGACACTGCTGAGTGTCTTCGAGACCGCAAATTGAGGTAAGATTCGGGCCTGTCCCGGAGAGAGGAAGCCCAATGAAAGTGCTGGTAGTCGACGACGATGTCGTCTCGCGCATGGTGTTGATGCACCTGGTCGATAGCTGCGGCGAGTTTGAGGTCCTCGAGGCCGAAGACGGCCTGCAGGCGTGGGAAATGCTCGAACAGGGCCTGCGCCCGGACGTCGTATTCTGCGACCTGCGCATGCCGCGCATGTCCGGCATGGAGCTGCTCCAGAAAATCAAGGCCGATGCCGCGCTATCGGCCCTGCCTTTCATCCTGGTGTCGTCGGCGACCGACCAGGAGACCGTGTCCGAAGCGTCCACCAGCGGCGCCACCGGCTATATTGTCAAGCCATTCCAGGTCGACCAGGTGCGCGTGCACCTGGCCGCCTACGGAACCCCGGTCGCGGGCGTGACCTTCGATATCGAGACGCCGCTCGAGACCCAGCAGCGTCTGGGCATCAACGCCGAACGGCTGGCTCTGTACCTGGGCGGCTTCTATAACCAGTTGCTGGCGGCCGGCGGCGAGATCGACGTGCTGCTGTCGCGCGGCGAGACCGGCGCCGCGCTGGTGCGCATCGAGCGCCTGCATGCCGGCTGCCTGACCTTGGGACTGCACGGCGCTGCTGTCGCGCTCAAGGAACTGGTCGCCAATACACCGACGTCGGAGGCGGCCCACGCCGTGCTGGCCGACATCATCCGCTCTGTCATGCATCAGAAAGGCAAACTGGGCGCGTAAATCCGCGTGGGTACCTTCGGTACCCACCCTACGAGGTTACGGGCGCGTAAATCCGGGTGAGTACCTTTGGTACCCACCCTACGGGGCCGCACTGTAGGGTGGGTAAGCTCGCTTACCCACGCGGAACCTGGCCTTTGCCCCTGCAATCGCCCAAGCCCAACGCCTCGCAAGATATTGCTTGATGTCGTGATAATTTAGAATTAAAGTATCCGTCCATCCGACCGGTATTTCAATTCAGGGCGATCATGACCGACTTGCATGCAGCACTCTCTCCCAGCGGCCACCAGGATACGTTTGCGCGGACCAATCTGCCGCCGGTGGACCAGTGGCCGCAATTCCTGTTCGACCTGCCGGCGCTTCACTACCCGGAGCGCCTGAACTGCGTCGACGCGCTGTTGGACAGCGCGCTGCGCGACGGCGACGGCGAACGCACTGCCGTCATCGGCGAGCAGGGCGCCTGGACCTATGCCGAGCTGGCCGCCAAGGTCGACCAGATTGCCCATGTGCTGACCCTGGACATGGGGATGGTGACCGGCAAGCGCGTGCTGCTGCGCGGCGCCAATACGCCGCTGATGGCCGCCAGCATCCTGGCCGTGCTCAAGGCCGGCGGCATCGCCGTGCCGACCATGCCGCTGCTGCGCGCGCGCGAACTGGCCACCATCATCGACAAGGCCAAGGTCGACTTCGTGTTGTGCGCCCGCTCGCTGTCCGCCGAAATCGAAGCGCTGCCGGCGCCGCTGAAAAACACCGTCTTCTTCGGCGATGCTGCGGACCCGCAATCGCTCGACGCCATGATGGCGCGCCACCGGCAGCCGTTTGCCGCGGCCGACACCGCGGCCGACGACGTTTGCCTGATCAGCTTCACGTCCGGCACCACCGGCGTCCCCAAAGGCACCATGCACTTCCACCGCGACGTGATGGCCATTTGCGACTGCTTCCCGCCGCATACCCTGCAATCGCGCCGTGACGACAT
>CBDDRJ010000024.1:0-120102 GCA_965233055.1 uncultured bacterium
GCTGGTCGATCAATTCAACAGGGAACGGGTATGGTGCTTTTATTTTCTTAGGTTTCTTGGTAGTCATTGCGTCGGTCATGGAACAATCCTTTCGGTATTATTTCATGACCCCGCTTCACACAGAAATTCTGACAGGCTCATCGATACTACTCAAGTTCACTTGCCTGTTGTCGCAAGCAACAGTATTTGATGTCTTGTTCTACAAGCCAGCCCGCTTCATGACCAAATAGGCGAGCCGCATGACTGCCAGCCCGACCTTCGCCCAGGCAACGCCGATCGATTAGGTTGTCTGACTTATCGAAGCGCGTAGCGCTATCGTGATAAAGTTTACTCGATATCATCGCCCATCCTTGGAGCCCCATCCATGATTTCAGTTTACCGATTTTGTTTGCTTCTCGTCCTCTTTGTGATTGTTAATATTGCATGTTTTTGGTTCCACTCGTTGTATCTCGGGGGCGAGGCCATTAACGGAAGGATTGAGAATGGCCACTATTTTGTTGCTAATCACGGAAGGCTGACGGAAGTAACAGAAGTGCAATTTACTGCAAACAAGCTACACGGACTCAGTGTCTTAGTGCTGTTTGGTATCGGGCTGCTCGCTAATCTGATTGTCTTCTGGGCCGGCAAAGCGAGCGCTACGATATTATCACCTACGCTAAATGCTGATGGATGGAGGCTCGCAGTAGCATTGCTCGTCATAGCAGCCCTGCTTGTGAATGGATTTGGCCCCAAGTGGCTCTTAATCGTGGTGCTGTGTGTATTGCCCGTACCGTTGATCGGTTGGTTTGCCGAGTGGTTTTTTCGCGAATGGGGCGCTGAGTCGGTCGTCCCCAATATGGATCGGCAAACACACTCTGGCACTTAAGCTCCGGTCGGTTCCGTACTTCTTTTCTGGCTCCGTTGTCTCTGCGCAAGTGTGCGCTTACGCCTCACCTCTCGCATTAGTCGCCCGACGTATTGAAATTTGCATTGGCCATTCGCCTATCGATGAAAACACTGTGTTGTATAATGGCTGGTTCGCGCCTAAGCGCATGATTTAATTGAGTAAAGAGCCAGTAAAAGATGCTATCGACAGCAAACATCACCATGCAGTTTGGCGCCAAGCCATTGTTTGAGAATATTTCCGTCAAATTTGGCGACGGCAACCGTTATGGCCTGATCGGCGCGAACGGCTGCGGCAAATCGACGTTCATGAAGATCCTCGGCGGCGACCTCGAGCCGTCGGCAGGCAATGTCATGCTTGACACCAACGAGCGGCTCGGCAAGCTGCGCCAGGATCAGTTCGCCTTCGAAGACATGCGCGTGCTGGACGTGGTCATGATGGGCCACACCGAGCTGTGGAACGCGATCACCGAGCGCGACGCGATCTACGCCAACCCTGAGGCGACCGACGACGACTATATGCATGCGGCCGAACTTGAGAGCAAAGTCGCCGAATACGACGGCTACTCGGCCGAAGCGCGCGCCGGCGAACTGCTGCTGGGCGCCGGCGTGTCGATCGACCAGCACCAGGGCCCGATGAGCAATGTGGCGCCAGGCTGGAAGCTGCGCGTGCTGCTGGCCCAGGCCCTGTTCTCGAATCCGGACATCCTGCTACTCGACGAGCCGACCAATAACCTCGACATCAACACGATTCGCTGGTTAGAGGACGTGCTCAATGAGCGCAATTCGACGATGATCATCATTTCCCACGACCGCCACTTCTTGAACCAGGTGTGCACCCACGTGGCCGACATGGATTACGGTACCCTCAAGATCTATCCGGGCAATTACGACGAGTACATGCTCGCTTCGACCCAGGCGCGCAACCAGCAACTGGCCAATAATGCCAAGGCCAAGGAAAAGGTCGCTGAACTGCAAGACTTCGTGCGCCGCTTCTCGGCCAATAAGTCCAAGGCCCGCCAGGCAACGTCGCGCGCCAAGCAGATCGACAAGATCAAGGTCGAGGACATGAAGCCGTCGTCGCGCGCCTATCCGTTCGTCCGCTTCGAAGGCGAGAAGAAGCTGCACCGGCTGGCGGTCGAAGTGGAAGGCATCTCGAAGAAGTACGACCGCCAGCTGTTCAAGAACTTCAGCATCATGGTCGAAGCGGGCGAGCGCATCGCCATCATCGGCGCCAACGGCGCCGGCAAGACCACCTTGCTGCGTTCGATCGGCGGCGAGTTGTGCAAGATGACGACCGACAGCGGCCGCGTCAAATGGGCCGAGAACGCTAACGTCGGCTATATGCCGCAGGATCCGACCGAGGAATTCGCGGACGACCTGATCCTGACCGACTGGATGGGACAGTGGACCCAGGAGGGCGATGACGACCAGGCCGTGCGTTCGATCCTGGGCCGCCTGCTGTTCGGCGGCGACGAAGTGAAGAAATCGGTCAAAGTGCTGTCCGGCGGCGAAAAGGGCCGCATGATGTACGGCAAGCTGATGCTGGGCCGCCATAATGTGATGTTGCTCGACGAACCGACCAACCATATGGACATGGAATCGATCGAATCGCTCAATATCGCTCTGGAAAAATACGCCGGCACCCTGATCTTCGTATCGCACGACCGCGAGTTTGTGTCGTCGCTGGCGACGCGCATTCTCGAAATCAAGGAAAGCGAGATCATCGACTTCCGCGGCAACTATGAAGAGTACCTGAGCAGCCAGGGCATCGAGTAAGGGTAGCGTTATGCAAGTTTTGCCGATCAAGACCATCGAGTACGACCACCCGCAGGCCGGCCAGAGCTGCACGGCCAGTGCATGGGCGCGCACCCCGGCCACGCCCAGCGCGGCCGAAAAGGTGGCGCTGAAGGACAAGATCCGCCGCCTGCTCAAGGAGAAGGGTGCCGTGCTGGTGGCGCATTACTATGTCGACAGCGATTTGCAGGACCTGGCCGAAGAGACGGGCGGCTGCGTGTCGGACTCGCTGGAGATGGCGCGCTTCGGGCGCGACCACCCGGCCCGGACGCTGGTGGTGGCGGGCGTGCGCTTCATGGGCGAGACGGCCAAGATCCTGAGCCCGGAAAAAACCATCCTGATGCCGGACCTGGACGCGACCTGCTCGCTTGACCTGGGCTGCCCGGCCGACGAGTTCGCCGCATTCTGCGATGCCCATCCTGACCGCACCGTCGTCGTGTACGCCAACACCAGCGCCGCCGTCAAGGCGCGCGCCGACTGGATGGTGACGTCGTCGATCGGCCTCGATATCGTGGCCCACCTGCATGCCCAGGGCCAGAAGATCCTGTGGGCGCCGGACCGCCACCTCGGCGCCTATATCCAGAAAAAAACGGGCGCCGACATGCTGCTGTGGCAGGGTTCCTGCCTGGTGCACGACGAGTTCAAGGGCATCGAGCTGGACCTGCTCAAGGCCGAGTATCCGGAGGCCAAGGTGCTGGTGCACCCGGAGTCGCCCGCCAATGTGGTGGCGCTGGCCGACGTGGTGGGCTCGACCACCCAGCTGATCAACGCCGCCAAAACGATGGACGCCACCACCTTCATCGTGGCGACCGACAACGGCATCCTGCATAAGATGCGCATGGAGGCGCCGGGCAAGCGCCTGATCGAGGCACCGACGGCCGGCAACAGCGCCACGTGCAAGAGCTGCGCCCACTGCCCGTGGATGGCGATGAACGGCTTGCAGAACCTGGCCGACGTGCTCGAGAACGGCAACAATGAAATCCATGTCGATCCTGCCATCGGGGCCCTGGCCGTGCGCGCGATCGACCGCATGCTCGATTTTGCGGCAGCAAAGAAAGCCAAGGCCTTGCCGACCGGCGAGCTGGCACATGAATCCACACTATTCTCGGGAGTTGGCCCTGCATGAGCAATTTGCGCAATCCCTACGACAGCTTCGATGAAGGCCTGCAGGCGGCGTTCGAATCCAATTTGCTCGCCGCCTTGCTGGAAGACGTCGGCAGCGGCGACCTGACCGGCGAACTGATTCCCGCCGACGTGCGCGTGCAGGCGCGCGTGATCGTGCGCGAGGACGCCGTGCTGTGCGGCGCGCCATGGTTCGAAGGCGTCATGCTGGCGCTGGACCAGAACATCGACATCGACTGGCGCTATGGCGAAGGCGACATGATGCGCGCCGGCACTGAGGTTTGCCTGATCGAGGGTTCGGCCCGTTCGCTGATGACGGCCGAGCGTGCCGCGTTGAATTTCCTGCAGCTGATGTCCGCCGTGGCGACCTCGACCCGTGCCTACGTGCAGGCAGTCGAAGGCACCAAGGCCGCCATCCTCGACACCCGCAAGACCGTACCAGGCCTGCGCATGGCCCAGAAGTACGCGGTGCGCGTCGGTGGCGGGCACAACCAGCGCATGGCGCTGTACGACGGCATCCTGATCAAGGAAAACCATATCGCCGCCTGCGGTGGCATCACGCCGGCGCTGGCTGCGGCCAAACTGATCGGCGATGCGGTCAGCGTCCAGGTCGAAGTCGAGAACCTGGCCGAACTGCAGGAAGCGCTCGATGCCGGCGCCAGCTCTGTCCTGCTCGACAACTTCGATTATGCGCTGATGCGCAAGGCAGTCGAACTGAACCAGGGGCGCGCCTTGCTCGAAGCATCCGGCGGCGTCAACCTCGAATCGGTGCGCGCGATCGCAGAAACCGGTGTCGACCGCATCTCGATCGGCAGCCTGACCAAAGACATTCGTGCCGTCGATTACTCCCTGCGCGTGATTGCCTGAACCACGCCTCCTTTGCATGCAGCAATTGAATTCGCTGCATGCAATGACTTCCTGACACTTTCCCGTATTTGATCCATCTATCGGTGCGCCGATTGATGTCGATCATACGCGCTTTGCCGTGCTCACTTAGCCTTGTGGTTCGCGCTGCGGATGCTGCGCGGCTTGCACTCATCCACTCACTGAATCTTTTTTTGAGGCTTTCTATGTATCCATTTACTCAAAGCGTCACACCCGCTGCACGTTCCCACGTGGAAGCCCAGGTATCGTTCCTGAACGATATGAGCAAAACGATGTTCCGTTCATTCCAACAATTTTGCGACCTCAATATCCAGCTGGCCCAGACCCTGCTCGAAGAGACGACGCGCACCACCCAGCAAATGTGGACGGCCGAACGCCAGGCCGAGGCAATTGGCGCAGCCGCATCGCGCGCCCAGCCCACCGCCGAAAAAATGCGCGACTACCAGCAGCACCTGTCGCGCCTTGCCGCCGACTCGCAGGTGGAACTGGCCCGCGTGACCGAGGAACATGTGTCCGAAACGAGCCGCACCGCGCGCGCCCTGGCGGAAGAAGTGCAGCGCAGTGCCTCCGAGGAAACCGAACGCAGCCGCGCCAAGGTGCAGGAGGCGATGCGCGAATACCGCGATCCGTTCTCCGATGGCATGCGCCACCAGCAGGGCCGTGACATCCGCGGCGGCGCCAGCATGCAAAGCGAGACCCCGGGGGCAGCCGGCATGCAGGGCGGCGCGGGCAGCCAGCAGGGTAGCGCCAGCGCAACGCAAGCGGCCAAGCCGGCTGGCACCACTGGCCGCAAAGAAACCTGATCGAAGCCCCCCCCCCCCCCCCCGCGCAGCGGTGCGGGGGCGATCGCCGCCGGCTTATTTGCGCGGCGGCGTCAATACGCTCGGCAGGGCCTTGGGCAGCGTGTTCGGATAATCCCGGCTGAAGTGCAAGCCGCGGCTCTCATGGCGCGACAGCGCGCTGTTGACGATCAGCGAAGCGACGTCCACCAGGTTGCGCAGCTCCAGCAAGTCATGGGTGATGCGGAAATTGCGGTAGTACTCGTCAATCTCCTCCTTGAGCAGGGCAATTCGATGTTGGGCCCGCTCCAGGCGCTTGGTGGTGCGGACGATGCCGACATAATTCCACATGAAGCGGCGCAGCTCGTCCCAGTTGTGGGCAATCACCACTTCCTCGTCGGCGTCGGTGACGCGGCTTTCGTCCCAGGCCGGCAGGCTTGGCGCGCCCGCCTTCGGCCGGGCTTCGATCTCCTTGGCGCAGGCACGCCCGATCACCAGGCATTCGAGCAAGGAATTGCTGGCCAGGCGGTTGGCGCCGTGCAGGCCGGTGCACGCCATTTCCCCCACCGCATACAGGCCGGGCAGGTCGGTGCGACCGGCCAGGTCGGTGACCACGCCGCCACAGGTGAAGTGGACCGCAGGCACCACCGGGATCGGCTGCTTCGTGATGTCGATGCCCAGCTCCATGCAGCGCGCATAAATGGTCGGGAAGTGCTCCTTCAGGAATTCCGGCGGCTGGTGGCTGATGTCGAGGTTGACATAGTCGAGGCCGCGCTTTTTCATCTCAAAGTCGATCGCGCGGGCGACCACGTCGCGCGGCGCCAGTTCAGCCCTTTCGTCATGGGCCAGCATGAAGCGGGTGCCGGCTGCGGCGCCCGCTTCCGGCGGCAGCAGCAGCTGGCCGCCTTCGCCACGAATCGCTTCGGTGATCAGGAAGGACTTGGCATACGGGTGGTACAGGCAAGTCGGATGGAACTGCATGAATTCCATATTCGACACACGGCAGCCCGCGCGCCATGCCATCGCGATGCCGTCGCCGGTGGCCGTATCGGGGTTGGTGGTGTACAGGTAGACCTTGCCGGCGCCGCCGGTGGCCAGCACAGTGTGCTGGGCTTCAAAGGTCAGCACCTTGCCGGTCTTTTCGTCCTGCACGTACAGGCCGTGGCATTGCGGCGCCTTGGTGGGCGGGGCGCCCTTGGGCCGCAGCTTGTCGGATGTGATGACGTCAATCGCGCAATGCTGCTCGAACAGGCTGATATTCGGGTGGGCTCGCACCTGCTGTTCCAGCGTGACCTGCACCGCGTGGCCGGTGGCGTCGGCGGCATGGATGATGCGGCGCTGGCTGTGGCCCCCTTCACGCGTCAGGTGGAAGCCCAGTTCCGCCGAGTCGTCGCGGGTAAACGGCACGCCCTGGGCGATCAGCCATTCGATCGCTTCGCGGCCTTGCTCGACGATATAGCGGGTGGCCGCCTCGTCGCACAGGCCGGCGCCTGCCACCAGGGTGTCTTCAATATGCTGGCTGTGGCTGTCGCCTGAATCGAGCACGGCGGCAATGCCGCCTTGCGCCCAGCTGCTGGCGCCATCGAGCAGCGCCCGTTTAGAAATGATCGCAACAGTACGTGTCTGCGCGAGGTGCAGGGCGACCGACAGGCCGGCCAAGCCGCTGCCAACAATGGCGACATCAAATTTCATGGATTTGGAAATTCATAAACAGAAACATCACTATAGACCATTTGGCATTGATACGTCAGCAAGTGCTGTAGATCAAGGGGACATCTTGTGCCGCCGCAATTGCTAACAGGGCAAGCCTTGGCATGATGGGGTAGCCAGTTTCCAGTGCTCGCCCTGCCCGACGGAGGTGTCGTGATCCGCATTTTCAGCCACTATGTTTCCAAAACGGCATTTATTCTGTTGATGCTGGAGCTGACGATCCTGCTGATGTCGGCCAGCCTGGTGTCCGCTTTTTGGCGCTCGGAAGGACCATTGCAGGGCACCCAGCGGATCAATCCCCTGGTGTTTGCGCTGGTCATCTTGTTCAGCATGGGCGCACTGGGCATGTACCAGCATAGCGCACGCGAAGGCATGCGTGCCACCTTGTTGCGCATCATGCCATCGTTCGCGCTGGGGTTCGCGCTGCTGAGCGCTGTCATCGCCGTGCGGCCCGAGTCCGGTATCGGCCAGGGGGCGCTGGCCATTTTTGGTTTCGGGGCGGCCGGGGTCTTGCTCGCGCGCATGGTGGTGTTCCAGACGGCCCGTTCGACGATGCTGGAAGGGCGAGTCATCTTCGTCGGTGGCGGCGCGCTGGCACGCGAATGCATCGAACTGGTCGACAGCAAGCTTGGACTGCATCAACTGTCGGTGGTCGGCTGTGTCGCCGTCGGCGGCGAGGAAGCATGCGTGCCGGAGTCGAAGTTGCTGCCGGCGCAAGAATCGCTGCTGTCGATCGCGCGCCGGCTCGAGGCGACCGAGATCGTCGTCACCGTCAGCAACCGGCGCCACCACGGCTTCCCCGTCACCGAGCTGCTCGACTGCGCACTGGACGGCTTCAAGGTGACGGATGCCGCCACCTTCTTCGAACGCGAGGCAGCCCAGATCCGGCTCGATTCCCTGCATCCCAGCTATCTCATTTTTGGCGGCGGCTTCGACCAGGGTTTCTTGCGTGCCGCCAGCAAGCGCCTGTTCGACCTCGTTGCCAGCCTTGCCGTGACGGCGCTGGCACTGCCGGTGATGCTGCTGGCAGCCCTGTGCGTCAAGCTGGAGGATGGCGGCCCAGTGTTCTACCAGCAAGAGCGGGTCGGCAAGGACGACAAGCTGTTCAAGGTGCTCAAGTTTCGCAGCATGCGGCCGGACGCGGAGCAGGGCGGCACGCCGACCTGGGCGGCCACCGACGATCCGCGCGTGACCCGCGTCGGCCGCATCCTGCGCGCCCTGCGCATCGACGAACTGCCCCAGATGTTCAATGTGTTCGTCGGCGACATGAGCTTTGTCGGTCCACGCCCGGAGCGCGCCTACTTCGTCGCCAAACTGATTGACGAAGTTCCGTACTACAAGGTGCGGCACAGCATCAAGCCGGGCGTCACCGGCCTGGCTCAGGTGCGCTACCAGTATGGCGCCTCGGTCGCGGACGCAGTCGAGAAGTTGCAGTACGACTTGTACTATGTAAAGAACAACAGCCTGTTTCTTGACCTGCTGATCCTGATCGACACGGTGCAAGTGGTCTTGACCGGCCGGGGCAGCCGCTGATGCCGGTACAGGCGGCAACGCTCAGCCATGCGGTGGCAGCGTTCGCCTTCCTTCTGCTGTCTGGCGTGCTGCTGGGGCGCTGGCAGTCGCGGGTGCACGCCGGCGCCCTGGCGCTTGCCTGCCTGCTGACGGCCTTGTGGGCCGCTTGCATGGCGTTCGATATTGCTGCGCTACCGGCCGAGGCCATGCGCAGCGCAGGCTGGTTGGCGTTGCTATTGCTGGTGCGCCAGTTTTCGCGGCGGCGCGCGGCGGCATTCGCCGCAGCCATCGTCGGCCTGAGCCTGGCCAGCCTGGCGCCGCAGCTGATGCTGCTGGCGCGGCTGGTGCTGGCGATGCTGGGCATGCTGCTGGTCGAGCAGGTGTTCCGACTGGCGCCGCCGGTCGAGCGCTGGGGAATCAAGTTCGCCTGCATCGGCATCGGTGCCTTGTTCGTGTTCGACTTCTATCTGTACAGCGACGCGCTGATGTTCGGCCGCATCAATGCCGACATCGGGGCGGCGCGCGGCATCGCCAATGCCCTGACCGCGCCGCTGCTGGCCGTTTCGGTGTCGCGCGGCCCGCGCTGGAGCGGGCCGCTCGCGCTGTCGCGCAGCTTCATGCTGCATTCCGCGACCGTCGTCGCATCGGCACTGTACTTGCTGGCGATGGCGCTGAGCGGCTACTACCTGCGCTATGTCGGCGGCGGTTGGGGCCGCCTGATGCAGCTGGTGTTCCTGTTTGGCGCGGCCATCGTGCTGGCGGCCGTGCTGTTCTCCGGGACCTTGCGCGCCCGCCTGAAGGTGTGGATCGCCAAGCATTTTTTCACGGAACGGTTCGACTACCGGCATGAGTGGCTCAGCTTCACGCGGGTGCTGTCCGAGGAGGGGCCGCATCTGTACGAACGCGCGATCCTGGCCCTGGCCGGCCTGGTCGAAAGCCCGGCCGGCCTGCTGTGGCTGCGCAAGGACGATCAATGGGAGCCGCTTGCGAAGTGGAATATGCCGCTGCCGCCGGACGCCTTGCCGCTGGACGAACCGTTTTGCCAGTTCCTGCAGCAGCGCCAGTGGGTGATCGACGTGCCGGACTGTGCCGGCAGGACCGAACGCTATGGGGAGCTGGTATTGCCGCCATGCCTGCTCAAGCTGGACCATGCCTGGCTGGTCATTCCGCTGACCTTGCATGGACAGGTGACCGGCTTTGTTGTGCTGGTGGCGCCGCGCGCGCCGATCCAGCTCAATTGGGAAGTCATCGATGTGCTCAAGATTGCCGGCAGCCAGGCCGCCAGCTACCTTGCCCATCGCGCCTCGCTCGATTCCCTGATGGTGGCGCGGCAATTCGAATCCTTCAACCGCATGTCGACCTTCATCGTGCACGACCTCAAGAACCTCGCTGCGCAGTTTTCTCTCCTGCTAAAGAATGCCGAGAAGCACCGGGCCAATCCGGAGTTCCAGGCCGATGTCCGGGAAACCCTCGACCATTCGGTGCAGAAAATGCAGTCTCTGCTGCAAAAGCTGGCACGTGGCGAGCCGCCGCAACAGCCGCAGTCCGTCTGCCTTGATGCGGTGCTGGAGCAGGCAGCCAAGTGCATCGCCTTGCCGGCTCCGGTGCTGCTGGTCGAGGCGCGCGGCCTGCAAGTGATGGCGCAGTTTGCCAGGCTGCAGCGGGTACTGGGGCATTTGATCCAGAACGCGGTCGATGCGACGCCGGCAACGGGCACCGTCAAGGTAAGGCTGGCCAGGGATGGCCGCCACGCATTGGTCGAGATTGCCGACACTGGCCACGGCATGGACGATGAATTCATCCGCGACCGCCTGTTCCGTCCCTTCGATTCCACCAAGACCGCCGGCATGGGCATCGGCGTGTTCGAGAGCCGCGAATATGTGCGCGAACTGGGTGGCCGGATTGCCGTTGTCAGTACGCCAGGGCAGGGGACGACCTTCAGCGTCCACCTGCCGATCCATTCCATTCTTGAGGTGAACCATGGCAAAGAAGAAGTTGCTCGTGATCGAGGATGATGCAGGCCTGCAAAAGCAGCTGCGCTGGACTTTCGACCAATATGAAGTGCTGCTGGCCGGCGACCGCGACACGGCGCTGACGCTGGCCAGGCGCCACCAGCCTGCCGTGGTGACGATGGACCTGGGCCTGCCGCCGGACCCGGACGGCGCGACGGAAGGGATCGCAAGCTTGCAGCAACTGCTGGCCCTGGCGCCAGACACCAAGGTGATCGTGCTGTCAGGGAACCAGGAACGGCGTCATGCGCTGAAGACGATTGCCCTGGGCGCGCATGACTTCCATGCCAAGCCGTTTGAGCCGGAGCTGCTGACGCTGGTGGTCGAACGGGCCTTTGTCGTCCATCAGATGCAGCAGGAAAACCGGAGGCTGTTGCAGATCGGTGCCGACTCGCCATTGGCCGGCGTCATCACACGCGATCCGGGCATGCTCAAGCTGTGCCGCAACGTCGAGAAGGTCGCGCCATCGAACGCTACCGTGATGCTGTTGGGCGAGTCCGGCAGCGGCAAGGAGGTCATTGCGCGCGCCATCCACAAGCTGAGCGGACGGGGCGAGCGCCGCTTTGTTGCCATCAACTGCGCGGCGATTCCGGAACAGCTGCTTGAAAGCGAGCTGTTCGGCCACGAAAAGGGCGCCTTCACCGGTGCCGGCCAGCAGACCCTGGGACGGATCGAGATGGCGCAGGGCGGCACCTTGTTCCTCGACGAAATCGGCGACATGGCGCTGGCACTGCAGGCCAAGCTGCTGCGCTTCCTGCAGGAACGGGTAATCGAACGCATAGGCGGACGCACCGAGATCGCCATCGACACCCGGATTCTGTGCGCGACCCACCGCGACCTGAAAGCCCTGGTGCAGGAATGTCGCTTTCGCGAAGACCTGTTTTACCGGCTGAGCGAGATTGTGCTGACGATACCGCCACTACATCATCGCGTCGGCGACAGTGGCTTGCTGGCCAACCACTTCCGCAACAGGTTCTGCGCCAGCGAAGGCCGCACCATGCTGGTCTTTAGCGAAGAGGCAATGCAAGCCATCGAGGCCTATCGCTGGCCAGGCAATGTGCGCGAGATGGAAAACTGCATCAAGCGCGCCGTCATCATGTGCGACGGACCGTTGATCGGCATGCCCGATCTTGGTCTGGCGGCGCCAGCGGCGCAAGAACCGACGGTCAACCTGCGCCAGGTGCGCGATGCAGCCGAGTACAAGGTCATGGTGATGGCGCTGGCCCGCTGCGACGGCAATATCGTCAAGGCTGCCGAACTGCTGGGCGTCAGCCGGCCCACCCTGTACGACCTGATGAACCACCACGGCATCCGGGCCTAATCGCCGTCCTGCCACTGCTGCGCCTGCTTGAGCTGGTTTTTCAGGCCAGGCAGGGGAAATCCCAGGGCATAGGCCTGTCTGGCATGCTCGCGGGCATTGGCATAATCTCTCTGCTTCAGATAGAGCAAGCCCAGGTTGTATTGGCTGTTGGCGTTTGCAGGATCGATGGCAACGGCCAGCTTGAACTGCTCCAGCGCCAGCGCCGCCCGCTTGCTCGATAACAGGTGCCCACCATACAAAGTACGCACCATGCCGTCATTCGGTGTAAACCGGACGGCCCGGTCGAAGAAGCAGTCAATCGAGTAGCGCGCACCATGCGGTTGGGCGGATTTGTCGCGCGCGCCCAGTTTGGCCAGGGCGGCAAGGGCGCGGTGGTGGTTGGGGAAATGTTCAAGCGTATAGCCAATGTCGCCGCCGAGCGTGCCCGAACTACCCCGTATCAGTCTGGCGACCGCCGGCGTGAAGTGAAACTGTTCGACCACCGCCAGTTTCTGCCGGTCGGCCGGATTGGTGTAGTCGCCGCCGGTTTCATTCTTGACCAGTGCGCCGCAAGGGCTGGCGCCAAGCGCACTGGCGAGTATCAGGGCAGAAATCATTTCGCCTCCACAATCTGCTTGAAGAGCGAGGCCAACTGAGCGGTACGGGCCTGGCGCGAATGGCAGGCGATGTCGCCGTAGCCCGGCGCAGGCCGGTGCGACAGGAAGCGCATCAAGGACTTGGCGATCGCTTCGCTCGCATCGAGGCCGGCGATCATGGCGTTGCCGTGGCTTCGAAGCAGGGACGCGGTATCGCCGCCGGCGTCGGTGAGGGCGAGAATCGGGCGTCCGGCGCGCAAGTATTCGTAGAGCTTGGCCGGAATCTGAGCATTGCAGTCGGCTCCCTGCAGCAACAGCAGTCCGTCGACAGCCATCATTTCGCCCAGCGCCTGGTGATAAGGCAGCGGTGGCGCCAGCTCGACCATGTCGTCCAGCTTGAAGGCGGCAATATGCTGGTGCAGCATGGCGTCATGGCCACTGGCGCGGAACACCAGATTGAACTGCTGCGGACCGACCAGCCCGGCCGCCTTGAGTTGCGCCAGAGCGCGCAGCAGCGGCGCCGGATTGCGTTCGGCGGGGTAGACAACGCCGCTGTGCAACAGGGTGAAGCGGCCATCCTTGCGCGGCATCGGGTTCGCTGCCTGGAAATCCTGTTCGTCAAAACCGTTCTCGATCAGCTGCACGCGCCCGGGCGGCAATTCGGGAAAGCGTTGCTGGTAAGCGCGCACCGCCCCGGGAGTGGTGCAGACCAGGCGGCTGCAGCGCATGGCCGTGCGCGCTTCGATATTCGCATAGACGGCATGGGTGCGCGGGTCAAGCGGGTAGCCAGGTTCGGTCATCGGATCGCGCAGGTCTGCGACCCAGGGCAAGCCGGACAGGCGGCGCACTGCCAGCGCGATCAGGTGGGCGGTGGCGATCGGATAGGTCGACCAGATCAGCTGCGGCCGGTAGCGGCGGATCAGGCCAAGCGCGTTCGGCACGGCGCTGCCCCACCACGTGGCCCAGCGGTCCGGCGTGGCCAGCCAGCGCGGGTAACGGCCGCGCCAGGCCAGGTGGCGGGCGCTGTCGAGCGCAAAGCTGCGCTGGACCGTGATCGAGGCATCCACTTGCTCGCTGCGCGTGGCGCTATAGGCAAGCGGATGGGCAGACAAGACGATTGGCTCCCAGCCGTGCTGCGGCAAGTACTGCGCGAACTTGAGTGTGCGCTGGATGCTGCTGCTGCCGTGCATCGGCGGAAAATGGAAGGCGATCATCAGCACGCGCCTCACCATGACTTGATCCACGACGAACAGGTGCGGGCCAGCTGGTCGCGCCACACGCGGCTCGAAAAGGTATGGTTGGCATCGGCGACATCGATCCGGTCGCAGCGCAGGCTGCTTCGCTTGAGCACGTCGGAAAATTCACGCGCCGTCAGGTCCTGGCCGCTGAGGACGATCAGGATCGGCTTGCCGAAGCTGGCCAGCGATTGCATGACGCGCGCGGGCAAGTCGGCGCCGCTGACCGTAGCCGCATGGCGCAGCTGGCTGCCGATCGATAGCAGACTACTCACGGCCCGCACCTTGCCGCCGGCCAGCTTGCGCCAGAAATCCCACTGCCTGAGGCGCGACAGATAGTAATAGCGCAGCGTGGTGCGGGCCTCGCCGGCGCCGGTGCGGACCCAAGGGTTGAGCAGGATCAGGCCGCAGACGCGCGGTTCACTGGGTGCGTGGAAACTGGCTGCCGTGGCGCCGTCACACAAACCCCACAGCACGATTTCCGTCAGTTGTGGCTGGTGCGCGAAAAAGGCAGCGATGGCGCAGCTGATGTCGTCGTCGATGTCGTCGAACTTGCGCGGCGCGCCCTCGCTGTCGCCCATGCCGCGCCGGTCGAAGCGCATGACGGGCATGCCATCGCGAGCCAGTTGCCTGGCCAGCAAGACAAACTGGCGGTGGCTGCCGACCCGGTACTGGGGTCCGCCAGTGATGACGAGCACGCCGCGCGCGGCCGGGCGATCCGGCATGGTCAGGACGGCCACCATCCTGTCCTGGCCGCATTCGATGCCGATGGCCCGCTGCTTCATGGGACGAGGGCCGCGGTGCTGGCCTGGACCAGCGCCGGGCATTCGGAAATTTCCCCGCTGATCCAGAACGGTGCTCCTTGCACGGCATGGCTGGCGAGGCGGGGATGCGACAAGCGCATTGCCGGCGCTGTAGCACTGGCATTGATCCAGTAGCAAAGCAGCGGGCAGGGCGGCAGTGCCACGTGGCGCGCATCGCGTTGCCCGATATCGCGGGCGAATGCCGCGCTGATTTGGTAGCCGCCGACCTCGATATTGCCATCCGCTTCAGCCATGGCCGGCCCGGCACCGGAACGCATCTGCGATGCCAGCCGCAGCCGCAGGAAGTGCTTCAGGTGAGTGCGCCCATCCAGCTCCGGCTGCCACAGCAAGACGGCAGCGGGCTGGCCGGCGGCGGCCACGTCGAATGCCAGCAGGGCGCCGAGGCGCAAGCCCCACAGGTAGAACGGCCCGCACCCCTGGCGCTCGAGCCAGGCCTGTGCCGCCATCGCATCGCGCTGCCAGATCTTCCAGCGCGCGTCGGCAAAGTCGCCGTCGCTGTCGCCGCAGCCATACAGGTCGATCTGAAGGACATCGAAACCGGCCGCGGCAAAGGCCCGCGCCTGCAAGGCAGCCATACGGCGGCTCTTGTTCAATTCCTCGGCAAACGGATGCAGGTAGAGGATGGCCCCGCGGTAGGACCTGCCTGGCGCGGCACGGTGGAACAGGCAAAAGCGCTGGCCCGGTTCGACATCGAGGAAGAAGGGATCGGCCACCGCCGGCTCACTGGCTCAGTTTGTGTTGCACGAATGCGGTCAGGGTGCCGACCGTTTCGAAGTGGCGGGCGCTGATTTCGTCGTCTTCCACCGAGATCGCAAAGCGCTCCTCGATCGCGGTGATGACGCCCAGCACTGCCATCGAATCGAGCTCCGCCACATTGCCCAGCAGGCGGGAGGCGAGCGTCATGTCCTTGGTGGCAATACCGAGCGTGGTCCCAAGAATGTTCTTTACGTGCTCATAGGTGGGCATGGCGTCTCCAGGAAAAATTGCGGAAATGAGTCGGGTGAGACTGACAGGTGCAGGTGCGGCGCCAGCGTCGATACCGTCCATTGCCAGCTTCCGCAACAAAGAAAGATGGCATGGCCGAGCTTGCGCGTGCCGATCCTTGCATGCGAGCAGATCGAAGCGCTGTTGAAGGCCGAGATTCGGCTGCAGGACCAGCGCACGCCGCGCTGCGTCAGCAAACGGTTGGCCTCGTCCCACAGGCGGGCAAATACAGGGCCGAGCTGGTGTTCCGGCAATACCGTGACATCGAAATCCCATACCGCGTCCTGCCCCGGCGGGACGAAGCGCGCCCGCACTTCGTCTTCCTGGTAGGGGCCGTTGCACAGCCACAGGCAGCCGGCCAGCTGCCCTTTGCTGAACGCGGCCAGGCACAGGACGGGCTGGGTAAAACGCTGCGCGATGACTTGCGGCGGCCTGGGGAAATTTGCGGGCAGATCGCCAGGCTGACGCAGGCAGCGCACGTCGATCTGCCTGCCGCGGCTGCCGCACAGTGCGTGGCGCGCGACGGCCTGCACCACCAGCTGGTACTTGAACAGCCGCCAGCGGCCCGCACTGGCCCGCTGCAGCAGCCGGGCGAGCGCGTACAGCATTGCGTTAAGCCAGCCAATCTGTTTGACGGTGAGCAGGATGCGGCTTGTCATGGACGGTGGGCAGGGTGGTCGGAACCCCATTATCGGGCGCTGGCGCAGGGCTGGCGTTGAGCCTCCGCAAGGAATGAAACGTAGGGATTTTATTGATGAGTGTCAATGAGGCGATGTCAAATTTTCCCAATCATGAGGAGCCAGCCATTCTCGCTCGACAGGAATCCTATGCGCCATTTGCTCCACCATTTCATCGAACGCAGTGCCGACCACCGGCCAGACCAGATCGCCTTGCGCTACCAGGGCATCAGCACGCTGTACGAGGCCCTGGCCGAGCGGGTCCGGCTGGCCGGCGAGGGCATGCTCGCACTGGGCATGCAGCGCCACGACCGCGTCGCCATTTACCTTGAAAAGCGCGAGGAAAACGTGCTCGCCATGTTCGGCGTTTCGCGTGCCGGTTGCATCTTTGTTCCGATCAATCCCCTGCTCAAACCGCCTCAAGTGCGCTACATCCTGAGTGACTGCAATGTCCGCCTGCTGGTGACCAGCGCCGACCGCCTGGCCAGCCTGGGCGATGTCATGGCGCAATGCCCGGACCTGCGTTGCATCCTAGTCGTCGGCGCCAATCCCAAGCCACTCAAGGGCGTGGCCGTGCTGGCATGGAATGACTGCATGCACCTGGGCCATGTGCGCGCGCCGCACCGCTGCATCGACACCGACGTTGCCGCCTTGCTCTATACCTCAGGCAGTACCGGCCGGCCCAAGGGCGTGGTGCTGTCGCATCGCAATATGGTGGTGGGCGCGCAGAGCGTCGCCTCCTACCTCGGCAATCGCCACGACGACCGGGTCCTGTCGGTCCTGCCGCTCAGTTTCGACTATGGACTGAGCCAGCTGACGACGGCCTTTTCCAGCTCAGCCAGCGTGGTCCTGATGAATTACCTGCTGCCGCGCGACATCATCGACATGACGCAGCGCGAGGGCATCACCGGCCTGGCCTGCGTGCCGCCATTGTGGATCGAACTGGCTCAGTTGCCATGGTCGCCGGATTCGACGCTGCGCTACCTGACCAATTCCGGCGGCGCCTTGCCGCGCAATACCGTCCGTGCCTTGCGCGGCATGCTGCCAAAGGCAAAGATCTTCCTGATGTACGGCTTGACCGAGGCCTTCCGTTCGACCTATCTACCGCCTGACCAGGTCGATGTACGGCCCGAGTCGATCGGCAAGGCGATCCCCAACGCCGAAGTACTGGTCTTGCGGCCCGATGGCAGCCCCTGCAATGTCGACGAGGCGGGAGAGCTGGTGCACCGCGGCCCGCTGGTCGCCCAGGGTTACTGGAACGACCGCGAGCGCACGGCCGAGCGATTCCGCCCCTTGCCGACCCTGCCCGGGATGCCGATGACGGAAACGGCAGTCTGGTCGGGCGATACGGTCCGCCGCGACCGCGATGGCTACCTGTATTTCATTAGCCGTTCCGACGACATGATCAAGAGCTCCGGCTACCGGGTCAGCCCGACGGAAGTGGAGGAGGTGGTGCACGCCAGCGGCATGGTGGCCGACGTGGCGGCGATTGGCATCGCGCATCCCGTGCTGGGGCAGACGATTGCCCTGCTGGCCACCGCCAAGGCCGGATACGAGCTGAACCGCGACAGCCTGCTGGCGTTCTGCAAGACCAACCTGCCAAGCTATATGTTGCCCAGCTCCATAGAAGTGAGGCAGGACCCTTTGCCGCGCAATCCGAACGGCAAGATCGACCGCCGCGCGCTGGCCTTTGAGCTGACCAATGCTGCTGTCATGGAGGCCAAATGAAGCAAGCCGCGCACTGCCCGCATACGGTGTTCGACGTGGTCGATGACTGCCTGAAGATCGGCGGCATGGCCTTGACGCGGCTTGCGCAACGGGCCGGCGGCACCCCGTTCTACGCCTATGAGCGGCGCGCCGTCACGCAGCGGGTGGGCCGGCTGCGGGCGGCCTTGCCGCCGGGTGTGCTGGTGCACTACGCCGTCAAGGCCAATCCGATGCCGGCCGTTGTGCAGATGCTCGCTGGCCTGGTCGATGGCCTCGATGTGGCATCCGGTGGTGAATTGGCGGTAGCGCTGGACACGCCACTGGGTCCACAACACATCAGCTTCGCCGGCCCGGCCAAGCGCGACGACGAACTGGCGCGCGCGGTGGCCGCCGGCGTGCTGGTCAACCTGGAATCCGAGCCCGAGATGGAAAGGCTGGCCATCATCTCGGAACGGCAGGGCATTGCAGCCCGGGTCGCGGTCAGGATCAATCCCGACTTCGAGCTGAAACAATCGGGCATGAAAATGGGCGGCGGCGCCAAACAATTCGGTGTCGACGCCGAACGTGTGCCTGCCATGCTCAGGCGGATCGGCCAGCTGGGCCTGGACTTTGTCGGCTTCCACCTGTTCTGCGGCGCGCAGAACCTGCATGCGCCGGCCATTGCCGAGTCCCAGGCAAAGAGCATCGACCTGGCCTTGCAATTGGCAGGGCATGCACCGGCGCCGCTGCAGCAGATCAATATCGGCGGCGGCTTCGGCGTGCCGTACTTCCCTGGCGACCAGCCGCTGGACCTGGCCCATATCGGCGAGACGCTGGCGGCCCAGCAGTGCCGCCTCGATCCCGGTACCCGGCTGGTGCTTGAACTGGGCCGCTATCTGGTGGCCGAGGCGGGCATTTATGTCTGCACGGTGTTGGAGCGCAAGCAGTCGCGCGGCGAGCACTTCCTCATCACCGATGGCGGCCTGCACCACCATCTGGCGGCCAGCGGCAATTTTGGCCAGGTCATCCGCAAAAACTATCCTGTGGCAATCGGCAACAAGATGCGCGGCGATAGCCGCGAGATGGTCAGCGTCGTCGGGCCTTTGTGCACGCCGCTCGATGTGCTGGCCGAGCGCATGGAACTGGCGCGGGCTGAACCTGGCGACCTGGTCGTCGTCTTCCAATCCGGCGCTTACGGGCCGAGCGCCAGCCCAGGCAATTTTCTCGGCCATCCGGCTGTACGGGAGATGGTGCTGTGAGCGGCATATGCGGCTGGTTCTCGACCGATGTGGCCGCGCTGCCGATCGACACCATGGCCGCGCCATTGATGCAGTTCGACCAGTCGACGCTGCTCAGCGCCACCGGCCGCTGCGGCACGGTCGCCGTCGCGTCGCTGTCGACGGTGGCCGGCATCGAGCGCGGCGACGGTGTCATGCTTGCGCTGTGGGCCAGCACACCCGGGCCCAGCTTGTTGCCGCTGTGGCGCAAGCATGGTCCGGCAATGTGCGCCCACCTCCACGGCGCATTCACGCTGGTGGTGATCGACGAACACAAGGAAGAAGCGCTGCTGGCAATTGACCGCAGCGGCGTGCACAGTCTTTGCTACCAGCAGCAGGGGCGCTCATTGATCTTCGCGTCAAGCTCCGATGCCTTGATCCGCCACCCGTGCGTGAGCCGCCAGATTGACCATCAGGCAATCTACGACTACCTGTATTTCCACATGGTGCCGGCACCGGGTTCCATTTACCGGGAACAGCAGCGCCTGTTGCCGGGGGAATACGTCTACTTGCGCCGGGGGCGCGTGACGCGCGAGCGCTATTGGCGCCCGCAGTTCGATGAAGGGGGGAAATTGCCGTTCGCCCAGCTCAGCAATGAGTTCTTGACGACCATGCAAGGCGCAGTGCGCGCCGCGTCCAGCGGGCAGGAGGTCGGCGCCTTCCTCAGCGGCGGAACCGACAGTTCGACCATCACGGCCATGTTGCGCGAAGCGAGCGGCAAGCCGCCGCGCACCTACTCGATCGGCTTCGACGCCAAGGGCTACGACGAACTCGACTATGCCCGCCTGGTGGCGCGCCACTTTGAAACGCAGCACCTGGAGCAGGTGGTGACGCCGGCCGACGTGGTCGACGCCATTCCCGCCATTGCCGCCGCCTTCGACCAGCCGTTCGGCAATGCATCGGCGGTGCCGACCTTCTATTGCGCACAAATGGCGCGTGCAGACGGCGTTGCCGTCCTGCTGGGCGGCGATGGCGGCGATGAATTATTTGGCGGAAATGAGCGCTATGCCCGCCAGGCGCTGTTCAGCCGCTACGCCAGTATTCCATCGGCGTTCAAGCAATTGCTGATCGAACCCTTGCTGTTCGGTGCCTGCGGCCGGTACGATTTCCCCTTGTTCGCCAAGGCCCGCAGCTATATCGAGCAGGCGCTGGTGCCGTTGCCGGACAGGCTGGAAACCTACAATCTATTGGCGCGCTGCGGCAACGGGGCGGTATTGCATCCCCATTTCCACGCGCACATCGACACCGGCGCGCCCCTGGCAAAGCTCAATGAAGCTTTCTGGGAATCGGAAGGCTATAGCCAGATCAACCGCCTGCTTGCGCTTGACCTCAAGTTGACGCTGGCCGACAACGACTTGCCCAAGGTCAGGCGTGCCTGCGAACTCGCTGGTATCGGCGTGGCCTTCCCATTCCTGGACGACGCCGTGGTGGCGTTTTCGACCAGGCTGACGCCGCGGCAAAAACTCAACGGCACGCGGCTGCGCCACTTTTTCAAGGAAGCCATGCGTGGCATTCTGCCGCTGGCCGTGATCAAGAAGCAAAAGCATGGTTTCGGCTTGCCTTTTGGCGTATGGCTGCAGAGCGACCGGCGTTTGCGCGAGATTGCCTTTGACAGCCTGTCCGCGCTCAAGGGCCGGCACCTGGTGCGCGCCGACTTCATCGACAGCCTGCTTGGCGAACGCCTGACCCAGCATGCGGCCTATCATGGCACCATGGTGTGGGTGCTGATGATGCTCGAGCAGTGGTTCGCTCAGCGGCGGCCATCCTGGTCCATCCCGGTGCCGGCGACGAAGCGAGCCGATCGGCAACGAGCCGTTCAGAATTGACAGCTGCCGAGCAGGTACGCGACTTCGGTGGCCTTCAGGCCGCGCGCCTGAAGCTATTGTGAACCATGCGCAGCAGGAACCGGCCGCTGCTGCGGTCCCATGGCGTAAAGCGGGGCAACTGGAACCGGTCGCCGTCGGGCTGCGCACTGCCCCATGCGGTACTCACGGCCCCTTCGAATCCCAAAGACTTGACCAGTTCGACATGGCATTGCTCATAGTCCTGGCCAAACTTGCCGTTCGGGTAGGCGAACAGGCGCACCGGGGCCTGGATGATGCGCTCGAGCTGACGGCGCCCGCCGGCGATCTCGATCCGCGCATCGGCAGTCTCGATGGCATTGAGGATAGGGTGGCTGATCGTATGGGCGCCGATGTCCATGCCGCCATGGTGCAGGGCCAGCAGCTGGTCTGTGCTGAGCATGGTCGGCGTAAAGTGTCGCGTCATCGACCTGACCCGGCTCATGCGCTCGGCCGGCGGCAGATGCTTGAGCTTGCTTAGCAGCGTGTCGATCGCGGCCCGCCGCAGTTCCGGCGTGCGCAGGTCGAAGCGGCCGAATCCACAGCGCGACAGGTTCAGGCTGTCCACCATCGTGTGGCGTACCATGTCGATGACGGCGTCATTCCACATTTGCCCGCCATCGAGGAATCCGGAAGCGATGAAGAAGGTCGCCGTCAATCCGAATTGCTGCAGCAGCGGCAAGGCGACTTCGGCATTGTCGGCATAGCCGTCGTCGAAGGTGATGGCGGCCGCGCGCGGGGGCAGACAGCCCATGTTCAGTTGCTGCAAGGCGTCGATCAGCGGCAGCACCTTGAACCAGCGCGACAGCAGCGTCAGGTGCTGCCGAAAGCGCTCAGCATGCATTTGTTCGGGAAACAGCCAATCGGGCCTGGCCAGCACCCGGTGGTAGATGAGGATCGACAGCGAATTGTGGGTAGTCATGATGTCACTTTCAAGGCAATAGTGGCCAATTCGCGCTCAACCAGGGCCCTGGTGGCCAGCATGGCTGCCAGCAAGTAATAGGGAAGGTCGAAGTAAAGCAGGCTGAGGAAGGCGCCGCCGACCGCAAAGCCAACCAGGCTGGTCTGGACCATCTTGGCCAGGGTGTTGGCCCAACGCAGGCTCTCGATATTGCTGGTGCGCGCGATGATCGAGCTGCCGCAATGCCAGGTCAGGCCGCCCAGCAACAGATACAGGCCGAGCCCGACGAATCCATGTTCGCCGAGCACCTGGAAGTAGATGCTGTGGGCGGCGTGTACATCGGACGGATTGGGCGCGTACTGGGCGAACACTGCCGGTAGATAGATCTCGAAGCCGCCGCCAAAGAAGCGGTCGCAGGCCAGGTTGAATGCCATCAGCCAGGCATTGATCCGGCCCATGGCCGAGCTGTCGGCGGCGTAGTCGTTGATGGAATCCATGCGGCTGCTCCATTGTTCTGGCATGAAGAGCAACAGCAGCGGCGCCGCCAGCACCATGGCGCCGCCGACAGCAAGCTTTTGCGGACTCTTGAGCCAGAGGAAGGCGCACATGGCGGCAATGGCCAGCAAGCCCCCGCGCGAATACGAACCCAATGCCGCCAGCGCGCACAGCAGTATGGCGCCGGCCAGCGCCCGGCGCAGCCACTTTTGCGCGGTGTTCTGCTGCACATAGACGATCAGCGGGATGACCATGATCAAGGCCAGGGCAATGGCGTTGTTGTCGCCAATGAAGGAATCCCCCGGCCCCCACACCCGCTGGCCGCCACCGGTCCGCAGCGTGAACAGGCCACCCTTGACCCCGTAGAAACCGAGCGACAGGACCAGCACCCACATCAGGCGGTGGATGTCCTGGCGCGACTTGACCAGCATGATGACGACCACATTCATCAGCATGATCTTCATGACCTTGTTCCATTGGTCAAGCGAGCTCTCCAGGTAAAGCGAAAACGGCAGCGTGATATTCATCCATAGCGCAAAGGCGAGCAGGGTCAGCGTCAGCGGCGTCCACGGCAGGCTGCGCGGCTCGCGCGTGAGCGCCATCGATGCCATGGTGGCAACGGCGATGACCATCGCAAAGGGAATATTGTGGGCAAAGCCCCAGGTTTGGGTCTGCGGATTCATCACGCTGATCCATACCCACATCAGCACGCCGTTCACGGGCGAACGGAAAATGAAGGGAATGGAGCCGAATACGATCAAGGTGAGGAGCACATCACGCACGGTCGGTGGTCCTTGACTCTGCTCAACGTTGGGCCGGGGCCGGTCGGTACACTGCAAAGGTATGCTTGGCAATACTAGAACAGGGGAGAAAAGCACTTGTTGACCGTTCTCATGGCCACTTGCAATGGTGCCCCGACCCTGCCAACAGTCCTGTCCGCATACTGCCGCCTGCAGGTGCCCCCCGGCGGCTGGTCGCTGGTGATCATCGATGACGGCAGTACCGATCGGACTGCCGAGATCCTTGCCTCCTTTGCACGACAGCTGCCTTTGCAATTGCTGCAGCAACAAAGGCGCGGCAAGTGTGCCGCGTTGAATATGGCCGTCGAGCACGTCCTTGCCAACAGTGTCAGCAAGCTGCTGGTCTTTACCGATGACGATGCCACGCCCGACCCTGACTGGCTGGTCCAGCTGGAGCTTTGCGCCGCGCAACAGGAATCCTTTGCCTTGTTCGGCGGCGCCATCTTGCCGGACTGGCCAGAGCCGCCGCCCGACTGGGTCACGCGCCTGGTGCCAATTGGACTGACCTACGCGGTCACCACGGCGGGCGATGGCCCCGTTTTTCCCGGACTGGTGTGGGGCGCCAATATGGCAGTGCGGCGCAGCGTGTTTGATGCCGGCCACCGGTTCGATGCCGGCGCAGGGCCGCAGGCTGGGTCCTATGCCATGGGTGGCGAAACGGAATTCAATCGCCGCATTGCCGGCGCCGGTCATGCCGCCTGGTTCTGCACGGCGGCGCGCGTTCATCACTATATCCGGCCGCAGCAGCTGACGCGGCGCTATGTATTGCAGAGGGCTGTGCGCAATGGCCGAGGTGCGCAGCTGCAAGGTTGGCCTGACAGTGGCCCCCGCCTGTGGGGCGTGCCGCGCTGGATGCTGTCAAAACTGCTGCTGGAGCTGGCAATGGCGGCAAAGCACTGGCTGCTGGGCCACGAGGATGAAACGTTCAGGCACTGCTGGGAAGTCCAGTTCCTGCGCGGCGTACTGGCGCAGGCCTGGCAACGGCCGGCGGCGAAGGCACCCCAACTGCCGTCGGAGCAAGACCGGCAGTCGCCACTGGCACCGCCACAGGCCGCGCCGGGTTCAGCGCCATGCGCGCAACGGCGGGTACTGATCACCAGCTGCTCCGGCCAGCTGGGCGGCATGGAGCTACGCATGGCGCAAGAGGCGCGCTTCCTGCACGCTGCCGGCCACCACAGCATGGTTGCAACGCCGCATTTCAACGGTTTCGACGACATGGCGCGCAGTTTGCGGGCGCACGGCATCGACATGAGTGTGTTCGATCCGCCTCAGTTTTTCGAGCAATGGGCATGGCGGCGCTCGAACCTGCTGCGGGCGCGCTGGTGGTCGGCACGCAGCTTGCAGGCCTACCAGCCGGACTTGATGCACATCGCCTTTTGCTGGAACGACTACGGGGCCTCGGTATTGTGGCTGGCGCATCGATGCAAAGTCCCGGCCGTCATCAGTGTGCACGCGACGTTCGCGCTGGCCGACGTGAGCCAGTGGCATGAGGACCTCTATGCGGCGGCGTTCCGTGCCGTGCGCGGCATCTATGCGGTGTCGGAGTCCGCGCTGCAACGCTTTACGCACATTTACCGCCGCTTCATCGCACCCGGAACCAGGCTGGCCGTGATCCCCAATTGCGTCGATACCCAACGCTTCATTCCGTCGTTATTGCGCCGTGCGCGCAGCCGCGAACTGCTCGGCGTGCCGCCGTCAGCTCTGGTGCTGGGTTCTGTGGCGCGGCTGTCAAGGGAAAAGCGTCCGCAGCTGTTGCTGTCGGCCTTCCTTGCCCTGCGCACCCGGATTCCGGAGCTGTTCCTGGTGCTGGTCGGCACCGGCCCGCTGGAGCCATCCCTGCGGCAACAGGTCAAGGATGCCAGGATGGAACCCTTCGTCATCTTTACCGGACACCACAGCGCAGTGGAAGAGCTGATCCCGGCAATGGACATCCATGTCCTGTTGAGCCGCAGCGAAGGCTTCGGCATCGCCACCATCGAAGCGATGGCCTGCGGCGTGCCTGTCGTCGGTGCGGACGTTGCCGGCATTGCCGATATCCTCAGCGGCAGCGAAGGCGGCGTGCTGGTCGACGCCGATGATCAGGCGGCAGTGCCTGACCTGCTTGCCGCGCTGCTGCTTGACCCGCAGCGGCGCGCCAGGATGGGGGAGCGCGCGCGCGCGGAAGTGCATCGCAGCTACACCCCGGCCGTGCTGGAACAGCGGCTGCACCATTTTTACGGCGGGTTGCTGACGTGAGCAGTCCGCGGCGGGCGCTCATGTACTCGGCGCTGGAGCGCTATGGCTTGCTGTTGCTGGCCGTCGTCAGCGGCGTCGTGCTGGCGCGGCTGCTGACTCCGGCCGAGACAGGCGTGTACTCGGTCGCGGCCGTGCTGTTGGCCATGGCACAGGTGCTGCGGGACTTCGGCGTCGGACAGTATGTGATCCAGGCCAGACAACTGGACGATGCGACACTGCGGGCGGTCGCGGCGGCGAGCTATCTGTTCGCCTGGCCCCTGGCGGCAGGCATTGCCTTGCTGAGCGGTGTCGCCGCCCGGTTCTACGGTGAGCCGCGCCTGGAACCCTTGCTGCAATTGCTGGCCATAAATTTCGTGTTGCTGCCCCTGTCGTCCACCACGCTGCCTGTGCTGCGGCGGCAGATGCAGTTTGGCGCAGTGTGCTGCATCAATCTCAGCAGCGGGCTGGCCAACTTTGCCTGTGCAATCGCACTGACCTGGCAGGGTCAGGGCTATATGAGCCTGGCCTACGCATCGGTCGTGGCCACGGCGACCCTGGTATTGCTGTGCGTGTGCCTGCGGCCGGCAAACCTGCCATGGCTGCCCAGCTGGCGCGGCTTGCCCGCCATCGTCAGGTTCGGCGGCTTGACGACGGGCGGCACCCTGATCGATGAAGTCGGCGTGGCCGCGCCGGACCTGATTATCGGGAAACTCATCGGCATGGAAGGGGTAGGGCTGTTCGGCAAGGCCGCCGGCCTGCTGGCAGTGTTCAACCAGGCCATCACCAGTGTGGTGTCGCCGGTGATCTTCCCGCTGTTTGCCCGGCAGCAGAGGGAAAATGGCAAGCCGGCCGACGCCTATCTGCGGACGGTCAGCTTCCTGACCGCGTTCTCCCTGCCTTTTTTTGCTTTCCTTGCCTGGCAGGCACAGCCCATCGTAAGAATTCTCTATGGAAGCCAATGGGATTCTTCAGTTCTATTGATCCAGATTATGTGCTGCTCATCTGCTGTCTATAGCATGTTTAGCATGGCGCGTTACCTGTTTTTCGCCACCGGCAGGGTCAGGGAACAGGCCCAGGTGGATGTGCTGGCGGTTCCGGTCAGGTTGTTCGCCTTATTGATGGGCGCCCCGTTTGGCCTGGTGGGCATGGCGTGGGCAGTGGTCGCGGGGTCCTTGTTCCGCTCGTGGATCACGCTGCGCTACCTGCGCAAGCTGGCCGGCATCGGTCTGATGGACTTGCTTTTCGCCAGCCGCAAGAGCGCCGTGCTGGCCTGCGTTGCAGTTGGCTTGCCGGCACTGCTGGCGCCGCTTCAGTCTGGCGGCGCCGCGGTGGTCCTGCTGGCGGCGGTGGCGGCGCTGTTGTGGTTGGCAACGATCGTGCTGGTTCGCCATCCCCTGAACGACGAATTTCGGCTGGTATGGCGCCGGACCAGTGGACCGTAACAGTGGAATGCGGCGTGAAGGATGCGCCGGCATTTGCAGGGCAAGGCGCGAAGCGCAGCGATAGTTCGTCCTATCGCGGGCATGAGCCACGCGGTCATGCGATTTGCCGGCGCGGCAGGCACTCTGCTTTTTACCCGCTACGTTTCACTAGTTAGGCAGCAACAATTCCGAGGAGTGAATATGCGCGTTGGAATCCTGTCCTATCCAATGTTGTTTCAGCGCGAAGGTGGCTTGCAGATCCAGGTCAGGGAAACCATCGCGGCACTCAATGGCCTAGAGGACAGCAAGGTGCATGCCGAGCTGATCGATCCTGTCCGCGAATGCCTGACCGACTATGATGTCCTGCATGTATTCGCCGCCATCAATGGCAATCACCGCATTGTCGAGGCCGCCGTTGAGTGCGGCGTACCGGTGCTGCTGTCGCCGCTGGTGTCGCCAAGCTGGAACCACGGCACTGGCCTGTGCGCACGCGTGGCCGATATGCTCATCGGCAACCTGACCCAATGGAATGTGCAAACCAGCTATGCCCAGATGCGGCGGGCGCTGGAACTGGCGACCTTATTGATTGCACTGGGCGATGCCGAGCGCGAGGCGATACGCACTGCCTTCCTGATCGAACCGGAAAAGATTCGGGTGCTTCCCAATGGCATTTCGCCCCAGTTCTTTGGCGCCAGTCCGCAATTGTTCCGCGCACGCACCGGCATCACCGGGCCGTTTGTGCTGATGGTCGGCGCAATCTCTCCCTATAAGAATCAGCTGGGCATGGTGCAGGCGCTTGCCGATCTGTCGCTGCCGCTGGTGGTCATCGGCGAGGCGCAAGAACGCGATGTCGCCTATTTCCGTCAGTTGCGCGCGAGCGCCGGTACTTTCTGCCTTGGCGCCGTGGCCCACAATGATCCCTTCCTTGCCAGCGCCTATGCTGCGGCAAGCGTGTTTGCGCTGCCGAGCCAGGGCGAGGTCTTGCCCTTGTCGGTGCTGGAGGCATTGGCAGCCGGCACGCCGGTCGTGATGACTTCGGCGAGTGCCCTGAGCCTGCCGGACAGCCACTTTGCATTGCGCCAGCTGGACTGGAACAACACCGATGGCCAGGCCGAGGCCATCGTCGAATGGCTCGTCAATCCACCCGATCGGTCGACGGTGCGGGCGTTGGTCGATGGCTGCACGTGGGACAAAGTGGCCCATTCCTTGCACGCCTGCTACGCCGGTCTGCTGGGCCCGGGTGGCAGCATCGATAGGGCAGCAGGTGGTGCCAAAGCTACCGAAGGCGCCGGAGGCGTGTGTGCTGTTTAATTCATTCTCCTTTCTGTTCCTGTATTTGCCAGTGGTGCTGGCCGGCTTTTTCCTGCTGGGACGCTATGCGCCGCGCTGGGCCGCCATGTGGCTGGCGATGGCTTCCCTGTTTTTCTATGGCTACTGGAGTCTGCGCTACTTGCCGCTGCTGCTCGCCTCCATCGTGGCCAACTACTGGGCGGCGCGGGCCATCCTGGCCGCCTCCGGCGCGGCCCGGCGCCAGCGCATGGTGGTGGCAGTGGGCTTGAACCTTGCCTTGCTCGCCTATTACAAGTACGCCAATTTCTTCATTGTCAGCGTCAATGGCGTGACGCCGGCGGCGTGGCCGGTGCTCGATATTGTGCTGCCGATCGGCATTTCATTTTTCACCTTTACCCAGATCGCCTTCCTGGTCGACTGCTACCGTCACAAGGTCTGCGAGTACCGCTTCGTCCACTATGTGCTCTTCGTCAGCTATTTCCCGCACCTGGTCGCCGGGCCGGTGCTGCACCATGGCGAGATGATGCCGCAGTTTGCCGACCCGTCGATCCACCGTCCCAGCCCATCCAATTTCGCCATCGGCCTGTCGATCTTCGTGATCGGCCTGGCCAAAAAGGTGCTCATTGCCGACAACCTGGCGCCGATGGCCAATCCGGTGTTCGAGGCCGGGGCCCATCCGGCCATGATCGAAGCATGGGTGGGAACGATTGCCTATACGTTCCAGCTGTACTTCGACTTTTCCGGCTATTCGGACATGGCGATTGGCCTGTCGCGCCTGTTCGGCATTGCGCTACCGCTCAATTTTGCCTCACCATACAAGGCGCCCAATATTGCCGAATTCTGGCGCCGCTGGCACATGACCCTGTCGCGCTTCCTGCGCGACTACCTGTATATCCCGCTGGGCGGCAGCCACGGTGGCAAATTTCTGCGCTACCGCAACCTGATGCTGACCATGTTGTTGGGCGGTTTGTGGCATGGCGCCGCCTGGACCTTCGTCGCCTGGGGCGCCTTGCATGGCGGTTACCTTGTAGTCCATCAATGGTGGCAGGGGAGCAATGCAGCGAACCGCATGGCGCGCCGGCGCTGGTGGCCAGCCGTGGCGCAATTGCTGACCTTTTCGGCAGTCGTCGTCGCTTGGATCTTCTTCCGCGCCGATGGTTTTGCGACGGCGTTCGACGTCATTGGCGGCATGGCAGGCCGCAACGGGCTGTCCTTGCCGAATGGACTGGCGCCGTATGCGGCGTCGCTGCAGTGGCTGCCGGTGCCGTACAGCTTCTCCGGCATCACCTGGATTGATGTCGGCGGCCCCGGTCTGCCAGCGCTGGCGCTGGCCATGGTGCTGGCCTTTGCCGCGCCCAATACGCAGGAACTGTTCTGGCGCTTCTGCGGCCGCCAGCAGGCGCCGCAGGCCGCAAGGCTCAGTTGGGCGCCGCACCGGCTGTGGAGTACCGGTCTTGCCGCGCTGTTCATTGGCTGCGTATTGAGCATGAACCGTGTCACTGAATTCCTCTACTTCCAGTTCTAGGATACTCATGCGTTCCTATGTGTCTTGGTTTTGCGGTATCAGCGGCCTGACCATCGCGTCGATTGCCACTTTGAACCACGTCGTTGATCCCTACCTGACCCACCAATGGGATACGGCGGCCGTACAGCGCTTGCGGCCGCCGCGCGAGCGGCTGAGCGTCTGGAGCAAGACCTACGCCGTCGCCCGTTACCGGCCAGACATCATCTACCTGGGCAATTCGCGCACGGAAGTCGGGGTGCCGGCGCCATTGCCGGTTTTCGACGGAAAGACCGTGTTCAACGGCGCCTTGTCCGGCGCATCCGTCGGCGACGTCATGGCAATGGCGCGGCATGTGCTCAATACCGGTTTGCCGCAGGTGGTCGTGTGGGGCGTGGATGCGCCATCGTTCTCGCTGGTCGTCGGAACCCATGATTTTGACCGCGCACTGGTCGCCTCGGGCCCTACCTATTTTGCACGGCGCGCCTTGCTCAACATCAAGCGCTCATTGACGGTGGACATGACGCGCGATTCCATCCTGCTGCTGGCCGGGCGCTTTGGCTCGGTATGCCGTTCGAGCCTGGCCCTGTATGGCCAGCATGATGAGCAATGCTTGGCCAACCGCGTCAATGGTTGGGGAGGAACGGCCAGTGCGGTGGCGCCGCGCGTGTCGGAGTATGTTCGCGGCGCCGGTCCAAGCAGGGACGCAGTGGCCGAGTTCGTCGGCGTGCTGGCCACAATGTGCCAGCGCGCCATTCGGGTCCGCCTCTATGTCAATCCGACCCACGCGATGACGCAGGACGCCCTGTTCTGGGCCGGCAAATGGGATGGCATGGAACAGTGGCTGCGCACCATGACCGAACAGGTGGCTCAGTTCCGGCGCAATGGCTGTGACGCCAAGCTGTATGATTTTTCAGGATTCAATAGCGTGACGACGGAGCCCATCCCGCAAGCGAGCCAGCGCAGGGAAATGCTGTACTACTGGGAGCCGTCCCATTACCGCGCCAATGTCGGCCGCATGATTATCCAGCGCATGTTCGGTGGCGACGAAGACGTCGCGGCCGACGACTTTGGGCTGGAGTTGCGTCCAGAGATGCTCGACCAGCATCTTGCAGCTGGCCGCGCCGCACGCGATGCCTATCACCGGCAGCATCCGCTTGAAAGCCGGCTGGCGCAGCAACTGGCGCTGGCGCAGCAACAGCGCAAGCAGTAATCAGTCGGAGACCAATCCGCTGGCTGGCTGTGCGTGCAGGGCAGCACAGCCCTTTTCGCAGTCGTGCCATTCAAGCTTGAGCGCAGGATGTTCCGCCATCCAGCGTTTGACGATCGCCTTTTCGTCGGGACGGGAGGCGTCGTCCAGGAAAACGGCAGCCCCGTCGGAAAGGCGGTGGAACAGGCCGGGGGCGGCAGGATAGCGGGCCAGCCGTCCCGTTCCCATCGGCGGGCCGTCGACGGCCAGCATGTCGATGCGCAGCCCGGACGGCAGGCCCGACTGTGCGTACCAGGAAAATGTCTCGCGCTGATGGGCAAACGGTTCCAGTGGAGCGTCGATGACTTCGGCGTATTCGGCCAGCCCATGCAACACCAGCTGCGCGCGGGTCTGGCGCGCATAGGCGGGATCATGTTCGAGGCTATACACTTTGCCGGCCCGGTTGAGCTGCATGCAGCGCGCCATGACCAGGGTGGAAATACCGCTGCTGCATTCGACCACGGTTCCGGGCTTGGCCTTGAGCGCGTGACGCGCCAGCACCAGCAGGAAATCCGGCGAGGCCGCCCAGCCGCGAGTCGGCGGCAAGCTGTGCCTGAGGCCCAGTTCCAGATAGAGTCCTTGCAAGGCTTCAAGCTGCTGGAAAGTCCTGGCAGAATCGGAGCGGGCATCGTCCCTGGTCTGGTGCAATAGCAGATGGACGGCGCGCAGTTTGTGCAGGCTGTACAGGGAGAACATGGTGAGCAGTATGATGAGCAGCACCGTTGTGATCGGGAACATGCAATCCTCCTTTATGGCTGGGCAACTTTGCTGACGACAAACCTGAACTTTCCCGACGCCTCGGTCGGAATGGCTGCCACTTCCTCGACCGCGATGGTCACGCCCTTGCCCAGGCGGGCCTGGAAAGCGCCTTCGATGTGCCGGCGCAGGCTGTCGCCGAGCGCAGGGGCGGCGACCAGCAGCACACGGGTCAATGCCAGGCTCTCCTGGATGATCTTGAACGACTGGATCTGCGGAATCTCCCGCAGAATATAGATCAACGCCAGTCCGTGCATGACGGTGCCATCCTGGGCCAGCACGAAGTCGGTACGGCGGCCGTCGATCTGTTCCAGCAGCGGGAGCGTGCGTCCACAAGGGCAGGGCGTCTTGCTCAATACCCCGAAATCGCCTGTCGCGTAGCGGATGAAAGGGAAGTCCCGGCTGGCCAGGTGGGTGACGACGATCTGGCCGGAACAGCCATCTGGCACCGGCTGGCCCGCCTGGTCGATAATTTCCACAATGATGTCTTCGGCAGAAATGTGCATGCCGCCCCGGGGGCATTCGTGGGCGATGAAGCCCGCGTCGCGGCCGCCGTAGCCATTGGCCACTGCGCATCCGAACACGCGCACGATGTCCTGTCGCTGAATATCATACAGACGCTCGGCGGTGACGAAAGCCACCCGCACGCCGATATGGTCGAGGCGGATGCCACGCGCTTCGGCATGCCGCGCCATCATGCTGATGGCCGATGGATAGCCAACCAGCATCGCTGGCCGCACCCGCTGCAGCGTTTCAAGGTATTGGTCCAGCTTGGCCATCGACAGATCAAACGCGGGCAACAACGACGAGCGCATCAGCCGGTCGCGCAGTGTCCGAAGATGGTCCTGGGCTTTGAGTTCGATGGGCGAACCCCAGATCACCAGTTCGCGTTCCCCGATATCAAGGTCCCACCAGCGAATCGCCCTCCATCTGGCGGCAACGTCATGGCTGACCCGATCGCGCCCCATATAGAACACCAGCGGCTCGCCGCTCGATCCACCCGTGCTGGAGCGCACCACGGGCCCGGCCAGGCTGGAATGGAAGGCCGCCTGCTGCGACTTGATGTCAGCCTTGGTCAGCAACGGAAGCGATCGCAACACGGCCTTGCTGTCCGGATTGGACGGGTCCAGTTGCAGGCGGTCGAACATGGCCCGATAGTAGGGAACGGTCGCACAGGCATGCTGCAGCAAGCGGCCCAGCGCCCTTTGCCGGGCTTCATGCAGCGCGCTGGCCGGCCACCACTGGGATTGCTCAAGGGTGTGCCGGACGGCGAGGGTGCTGTGCCCTTTCAGCACTTCATGCAAGGGGAACAGCACATTCGCCACCAGCCGCGCATAGGGCGACGCCGTGCGCCGTTTAAGAAACTGGCCGGCCGTCATCGGCGGCCGGCTTGCGCCTGCATGCCCGCGTACACCGTTTCATAACGGGCAACGCTGGCGGGCCAGGTGCGTTCGGTTTCGACATAGGCGCGCGCGGCTGTCCGCAGGGCTGGCCAGCGCTGCGGTGTGCGCAGCAGGCTGAGGGTCACGTAGACCAGGTCGTCCACATCGCCGGCCTTGAACAACAGCCCGGTGTCGCCGTCGCGGATCAATTCACAGTGGCCGCCGACGTTCGACGCGACCACCAGCCGGCCCTGGGCCATGGCTTCGAGCGGTTTGAGCGGCGTCACGAGGTCGGTCAGGCGCATCGCGAGGCGCGGGTACACCAGCACGTCGATGACGGAATAGTAGGAGCTGACCTCTTCATGGGGAACGCGGCCAGCGAAGATGACATGGCCGGCGATGCCCAGCCGTTTGGCGCACTGCTTCAGCGCCTCTTGCTGCGGGCCGCCGCCAACCAGCAACAGCCGCAAACCCGGATGGGCCTCGATCAGTTGCGGCATTGCCTGCAACAGCAGCTCGAGCCCTTCGTAGGCATAGAAGGACCCGACAAAGCCCAGCGTCGGCCCCTTGCCGACGCCCAGCTGCAGTGCCAGCGCGTTGTCGCGCGGGCGACTGGCTTCAAAATGGTTCAGGTTGACGGCATTGGGAATGACGGTGATGCGTTCAGGCGCCACGCCGCGCGCCTCGATATCGCTGCGCAGCCCCTCGCAGATGGTGGTGACGGCATCGGCACGGCGCACGACGTAGGTTTCCAGCGCGCGCGACAGCCGGTAGCGCAGGCCGCCCGTGCGGCCACTGCCATGGTCGGCCGCAGCATCTTCCCAGAAGGCGCGGATTTCGTACACCACCGGTATCCCGAGGCGGCGGCCGACGCGCAGCGCGGCCAGCGCATTCAGGGCCGGCGAGTGGGCATGCAGGACATCGGGCCGGGTCAGGCGGATCACTTCGAGCATGCGGCGCGATAATTCCCGCACCAGCGACCAGTGGCGCAGCAGGGGCAGACACGCCCACAGGCTGGGCGATGGCGCCGTTCGGAAAAAATGCCAGCCGCCGGAGTCGGCCGGGGACAGTTCCGATCCGCCCTGCTTGGGGCCGGTCATCTGGACGGTGTGCCAGCCCATTTGCCGCTGGTGCTTGAGGATCGACAGGGAACGGAAGGCATAGCCGCTATGGAGCGGGATCGAATGGTCGAGGATGTGCAGGATACGCATGGTGTCCGTTCGCAAGAGGGAAAGCAACAGGGCGACACTGCTATCATCATCAAGAGTGACGGCCTTGCCTTTGTCCCACATCAATATTGGTCGCTAGGCCGCGCGTTCCCATTGCTCCATTCCGTGATGCAGCACCTTGCGCAGGAAGGCATCGAACATCAGCAGCGACCACAGGGGCGCACTGTGGTCGCGCCGGCCGCTTTGATGCTGGGCCATCAGTTCGGCGATGACGTCCATATTGAATAAGCCGCATTGCCTGAGCGTCGCCCCCTGCAGTGCGTGGGCCAGGCGCTGCCGCAGCGGGCCGCGCAACCACTGTGCAAGGGGAATCGAGAAGCCCATCTTGTCGCGGTAGAGCAATTGGCGGGGCAGGCGCGATTCCAGTGCCCGCTTGAGCAGGAACTTTGTTTCTGTGCCGCGCAGCAAAAAGCTGCGCGGCAGGCCCGACATCCATTCAACCAGCTGATGGTCGAGCAGCGGCACCCGCACTTCGAGGCCATGGGCCATGCTGGCACGGTCGACCTTGGTGAGGATGTCGCCCGGCAGGTAAGTCTTCAGGTCGAGGTACTGCACCATCGACAGCGGGTCGGCGGCTCGGCAGTTGGCAGCGTGGCGGCGCAGCACATCGGCCGGCTGGTGGTTCCCCAGGGTTGCCAGGAAATCGCGGTGGAACAGGCGCGCGCGCAGCGTGTCATCCATCAGGGAGATGCTATGGAAATAGGCAGCGATGCTGTCGCGACCGAGCGACTGGAAGGTCGACTTGGCGCGCAAGGGGCGTGGCGCCCAGTCCGCCTTGGGCCAGATCCTGCCGAGGGTACCGAATAGCGGGCTGCGCAGCGCCAGAGGCAAGGCGCTGCGCAATTTCTCTTCGTAGAGGTGGTAGCGGTAGCGCCGGTAGCCGGCCAGGTTTTCGTCGCCGCCATCGCCGGACAGGGCGACCGTCACGCGCTGCCTTGCCAGCTGGCACACGCGATAGGTCGGCATCGCCGAGCTGTCGGCGAACGGTTCGTCATACAGCGTGGCCAGCTGGTCGATCAGCGCGAAGTCGTCGGCCTCGACCTGCTCGCTGTGGTGGCGCGTGCCGTAGCGCTGCGCGACCATATCGGCGTAGCGCGACTCGTTGTAGCGCGGGTCTCCGAACGAGATCGAACAGGTAGTGACGCTGTCCTGGTTCAACTCTGCCATCAGCGCCACGACGGCGCTGGAGTCGACCCCACCCGACAGGAATGCGCCCAGCGGTACCTCGGCCACCAGCCGGATGCGGACCGCCTCGCGCAGCCGTTCAATCAGTTCGTCGCCAGCCTGTGCCTCCGACATCGGCGCCAGCGGGGCGAACGGAACGTCCCAGTACTGGCGCGGCGCCTGCATGGGGTCGCCACGACGCATGCACAAAGTGTGACCCGGCGGTAGTTTCAACGCGCCACGCAAGATCGTGCGTGGCTCGGGAATATAGCCGAAGGCAAAGTAGTCGGCCACTGCGGCCGGATCCATCTGGCGCTGCAGAGCCGGATGAACCATCAGCGACTTCAGTTCCGACCCGAATGCGAAGAAGCCGTCCGGCAACTGCGCGTAGTACAGTGGCTTGACGCCGAGCCGGTCGCGCGCGAGGAAGACGGTGTGCGTCTGCCGGTCCCACAGGCCGAACGCAAACATGCCGCGGAAGCGCTCGACGCAGCGTTCGCCCCATTGCTCCCATGCGTGCACAATGACTTCGGTATCGCAGCGGGTGCTGAAGCGGTGGCCGAAAGTCTCCAGCTCCTGCATCAGGGCCTGGAAGTTGTAGATCTCGCCGTTGTAGACGACGACAACGGAGCGGTCCTCGTTGAACAGGGGCTGTTCGCCGCTGGCGATGTCGATCACCGACAGGCGCCGGTGCCCCAGGCCGGCTCCAGGCTCGCGGTAGGTGTTTTGCTGGTCCGGCCCGCGATGGGCCTGGCTGGCCGTCATGCGGTGCAGCAGCGCCGGATCGATGTCGCGGCGCGCCTTCAGGTCAATGAGTCCGACGATTCCGCACATGGCGCCTCCTGTTGGGTGAGTGCATCGTAGACGGCGAGGTAGCCGCGCGCCATCGCCGGCAGGCTGTGGCCGGCAATGACCTGGCTGCGGGCTCGGGCGCCATGGCGGCTCGCCATATCGGGCAGGCGGCAATAGTCGGCGATGGCGGCGGCCATGCGGGCCGGTTCCGATGGCGGCACCAGCATGCCGGTCAGCCCGGGCTTGACCAGTTCGGCATTGCCGCCGACGGCCGTGGCCACCACCGGCAAGCCGCTGGCCATGGCTTCGAGGATGGTATTGGAACTGCCTTCGGCCAGCGACGGCAGGACGAACAGGTCCATGGTCCGCATCAACTGGGCGATGTCGGTGCGCGCCCCAGGCAGCCAGGCGCGGTCGGCAACGCCTGCGGCGGCCAGGCGGTCCAGGCACTCGGTGCGGGTCGGGCCGTCGCCGACGATGATCAGGCGCAGCCGTTCGTGCCCCGCAATGCGCTGCTCGATCAGGCTCAGAAAAGCCGTGACCAGGGTCGCAAAGTCCTTGACGTCGACCATGCGGCCGACGCTGCCGATGACGAAGGTGTTGTCACCCAGGAAGCCATACGGACCCAGCGCGGCAGGCGGGCCCAGTCGTGGGTGGA
Source organism: uncultured bacterium (assembly GCA_965233055.1). GTDB lineage: Bacteria > Pseudomonadota > Gammaproteobacteria > Burkholderiales > Burkholderiaceae_D > Telluria_A. The sequence goes on from CBDDRJ010000024.1 coordinate 36,969, forward strand.
AGAGCATGCTGTCGACCCCATTGGCAATCTGCGATACGCGCGCGCGGCCGGCGCCGATGGTATCGATCAGCCAGCGCTCCAGGTCGGCGCTGACGGCGATGAAGTGGCCGACCAGCGGGCGCAGCAGGCGGCGCAGCAGCCGGTAACGCAGCCGTTTGCCATCGAGGTCGAATATATCGCGCCCATGCTCGCCGTGCACGCGCCACTTGACGCCGGCCAGGGCTGCGACCAGCTGGCCTTCGATGCTGCACAGGTTGCGGGTATGGACCAGGTCGGGACGCAGGGCGCGCAAGGTCTTGAACAGCCGGATGTAATGGCCAAAGTCCTTGCCTTCGCGCTTGTTGAGGCTAATGATGTCCACGCCCAGCTTCTTGATGCTGGCATGGAAATCCGAATACCCCTGCATGCAAATGATGGCGTGGCGGTAGCGTCCGGGTGGGGTGTGCCGGATCAGGTTGACGAGGCCGTTTTCGAGCCCGCCCACGTCGAGCCGGTGGATCAGGTGAACAATCAGCCGGACCGGGTTGTCAGCGGGCGCTGGCATGGTCTACTCCGTGCAGAATAGCTTGGTGCATCAGGTCAAGGAAACGCTGCAGCGCATCCGCTGCCGGCGCGATGTGCTGATCGAGCTTGGTTGCCAGCACGATGCGGGCGCCGTCCTCGCGCAGGCCCGCCAGCGCATGGCCGGCCAGCAGTGCTTTTGCGTACGAGGCGCTGGCCGTCTCGATGCCGGACTGGCGGAACCAGCACCAGGCCAGCAGGCGGCCTTGCTGGTTTTCCAGGATCGATTGCTGGACGGTGATGGCGCCACGGGCAAGCCTGACCTGGCGCTGCTGATGCGCCAGGCGGCGCCACTGGACGCCATAGTCGGCACACTGGCTCGTGGCGCTGCGCACTCCTGCGCCATGCTGGCGGTACAGGGCGAGCTGCAGCTGGACACTGTCCTCGCCCAGCAGGTATTGCATCGACATCGAGCTATCGCTGCCGCCGTACTGCACCAGTTGCCGGGCCGGCAAGGCCGTCATTCCCGGGGGAGGGGCGATCACCAAAGGACGGTACGGCGGTGGGCGGGTCGCCAGCGTGGCACTGGTGATCGGCCACAGCACTGCAATGCCGAGGCAGGCAACGGCGATGCCCAGCAGCCCTAGGTGCTCAGGCGTTTGCGGCTGGGCTGGTGCGGACGCGGGCGCGGCGGGCGCGGCGTCGTCGCGCCACAAGCTGCCCAGCCAGAACAGCAGGGCGAGCAACAGAATGAAGAACAGGCTGCCGTAGACCAGATGGTCGACGCCAGTGGCCAGCTCCATGTTCGACCAATGCCCGAGCAGGATGATCAGGAAAGCACGCATTCCGTTGGCCAGGATCGGCAGCGCCAGCGACACTGCCACGAAGGCGAGCCGCTTGCGCCAGGACCGGTACATGAAGTAGGCGTACAGCACGCCGAGGGCAAAGCAGGCAATCAGGTAGCGCAGGCCGCTGCAGGCTTCGACGACGGCCCAGTTGCCGGTCGGGACGGTCAGCAGTGTGCCATCCCGGAAAACGGGGACGCCGACCGCTTGCAGGGACGCCACCGTGAATGCCGTGGTGAAGTCGATCAGGGGCCCGATCAGGAACTCGCCGCTGGGCACCGCAAAGAACAGGAAGCACAGCGGAAACAGGATGTGGCGCACGGTGGCGCCGCCGAGCACAGCCAGCAGGGTGCACGGCACCATTGCCAGCAAGGCATACTGGGCCAGCACCGGGACATTGGCGACGTCGGCCGCCAGCCACAGCAGGCCAAGCAGGAGCAGGCCCAGCAAAGCCGCGTAACAAGGCTCGGACACGGTGGCCGACAGCGCCGCCCGCTGGCGCCAGACCAGCACGATGCAAATCGGCACGATCAATGCGCCGTGGGCGAAGGTGTCCGATTGGCCCCAAACGTCGGCCATCGACCACAAGGTGTTGCGGTAAATCAGGCCCAGCGCCAGCAGCGCGGCAACGCAGACAGACAGCCGGATCGAGTCGTCGCGCGCCGGCATGAAGGCAGGCCCGCTCATTCGGCGCTCTCCAGTGCCTGGCGCTCCGATGCTTCCGGATCGCCGAGGATGGACAATAGCCGTGCCAGATTGCTGTCCCAGCTGTATTGGGCCAGGATGCGCGCACGCGCTGCCACCGCCAGCCCGCGGTTGTCCGGCGAGGCCAGCACCTTGCCGACCTGCTTGATGAACTGGCTGGCGCCATCGGCCACCAGCAATTCCATGCCATCGACGGCCGCAATGCCTTCCAGCGCCTGTGGCGAAACCACGATCGGCTTTTGCATCGACATGGCTTCGAGCACCTTGTTCTGCACGCCGCGCGCGATGCGCAAAGGGGCGACCGCGACGGCGGCGTGGGCGAGGTAGGGGCGGGTGTCGGGCACGCTGCCGGTCACGTCGACGCCGGGCAGACGGGCCAGGGCGGTCACTGCCGCGGTGGGCCGGGCGCCAACGATGGTGAACCGGAGCATAGGATGGGACAACTTCAGCAGCGGGAACACCGTGTGCGCGAACCAGTCGACTGCCTCGATATTGGGCCAGTAATCCATTGCCCCGGTGAAGACGATATGGGTTTGATCCGCCTCGAATGGCGAACGGTGCAGGATATGGGGCGAGAAGTAGTCGGCGTCGACGCCATTGCAGAAGTGCTCGACCTTGTGGCCGACTTCCGGCGCCAGGCGGCGAAACAGAGCCGCTTCGGCAGCCGAGACGAAGGTGCCGCGCTCGCATTCCTGTGCGACACGGCGTTCGTAGGCCAGCAGGTGGCGCGCCTCGCGCCGGTAGATGGCCGACATCGGCCAGCTGCGCCCCTGCGCATACTGCATCCATTTCTCGGAGTCGACATCGACGAAGTCGACCACGCGCCGCATTCCCTGGCCTGCAATCAGGTACTGGGCCATCGGCGAGGAAAAGGCGATGGCGGCCTTCACCTTTCGGCGCCTGAGCAGGGCCGCCACCCATTGGTGCATCGTGCGGTCGCGATAGTAGGGAAGGCTCAGCGCCTCGCCGCTCAGAAAACCACGGGCGCTGCGGACAGTCGCCGCCAGCTTCGACTGCTCGACAAAGCAAGTCTCGTAGCACAGGGCGCCGACCTTCTTGGTGTGCACCAGGTCGGCCTTGTCATCGACGAAGCAAGCCAGGTGAACCCGGTAGCGCTCGCTCAAGTACTTGAGCATGTGGAATGACCTGAGTTTGTCGCCCTTGTTCGGCGGATAGGGAATGCGATGGGCCAGAAACAGCAGGTCTTCCATGACTCACCCCAGGTTGCGGACAATAAAGGGCCCCAGCACATTGGCGACCGGCAGGGGCAGGGAGCGCCAGGCCCGGATCGACAGGCTGAAGCTGGGATTGAGCGGATGGCGCTGCGGCAGGCTGCGGGCGGCATGCAGCTGGTACTCGTAGCCAAGCGGCGTCGCTTCGAAGCCCCAGTTCTTCTTGAAGTCGAATGAACCGGTGCCACGCTTGCTGCGTCCGAAGTCGAACAGCCCGATGCCGCGCTGGCAGGCGCGCCGCATGACTTCCCAATACATGAAGTCGTTGCCAGCCAGCGTGCGGGCCGCCACGCCACCGCCGCCGTAGTACGGCAGCACCTCATTGCGGAAATAGAAGCTCAGCACGGCGCACACGGTCTGGCCTTCATGCTGCACTGTCAATACCTCGCAGTCGGCGCCGAATACTTCCTTGAGCAAGCGGAAGTACTTGCGGGAAAACACCGGCGTACCGAGCCGGTGCACGCTCGATGCATAGGCGCGGAAGAAGCGTTCGACGCCGTCATCGATCTCGCTGACCAGTCCGGCTGCGATGCCCTTGCGCACCATGGCGCGCTGCTTGCGCGGGATGGCCGCCATGTTCTGGTCGAGCTGTGGATGCAGCGGCTTGCGAAACGTGGCATACAGTTCAGAGCCCGCCCAGTCCGGATGGCGCCGCACCAGGTGGCGGTACTCGAGGTGGCCGACCCGCAGGCGCCGGGCTAATTGCTGGGCTTGTTCATCGAGGAGCCGGCAAGCCTCGCCGTCAGACCCGGCAATGCCGCCGTAGACGCAAAATGGCAGCGCGCACAGGGTGTGGCCGAACAGCCAGCTGCGCACTTCGGCCAGCGGCAGCACGGCGACGATGTCCTTGCCGCGGGCCGCGTACAGGAACCAGGTCTGGTGGCCGAAGGCCCGCTCGATCACCGATTGCCAGCCGGCGCGGTGAAAGAAGCTCGCATCGGGGCAAGCGAGGACGAAGTCGTCCCAGGCGGCGTGGCCGGACGCTTGCAATAGGCCCGTCGTCAGTGTGCTCATGGTGCAATCGGGAACAGGCGGTCAATGCGGTTCCAGCGGAAGTCATGGAGCAGGGCGATCAGCCGCGGTTCCATCCGGTGCAGGTTCAGGTAGTGCCGAAAGCGCGTCGTCATGCTGATGCCTCGCTGGCGCGGTTGCTCAGGATCGAGTTCCCAAGGATGAAAATAGAATATGCCAGCTTGCTGGTCAGTACCGTTGAGGCGCCGCAATAGCCAGCGTGACATCGCGTAGGGAAACAAGCGAAAGTAGCCGCCGCCACCGGCAGGCAGATTGTGGCGGCCCAAACGGACGGTGCTGATGGGCAGTTCGAGGATGCCGTGTTCGCCGGTGGGGCGGTGGGCAAAACGCGGGCTGTCCGGCGCGCCATAGTGGTCGTGGCGGATCGGGTAGATGCTGGAACTGTAGCGATACCCTGCCGCATGCAGTATATCGAGCGCCCACAAGCCTTGCTGGTTGATCGAAAAACTCGGTGCACGGTAGCCGTGCACCGCGCAGGCGCCCAGGTCCTCCAGCAAGTGTTTGCTGCTGACGATGTCGCGCCGGAACTGGCCCGGCGTCTGCTCCGAGACGCGCCGGTGCGCGTAGCCGTGGCTGGCCAGCTCGTGGCCGCCGGCGACGATGGATCTGACCATGACCGGATAGCGCCGCGCCAGCCAGCCAAGCGTGAAGAAGGTCGCATGGGTGCCGCTTGCCGACAGCGCTTGCAGAATGCGCTCGACATTGTGTTCGACCCGGCACGGCAGGCGTGGCCAGTCACTGCGGGCGATATGGGCGGCGAAGGCCGACACCTGGAAGTAATCCTCGACGTCGATGCTGAGGGCGTTGACGATCATGGCGCCTCCGACGCCCATCTGGCGATGACGGCAGCGATCCGTTCGGCGGCATGGCCGTCCCAGTGCTGCGGCATGGCGCCGGCCTTGCCGTGGCCGGCCAGCGCGCGGCGGGCCAGGCCAAGGATATTGGGCGCGGACCTGCCCGCCAGCGTATTGCTGCCCTCGCTGATGGTGACCGGCCGCTCGGTATTGTCGCGCAGGGTGAGGCAGGGCACCCCCAGCGCCGTCGTTTCTTCCTGAATACCGCCTGAATCGGTCAGCACCAGCCGGGCGTCGCGCATCAGGCCCAGCATCGCGTGGTAGCCCTGCGGCGGCAGCAGCAAGATCTGCGCAGCGTGGCGTGGCATCAGGCCGAGCTTATCGAGCCGGGCACGGGTGCGCGGGTGCACCGCGAAGATTAGGGGCAAGTCTGCGCTGAGGCGTTCAAGCGTGTTGATCAGGCAAGCCAGCACGGCGTCATCGTCCACATTCGACGGGCGGTGCAACGTGACCAGCCCGAAGCCGGCCGAACCCTGGCCAAAGCCGTCGGCCCGGGCGAACGCCACCGTCACCGCACTGGGCACGGCGCGCGGCATTTCATGGCGCAGCGTATCGATCATCACGTTACCGGTGAAGTGGACGCGCTCTTTGGCGATGCCTTCCAGTGCCAGATTGCCTGCAGCGGACGATTCAGACGTAAACAGCAGCGTCGACAGCTGGTCGGTCAGGATCCGGTTGATTTCCTCCGGCATCGTGCGGTCGCCGCTGCGCAATCCTGCTTCGACATGCAGCACCGGAATGTTTTCCTTGGCCGCGACCAGGGCGCACGCGAGCGTCGAGTTGACGTCGCCGACCACCAGCACGGCAGCCGGGCGCGCCGCCTTGAGCACCGGTTCGAAGCGCAGCATGACCTCGGCGGTCTGGCGCGCGTGGCTGGCCGAACCGACTTCGAGGTTGACGGCCGGCTGCGGCAAGTCGAGCGCAGCGACATGCTCGGCGTCCATGGCGGCGTCGTAGTGCTGGCCAGTATGGATCAAGCTGGTGCGGATGGCCCCGTAGCGGGCCAGTGCGCGCAGAATTGGCGCCATTTTCATCAGATTGGGCCGGGCGGCGACGACGCACAGGATGTGGCTGGCAAGAGCTGTCATGGCGAACCTAGAAGCGGTAGTTTAGGGAAGCGCTGATGGCGTTTTCGCGGTAGGAGCCGCCGACTGCGCCGTCATGCCTGGCGTGGCGCAAGTCGATGGCCCCGTCGAGCTTGCGCTGGAACTGGTGCATCAGACCGCCGCGCAATATGGTGTTGTCGGCGCGGCGGCCAATTTCCGGCGTGCTGACGCGGGAGCGGATGGCCGACAGCGTCAGGCTGGTGCGCGGCGACGCCTGCCAGCGCCAGTTGGCGTCGAACGCCTGCTGGCGGGTGCGGTCGGTCAGCACCGGGTCGCCGGGCGGCAGCCGGGCAGCGAGCACCGCATTGACCGTGAGCGCATCGCGCCGACTGCCGGAATAGCTGAACAGTACCGAATTGCGCACGCCGTTCAGGCCGAACGAGGCGGTCAGCAGTTTTTGCAGGAAGTAGCCATGGCTGACGAAGTGCAAGCCGCCACCGCCGAGTACGCGGTCGATTTCCGCTTGCCGGACCAGCGGATCCGGGATGCCTGTCTTCCACCACTGGTTCAGCGCCATGCTTGACTGGCTGGCGTCCATCGAGAATTGCTGGAAATGGGTGGTCGTGATGTCTTCCGTGTATGCAAGCCGCCACAGGCTGCGCTGGGCGCGGTGGCTCGCTTCCAGTCCATAGGTCTTGCCGAAGAACCGGCGGCCGGTGCTGGCCGCGGCCAGCGTGCGGGGCGACGGCGTCCACACCATACCGGCATCCCAGAACCGGCTCGCCTGCGGATCGCTGCGAAAGCTGTTCTTTTCCGAGCCGCCTGTCGCGTGTGCACTCAGGCGGCCTGAAATTTTCAGGCGCAGGCTGACTGATTCCCTGTCCATGTCGACAGGCTCGAGCTTGCTGTCGACCAGGTGGCGCCGCCGCAACTGGGCCGCCCAGCCCAGCGGACCGCCATTGTCGCTGAAGACGGAAAAACTGTTTTCATGGGAGCGCGACTGCAAACTGCCGTCTCCCGTGCTGACCCGTTCCAGAGTCGCGCGCACGTCAATCGCTGCCAGCCCCGGGAAACGGTGGCGCAGCGACGGCGTCAGTGCATGGCTGCGCACTTCGGTGCTATTGGCATCACGCTGGACCGGGTCGTCCGCCTGCGCGCCAAACGGCGACAGCTGGCGGCGGCTGATGCTGCTGCGGGCTTCGAGCTGCAACCAGTCCGGCACGGGCAGCGCATGCAGGCTCGCCTGCAGAGTGTGCGCATGGCTTGCCGGCCTGTGCCGGTATGCGAACAATTGCAGCAGATAGGCGGCGCTCAGTTGCAGCCGCGGCTGCCGGGTCGACACGGTGATGCCCGGCGCCAGTTCGCTGGCCAGGTCGGCTTGCGCAGTTGCCGCTGGCGCCAGATTGATGTTGTCGGAATAGCTGACACGCCCGCGGACGCTGGGCAGGACGCTCCAGTCCGCCGGAATGGCGCGGCCAGGGACGGCCAGCACGAGGGCGAGCAGCGCCAGCGGCGGTGCGGCCTGCCGCCTAGTCGTAATACCCATAGAAATCGTCGGTGCCGGGGAAGCAGCGGGTCTTGTTGCAGATCAGCTTGATCTGTGCACAGTGCTCGATGCGGCGCAGCGCCTCCTTCAGCACATGCTGCGGCGTCTTCTCGGCCTCGACCACCATCACCACCTGGCCCATCTGGGCCGCCAGCACGCTCGCTTCGGTCGTCATCAGCAATGGCGGCGTATCGAATATGACGAGGCGATCGGGGTAGCGGTTTGCAATCTCGGCCAGCAGCGCGCTCATCGCCTGGCTGGCCAGGAACTCGGTCGCATGGCGGTGGCTGCGTCCGGCGGGGAGGATGCTCAAGCCGTCCACATTGGTCTTGAGGATGGTGTCGGCCAGGTTCACTTCCTCGCCCAGCAGAATGTCCATCAGACCTGGCGCTGATTGCAGGCCCAGCACCTTCAGAACGGACGGGCCCGCCACATCGGCGTCGACCAGCAGCACCGTGTGATCCTTTTCCATCGCGATGCTCATCGCCAGATTGATCGAGCAGAAGGTCTTTCCTTCTCCTGCCAGCGAGCTGGTGACGGCGATCAGATTGCGGTTGTGGGTGCTGAGGCAATCCTTGCCGAACGCCGCGCGCAGCAATGGACGTTTAATGATACGAAAGTCCTCGGCCACGCTGGTGCGGCCCGCCTCATGCGTCACCATGCCCATCGTGTGGAGGCGCGCCAGGTCGATGTCGGCAAGGTGCCGCGTGTTCATGGATTCCGTCATGGTGGGCTCGCTATTTGAACAGAACGGTCGACATCATGCCGCCATACAGCACGATCAACAGGGTGAAGGCGGCGGCCAATAGCAGCAAGCCGCGCCGGTGCCTGGCGTTTTCCGCGATCGTCCAGTTTCTGGCGACCGTTCCGAGCACGGTCAAGCCGGTCACCTGGCGCAGGCCGGTCGGACTATCGAAGGTAGGGCGGACCTGGCTGATCAGGAGGGCCGCCGCCGGGCCGGCCAGCAAGGCTGCCAGCAGCACGGCGCTATACAGAATGGCCCGCTTCGGCCCGACCGGCGACAGCGGCATCGTCGGCGGGTCGATGATCTTGAACGTCATCATCTCCGTGGTGGAACTGAGCTCGCCGGACAGCTTGGCGGCCTCGCGCTTGCTGACCAGTTTTTCGTAGTTGTCCTTGTTGACCTGATAGTCGCGGTTCAGTTGCGCCAGCTGCGATTCCACCTCGGGAACGGCCTGGGTCTGCGCCTGCAGTCGGGCGCTGCGGCTGGCATACTCTTGCACGCGGACGCGGATCGCGGCCAGCTTGGCGTCCGCCTCCGTCTGCGCCACCTTCAGTTGCTGCAGCATCGGACTGTAGTTATGGCCGGCATCGAGCTTGTGGGGCTTGAGTTTCGCTTCGTCGGCCTTGCGCTGCTCGAGCTGGGCGATCAGGCGCTTGGCGGCCACGATGTCCGGATGCAGGTCCGTGTATTGCATGCGCAGCATGTCGAGGTTCCTGTTGAGGGCGCTGATGCGGCCGTCGATCTCGGGGTTCTGGACGCCGGGCAGGTTGGCATCGACGTCGATAATCGGCGCGTCGCCATTGATCTGGGCCTTGATGGCCTTGCTGACCTGCTCCGCCTCTTCCAGTTCGAGCCTGGCGGCATTGAGCACATCGGCCGCGATCGCCAACTGGCCGCTGTAGTCGATCCCCTGGCGCGGCAGCAGGCTGCTGTTCTTCAGCTTGAAGTCCTTGAGCAGGTTTTCGGCCGCGACCAGGCGTTCCTCATAGCTCTTGATCTGTTGGTCGATGAATTGAACCGCCTTTTGCGAATCGTTCTTCTTGCCACTGAAGCTGCCCTCGACAAAAATGGTCAGCAGCGATTGCACGACATCGCGCACCAGCTTCGGGTTCTTGTTGTGGTAGGTGATCGTATAGATGTCGTAGCTATTGGTGCCGCTGATGCGGATTTTCGACATCAGCTCGTCAATCTGGGCCTCGCGCTCGCGCGCACTGATGGCATGGATGTCCAGGTCGACCATGCGCATGACACGCTCGACATTGGGCCGGCTGAGCAGGGTGCGGCTCATGATCGACACTTGCTGTTCAATATTCGGAACGCTGGTCATCCCGGCCAGCAGGGGCTTGAGAATGCTCTGGGTGTCGACAAAGATGCGTGCCGTCGTCTGGTAGTCGTCGGGCAGCGTATAGACCTTGATGAAGCCGGCCAGCGCCACCACCGCGCTGACCGCCATCGCCTGCCAGCGGTACTTCCAGATTCCCCTGACGCCCGACAGCAATTGCTTGATCAACTCGTCCATCGCTTCCCCGGGTTGCCGTCCAGACCAGACCAAATGTGGCTCGATTATAGGGCGCGATACAGCGCGCATTGTCGGAAGCTGTTGCATCGTTGAGTTACGTCAACAGCGAACTCAGCCTTTTTCTCAATGATGGTTGTGCCCCTGAACCAGCCGAAAGGAAAGTCATGAACAACACGATCTCGCGCGCTCCCGCCGTACTGCTGCTGTGTGCGGCGCTGTCGGCCTGCGCCTCGCGCCAGCCGCTGCAGGCCCGGGCGGAGCCTGCCGCGCCGGCCGAATACCTGATCGGCCCCGGCGACAACATCAACATCAATGTGTGGCGCAATCCGGAGGTGTCGATGTCGGTGCCGGTGCGGCCTGATGGCAAGATCACGACGCCGCTGGTCGAAGACCTGCAGGCGAGCGGAAAGACGTCGACCCAGCTGGCGCGCGACATAGAGAAGGCGCTGGAAAAGTACATCCTCCAGCCTGTCGTCACCGTCATCGTCAACGGTTTTGTCGGCCCGTACAGCCAGCAGATCCGCATCATCGGCCAGGCGGCGAGGCCGCAGGCGCTGGCTTACCGCCACGGCATGTCGCTGATGGACGTGATGATTGCGGTCGGCGGCGTGACCGACTTTGCGGCCGGTAACCGGGCGCGCATCATCCGAACCGTGGACGGGAGGGAGCAGCAACTGACAGTCAGGCTGCAAGACCTGGTGCGCAATGGCGATATCACGGCCAACCTGCCAATGCGCCCGGGTGATGTGCTGGTGATACCGGAAAGCTTTTTCTAGCGATACCGGCCAGCTGCGGGCCAGCCGGCATCGCGGCTTACTGCTTGCGGCGGCGTCCGAACGCCGATATGCCAAGCAAGCCCAGGCCAAAGATGGCAAGCGTAGCCGGCTCCGGCACTTGAGCGACATCGATCAAGGCATTGGCCAGCGTGTTGTGCTGGATGCTGATCTGGTAGGGCGTGCCGGCCGTCAGGAATGGCGTGTCCGCACTGAAGGCAAAACTGAACAGGGCCGCGTTATAGGTGGTGATGCCTGGAGCCCCATCGGTACGGCTGACATTGCTCAAGGCGTTCAAGGCCGCCGGCGCGAAGGCGAACACGGTCGAACCGGTGCTCAGGTCGACGATGTTGATGCTCCACGACAGGCGAGCGTTGGCATTGGTGGTCGGGCCGGCGCCGGCCGACACGAAGGCCTGGGTATAGGGCGTGGCATCGAAGGCGATGGTCATCGTATCACCCACGCCGAGCGAGAACGCGAAGGTGGTCGAGGTGCCGACGTCGGAGTTGCCGGAGGCGACACCATTGAGATTGAGCGAAGCATCGGCACGTGTCGTTGCATGGGCTCCGGCCGGGGCTGCGCCGATCGTGATCGAGCTGCCGGTCAGGGCCTGGTCGGCGTAGCCGAAGTTGCCCGGCACCGGTGGCGGGCTGGCAAATGGCGTGTAGTTGTTTTCGCCCAAAGCAGGGCAGGGCACGCCGACGCACTGGTGCGGCACGTCGGGATTGGTGCCGCTCAAGATGCCAAACGACTGCGCGCCATTGGCAAAGACGCCATTGAGCGAAGCGGTGGCGTGCGCGTCATTGGTGCCGGTCAGCGTCGAAAAGTCGGTCGAGCTGAAGGCGACGCCGCTCGAATGGAGCAGACGGAAATTGGTGATGTCGAGGATGGACGATGCAAACGCCGCCCCCTGTGCGCTGCCCATGGCGCCGATGCCGATACTGGCGGCGGCCAGCGTCAGCATCAATGTCTTTCTTACGATGTTCATTGCGGTCTCCTGGAAGGTGAATGGATCAACGATCGGATTGACTCGTCACACCAGTAATGCAGAATCCGTGCCACTTCAGACTTTGCCGTCAAATCAATCACTTAGTGTCGCCGCATGGCGCCATATCGATGCTGGGGCGAGCGAGTGTGAAAACCTCCGACACCGATTTCTTTGAAATCTGGAAATTTTTTTTTGGCTTGAGTGGAACTATTTGACGGATGAACCTGTCTTACCTCGAACCTTTTCGTTGGGGTAATAGCAACGGCATGTCGTTCACCTGGAGGGGACACTCATGTTGAAAGACGAACAAGCCATTGTTTCGTTCGAAGCATGCGAGGGCCTGCGAGATCTGTGCATTGGCGAAGAAAATCATCGGGACATCCAAGAGCGCCACACAGATCTGCAGATTTTTCATATTCGAATGGCCAATTCGGCGGGCAGGCGCGAAGCTGCCAGCCTGTTGATCAAGAAAATGTATGGCTGGCGCGGCTATGCCATCAACACCAGCAAGGAACAGCTGGCCGACCGCATCACGCTGTACGCGGAAACGGGCGGCCAAACCGTCGGCACGATGAGCCTTTGTTTGGACCGCCAAGGCTTGCCGGCCGACGAGATCTTCGGCGACAAGCTCGACGCCCTGCGCGCCCAGGGCCGCCGCCTGTGCGAGCCGTCCAGGCTGGCGATCGAGAAGAATGTGACCAAGCGGGTATTTGCTTCGCTCATTCATATTTCCTATATCTATTCCCATAATATCCATGGCTTTAGCGACTATGTGATTGAGGTAAATCCACGGCATGTGATGTTCTATAAGCGTATGCTGGGTTTTCAGGATTTTGGAGCCGAACGGGCGTGCCCGCGGGTTGGGGCGCCGGCCATATTGCTGAGGCTGCCGCTTGACTATATGGGGGAACAAATTGCCAGGTTCGGCGGTCTGATGGAAAAGCATGGTGCTGAGCGCTCGTTCTACCCGTATTTTTTCTCCAGTAAGGATGAGCCCGGTATCACACAGCGCTTGATCGACGGGCGCAGCTGAGGGAACCATGGCAATCTCACCACCTCAGGCCAGTGCAGCGATCGACGCGATCCGCGCTGCGATCGGTCACGACCATGTTCAGGACGATCCTGCGACGCTGGACCGGTATGCGCTGAGCACTTCCGCGCACAGTACGCGCGCACTGGCCGTGGTGCTTCCCGGGTCGACCCAGGATGTCATTGCCGTGGTCAACATCGCTGCGCGCTTCAAGCTGCCGCTGTATCCGATCAGCACCGGAAAAAACTGGGGCTATGGCGACGCCTGTGCCGTGACGGATGGCCAGGTCATTGTCGAACTGAGCCGAATGAACCGTATCCTGGCGGTCGACGCGACCCTTGCTTACGCCGTCATCGAACCGGGCGTCACCCAGCAGCAGCTGTCGGCCTATCTGCACGACAAGCAGTATCGGCTGTGGGCCGATTGCACCGGCGCCGGGCCGGACACCAGCCTGGTCGGCAATATCCTGGAGCGGGGCTTCGGCCATTCGCCCTACGGCAACCGCTTGCAATATGTGTGCGGCATGCAGGTGGTGCTGGCCAGTGGCGAACTATTGCAGACCGGATTTGGCCATTACCCTTCAGCACGGGCGACCTATGTGTTTCCTTACGGCCTAGGTCCCTTACTCGACGGTCTCTTCACGCAATCGAATTTCGGCATCGTGACCCGCATCGGGATCTGGCTGATGCCCGAGGTCGAATGCATCAAGCACTTCATCTGCACAGTCAAGCAGCATGCCGACATCGCGCCTGTCGTCGATGCGCTGCGGCCCTTGCGCCTGAATGGCACGCTGCGCGGTGTTGTTCATATTGGCAATGACCTGCGCCTGCTGTCCGGGCGCCAGGTATTCCCGCGCGACCAGGCCGGCCAGCACAGCCGGCTGCCAGTGCCCTTGCGGCGCAGCCTGGGGCAGCAGGCGGGCATAGGCGCATGGACCGCTTCGGGCGCACTGTACGGCAGCGGCGCCCAGGTTGCCGCAGCCACCGCATTGCTGCGGCGGGCCTTGCGCGGCCTGGCTTGCCAGACCGTATTCCTGACTGAACGGAAACTGGCCTTTGCAGCATGGCTGGTGCGCCGGCTGGGCGACAGCGAACGCGGCCGACAGCTCGCTGCCCGGCTGGAACTTGGACGGGCACTGTTCAATATGAACCGTGGCATACCCGACGGGCGCTTCCTCGGCGGTGCGTATTGGCGCCGGCGCGGCGGATTGCCGCCGGATTTTCCGCACAAGGCCGACCCGGCGCGGGATCGCTGCGGCCTGCTGTGGGTGTCGCCCGTGTTGCCGCTGCGCGGAGCCGACCTGCTGGAACTGCATGCGCTGGTCGAGCCCTTTTTTGTCCAGCATGGCTTCGACCTGTTCCTCACTTTCAGCATGATCAACGAGCGATCGCTCGGCGGCGTCATCACGATTGCCTTTGACCAGGAAGCACCGGAGGAGGTGGCCCGCGCGCGCGCTTGCTATGCGGATGTGTTTGGTGCCGTGATGGCCGCCGGATACATTCCCTATCGGGTAGGCTTGGCGTCGATGGGCGCGCTTGACCCCGAGCAAGACACATTCTGGGCAACGACGGCCCGCATCAAGGCCGCGCTGGACCCGGATGGCATCCTGGCGCCGGGGCGCTATGAACCCGGCCGGCTGCAGCCAGGGGCGGGCTCGAGCGACGCCGCCAGCAAATAGAAAAAGAACAGCAGGGCAATGCGCGGCACATCGAGCAAGCTGTCAAACTGGCCGACAACCAGGAAGCCGGCCAAAGCACTGGCGTGCGCCAGCGCCAGCCTGTCGCCCTGGCGCGCCCGTACTGCAAGGCGGCCGCCGACCAGGGCGATCAGCAGGATCAGGGCGCCGGCGCCGAACGCGCCCTGGTCGAAGTATTGTGCCAGCAGCAGATTCTTGACGTGCCAAGGCAAATGATGGTGGTCGCTGCTGAAGAACCAGTTGGCGCTCCCATTGCTGAAGTCGCCATTGCGCACCAGTTCCGAGCGGTCGCCGCTGTGCACGATACTGACCTGGTCGATATCGACCCTGGCCCGGCCCCCCAGCAGCGCGATCTCGAGCTGGACGGGGACAATGGCCAGCAGCGAGGCGCCGTCGAGGCGGCCGGACTGGAATGGAACGATATAGCGCTGCCAGGCGCAATCGCTCGACGGCGCGAGCCGGATCGGCAATTTGATGCAATTTTGCGGGTACAGCATTTGCCGTTCACAGATGTGCACAGCGAGGAAGGACGCCTTCGTGGCATGTCTGACGTCGACCGAGAACACATAACTGCTGGCCGGTTTCAGCGCAATTCTTTGCAGGATGCGAAGCAGCTCGCCGTAGCCGCGCTCATAGTGGGGCGGCGCCAGTCGCAACGCCAGATTGTCGCCTTCGTTGACATAGGAAAAGGAAGCGGGTTGTTCGCGCGCGACATTGTGCCAAAAATACTCGTGCGGAAACCGTCCCTGGCCGACGCCGAACCAGCTGTTCATGCCGTCGTTGTCCATCATGGCCAGCGTGGCGCGCCAGTGCTGCAGGCGGACAGACAGGTCGCTTGCCGTGCGCCCCAGGCGTTCACTGGTGTAGCTGCCCCCAGCGACAGGAAGGATCAGGGCGATTGTCAGCAAAATGGACAGCGCGCCGATGACGTGGCCGCGCTCGAGCCGCACGCGCTGGCGGCGCCAGGACCGGGGCTGCAGCGTTTGCAAAATAGCCAGCAGGAAAATGGCGGCCGATACGGCCAACCCCAGGTAGAGCCCGCGCGAGAAGGTCGTCAAGGCCGCGTACAGGGCCAGTGCCAGCAGGGTCAATGCCGCCAGCGCCTGCAACCAGGATAGGCGCCGCGACAAGCAGTAGACCAGTATCGGCAGGGTCAATGCCAGGTAGCCATCCAGGGCGGCGCCGCCAGTGTGCATGCCGGAAAATGGCGCACTCGTACGATAGTCGCTCGACATATTGAGCAAGCCAGGGAAGAAATGGCGCTCGGCCAGGTCGGCGGCGGCGACCATCGCCAGGCCGCACACTATGCCGGGCACAATATGGCTGGGAATGGCGGCCAGCGACGGACCTGTATCGCGCCTGAGCAGGGGCAGCAGGACGACGGCCCAGCACCAGCTTTTTGCGATCCGCAATGCATTGTAGGAACTGAGGTAGCTCGTAAAGGCATTGGCGTCGAGCGGCGCCAGCGGCAACACGCCACGCGCCAGACTGATGGCGCAGGCCAGCGTCATGAGCGCCACGGCAAATTGCAGCTGGCGGGGCAATACTGCACGACGCGCATCCGTGTCCGGGGTGGGGGCGCGCGCCGCCGGCGGCCCGCGCCAATAGCACAGGGCAGCCGTCAGCATCAGGAACAGGTCCAGTTCCTCCAGGAAGAACCAGCCGGTGATTGGGGCCAGGTCCATCGCGGGAACCAGCACCGGCAGCGCGAACAGCCACGCCTTCGGTCGCCACAGCAGCAGGCCAGCATAGGCGACGAGGACGGGCATGAGCCAGGTGCCAGTCATCGGGTAAATGGCAAGGCTGCCTGCCAGCAGGGCGGCAAACAGCAGGGAGCCGGCCTTGCCCATGGTCTACAGTGCGGCGAGCATGGCTTTGACTTCGTCTCGGCGGGCGTAATCCCTGTTGTCCGCCAGCAGCTGTTCAAGTTCCTTGCGTGCATTGGCCTTGTCGCCGCTGTGCGCCAGCCCGACACCGAGATGGAAGCGAATGTCGCCGGCCTGCGGCGCCAGCGTGGCTGCCTTTTTCAACAGGGGCAGGCCGCGTTTGGCGTCGCCGTTGCTGACGTAGATCCAGCCGAGCGTATCGAGCACGGCGGGATTGGCGTCGGCGATTCCATAAGCACGCTCTGCCAGCGCGCGCGCGCGCGCATCCTTCATTTGCAGGTAGGTCCAGGCCAGGTCGTTCAATGCCACCACGTGTGTTGGGTCGACCCTGAGCGCGAGCTCGAATTGTTCTGCTGCCGACTTGTAATCGTTGCGCACCAGCTTGCTGCTGGCCAGGTAGAGCCGCGTCGACAGGTCGCGCGGGTGTTCCTTCAGGAATGCCAGCAGGCGCGCGTCCGCGTCAGCCATCTTGCCAGCCTTGCTCAGGGCGCTTGCCACCAGCACCATTGAATGGCCGGCCTTGTCGATGGCATATGCCTTGTCGTATACCGACGCGGCGGCCAGGGAGCGGTCCTGCGCCATCAGCAGATCGCCTTCCAGTTGAAGGGGAACGGGGGAGCCAGGTTTCTGCTTCCTGACGGTTGCAATGACGGTCTGCGCTTCGGCAAAACGCTTCTGGCCCAGCAGGATCCTGACCTGGGTCAATTGCGCATCGAGCAGATCGGCTTGCATGGCCAATGCACGCTTGAGCGAGGCCAGTGCGTTTTCTTCCTTCTTGTCCGCGATATGCACCATGGCGATATGCGTATGCACCATCGGCGAATCCGGCAACAGGACGGCGAGTTTGGCATAGCTCTCCAGCGCGGCCGCATAGTGGTTTGCCGAATATTGAACGCGAGCCAGCATGGCCAGCGCTTCAGGATGGCCCGGGTGGCTGGCCTGGATCTTCCGGGCCAATAGCATGGCCTTGTCGGTCGCGCCGGAACGCAAGTAGAAGTCAGCCAGGCGCAGGGCCGCTGGCACATTGTCGGCTTGTTCGGCATGGGCCCGTTCAAGCCACCTCTGCGCCTCTACTTTGTTGCCCAGGCGCGTGTGCAGACGGGCCAGGGCTTCCATCAGCGCGCCATTCTTTGGCGCGCCCAGTTGAGCGGCCTCATAGCGCTTCAAAGCGTGCTCAGGATGGCCCTCCAGCGCATCGAGTTGGGCCAGGTTGTCGAGGGCAGGGAGGTAGGCCGGATCAAGCTTGCCTGCCGCAATGAAACTGGCACGCGCCTGGGCCAGGTCGTGGCGCGCCAGGTGGACGCCGCCTTTCAGATTCTGCACCAGGGGATTGTTGCCCTGCTTTTCCATCGCATTGACCTGCTCAAGCGCCTTGTCGACTGCTCCGGCGCGCAGATAGCTCATGACCAGCAACACGGCAGTGCGGGATGCGCCGGCGGCCGGGCCACCGGCCAGTTCCAGCTTGCTGGCAGCTTCAAGTTCGGCAATGGCGCGTTGCGTGTCGCCACTGCCAAGTTTGCTCAAGGCGAGAGCCGTGCGCAGCATCGGCGTCGAAGGACGCAGCGCGCTGGCCTTCTCGAACAACTCCGTGGCCTCGCTAAAGCGCCGCAGGCGCAGATTGGCTTCGCCGGCCACGGCGTACACTTCAGGGTCCTGCCCGTCCGCGGCCAATAGTGGGGCCAGCAGTTGCAAGGCCGTCGACGGATTGCCATTTCCCAGTTGGAGCGAGGCCATCAGTTTGGTGGCATAGGGGTGCAGCGGATAAGCCTGCAGGAAAACTCGCAGATGCTGCTCAGCCTGCTTAGGTGATCCCATCGCCATGCGTACGGCACCGGTGAGCAGGACGCTGGGCATATGGTCGGGGGCGGCGCGCAGGATCTGCAACAGGGAGTCGAGGGCGGCCTGGTTCTTACCTTCCCGGAAGTCAAGCAAGGCCAGCGAGTACAGCACGGTCAGCGAGGCCGGCATGCTCTTGCGCGCGGCATCGATATGGCTGCGTGCCTCGGCCAGCTTGCCGGTATCGATCAAGAGATTGGCCAGGTCGATATGGGCATTGCTGTTGTTGGGACGGTGCGCCAGGATGCGCTGATAAACCGCCGCCGCTTCGTCGTTCTTGCCTTGCATGCGCAGCATATCGCCCTGCAGGCGCAGGGCGTCGGTGTGATTCGGCGCCTTCGCCAGTACCTGCCTGAGCTTTTCCATGACTTCGTCCGTCTGTTGCCCGGCCATGGCCAGCCGCGCCAGCGATAACAGGGCGTCGGCATGGCCCGGCTCGCCCTGGACCACCTGTTCCAGCAATATGCGGCCGGCAGCAGTCTGCCCCGTGCCCAGCAGGGCATTGGCACGCACGACGTTGAGGTTCGCTGCAATGGCAGGTGTTGCTTCAGGCTTGATCTGGTCCAGCACCTGCTGGAACCGGCCTTGCATCAGCAATGCCTTGCCCAGCAGGGGCAGCACCTGTTCGTCCGGTGCGCCCAGCATCCGGGCGCGGCGCAGTTCCTTTTCCGCAGAGACGGGATCGCCTTGCTCGACGTACACCTCTCCCAGCATCGCGCGGGCCTGCGCGTTGTCCGCTTGCTGCTGGATCACGTTCTTGAGTTCGATGACGGCCGCCTTCAGCTCGCCCTTTTGTTGATACGAAGCGGCATCGGCCAGCAGGGCCGGCGTGTCGCGCTGTCCCTGGCAGGCCGACGCAAGAATGAGCAAGGCAAACGTTGCCGCTAATGGGGGACGAAAGTAGGGTGTCGACATGAGATCTCCTTGGCTGGGCCTGCTTTGACAGGGTAAGCAGTCCCCGCGCCGCCTCATTGACTGGGGTCAATGGGATGGGCCAGGCTGTGCTTGCTTAAGCTCAATCGATCAACAGCGGGCGTCCGTAGAATCACTGTTGGCACTTCGCCCTGACGATCTCTGAGGATGCATATGGACACTGTCGCTGTCGTGGGTCTTGGCTATGTCGGTCTGTCCCTTGCCGTCGCGTTTGGTCAACTCCAGCGCACCATCGGGATCGATCTCTCGCAACGCAAGATCGATCACTACCGCCGCCATGAGGACCCGACTGGCGAAGTGAGCAGAAGCCAGTTTCAGGCCGCTAAGTGGCTCAGTGTCAGCACCGACGCCAGCGAACTTGCGGCAGCGGCCTTTATCGTGATTGCCGTGCCAACGCCGGTCGATACGGCCCATACGCCGGATTTTTCCGCCTTGCAGTGCGCCAGCATTGCGGTCGGCAAGCATATGCAGCGCGGCGCCACCGTCGTCTACGAGTCCACCGTCTATCCTGGCGCGACCGAGGAAGTATGCATCCCCTTGCTCGAACGGCATTCCGGCCTGCGCTGGAAGATCGACTTCCATGTCGGCTTCTCGCCGGAACGCATCAATCCCGGCGACAAGGAACATACGCTCGATTCGATCCGCAAGATCGTCTCGGGCGACGACGGGCCGACGCTGGACAAAGTGGCACAGCTGTACGAACGGGTCGTCAGCGCCGGCGTGCACCGGGCCTCGAGCATCAAGGTCGCCGAGGCGGCCAAGGTCATCGAAAACACCCAGCGCGACCTGAATATCGCATTGATGAATGAGCTGGCCATCATTTTCGACCGCCTCGAGCTCGATACGCTGGAGGTGCTGCAAGCGGCTGGCACCAAGTGGAATTTTCTGCCATTCCGCCCGGGCCTGGTCGGCGGGCATTGTATCGGCGTCGATCCCTACTACCTGACGCACAAGGCGCAGATGGTCGGCTACCATCCCGACGTGATCCTGGCCGGGCGTCGCATCAATGACGGCATGGCGAAGTTTGTCGCCGAAAAGACGGTCAAGGAAATGGTGCGTGCCGGGTTTAAGCTGAAAGGCGCGGCGGTAAACGTGCTGGGCCTGACGTTCAAGGAGAATTGCCCGGATTTGCGCAACTCTAAGGTGTTCGACATGATCCGCGAGCTCGAGTCGTATGGCGTCAAAGTGCACGCGCACGACCCGGTGGCCGACGCCGGGGAAGCTTTCGAGGAGTATGGCGTGACCTTATCGACGTGGGAACAATTGCCGAGGGCCGATGCTGTGATCGTCGCTGTCGGGCACAAGCTGATGATGAACCGTCCCTTGGCCGACTATCGCGACAAGGTGGTCGAACAGGGCTGCTTCATCGACGTCAAGGCGCAGTTCGATGACCACTCGCTGCGGGCGACCGGCCTGCGCGTCTGGCGTCTGTGAGTTCATCAGGATGTTGAAGCCGCAACCGGGTGCCGGAGCGGGGCCAACGCTTCAGGTACCCGTGCGAATTGCCGGCAATACCCTGACGACACCGCGGAAATCGACGGTGTGCAGATGCACCGGTCGTCTCCACACCTTGGCAACATACTCCATCACCCGCTCGGCCTGGCCAAGTTCGAGGCCACGGCCGTCGTGCAGGTAGTCGTGGCGCAGGTCCAGGCTGCCGTCTGCGCCCATCGCGGCGACGGAGATGGAGGGCGCTCCGTAGTTGAACTTGGGGGCAAGGATCGCTTCCCGAATCGCATGGATGTCGCGGTTGACCACCTTGGTCTCGCCGTCCTTGCGGGTCTCGTAGACGAACAGGTCCAGCGCTTCGACCATTTCCTGATCGAGGTAATTGCGGATAAAGCTGAAGTCGTCCTCTTCGCGGCAAATGCGCCGTGCCGTTTCCATACCCTGCTGTTCAATGATGTGCTCCCACAGGCAAAAGCCCAGATGGTAGGGGTTGAGCGACAGCGCCAGCTGGCGGCCGCTGGCAAAGGGCCGGACGACGTCGGAATGGGCCTTGATTGCAGAAAGATAGAGCTGGTGCGGCAGGAAGCTGGCTTCGCGCAGCAGGCGCGCGTGCCAGTACGAGGCCCACCCTTCGTTCATGATCTGGCAAGCAAACACCGGATGGAAATAGTAGGCTTCCTCGCGGACGGCGAGGAAGATGTCGCGCTCCCAATCCTGGAGTTCCGGCGCATGGTGGGCGATGAACCAGAGCAAGTCATACTCGGGTTGCGGCGGTATTGCCGAGCGGCGCGGCGCGTCGTCAGGCGCTGGCGCGTTCGGTTCGCCCGGCAACTGCCGGAAGCGGTCGCGGAAGGCATCGGCCTTGGGCGGCTGCGGCGGCGCCACCGTGGCAGGGTAGGGAGCGCGATGCAAGGGCTGATTGACGTCGATATGGGTCTCCAGTGCCAGGGCCGCATCGAGTACGGCCTCGACCCTTTCCTGCCCGTGGGCCGCAAAGGCGCGCTCGAGCCGGTTGGCACGTGCGGCACTCTGTTCGAGGATATGGCTGCCGGCCATTGCCATGAACTGACTGAACAGCTGGTTGTTCTTGGCGAAATCGGCATGGCCAAGGACATGGGCGGTGACCAGAACGTTCTCGGCCAGCGAGTTATTCTCGAGCATGAAGGCATGGCAGGGATCGCCCGGGAACATGACTTCGAAGATGCGCGAGTGACCCATATGCTGCTGCACCAGTTGGTGGATGTAGCGGACACCGAACGACCAGTGGCGCATCCGTACCGGCAAGCCATACACTGCGATTTCGACCATGAAGTTAATCGGCACCACATCGAAATTGACAGGATAGAAGTCCAGCCCAAGGTCCGTGGCCAGGGTTTCAAGCAGCTCGGTGTAGTCGGCCAGTGAAGTCGCGTTGTCATTCATGCCGCCACCTCGCCAGCGCGCGATTCCTGGATGAAGAACTTGCGCAGGGCGGCCCAGACATCGTCCGGGTTGGCCAATACGCTATTACCAATCGGCATGCCCTGACGTTCCAACTCGCCACACAGGCGCCGCATTTCCGTGTCGAGCGAGCGCGGCACGCCGGGCAGGGTCTCGATATAGCCGATGTAGTTCAGCAGGCCGCCCAGTTCGGCCAGCGTCTGCGATGCGGCCAAGCGGTCCTCGGTGAAATTCTCGCCATCCGAGGCATAGAACATATAGACGTTGTTGGTGCCGGGATCGAACTCCTTGTGCACCAGCTCAAGCGCCAGCCGAAACGCGCTCGATGCAATCGTGCCGCCGATGCCAGACACCTGGAAAAACTCCGCTTCGGTAAACTCCCACGCGCGCGTGGTGTGGGCAATGAAGCGGGTCTGGACTTTGGCGTATTTTCGGCGAATACCTTGCAGCGCAAAGAAGAAGAAGGACTTGGCCAGCTTGCGTTCCGCCTGGGTCATGCTGGCCGAGACGTCGATGACGAAGAAGATGACGGCGCTGGTGGTGGGGCGTGTCCGGCTGACGACCTGGCGAAAGCGCAGGTCGTCATTGGTGAAGGGAACCGGATCGAGCTGCACGGCACGTCGCTTGATCGCTTCCTTGACGGTCAGGCGGCGGTCAAGGCGCGAGCGGGCGCCATGCTTGTCGACGCCTTCGCGGACATAGTCTTGCGCGTCAATCGCATTATTGGTCCGCGCCTTGATCTCGGGGAGCTTGAGTTCCTCCCACAACCAGTCCATCACGTCGTCGATCGAGAACTCGAGCAGTAGCTTGACCTCGCCGTCCTGGTTGCCGCCCTCGGCGCTCTCGCCGTCACCGGTGCCGAGCATGTCAGGCATGCCGGGATGGAGCACGTCGCCCGGTTTGCCATCCCCCTGGCCCGCCCCCGTCTGGGTGCGGCCATCGGCCAGGCGGAAGCGCGCGTGTTCGAGCAGATGAACCGGCACCTGGACTGTGCGTTGCTGGGGACCGGTAATCAGGTCCGGCCCGGCGATCAGTTCTGGCAGGTGGCCCTGGACCGCCTGGCGCACTTTGTCGTTGTGGCGCAGCCAGTCCCGCGCGCCGCGTGAGAATAAGTCATACCACGCTGTCTGCATTGTCGTAGTCACGCCGCACCTCCTTCCGTCAGACTACTCTTGCGCCAGCAAGGTCGTGACATAGTTCAGGGCTTCGCGGGCGCTGTGGCTGTCATAGCCGTATTCATCGACAAGCCGTTTCTCGACAGCGGAAATTTTGGTTCGTATCTCATCGTCGGGACGCTTGGCCGAACTGACCAGGCGCAGTACATCCCGGCGCTGCTCAAACAGATACTGCTGCAAGGCGTCGTTCAATTGTAGATGACTTCCGAGCTGGAACTTTTGCCCTCGCTTGTAGGCGCCCATCGCCTTGCGAACCACCTCCTGGCGGAACGATTGCTTGCCCGACTCCGAGATATGGATCTTTTCCTCTACGGCGCGCAGGAAACGTTCGTCCGGGCGCCGTTCTTCGTTGGTGATCGGATCCTTGACTTGACGGTTGTCGAGCATCGCCTCCACTTCATCGAGGTATTTATTGAGCAGGTCCTGCGCCTCCTGTTCGAACGAAACGAACAAGGCTTTGTGGACATCTTCCTTGACCCAGCGGTTGTAAAAATCCTTGCGGGTCAGCACCAGGTAGTCGACCCACCTGCGCTTTTTTTTGGGTTCGATGCGTGCGTCGCTCTCGATACCGTCTTTCAGCGCCAGCAAAACGTCCATGGTAGTCAGGCTCTTTTGGTTCGATTGAATAATGGCATTGGACAAGGCATTGATGACGAAGCGGGGCGAGACACCCGCCAGGCCTTCGTCCGGTGCCTTGTCCCTCTCTTTGACCCGCTGCGCGTCCGCGCGGTTCACCCCTTCGACCTCTTCGTCGGCGTGGATGCGCACCTTCCTGATCAATTCGACTTCTTTTTCCTCGCCCTCCTGGATGCGGCTCAGGATGGCGAACACCGCCGCCGCATGCAGGACGTGGGGATCGAGATGGACATCGCGGAATGCCGGCGCGGCCGACGAGATCAGCTTCCTGTAAATGCGGGCTTCCTCGCGGTAGTTCAGCGTGTACGGCACCTGGATGATGACCATGCGGTCGAGCAGTGCTTCGTTTTCGCTCTCTTGCAGGAATTTGCGGAACTCGGCCAGGTTGGTGTGGGCCAGGATGGTCTCATCGAGGTAAATCAGGGGGAAGCGCGACACCTTGACGTTCTTTTCCTGGGTCAGCGTCAGCAATAGATAGAGGAATTCACGCTTGACCTTGAGGATCTCGATCATCTCGAGCACGCCGCGGCTGGCCGCGTAGACCGCGCCCGACCAGGACCAGGCGCGCGGGTCGCCTTCGTCGCCATACTGGGCAACCTTGGACAGGTCGACCGAGCCGACCAGGTCGGCCAGGTCGGCCGTGGTGGGGTCATGCGGCGCATAAGTGCCGATGCCGCCGCGGCCAGCCTCGGAGATGAAGAAGCGCTCGACCGGCATCTGCAGGAAGTCGCCGCCGAACTGGTCTTCCAGCCGCGCGCGGCAATGGGGGCACAGTTCGCCGGTAATGTCGATCCCGTAGGTGTTGCGGCAGGAAGCGCGCATGGTGTGCGGCACCAGGTGCAGCGGCGACTCGTGCACCGGACAGCCTGCAATGGCGTATAGCGCGCCATCGTCGGTGTAGCTGTACTCCTCGAGCCCGCGCTTGAGCAGGATGACCAGCGTCGACTTGCCGCCCGACGGTGGCCCCAGCAGCAGCAACAGGCGCCGCCCGACCTCGGAGCCGGCCGCCGCCGCCTTGAAGTAGTCGACCACGCGGTCGATTGCTTCGTCGATGCCGAACAATTCGTCGGCGAACAGGCCGCAGCGGAAGCGGCCGTCCTGGTCCTCCGTGCCCGCGCAGCGCAGCATGTCCCAGACGTATTGGTGGGAACTGCGCGCAATCCGCTCGGGGGCGAGCGGCAGCACGGACTGCATGAATTCCGAGAACAGGCCCGACCAGTGGCCGGCGCGATGCTGCTGCGTGAAAAGACTGAGCCCCTTGAGGAACTCGCTGCGCTGTTCAGAATGGTGTGCTCTGTGGTCTTCGCTAGGTATCGTCACGTAACCTCCGGATCGTTTTGCGCAATGCTGCGCCGCCCAGCGCCGCGCGAGATTCAGTATCGGCGCCACACTGTCCGGCGAGGGTGAGGCGCGTCAATGTGTCAATCCGAACTATTCTTGCCGTCGCTGCCGCAGCGATTGCCCAAGGCCATGCCTTGCCGTACAGTGCGGATAGGCGGTAGATCGGCAACGGAGGCGGAGGCAATCAATGACGAGCACTTTGGAACTGGCTGCCAATACACTGGCGGCGCTGGCGATTTTCCTGGCCGGACGCAATAGCATTCACAGCTGGCCGGCTGGCATTGCCGGCTGTGCCTTGTTCGGCGTGCTGTTCTACCAAAACAATCTGTACGCCGACGTCGCGTTGCAGATCTTCTTCATCGGCACCAACATCATCGGTTTCTGGAAATGGACAAGGGGAGGGGGTGGCGGGCCGCTGGTGGTCTCGCACGCCGACTTCGCCAGCCTGTTGTGGACGGTACCGGTCGGCATTGCCGCGACGGCGGGGTATGGCGCCATGCTGCATTTCACGACCAATGCCTACGCGCCGTTCGCCGATTCAGCCGTGCTGGTCTTTAGCGTCATCGCCCAGGTGTTGCTGATGCAAAGGCGGATCGAAAACTGGGCGTTCTGGCTGGTCGTCAACGGCATGGCAGCGCCGCTGTATGCCAGCCGCGGCCTGTACGTGACGGCAATCCTGTATGCCATCTATTTCTTCTATGCGATTCTGGCATGGCACTGGTGGCGCAAGCTGATTCCCAAGCCAGAACCGGCCGCTGCAGTCTGAAACGATCGGCATTATATAAATCTTTTTGTTTACTTAGTACCAGCCCATCCGTATATTAGTAAACATATTCATTTATTTATAATTCCAATGAAGACCAAACTGTTCATTCTTGCCGCTGGTTTGCTGGGCCTGCTGTCGACCATCGGCGCCTCATTGCCTTACCCGATCCTGCCGCCCCTGTTCGCGGCCGATGCTGCCAACAACCTGAACCAGTTCCTCGGTTTGCCGCCCAAGCTATTGTTTTCACTGGCATTGCTGATCAATCCCCTTGGCCTGCTGATCGGATCTGCTTTGCTGGGCCCACTGTCGGACCGCTACGGCCGCCGCCCGGTACTCATCATTACGGCATTTGGCGCGGCCGCCGGCCATGCACTGACCGCGTTCGCATTGGTGCTTGAATCCTACCCCTTGTTCATCCTGGCCCGTTTTGTCACCGGCTTGTTGGAAGGGAATGGCGCCGTCGCCCGCGCGATGCTGGCCGACCGGCTTGAAGGCGAACAGCGGGTCCGTGCAATGTCTTGGCTCAACGGTGCGTTCTGGCTCGGCTGGCTTGCCGGTCCGCTGTTGGCGGGCGCTACCTTGGGCTTCGGCATCACTGTTCCATTCTTTGTCGCAATGGGTGCCCTGGTGCTGGTGGCGATCCTGGTTGCGGTGGCCCTGCCGGTGGAAGCGCCGTCGCTGGCGACCACCTCATGGTGGCAGGTGGCGCGCGACCAGCATGCTTTGAACCTGCTGCGGCATGTCGAATTGCGCACCCTGTTCTATGTCCAGTTGGCCTACACCTGTGGCGTGACGGCATTCTATGAGTACTATCCCTTGTGGCTGGTGGAAGCGGCCAGCTTCGATGCCAAGGGCATTGCGTGGATCACGGCACTGCTGTGCGGACTGATGACTGCGACATCGATGGTTGCCGCACGTGCCAGCCGCTGGGATCCATTGCGTTGTGCCGCCTGGACGGCGTTCGGCTCAGCAACGGCAGTTGCGCTGGTCGCTGCGGGCAATCTCCATGTCGGACTGGTTGCCATCGTGCTGTTCGGAATTCCCAATGCCATCTATAACGGCGTCGTGCCGGCATGGTGCGCAGAGCGCTTCGGCGCCCACGGCAACGGGGCTGTCATGGGCTTGCTATCGACGACGTTTTGCCTGGCCAATATCCTGATGGCAGCCGCAGGGTCGGTCCTGACCCTGATCGATACCCGCCTGATCCTCCTGCTCGGCGCCGTTCTGGCCGCTGCCGCCGGCTGGAGCATGCTCGGGTGGCAGGCACGTCTTAAAATTCAATCGGAGTTTGCCCGATGAATACCGCCGACAAAGTCCTTTACCTGCTCAAGACGCGCGGCCCGCAAACGGCACAGCAGCTTTCCGTTTTGCTTGACCTGACTTCGATGGGCGCCCGCCGCCAATTGGAAAGTGCCGGGGAAAGAGGACTGGTTCACTTTGAAGATATCGCCGACAAAGTGGGGCGTCCGTCGCGCCGGTGGTCCTTGTCCGAGGCGGGCCACGCACGCTTTCCTGACCGCCATGGCGAACTGACTGTCCAGTTGATCGAGCAAGTGCGCACCCTGTTTGGCGATGAGGGCATGGATAAACTGATTCAGGCCCGCGAGCAAAGCAGCGAGAAGATCTATATGCAGGCGCTGGCCGGCCAAGGCAGTCTGGCGCAGCGGGTGGAGGCATTGGCATCGGCCCGCAGCGCCGAAGGCTATATGGCCGATGCGATCCAAAACGACGATGGCAGCATCGAACTGGCGGAGAACCATTGCCCGATTTGTGCGGCCGCCCGCCAATGCCAGCAGTTTTGCCGCTCGGAGCTACAGGTTTTCCAGCGCGTGCTGGGAGACGGGTGCAAGGTCGAGCGGTCCGAGCACCTGCTTTCCGGCGCCCGGCGCTGTGTCTATATCATCCGGCCAGTGGCCTGGCAGCCTGCGCGGCAGAAGAGCGCCGGTTCCTAGTTCAGGGCATGGACGTGAGCAGGGTGGTTGTCACGCTGCCGTCCTTCTCAATCGTCAGTTGATAGAGGCGCTTGTATTCAGTTTCAGCAATATCCGATCCGGGATCGCCGCCCAGCTGGCGCACCATATCAGGAATGGAATTGGAGTGTCCGACGATTAGGGTGTTGCCTTTCAGCGCCAGCACCTGCCTGGCAAATACCGCTTGCTGGCGCGGATCATAGGTTTGCACCGGCAGTGACAGGGCCGTCCCCAGCGGCTGGGCTGTCTGTTTCGTCCGCAGATAATTTGTGCTGAATATCTGGGCGATCTTTGCCTTCCTGAGCACTGCTGCAATATTTTGCGCACGGACGATGCCTTCCGTCGTTAAGGCGGGATCCCCGGTTTCGGATGCCTTTTCGGCATGCCGGGTCAGGTAGATCATGGTCACTTCAGCGGATGCGGCGAGGGGAAACATGGCTGTTAAGGCGAACGCAAGGGCGCGGGCAAGTCGGCGGAAAGAACACATTATTGGTCCTGAAGTGATGGGCGTGGGAAAGCGTAGCACGGATGAACTGGCCCGCAAAGGGGCGGGTTTCGACATCGCTATATACCGTGCTATATTACGCCTGATGAAATCCCTGTTTCTTGCCATTGCCCTCAATGTGGCCGCCTGCCAGTCCGCCGATGCAGGCGAAATCACGGTATCGGCCGCGGCCAGCCTGACCAGTGCCTTCAAAGAGATTGCTCACAGCTATGAGCTTTTGTATCCGGGCGCTAAAGTCGCCCTGAATTTTGGCGCCTCCGGTTCACTATTGCAGCAGATTGCCAAAGGCGCAGCGGTCGATGTACTGGCGACGGCAGACCAGGAAACGATGGATCTGGCCGGCAAGCAAGGCCTGCTCAGGCAGGGGGAACGGCATGATTTTGCGAGGAATTTGCTGGTTGTCGTCGTACCGGCCGGCTCCGCCCGCGACATCGAACGCATACAAGACTTGGCGCAGCCGGCAATCCAGCGCATTGCGATCGGCCATCCGGCCAGCGTTCCCGCCGGCCGCTATGCCAAGCACGCCTTGGAACAGGCCAGGTCGTGGCGCACCGTCGAGCCGAAAATCATCAACACCCAGAATGTCCGCCAGGCGCTCGACTACGTGGCGCGCGGCGAAGTCGATGCCGGCTTCGTCTATGCGACCGATGCGGCCCTGGTGCCCGGGAAGGTGCGTTCTGCATTCTCAGTCGCCCTGGACGTGCCGATCAGGTATCCAGTATCGACATTGGCCCGCGCTCCCAATTTGGTCGAGGCAAAGCGGTTTACTGCTTACCTGATGTCGCCTGCGGGACAGGCCGTCCTGGCCAGGCATGGCTTCAGCCAACCCTGAGGCGGCTCGATATGGATCCAGCCTGGACTGCACTTGCCCTATCACTCAAGGTGGCCGGCTGGGCAACAGCAATCAACCTGTTTGCTGGCGTTGGCGTTGGCTACGCGCTGGCCCGCTTCCGATTCCCAGGACGGGACTTGCTCGACACCGTGCTGACTTTGCCGATGGTAATGCCACCGTCAGTGCTTGGCTATTATCTGTTGGTGGTACTGGGCCGCAACGGGCCAATCGGCGCCTGGCTGCAAGAGAATTTCGGCATCAATCTGATTTTCACTTGGCAAGGCGCCGTCATTGCTGCGTCCATTGTCGCTTTTCCCCTTGTGTTCAAACCAGCTCGCGCCGCGTTCGAGGCAGTCGACGGCCAGCTGGAGCAAGCGGCAAGGGTGTTGGGAACCAGGGAGCTGGCGATCTTTTTCCGCGTGACATTGCCCTTGGCATGGCGCGGCATCCTGGCGGGCCTGTTGCTGGCCTTCGCGCGGGCACTCGGGGAATTCGGCGCCACGCTGATGGTGGCTGGCAGTATTCCCGGCCGCACCCAGACCCTGTCGATCGCCGTGTATGAAGCGGTTCAGGCCGGCCAGGATGATGTTGCGACCACCCTGGTCCTGATGACATCAGTGGTTTGCATTGCCGTGCTGTTGTCGGCGAACCGCCTGCTTCCCGGCCGCGTGGCCACACCATGAGAGTGACGGCCATGGAATTCGATATTTCGATCAGCAAGGCATTGCGTTCAGGGAAGCGCGAGTTTCAGCTCAATGCGACCTTCGATTCGGACAGCAAGCGCCTGGTCATCTTTGGTCCCTCCGGTTCCGGCAAGAGCTTGACCTTAAAGGCGATTGCCGGCTTGCTGACGCCCGACGGCGGCCATATCCGCCTTGGCGGGACCACCCTGTTCGATTGCGAAGCGGGGATCAATTTGCCGCCGCAACAGCGCAATCTTGGCTATATGTTCCAGGACTATGCCTTATTTCCCCACTTGAATGTGCGTCAGAATATTGGATTCGGCTTGGCGAAGGGCTGGTTCAATCCGGCGCCCAAAAAGGCGAGCGCGGCCGTCAATCATTGGATGGAGTTGTTCCATCTGCAGGAAGTCGCCCATCAGTTTCCAGCCGAGCTGTCCGGTGGCCAGCGCCAGCGCACCGCCTTGGCTCGCGCCCTGGTCAATGAGCCGCGCGCCTTGTTGTTGGATGAACCGTTTGCCGCGCTCGATCCGGAATTGCGCGATCAGATGCGCACTGAACTCGACCAGCTTCAACGGGAACTGGACTTGCCGATCATCGTCATCTCGCACGACCAGGCCGATGCCCGCCTGCTTGCCAATAAAGTGATCCGGCTGCGCGATGGCAAAGTCGACCAACGGGGAAGGTAGTGCGATGAGCATCGAACTTCATGGTTCAGTCTGGATGACCGTGGGCGGAGAACATCTGGGCGGCGAAGGACGGATTGCACTGCTGGCCAAGATTGCCGAGTGTGGCTCGATCACCCAGGCAGCCAAAGCAATCAAGATGAGTTACAAGGCGGCATGGGACGCCATCGACAATATGAACGATCTTGCGGGCGAACCCTTGGTCGAACGTGTCAGCGGCGGCAAGGGTGGCGGCGGCACCCGCCTGACCCGGCGCGGCAAGCAACTGGTCAACAACTTTGCGCTGATCGAACGTGAGCACCGGCAATTCGTCGAGCAACTGAGCCGGCAGGCCGACCACATTGCCGACGACTTCTTACTGATCAGGAGAATGGCCTTGAAAACCAGCGCACGCAATCAGTTCCTGGGCAAAGTGACCCAAGTCACGCATGGCGCCGTCAATGATGAAATCGAACTGGAAGTGGTCGGCGGACAAAAGCTGGTCGCGACGATCACACACGACAGCACAATCGAGCTGGGGCTGTCAATCGGCACCGAGGCCTTCGCACTGGTCAAAGCCTCGTCGATCTCTCTCGTGACCGGCAACGGACCGGCAAGATTCTCCGCCCGAAACCAGCTCAACGGTACGGTCGCCCGGCTGGCCACGGGGGCGGTCAATAGCGAGGTGGTCGTGGATCTCGATGACGGTGGCACAATTGCGGCTGTTGTTACCAATCAAAGCAGTGCCAATCTGAGCCTTCGCGTTGGCATCGAAGCAACCGTACTATTCAATGCATCGAGTGTGATCATCGGCGTGCCGCTCTAACCGTTCATTGGATTTCAGCCGTCATCGACTTGGCTGTCTTTGCAGGGGATGACGGCTCCCTGCCCGGCGAGACTGGCGCACCGTTGCAATGTGCGCAAAGCGCTGATTGCGGCAAAACCGGCTGCCGCCGCGCAGGGCCATGTCCGGATCTGGGCGATGCCCTGTGTGGCACCGCACCACTGAACAGTCAACCGGGCCAGGCCGAATCGAGCCGATCTTGGCTTCAAGATGGCTGGGACGGCGCGCCCTGAGCGGGGGCGACGGTGCGCTCCAAAGAAAAATCGAAAAATATTCTTGATCGGTTGGAATAAATCCCAGACTGGGACGTTCACCTCAATAACTGGCTGTTTTTCAATTATCTTAGTCTGGTCAATAAGGGAGTATTCCATGAAACAAACCGCATTCGCCGCATTCGCCGCATTCTTGGCCGCAATCTCGGTGAGCAGTGCTTTTGCCAGCCCGGTCAGCGAAGCCGCACACCTGCATTTCACCGCCGTCGGCGCCGGCGACACCTCGATCATCATGCGCGGCTATGCCGACCAGGCCCTGCTAACCTGGGTAGGCGGCCCGCTCGACGGCAGTTACGCCGGCAATGAGGCAATCCGCGCCACCTGGGAAAAATTCGGCAAGGCGGTCGGGCCGGCGCGCGTCACCGTGCTGGGCATCGAAGAATCTTCCAATCCGAAGGGCTCGACCATTGTGGCAAAGGTCCAATTCGACGGCAAGACTCAAGTGAAGGTACGCTACGTCCTGACCTACCGTGACGGTAAACTGCTCAATGAAACCTGGCAAATCGACCCGAACCTGGCTGCTGCAGCTTACTGAGCTTGCGGCCGGCAATCCGATGAGCGCCATGTCCGATTCCCGCGAACAGTTGCTGTCCTGCATCCCTAGGCTGCGCCGCTATGCACGCGCCTTGGTGGGCGACCGTGCAGGCGCCGACGACCTGGTTCAGGACACTGTCGAGCGCGGCTGGGCCCGGCTGGCATCGTGGCGGGGCGGCAGCGATATGCGTGCGTGGCTGTTCAGCATCATGCACAACGTGCGCATTGACCAGATCCGGCGCCCGTCATTGCCAACCGAACCACTCGATGAAGAGATGTCGATATCCATAGCGCCCGGCAGCGCATCGGCTGGACTCGAAATGCGCGACATGGAACTGGCCCTGCGCGCCCTGCCGGACCAGCATCGGGAGATTTTGCTGTTGGTGGCGTTGGAGGAGATGAGTTACGACGAGGTAGCGCAGGCGCTCAATATCCCGATCGGTACAGTGATGTCGCGCTTATCGCGCGCCCGCGAAAGAATGCGCGCGCTCACGGAAGGGCGGCCGTACGTCGCGCCATTAAAGGTAGTCAAATGAAAATCCTGCCAATCACTGAAGCCGACTTGCACGCCTTTGTCGACGGCAAACTGCCTGAGCCGCGGCGCGCCGAGGTCGCAGCCTACCTGGAACAACGCCCGGAAGAGGCTGAGCGGCTGCGCGCCTATGCCGCCCAGAACGCGCAGTTGCGCGCGCTGTTCGATCCGGTGCTCGACGAAGCGGTGCCACGCTACCTGAGCACCTTGACCGCTTACCGGTGGCGGCCGCAGCGGCTGGTCGCCAGCGTTGCCATCGCGCTCATCAGCGGAAGCGCCGGCTGGCTGTTGCACGGTCAGCAGGCGGACGACGTCGGGGCCGCCCGGACCAACTACGCCACAGTGGTGCCGTACACCGCCGGCCTGGCGCGCCAGGCCGCGATTGCACATGTGGTCTATAGCCCCGATGTGAAGCGCCCGGTGGAAATCGGTGCTGACCAGGAAGATCAACTGGTCGCTTGGCTGTCGAAACGGATGGGCAGTTCGATTCGCCCGCCTCGCCTGGGCAAGCTTGGTTACGAACTGATCGGTGGCCGCTTGCTGCCTGGCGCCGATGGCGCCGTCGCCCAGTTCATGTATCACGACTCGACCGGGCAGCGCCTTACCCTGTATGTGTCGACCGAGCAGGCGCACAACAAGGACACCGGTTTCCGCTTCGTCCAGGAAGGTCCAGTGAATGTGTTTTACTGGATCGATGGCAAGTTCGGCTATGCGCTGTCGGCAGGCATCAACCGGACCGAACTGGCGCGCGTCGCCACCGCCGTTTATGAACAATTGGAAAATGCATCATGATCACCTGCAAAGTCAGACCGGCCATACGGCGTCTCGCCATTGTCGTCGTGGCCAGCCTTGCCAGCGCCACGTCCTACGCCCAGAACGTGCACCATCATCAAAATGGCGCAAAGGCAGACGAAGAACCGCCGGCATTCATCGCCAGCACAGCCAAGCCGTTTGCCACACTGATGGACGATGCGATGGCGGTCATGGACCACGGCATGCGGAACGCGCCCATGGATGGCGTGTCCGAGCATGACTTCGTCACAATGATGATTCCGCACCACCAGGGTGCTGTCGACATGGCGAAGGCGCTGCTGCTCACCACCAAAGATCCTCAATTGCGCAACCTCGCACAAGGCATCATCACTGAACAGCAAAATGAGATAAATCTCATGCAAGCATGGCTTCGGCGTTACCAGGCCATATCAAAACCCCCATCAAAGAAAGAATGAATCATGAACAACCGTAAAGCTGTGTTCCTACTCACCATCGCCAGCCTGCTCAGCGCCGCGGCGCTCGCCGCACCTGGTGCCCAGGACCGGGTATACACTGCCGACCAGAATAGTAATACCGTTTCCGTGATCAACCCGGCGACCAATATGCTGCTCGGTCAAATCAGACTGGGCAACCAGCGTCCCGACGTATTGTCCCCGCTATACAAAGGCGAAATCAATGTTCATGGCCTGGGCTTCTCGCCCGACCACAAGACCCTGATCGCCATTTCGAACGGGTCCAATTCGGTCTCGTTCATCGACACGGCAAGCAATAAGGTTAAGGGCATCAGCTATATCGGCCGCTCACCACACGAAGCCTTCTTCACTGCCGACGGCAGTGAGGTGTGGGCCGTGGTGCGCGGTGAAGACTACATCTCGGTGATCGACCCGCTGGCTTACAAAGAAAAAGAACGGATCGGCACCACTGCAGGCCCAGGCATGGTGCAATTCCTTCCGAACGGCAAACTGGCATTCGTCGTGTCCAGCTTCCATCCGGTGGTCGATGTGATCGACGTCAGGTCACGCCGGGTCATCAAGAAGATCAAGGTCGTCAGTCCATTCTCGCCGTTCCTGCAATTCACACCAGACTTCAAGGAAATGTGGATGACGCATAAGGATTCCGGTAAGGTGACGCGCATTGATACTGCCAGCCTGGAAGTGAAGGGGGTCTTCGATACCGGCTTCATTACCAACCACGTGGCGTTCGCCCGGACTGCCGCAGGGGTCCTTGCCTACGTGACGATTGGCGGAGAAAATGCCGTCAAGGTTTTCACCACCGACGCAACACCGGTCCTGCTCGCAACGATTCCGACCGGCGCGCTACCGCACGGCATCTGGGCCTCCGATGATGGTAGCCGTCTCTACGTTGGACTCGAAAACGGCGACGCTGTCGATGTCATCGACAGCGCCACCAACAAAGTGATTGCACGCGCACCGGCCGGCCAGGCGCCGCAGGCACTGGTGTACGTTTCAAATGCCGTGCCGCATGGCGACGGCATGAGCAATCTGCTTACACGCGCCAACAACGAACCGATCAATATTGAGCTCAAGTCCGCTGACGGCGAGGCCAGGGGCTTCATTGTGGCCCGCAATCTGGGCGTGGTGGACTCGCTGGAGGCATCACTGTTCAAGCTCAAACCGCAAACCGAATACAGTATGTATGTCACTGGCCAGGCGACGCCAGTGGCCATATTCAAGACCAATCCGATGGGCATGGCCAACGGCACGGCGATCGGACCGATGCGTGAAGTGGGCAACCGGCTGAGTGCCAGAGCGGTAATGGCCAGCCGCGTTCTTCTGATGGAAGGCAATGCGTCGGCCGATCCACAAAAGGCCGTACTGCGTAGCGTACAGTGAAC
Organism: uncultured bacterium; assembly: GCA_965233055.1. Classification (GTDB taxonomy): domain Bacteria; phylum Pseudomonadota; class Gammaproteobacteria; order Burkholderiales; family Burkholderiaceae_D; genus Telluria_A. The sequence goes on from CBDDRJ010000024.1 coordinate 72,406, forward strand.
GATCTTCGCTCATACAGCCAAGATCAGGCCAGGTCATGTTATTGCGTCAGTCGACATGCAATACCGCATCGACCTGCTGGGGCAAATTGACCATGCCGCATGGCTCTGCTAGAATCGAAGCGTCATTGGGGAGTAGCCGCTCTTCACCTTGAAGAGGCTTACGTCAACACACTTGACCAACAGGTCATGGCGTCAGCAGTTCCCTTACCTGGCAAGACCTTTGACCACAACGCCTCCGACCTGGCCGGGGATGCGTGGTGGTCAATCGTCCATTTCCGGCCTGGGAAATTTCATGGAATCTTTACTCGTCTCCACTGGCGTCGTCGCCCTCGCAGAAATCGGCGACAAGACGCAACTGCTGGCTTTCATCCTCGCCGCGCGCTTCAAGAAACCGGTGCCGATCATCCTGGGCATCCTGGTCGCCACCATATTGAACCACGGCCTGGCGGGCGCACTGGGGGCCTGGATCACCAGTTCCGTCAGCCCCGGCCTGCTGCGCTGGATACTGGGTGCGTCCTTCATCGGCATGGCAATCTGGACGATGATTCCCGACAAGATCGAAGACGAGGAAACCCAGGTCGCCAGGCGGTTTGGTGTTTTCGGTGCCACGCTGATCACATTTTTCCTGGCTGAAATGGGCGACAAGACGCAGATCGCCACCGTCGCGATGGCCGCTCACTATGCATCGCCGTTGCTGGTCGTTGCTGGCACGACGCTGGGAATGCTGATCGCCGATGTGCCTGCCGTGTTCGTCGGTGACAAACTTGCCAACGCAATCCCGATGAAACTAGTCCATTCGATTGCCGCGGCAATCTTCGCGCTGCTGGGCGCGGCGACCTTGCTGGGTGCCGGCTCAAGCTTGGGATTCTGAGCAGACTGATCAGCCCGTCCAGGCTAACTTTGCAATTGTGCCAATAATTGCGGTGACCAAGGTAAAGGTTAACCCAATCATCCAATGTGTCATTCGTCGAAGTTCGCTGCGCATCTCAGCGATTTCCCGGTCGGTTCGCTCACGTGACGCAGTGATTTCCCGGTCGGTTCGCTCACGTGACGCAGCGATTTCCCGGTCGCTTCGCTCGCGTGACTCAGCGATTTCGCGGTCGCTTCGCGCGCGTGACTCAGCGATTTCCCGACGTGACTCGGTGAATCCCCGGTCAGTTTGTTCACGTGACTCAGCGATTTCCCGACGTAATTCGGTGAATCCCCGGTCAGTTTGTTCACGTGACTCAACGATTTCCCGACGTAACTCGGTGAAGCCCCGGTCAGCTTGTTCACGTGACTCAGCGATTTCCCGCCGTAACTCGGTGGAGCCCCGGTCGGTTTGTTCACGTGACTCAGCGATTTCCCGACGTGACTCGGTGAATCCCCGGTCAGTTTGTTCACGTGACTCAACGATTTCCCGACGTAAATCGGCGAATCCTCGGTCAGTTCGGTCCAGCGACTCGGTGAATCCTCGTTCGGTTCGTTCACGCAAATCGGTCAATGCTTGGTCGAAATGGTCCTGCAATTGATCCGAGTGATTCCTTGCATCTGCGAAGCATTGGTCCGTATGATTTCGCGACGCGATTAATCCCTGGCCCATCTGCTCACGGAGTCTGATGATCTCTTGCCCAATAAAGGCCAGCTGAGTCTTATGCGAATCCATCACTGCCTCAACATTGACAATGCGCTCCCCATGGTTCATCGCTGCCCCCGCATATTCGATACGAAAATACTAGGACAGGAGAAAACCAAGGCTCTTGTCATTGGACAGCAGCGATGCAAAAAGTGCGGAGGCGATGTGCGCGAGACGGTGCTCGACGTGCCTTCGAGAATGCGCCTTGCAACTATTGGAATATGCAATAATTCCACTTTCCATTTTTCGGAAGTGTAGCCATGAAATCAATGATCGTCGCCATTCTGCTGGCCGCTACAGGTGCGCACGCCTTTGCGGCGTCGCCGAAAGAAACACTGACTTCCTTCCACGCCGCGCTGGCTGCTGGCGACAAGCTCAAAGTGGCCGAACTGCTGAGCCCCGAAGTCACCATTTTCGAATCCGGTTTCGTCGAACGCTCGCGGGCCGAGTACGCGAGCCATCACCTGGCCGATGACATCGCGTTTGCCAAGGTCACCAGCAGCAAGGTGTTGAAACAAACCGAGCGCATCGACGGCAATACTGCCATGCTCTGGACCGAGTCCGAAACGACCGGATCCTACCAAGGCAAGAACGTCCATAGCTTCGGCACCGAAACGGCGCTCCTCGAGAGGAAGGGCGACAAATGGCAGGTGGTGCACCTGCACTGGTCCTCGCGCAAGGCAAAATAGCGGCGCAAGGGCTGGCTGCGGCGGCCGCAATGCGCCAAACCAACTATTGTGCAATGCGACTGTGCTACACTTGGCAAATGAACCGCGTCCTTAAGGCTTTCGTCATCTGGCTACTGCTGCTTGCTTTGCCCGTTCAGGGCTTTGCGGCAGCCGCGTTGGCTGCGCGCGGGCCCGGCCCGCAGCAGCTTGACGTACATACAAGCCACCACATGGCTGCCGCAGAGGATGATGGCGACGGGCATTCAGCCTACTCCGGCCTCGGACACCATCGTGCCGCTGACAATACGCTGGCCGATCATGAGGATGCGCCGCATCACCCCGCCGGCAAGCACGCCAGCTCGGCCTGCGGAAGCTGCGGGGCAAGCTGCACCGCTGCGCTCATGCTTTCTAATCAATTAAACTGGGACCTGTTGTTGGCCGGTTCCATTCTCTACGCTCCTGCACCATCTCCGCACTTGCCCGGCGTTGTCCTGGCCGGTCTGGAACGTCCTCCCCGCACTTTCCTCGCCTAATTAGCTCCTCGAATACGATGCTGCGGCCATTGAAGGCCGGCGGCATCCTGTTTGCACGCGTACCTTGCCGCCGCCAGAACTAGCGCTTCAGGCGGCTGCCCGCGCGCGGCAAGCTTTCTGCAATGACAAATTCTTAGAAGGTGAACCATGAAATCTATCATGACCATGACCATGACCGTGTTGCTGGCCGCCGTGCTGGCAACGTCCGCACACGCCCACGAAGACCACGACAAGCACGGCGTGAACGCCGCAGCCAAGACCGCAGCCGATGCTCCGGCGAAAACTGGGCAGACGCCGTTCGGAGTTGCCGGCGACCCGAAACAGGTCACGCGCATCATCAAGATGACGATGAGCGACGACATGCGCTTTACGCCGGAAGTCCTGCACTTGAAGCAGGGCGAGACGGTGACGCTGTCGATCAGCAATGGCGGCAAGATGCTGCATGAAATCGTCCTCGGAACCAAGGACAGCCTCGAAGGACACGCCAAGATGATGCGCAAGCATCCGAACATGGCACACAGCGCGCCGCACATGCTCCATGTCACTGCGGGTGCAGCAGGCGAGATTGTCTGGCGCTTCAATCAGGCGGGCCAGTTCGACTTTGCCTGCCTTCTGCCCGGGCATTTCGAAGCGGGGATGCGCGGCAGGATCATCGTGGCGCCGGCCTTGCCCGGAAAGGATCGTTGATGGACCTGCATGAACCTAGCGTGCCGCGCGGGCTGCGGCGCACGCTGAAAGGTGTTTGCCTGGTCGGAGTTGTAGCCTGGTTCGGCGCGGCGCCCGTTGCCCAGGCGCAGGGCCTGCACGCGGCGTTTGAAGCGGCCTGGAGCCGGCAGCCGGCCCAGCGTGCGCACGCCGACCGTTTGGCCGAACTGGAGGCGAAGCGGCGCGCTGCCGGGGCGCTGACGCCGGAACCGCCATCGGTCTCGCTCGGACAGCGGACCGACCAGCCAGGCAGCCGGCGGGGCCAACGCGAAAGCGACATCGAGTTGTCGGCCCCCCTGTGGTTGCCGGGACAGCGCGCCGGTGCGCGTGCCGTGGCCGAGGCGGAGGGCGACGCTTACGCGGCTGCCCAGGCACTGGCCAAGCTGCAATTGGCCGGCGCAGTGCGCGATGCATGGTGGCAGACGCGCCTGGCGTCGGCTGAACGCGAGCTGGCGGCGGCGCGACTGGCCAGTTTTGCCGCGCTGGCCACTGACGTGGCGCGCCGCGTCAAGGCAGGCGAATTGGCAAGAGTTGATGCGAACCGCGCCAGCGGCGAACAGCAGGCGGCGCAGATCGCCTTGGGCGAGGCCGATGCGAGGGTGTTTCGCAGCGGGCAGCAATTGAGCGCCTTGACTGGCTTCGCCGACACATCGGAAGGCGCCGAAGCCGAATCTGCGCCAACGCCTGAGCGTCATCCGCAACGCCTGGTGGCGCAGCAGCGCGTGGCGCTGGCGGCCCGGCGGCTTGCCTATGCAGGCACGTCGCGGCGCGACGCGCCCGAGCTGTCAGTTGGCGTGACGCGCGAACGCGGGAGCCTGGACGAGCGCTATGGCAATAGCGTGGCGCTGCGCCTCAAGGTCCCGTTCGCCAGTGACGCCCGCAACGCACCCAGGATGACCGCAGCCCAGGCCGAGCGCAGCGAAGCCGAGGCGCAGCTGGAGCAGGAAAACCGCCGCATCGACGCCGACATCGCCAGCGCCCGGCGCGATCTGGAGCAGGCCCGCGCCGCACTTCGCCTGTCCGAATCGCGTTCCACACTCAGCTTCGATACCAGCGTACTGCTGGACCAGGCGTTCAAGGTGGGCGAACTCGACCTGCCTGCGCGCCTGCGCGCCGAGGCGGAACGCTTCGAAGCCGAACGGGCCCTGGTGCGCGCGCGACTTGAAGTGGCACGCGCCGTTTCGACCTTGAATCAAGCATTAGGAAATTTACCATGAACTTGACACGACTCTATTTTTGGAAGCAGGTCGCGGTATCGGCCGCCATGATGCTTCTTGCCCACGCTGCTGCTGCCCACGATGGGGGGCATGACGATGCGCCGAAGACGGCGCCCGGCGCGGCCGGTGCGCCGCGCCTCGCCGTCCATTCGGACCTGTTCGAACTGGTCGCCGTCGTTGAACACGGGGCCATGACCTTATACCTGGATCGCTATGCCAGCAACGAGCCCGTCACCGACGCCAAGATCGAAGTCGAGTCCGGCAAGGAACGGGGCATGGCGACACCCAACGCCGATGGCAGCTATACCTTTGCGTCGAAGATGCTGGCGACGCCGAAGTCCGGCTCGTTCACCTTCACCGTGATCGCAGGCAAGGATTCCGATTTGTTGGCGGGCGACCTGGTCGTTGCCGGCGACCAAGCAGAACATGCGCATGCAGGCTGGTTCAGCCGGACACGAATGCTGTGGGGCGCCGGCATTGCCGCATTACTCACCGCCATGATCGGCGCAGCCTTGATGCTGCGCCGTCGTCACCGCATGCCAGGAAACTAAAATGAAAAAGCTACTATTCGCCGCAAGCATCGCCTTGCTCAGCGTGTCATCCGTTCCGACCCAGGCGCACGACGGCGGCCATGACGAAGCGCCCGTTGCCGTCATCGCCAGCAGTCCGCAGCGCCTGCCCGACGGCAGCATCATTTTCCCCAAGGCGTCGCAGCGCCAGCTGGCGATCCGCACCGTCGTCGCCGAAGAAAAGCCGCTGCCCCGCACGATCGAGCTGGCCGGCAAGGTCGTGCTGGATCCGAACGCGGGCGGTACCGTCCAGCCGACCCAGGCCGGCAGGATCGAGGCGGGGCCGAAGGGCTTGCCATCGCTCGGACAACTGGTCCGCAAGGGCGAGGTGCTGGCGTATATCCGGCCTGCCGCCGGCAGCTTCGAGCGCGCCAACCAGAGCGCCCAGGCGGCCGAACTGCGTGCCGCAAAGACGCTGGCCGAAAAGCGCCTCGCACGCCTCGCGCAACTCGAGGGCTCCGTGCCGCACAAAGACATCGAAGCCGCACGCTATGAATTGCAGAGCGTGTCGGAGCGCCTGTCCGCGGTCAGCGCCAGCGTGACGATGCCCGAGGCGCTGATCGCGCCGGCCTCCGGCGTCATCGCCAGCGCCCACGCAGTGGCGGGGCAGGTGGTCGATGCGCGCGAAGTGCTGTTCGAAATCGTCGATCCGACCCAATTGCGGATCGAGGCGCTCGCCTATGACGCCCAGCTGGCAAGCAATATCGCCACCGCCGTGGCCAGCCTTGATGGGGGCGTCGCACTGCCGCTGGTACTGATCGGCTCCGGCCGCGTATTGCGTGAACAGGCGATCCCGATCCAGTTCAGGATCCGTCCGGACCAGAAGGGCGGCTCGCTGCTGTCGGTCGGCCAGCCGCTCAAGGTGCTGGCGCAGACCAGGACCACGGTCGCCGGCATACCGGTGGCGGCCGCTGCGATTGTCAAGAACGCGGCCAACCAGGACATCGTGTGGGTGCATGCGCAAGCGGAACAATTTGTGCCAAGGACGGTGCGCAGTGCAGCACTTGACGGTGTGCGCGTGGCAGTGACGAACGGCCTCAAACCGGGCGAGCGCGTGGTGGTACAGGGCGCTTCGCTACTCAACCAGGTGAGGTAGGGCATGTTTGATTTCCTGCTTCATATTAGTTTGCGCAACCGGGCAATGGTGCTGGCAATGGCCGTCCTGATGATGGCTGTCGGCGCGGTGTCGCTGCGCACGATGGCGGTCGATGTGTTTCCCGACCTGAACCGGCCGACCGTGACCGTCATCACGGAAGCCGGCGGCATGGCCCCGGAAGAAGTCGAACAGCTGGTGACAACGCCACTGGAGACGACGATGAACGGCATGCCGGGCGTGACCGGGATCCGTTCGGTGTCGAGCGTCGGCCTGTCCTTCGTCTATGTCAGCTTTGACTGGGGCGTCGACATTTACCGTGCCCGCCAGATGGTCAGCGAGCGCCTCAGCCTGGTCAAGGAACAACTGCCGCCTGGCACTGCCGCGACGATGGGGCCGATTACCTCGATCATGGGCGAAGTGATGCTGCTGGCCCTGCCGATTGATGAAAAGGTGATCACCCCGATGCAGGTGCGCGAATACGCCGACTGGGTGCTGCGGCCACGCCTGCTTGGCCTGCCCGGCATTTCGCAAGTGATCCCGATCGGCGGCGAAGTGCGCCAGTTCCAGGTACAGCCCAATACGACGCGCATGGCCGAACTGGGCATTGCGCTCGACCAGTTGGAAAAAGTATTGCGCAATTTCTCGGCCAATACCAGCGGCGGCTTCATGGAACTCAATGGCCGCGAGTACCTGATTCGCAACCTGGGGCGCACCTCACGGCTGGAAGACTTGCAGGGCCTGGCGGTCGCCGTCAAGAACGGCCAGCCGATCCTGTTGAAACAGGTGGCCGACGTGAGCTTTGCAGCCGCGATCAAGCGCGGCGACGCCGGCTTCAATGGGGGGCCGGCCGTGATCCTGAGCATCCAGAAACAGCCCGATGCCGACACCGTCAAGTTGACCAGGGATATCGAAACGGCTTTGGCCGACTTGCAGAAAACGCTGCCAAAAGGCATGCGAGCGCCTCAGGTCACGATGCGCCAGGCCACGTTCATTGACACCTCCATCGACACCCTGCAGGGCAAGCTGATGGCCGCAGCGGTGGTGGTTGCCATCATTCTCTACCTGTTCCTGGCCAATTGGCGCAGCACCCTGATCTCGATCACGGCCATCCCCGTGTCCTTGCTGGCTGCCATCCTCGTTTTCAAGTATTTTGGCTTGTCGATCAACACCATGACACTCGGTGGCCTGACCATCGCCATCGGCGAGCTGGTCGACGATGCGGTGGTGGGCGTCGAAAACGTGCTGCGCCGGCTCAAGCAGGAACAGGGCAAGGCGCAAAAGACGCCGCCATTGATGCTCATTGCCAAGGCGACGATGGAGGTGCGTTCGGCGATCTTGTATGCGACCGCGATCGTTGTGCTGGTCTTGCTGCCCTTGTTTTTCCTGCCGGGCATGGAGGGACGGCTGATGCTGCCGCTGGCGATCGGTTATATCGTGTCGCTGCTGGCCAGCATGGTCGTGTCGGTGACATTGACACCGGTCATGGCCTACTACCTGCTGCCGGCCATGCCGCAGCTGGGACACGGCGACACCAAGCTGCTCGTCAAGATCAAGGCCCTGTATGCACGTTCGCTGGCACGGGTACTGCAACGACCCAAGCCCCTATTGGTGATCGCGGCGGTGGCGGTCGCGCTGTCGCTTGCCTCGATTCCTCTGTTTCCGCGCACCTTTCTGCCACCTTTCAATGAAGGTTCCGCGGTGGTGGGAATGCGCCTGAACCCGGGCACGACGCTGGCTGAGTCGGTGCACCTGGTCCGGCAAGCGGAGCTGTTGTTGCGCAAGATACCCGAGGTCGAACTGGTCGGACGGCGTTCCGGCCGCGCGGAACTGGACGAACACGCCGAAGGCGTGCATGTCAGCGAACTCGATATCAAGCTGAAACGGTCGGGGCGCGCGACCGGCGATATCTATGCCGATATGCGCCGCGTATTATCGCCGTTGCCGCTTTCGATCAATATCGGTCAGCCGATTTCGCACCGGATCGATCATATTCTGTCCGGCGTCAGGGCGCAGATCGCCATCAAGATCTTCGGCGATGACCTCGACGTGCTGCGCGGCCAGGCGGCAGCATTGCAGGCAAGGCTGGCCGGCATCCCGGGCCTGGCCGACCTCGAGATTGAAAAGCAGGTGCTGACGCCGCAAATCAAGATTCGCGTCGACTATGACGGCGCGGCGCGCTATGGCATGTCGCCGTCGGAACTGTTGGCGACGCTGCAAACCCTCGTCGACGGCGAGCGCGTGACCCAGATCATTGAAGGCAACCGCCGGTTCGACCTGGTCTTGCGGCTGCCGGAAACGGCGCGTTCGCTCGACGGGCTGCAGCACATCCTGATCGATACGCCGACCGGCAGGGTGCCGTTGTCGGCCCTGGCCCGCATTGAGGAATCGGATGGCCCCAACCAGATCAGCCGCGACGACGCCAAGCGCCGCATCGTGCTGTCGGCGAACGCGCAGGGCAGGGCCTTGTCGAGCGTCGTGGCCGACATCCGGGCGGCGGTGGCGTCCGCGCAACTGCCGTCCGGCTACTTCATCACGATGGGCGGCCAATTCGAGGCGCAGGAGCAGGCCAGCCGCACCATTGCATGGCTGTCGCTGGTGTCGCTGAGCCTGATTTTCCTGATCCTGTACAGCCGCTACCAGTCGCCGCGGCTGGCCTTGATGATCATGGCCAATATCCCGCTGGCCCTGGTTGGCAGCGTGCTTGGCCTGTGGTTGTCGGGTCAGCCACTGTCCGTTGCCGCGCTGGTGGGTTTCATCACGCTGGCCGGTATCAGCATCCGCAATGGCATCCTGAAAGTGAGCCACTATATCAATCTGTGCAAGTCGGAAGGCGAGGCGTTCGGCAAGGAGATGATCGTGCGCGGCTCGCTCGAACGCCTGACACCGGTGCTGATGACGGCACTGGTCGCCGCTTTTGCGCTGGCGCCCTTGCTGTTCGAGGCGGAAATGCCAGGCACCGAAATCCTGCACCCGGTCGCCGTTGTCATCTTCGCCGGATTGATCAGTTCCACCTTGCTCGATACCTTCCTGACGCCGGCGATGTTCCTGCTGTTCGGGCAGAAACCGCTCGAAGCGCTGGTCGCGAACGGCGACAGCGAAGTGTTTTAATTCCTTGCCGCTGCGGAAAGTGCAAACCCGCAGCGGCATCTGTTCCATTATTCACTCTTGAAAGGTCTTACCATGAAAAACCCGATTCGATTGTTTGCCGCCGTGGCGCTGCTCTCGATCAGTGCCGCGGCATTGGCCCACGGTCCGGCCAGCGAACCCAAATTCGGTGGCATCGTTGCCTCCGTCAATGATGTCGAGTATGAGTTGGTGGTTAAATCCGACAGCATCGCGCTCTACGTGGAAAATCACCGCAAGAAGGTCGATGTTGCGGGCGCAACTGCCAAGGTGACCCTACTTGCGGCAGGCGAAAAGAGCGAAGTGCATCTGTCGCCGGCGGGCTCCAATAAACTGGAAGCGAAGGGCGTGTTCAAGGCGGCAGCTGGAACCAAGGTGGTCACGGTCGTCGCACTGCCTGGCATGGCGCCGGCGACGGCACGCTTTGAACTGAAATAGAGTCTGGATGCAAGGACGCGGCATATGCCTCGTCCCTCACTTCAACTGCGTGCAGTCCTATGCTTGAAGGGCGCAATCACAGGCCATGGCGGTGGTCGCAGCTCTTGCACCTGGCGGCCGCTTCATTCGTCCAGAACACGTGCGTAATGGTCTTGGATCCGTTCGTATTGGGGCGCTCGTCGACGGGACTACGCCCGTCGTTGCACATCTAGAGTAGCCGGCAATCATTTCAAATAGGCAAAATGTCTCGCGCTATTTTCCGCATTTTGATATTGAATAAATTTCAAATTTTCTTTTCTTGGAAATTGCAGTCGGGCACACCGGGTGAAGCTCGCGCACGCCCACCAGCGTGTTGCCGCGACGCCGTGCCGGCCAATGTCCCTTTCGCCAGTTAGCAACATTCGCGCGCCTTCTTCCCGCCATAAATGACGACCACCTGTCGTCCAGATTACATTTCTGTCATTTAGGCCAATACACCAATTCGCGAACAAAAAAACATAGTAAGGTGAAATATCGATTGTCTATACAACTGCTCCAAGGACTCATGAGGCCCGGCGGCGTGGTTGAGTTTCGTACTTTCTGTCTGACTGCATTTGCTGCAGACAGCGATTGGCTGATGTTTTTCACTGTTTTATCGGAATTAAATGCAGCACGGCGTATTGGGGGAGGCCATGTCGACACCCGGTGCAACGTGTCCTGAGATAACAATTGATAGGAACAATATGGCATTTACGCATACTCCCACCGCAATCGCGCTCGGCGCCTTCTTGATGGTTAACAGCGCGCAGGCGCAGCAGCCAGTAGCAAAGGCTGGCGACAACGCCTCCGTCGTGGAGCGCGTTCATGTTACCGGCAGCCGCATCAGCCTGAAGCAGGCCCAGATTTCCGGCGTTGGACCGGTCACCGTGATCGACGCGGAAACCATCGAGCGCTCGGGCGCGATATCCGTCGAAACACTGTTGCAGCGCTTGCCAGCCTCGGCCGGCACCGCGGGCAGCCAGACCAGCGCCTATTGGACCGGCAATGGCTACGGCACCACGCAGGTGAATTTACGCGGTCTGGGGATCGACCGCACCCTGGTCCTGCTCAACGGCCGCCGCCTGGTCAACGGCGGTACCGGCGCCAACAGCGCAGTCGACCTGAATATGATCCCGATCGCCCTGATCGAGCGGATCGAAGTGCTCAAGGACGGCGCCTCCGCCATCTATGGCGCGGACGCGGTCGCAGGCGTCGTCAATATCATCACCAAGAAGGCCATCGACGGCGTGGAAGCGGCGGTCCGTTACGGCAAGACCGGCCACGGCGATGGCGACGAACGCGCGGTGGACCTGGCGTGGGGGGCGCGGTCCGAACGCGGCTCGCTGATGACGGCCCTAAACTATTCGGAGAATGGCACCGTCAATATGGCGACCCGGGCCCCATGTGGACTGGCCGAATCTGGCGGCGTGTTGAAATGCACCGGCAGCTCGGCAACGATTGGCGGCCGTGCCCGCCTGGCCGACGGCCGCCGCATCAACTTCAACCAGGTGGCCGGCGGCGACCCGCGCGGCTACGAGGCCTACGATCCGAACAAGCATAACTACAACGGCAATCCTTTCTTGAACGCAGTCAACCCCGCCAAGCGGATCGGCGTGAGCTTGTTCGGCAACACCAAGCTGATCGGCAATACCCAGCTGTTTACCGAATTCCTGTTCACCAACCGCCAATCGACCCAGTTGGCCACGCCCGGTACGCTGGGTGTGAACCGGCCGGTCGTCATCGCGGCGTCCGACCCGACCAACCCGACCGGCCAGAGCTTGACGCTTGAGCGCCGCCGCCTGTCCGAAGCGGGGCCGCGCGACTTTTTCCAGGAAACGAATACCTTCCGTATCGCTACCGGCTTGAAAGGCAGCCTGGGTGACGGCTGGGACTGGTCGACTGCGCTCAACTGGGGCCGCAACACGGGCACGGACGGCACCACCAATGTGGCCAATCTGGACCGCGTTGCACAAACGATGGATCGCAGCAAGTGCGGCATGGGTGTCGGCGCTGCGCCGTGCGGCAACTATCTCGGCTACGGCAACCTGAAGCAGCCAGTGCTCGATTACATTATGGGCACCATCCGCGATACCGGCGGAAATGACCAGAAAAGCTTCACCGCCAATATCAGCGGCCAGTTGTTCGATCTGCCGGCCGGCACGGTGGGCTTTGCCGCGGGTGCCGAGTTGCGCCGCGAAAGCGGCTGGCGCGACCCGGACAATCTGACCGTCAATAACATCGCCAACACGATCCACCAGGACCCGATCGCCGGTCAATACGAAGCGCGCGAGCTGTTCGGTGAGATGGCCGTGCCCCTATTGCAGGGGAAACCGCTGGTCGAGGCACTGTACCTGAATACGGCCCTGCGCTATTCGGACTACACGATGTTCGGCTCGAAGAGCACGTTCAAGGTCGGCCTCGATTGGCAAGTCATTGCGTCGCTGAAACTGCGCGCCAATACCTCGTCGGCGTTCCGGGTCCCGAACGTACCTGAATTATTCGGTGGCGTGTCCGAAGGCAACCTGACAACTTCGGACCCGTGCAGCGGCTGGAGCAGCCTGCCTTCGAGCTCGCAGGTCTATATCAACTGCCAGGCGTCGAAAGTGCCGGTTGGCTTCAAACAGCTGGGCAATTCGATCTTGACGACAGGCGGCGGTAATCCCTTGCTCAAACCGGAAGACGCGCGCACGCTGACCGTCGGCGCAGTCTGGACGCCAAGCAAGGACTTGACGCTGACGCTGGACTACTTCGACATCAAGATCAGCCGCGCCATCGAAAGCGTGGCTGGCTCGACCAAGCTGGCAGTGTGCTACAACACGCCCGGCATGGCGCACCTGTTCTGCAATCCGTCGAGCTTCACGCGCGATCCGGTCACCGGCGAAGTCAATTTCCTGTCGTCCCAGCCGGCCAACGCAGCGAGCCAGCGCGTGACAGGTATCGACGTGGGCGCCCTGTATGGCTTCAAGCTGTTCGGCATGACATCGACCTTGAGCGCCGACGTGTCGCGCCTGAACCGCTTCGACGTGCTGCCGTTCGCTGGCGGCGAGCTGATCGAGTATGCGGGCAAGATCACCGGTGGCCGCGGCAGCTACACCAAACTGCGCTCGTCGACCGCATTGACCGTGGCGCAGGGGCCTTGGTCCGGTGCCTATAGTATCCAGTATATTGGCAAGGCGGACGACATCAATGCCTCGCCCGGCGATATCGGTGCGCGCGCGCCTGGCATCGACTACCACAATGTGCAGGTAAAATACGCGGTCAGCAAAGCAATGAGCTTGTCCTTCGGTATCGATAACTTATTCGATAAGAAAGCGCCTTTCATCCAGAGCTATACCGACGCCAATACTGACACCATGACCTATGACTTGCTTGGTCGTCGTTGGCACGCCCGCATTGGCTACCGCTGGTAAGACGAGTAGGGCAGCGCCGCGCTTGCGCAGCGGTGCATCGAACTGAGCAACCACTGAAGGAAGCAAGACAGTATGCAATTATCTTTCTGGGTGCGGCGCACCCACAAATGGATAGGGCTGATCATCGGCGTTCAGGCCCTGCTGTGGATGATCAGCGGCCTGTATATGGTGGTCGTGCCACTTGAGGTGATTCACGGCGACCACCTGGCCCACGTCTTCAGCGATCCGCTCAAGCCATCGGCCAGCCACATCGATCAACGCGCCCTGCTGGAAAGCTACCCCGGCACGACCTCGATCCGCCTCAAGAGTATGCTGAACAGGGAAGTGTTCGAGATTCGGCAAGGCAAACAGGCCGCGCTGATCGATGCCGCCACCGGTAAGAAGATCAGCCCGATCGACAGCGACACCGTCAAGCGCCTGGCCGGCGAAGCCTATACCGGCGATGCGGCGATCGGCGCGATCGAGTGGGTCACGAAGGCGCCGCAGGAAGTGGGTTCACGCCCAACACCGCTGTGGGCAGTGCACTTCGATGAAATTGGCAAGACGACACTCTATTTTTCACCTGACACGGGCGAATTGCTGGCGCGGCGCCATGAATTGTGGCGCTGGTTCGACTTCCTGTGGATGTTCCACATCATGGACTACGAAACCCGCGACGATGTAAACAATAACTTGCTGCGGTTTGCCGCCGCGACCGGATTGGCATTCTCGCTTAGTGGAATCTGGCTGCTACTGTACAGCTTTTCGCGGAGGAAACAGGCATGACCCCATGGATGCGCAAGATTCACAAATGGGTCGGCTTGCTGATCGGTATACAGTTCGTGCTGTGGATGGCCAGCGGCGTCGTCATGAGCTTGCTCGACGCCGACAAGGTGCGCGGCCGGGAGTGGCGCATCAAGCCAGCCGACAGCCAGACCTGGCCGGCGGCGGCGGTCCCGATCGATGCCGTGTTGGCGAGCAGCCGCAAACATGTGCAAACCATTTCCAGCGGCTGGCTGCTGGACGTAGCGGTCTATCGGCTGGCGGACGACAAGGCGAACTGGCTGGTCCGCGCGGCCGACGGCCACCCGATTGCCATCGATGCCGCGCTGGCGCAGCGCCTGGCGCAGGCCTCCTATTCTGGCCGCGGACAGGCCGGTACAGCCCGGCTGCTGAACACCACGCCGGAGACGCGCGCCCACAAGGAACCGGTGTGGCGTGTCGACTTCAGCGACGCCGATGAGACCAGCGTCTATGTGTCGGCCCACAGCGGGACAGTACTGGAACACCGCAACAGCACCTGGCGCCTGTTTGACCTCTTCTGGATGTTGCACATCATGGATTATGCCGAACGGATGAACTTCAACAATCCCTTGATCATTGCCAGCGCGACCGGCGGCCTGTGGCTAGCGCTGACCGGGATCTGGCTGTTGATGACAAGCTTCCGCCTGAACGAATTCATCCCGCGCACATGGCGCGCCACCGACACGGTCGATGTCTTCACCGACGACGGCAACAAGGTATGCAGCGTCAACGCAGCGGCTGGCGACCTTGTATTGGATGTGCTGGCCCGCAATGGCCTGCAACTGCCATCGAACTGCGGCGGCGGACAAAGCTGCGGGCTGTGTACGGTGCGCGTGCGCGGTCAAGCCCCCGCGCCGACCAGCGCGGACCGGGAGCACGTGTCTGCCAGAAAGCTGGCCGAAGGTTATCGGCTCGCCTGCAATCTGCCAGTGAACGGCAAACTCGACCTCGAGGTCGCCGATTTCGACGCCTTGTCGGCAAGTTTCCAGGGCACGGTCGTGAGCGTGTCAGCCGTGACGCCATTCTTGCGCGAAATTGTGATCCGGCCCCATGTGAAGCTGGCCAAGCCGTGCCGCCCCGGTTCCTATATCCAGGTGCACATTCCGCCCTATGCGCGCGAAGCGGCCCAACTGCACTGGCCGGAACACCATGGCCAGGACTGGCAGGCGCTCGTGCTACCAAAGCAGGTGAGCAATGCCACGCTGCTGCGGCGCTCCTATTCCATTTCACTTCCCTATGAGCAGGCGCAGGGAAACTTGACCTTGCTGGTGCGCTTCCTGGCAGGAGAGCAACAGCATCCACCGGGCAAGGGTGCCAGCTATCTGTATTCGCTGAAGGCTGGAAATCCAGTCCATTTCAGCGGTCCGTTCGGCGATTTTGCGATCCAGCCCGGAAACCGCGAGAAAATCTTCATTGGCGGCGGCGCCGGCATGGCGCCGCTGCGCGCGATGATTCACGCCCTGCTGGAAGGCGGCGCCACTGAAACAATCCACTTTTGGTACGGCGCGCGCAGCCTGCGCGACGCGCCCTATGTGGAGGAAATGACGGCGCTGGCGGCAAAGTACCCGAATTTCCATTGGCAACTGGCGGTCACTGGCTTCGTGCATGAGGCGGTGCTGGATGGCCTGTTGAAGACGCATCCGGCGCTGGACAATTGCGATTTCTATTTGTGCGGCCCACCAGCGATGCTGCATGCAACGCGCGCCCTGTTGGCCGACATCAGGATCGCCGACGACAGAGTGGCGTTCGACGACTTCAAGGTATAGCGCAGAACTACATGAAGATTCTGATCATCGAGGATGAACGCAAGACGGGCGACTACCTGAGGCAAGGCCTGGTTGAGGCCGGCTTTAAGGTCGAGCTGGTGCGCGACGGCGCCGACGGCTTGCAGGCGGCGCTGAACGAGGATGTCGGCCTGGTCATTCTTGACGTCATGCTGCCTGGCTTGGACGGATGGGCCGTGCTCAATGGAATCCGCCAGGCGGGAATG
Organism: uncultured bacterium; assembly: GCA_965233055.1. Lineage (GTDB taxonomy): Bacteria > Pseudomonadota > Gammaproteobacteria > Burkholderiales > Burkholderiaceae_D > Telluria_A. Next base: position 88,571 of record CBDDRJ010000024.1, read on the forward strand.
GGCATGCCGGTGCTGTTCCTGACCGCGCGCGACCATGTCGACGACCGCGTACGGGGCCTCGAACTGGGCGCGGATGACTACCTCGTCAAGCCGTTCGCCTTCTCGGAGCTGCTGGCGCGCGTACGCACTCTATTGCGCCGCGGCGGCAGCAATAATAGGGACTCGACCTTCCTGCGTGCTGCGGACCTGGAACTGGACTTGATACGCCGCCGAGTCAGCCGCTGCGGAAAACGAATCGACCTGACCGTCAAAGAGCTGGCACTGCTGGAACTGCTTTTGCGGCGCCAGGGCGAAGTCCTGCCTCGTTCCTTGATTGCATCGCAAGTGTGGAACATGAATTTCGACAGCGACACCAATGTGATCGAAGTGGCCATGCGTCGGCTGCGGGCCAAGGTGGACGAGGGCTTTACCCCGAAGCTGATTCATACCGTGCGCGGCATGGGCTATGTGCTGGAGCAAGGCAAGTGAGGCAGCGCGCCCTGTCGATCACGCTGCGGCTCACATTGCTGTTCGCGACGGCCTCATCGGCCGTGTTGCTGTTGCTGGGGTATTTGATTGCCAGTTCAATCGAGTCCCACTTCGCCCAGACCGACATGGAGGAACTGGCGGGCAGGCTCAAACTGACCCAGCACGCATTGGAAAAGGCAGGATCTCAGCCGGACCTGTCCGAACTGCAACAAGAGTTGACTGATTCACTGATCGGCCAGCATGGCTTGGCCATCATGGTGACAGGACCCGATGGCGCGGCCTGGTTTGCCACCGAAGGGGGCCAGTTCCCGCCGACGCTGTCCGGCCCCTCATCGGCAGCCGGCTTGCGCAGTGCCAGCTGGCGCACCAGCGACGGGCGCCCAATGCGCGGCGTTTCCCGCTCGCTTGCAGGCGACGCCAACGGGCAAGCGGTCGCCGTTGCGGTCGCCATCGACATCAGCGACCATGAGCGGTTCCTGACGGCATTCCGCCACACGCTGTGGCAGGTACTCGTCCTTGCTGCGATATTGACCGGTTTCCTGGGATGGGTGGCGGCGCAACGGGGCCTGGCGCCATTGCAGGCAATGCGCCGTGAAGTGGAAACGATCAGCGCGCGGCGCCTCAATGCGCGCTTGTCGGCGGCGTCGGTGCCAGTCGAATTGGCCGATCTCGCGCTGACCTTGAACGAGATGCTGGCCGGCCTCGAATCCTCGTTCGACCGCTTGTCGAACTTCTCGTCCGACCTGGCCCATGAATTGCGCACCCCGGTCAGCAATTTGCTGACCCAGACGCAGGTGACGCTGTCCAAGCCACGCACGGCGCCTGAATACGGCGACATCCTGGCGTCCAACGCTGAAGAACTGGAGCGACTGTCGCGCATGATCTCCGACATGCTGTTCCTGGCCAGGTCGGACAATGCGCTGGCCATTCCGAACCGCGCACCGATCGACCTGGTCGGCGAGGCCAGGGAAGTGATCGATTTCTATGAGGCCCTGTCCGATGAGAAGGGCGTTGCGCTGACCTGTTCCGGCGCCGGCCATGTGTCAGGGGACAAGCTGATGGTGCGCCGGGCCATCAGCAATCTATTGTCAAACGCGATCCGGCATACGCCGCCGGGCGGAACGATTCATGTCAACGTGAGCGAGGCGGGCGGATGCGTCAAATTGACGGTGGAGAATTCCGGCAGCACGATTGCCGCCGAACACCTGCCGAAGCTATTCGACCGTTTCTATCGCGTCGACAATTCGCGCCAGCGTCTGAGCGAAGGCGCGGGCTTGGGGTTGGCAATCACCCGTTCGATCCTGCATGCGCACGGCGGGGATGCCACTGTGAGATCCGGCCAGGGTGTGACGGCATTCACTCTTGCATTTCAGAACGAAAAGAGTGGCGGTAAGCCGTTGATCTGATTTTGTGATAAATTCCGCGACCTATGAAGCAATTTAGGAAACTGATCGTTTGGCTGGTGCTGCTCGCTATCCCATTGCAGGGATACACGTCGGTGACCATGTTGCTGTGCGCGACAGGGATGCCGGCCGCCGCAGCACAGCTGCACGACGGTGGCAAACCTGCTTCACACCAGCACCATGCTGCTCAGACTGAATCGGTGCCAGCCGACCAGGCAGCGGCTGGCGATCATTGCGCTTCGCCTACGGACGTGTCCAAATGTAGTACCTGTGCCGCGTGCTGCGCAGTGGCAGGTAACACCCATCCGATCACGACGCACGCCGCCGCCAAACCGGCGGGGTCCGAATGCATTCCCTATATTGCCGTCCATGATACGGCACATATCTCCACCGGTCTGGAACGACCACCTCATTGCATCGACGCCCCAATTGCGACAGCGATGCTGAGCCGCCCGGCCATATTATAGGCGCGACGGTTCCGGCTCCGCGTTTCGCGAATACGTGTGCATGCGAAGCATTGCTTCGCCTTATACAATTGAATCGCCGAGATATCCATGAATCTACTTCGCGCTTTCCGCGCATTGCAATCGATCGCAATTACCTCGCTGGCCTCGTCCGTCCACGGTCAAGACTGACTGCTGGCGCCGCCGCAGGCTCGCACACAGGATGCGACGCACCAACACAAACACAAGGAATAATCATGCGCCAATTTAAATTGACTGTCCGCCATGTCGCGCTGGCGGCCGCATTACTGGCGTTGACGGGTTGCGCATCGTTTTCCGCCGATGGCGGATTTGGCGCCGTGCAAAAAGTAACGCAGCAGCACGGCGGCGCCCAGACGACCTGGATCAAGTCCGATGACGACGCGGCGACGGTCGAACAGCGGGTCAGCGCCATACTGAAAAAGCCACTGAGCGCCGAAGACGCCGTGGCCATTGCTCTGCTCAACAACCGCAGCCTTCAGGCCAGTTATGGCGAATTGGGTATCGCGGAGTCGGACCTGGTGCAGGCCGGGCGCATGTCCAACCCGACGCTGTCGTTCAGCCGGCTGACCAATGGCCATGAGCTTGAGATTGAGCGCAAGCTGGTGTTGCCGGTGATCGGCCTGCTGACGATGCCGATCACCCGCAAGCTGGAGCAGCGCCGTTTCGAGCAAGCACAGGCGAGTGCGGCCGGGGCAGCACTGCGTATTGCCGACGAAACGCGGCGCGCCTATTTCGGTGCGTTGGCAGCGCAGCAGAGCACCGCGTATATGGAGCAGGTCAAGACAGCGGCAGAGGCTAGCGCGGATCTCGCACGACGCATGTTCATCGCAGGCAACTGGAGCAAGCTGCAGCAAGCGCGTGAGCAGTCATTCTATGCGGACTCAGTAGCCCAACTGGCGCGGGCGCGTCAGACGCAGGTACAGGAACGCGAGCGCCTGACACGCCTGATGGGCTTGTGGGACCATGCCACAGCCTTCCAGCTGCCGGAGCGCTTGCCGGACTTGCCGGCGGCCCCGCGCGAGGTCAAGGACGCCGAATCGCAAGCCATGGCAAACCGGCTCGACATCCTGATGGCGCAGAAGGAACTGGCAGGGCTGTCTGCTTCGCTCGGTTTGACGCGGGCAACGCGTTTCGTCAACCTGCTCGACCTGAGCTACCTGCGCAACACGCAGGGCGACCAGCGCGCCAGAGCCTATGAGATCGAATTGCAGGTGCCATTATTCGACTGGGGCAGCGCACGCGTCAACAAGGCCGAAACGATGTATATGCAAGCGGTGCACCGGGCGGCAGCCACTGCAGTTGATGCCCGTTCCCAAGTGCGGGAAAGTTACTATGGCTACCGGACGGCTTATGACTTGGCGCGCCACTACCGTGATGAAGTCGTTCCGCTCAAGAAGCGCATTTCGGACGAACAGCTGCTGCGCTACAACGGAATGCTGATCAGTGTCTTCGAACTGCTGGCCGACGCCCGCGACCAGGTCATGAGCGTGAACGCGTCGATCGACGCCTTGCGCGACTACTGGATCGCCGACTCGGCTTTGCAGGCATCGCTGACCGGTAGCGGCAGCGGCGCGGCACCCCGCGTGCAGGCGGCTCAGGCGGCGCCAGCCGCCGCCCAACACTAATTGCAATAGAGAGGAATCGATCACATGGTCTCAAGAAGAGGTTTTTTCCGTAGTGCAGGCGCAGTGGCAGTCAGTACGGCCGTCGTCAGCCGCGTGGGCGCGGCATCGTTGCCGGAAGCAGTCATCATGAACAAGGCGTCCACCCAAGCGCCGTTGCCGCCTCCGAACGGCCGTCCTTACAACCCGGTGGTCACACTCAATGGCTGGACCCTGCCTTGGCGGATGAATAACGGCGTCAAAGAATTCCACTTGATCGCCGAGCCTGTCGTGCGCGAGATTGCGCCTGGCATGAAGGCAAAACTGTGGGGCTATAACGGCCAATCGCCAGGTCCGACCATCGAAGTGGTGGAGGGCGACCGTGTGCGCATCTTCGTCACCAACAAGTTGCCCGAGCACACGAGTGTGCACTGGCACGGCCAGCGCCTGCCCAATGGCATGGACGGCGTTACCGGCCTGAACCAGCCGGGCATCGCCCCGGGCAAGACCTTCGTCTATGAATTCGTGGCACGCCGTGCCGGCACCTTCATGTACCACCCGCATGCCGACGAAATGACACAGATGGCGATGGGCATGATGGGATTCTGGATCACGCACCCGAAAGACCCCAAGTTCCAACGCGTCGACCGCGATTTCTGCTTCCTGCTGGGCGCCTACGACGTTGAACCCGGCAGCGCGACGCCCAAGGTCAACACCATGTTGGACTTCAACTTGTGGACCTTCAATAGCCGTGCATTCCCAGGCGTCGATCCCTTGGTGTGCGCGCAACATGACAGGGTGCGCATCCGCGTCGGCAACCTGACAATGACGAACCATCCGATCCATTTGCATGGCCATGAATTCGTCGTCACCGGCACCGATGGCGGTTGGACGCCGCCGGCGTCGCGCTGGCCCGAAGTGACGACCGATATCGCAGTCGGCCAGATGCGCGCCATTGAGTTCGATGCGACCGAACCGGGTGACTGGGCCTTCCATTGCCACAAGTCGCACCACACAATGAATGCGATGGGCCATGACGTGCCGACCCTGATCGGGGTTGACCAGAGCGCTGTCGTCGACAAAATAAAGCAATTGGTGCCGGACTATATGGCGATGGGCGAAAAGGGCATGGCCGACATGGGCGAGATGGAAATGCCGTTGCCGGACAACACTCTGCCGATGATGACCGGTACCGGACCGTATGGCGGGGTCGGCATGGGCGGCATGTTCACCGTGCTCAAAGTGCGCAAGGGACTGGCGCGCAACGACTACAAGGACCCGGGCTGGTACAAGCAGCCGCCTGGCACCCAGGCCTATGAATGGAAGGGAGACCCAGCAGCCATGCCGTCGGCCGTCAGCGCGCCGGACAAGCAGGCGATGGCCGCCAAGCCGGGCGAAACAATCCTTCAAGTTAAACGCGGAAAAATGCACCACTAGGATCAAGTAACGCGTCCTTTTTTGAGGACGATGTTGAAAGGAAGCATAGGAGCGCGCAGCACTGATGGTGAACTACCCGGAAATGCTGCACGTGGAACCGAACCAGGTTTGCGTAGAAGTGGGTAAGACCGGTGAATTGATTCGGCCATTCACCAAGCCGGGAAAAGTCGATGTCGCTTGTTTGCAGCCGGGCCATTCTGTGGCTGGCACGGTTGGCAACATCGACGTCAAGAATTGATCACACTAAAAGAAAGGAAATACCATGAAATTACTTAATATCACCGTTTTTGCCGCCTTGCTGGCTTGTTCCGCCACCGTTCTGGCCAGGCATGATCATTCCTCCGCCAGCGCGAAGTCCAGTACACCCGCCGACACCGCCGTAGCGCTGACCAGTGGCGAGGTCAAGAAAGTGGACAAGGATGCCGGCAAGCTGACCATCAAGCATGGTCCGATTGCCAATCTGGACATGCCACCGATGACCATGGTGTTCCGGGTCAAGGATCCGGCCATGCTCACGCAGGTCAAGGCTGGCGACAAGATCAACTTCTCAGTCGAACGGGTTCAGGGCGCCATGACCGTGACCCGTATCGAGCCGGCGAAATAGTAAGGATTACCTGCTTGCTCCACTCTGGAGCAAGCAGGTTCGCCAACCATTATCGAAAAATTGTCGATATTGCACGACACTTGCTTGCCTGACCGCTTTCCCAATACGACGATGTTTGACCTACATCAAAGTTTTCGGCACACCCCGAGGACTACAGTGTCAACCATAGGGGAGTTTTCGCACCCTCGGCTCGAACTGCGCACAGAGATCATGCATACACACACACATCAGGGCAGTCCAACACAGGCAGCAGGACCGGGGCTGAGCGATCCGGTGTGCGGCATGTCTGTCACGGACCAGTCGCCACATTGGACCGTGTATGCCGGGCACAAATCGCATTTTTGCAGTGCCAAGTGTAAGGCGAAATTTGATGCTGATCCGACACGCTACCTGGACGCCGCAGCGGCGCCACCCTCGCAGCAGCCCGCGTTGACGGGCGCGGCAGGAATGCTGTACACCTGTCCGATGCACCCCGAAATCCGCTCCGACCACCCGGGAAGCTGCCCAAAGTGCGGCATGACGCTGGAGCCTGTGATTCCGGAACTGGGTGACGAAGACTCGACGGAATTGCATGACTTCGCCAATCGATTCTGGTGGACCTTGCCGCTGACGGCCGTGGTAACGGTACTGGCAATGTTCGGTCATCGCCTCGGCCTGCTTGAAATGCAATCCCAAACATGGCTTGAACTGGGCCTTTCGCTGCCGATCGTGTTGTGGGCAGGGTGGCCCTTCTTTGTGCGCGGCGCTCAGTCAATCGTCCATCGCAGCCCGAATATGTGGACACTGATCAGTATAGGCACTGGCGCGGCATTCCTGTATAGCTTGGTCGCCACCATTGCTCCGCAGCTGTTTCCCGCCTCATTCCTGTCAATGGGACGGGTCGGGGTCTACTACGAAGCGGCCGCAGTGATCATTTCGCTGACCTTGCTAGGGCAGTTGCTGGAACTGAAGGCACGCTCGCAGACTTCCGCCGCGATCAAGTCTTTGCTCGGACTGGCGCCAAAAACCGCACGCAGGATCAATGCCGATGGCACCGAGGAAGATGTGCCGATCACCAATGTCCACGTGGGCGACACACTGCGCATCCGGCCAGGCGAAAAAGTACCTGTCGACGGTGTCGTGATCGACGGCAGCAGTGCCGTCGACGAGTCGATGCTCACCGGCGAGCCGATCCCCGTGACCAAGCGTGCCGGCGACAAGGTCATTGGCGCCACGCTCAATGCCAGCGGCGCCATGACTATGCGCTCGGAACGGGTCGGGTCGCAAACCATGCTGGCCCAGATTGTCCAGATGGTGGCCAGTGCCCAACGCTCGAGGGCCCCGATGCAGCGCATGGCCGACGTCGTCGCTGGCTATTTCGTCAGCGCCGTGCTGGTGGTAGCCGTGCTGACGTTCTTTGCCTGGGGCTTTGCCGGTCCCCAGCCCAGCTGGGTCTACGGCCTGATCAATGCGGTTGCTGTGCTCATCATCGCTTGCCCGTGCGCACTCGGCCTGGCCACGCCGATGTCGATCATGGTCGCCACCGGGAAAGCAGCTACCCACGGTGTGCTGTTCCGCGACGCCGCTGCAATCGAAAAGCTGCGCGAGGTCGATACGCTCATTGTTGACAAGACCGGCACGCTGACTGAAGGCAGGCCGGCCTTCGACCGCGCCATTGCCGCGCCAGGCTTTTCCGAGGACGAGGTACTACGGCTGGCGGCCAGCCTTGACCAGGGCAGCGAACATCCGTTGGCCGAGGCCATTGTGCAGGCCGCACGCGCGCTCAAGCTGACGCTCGACAAGCCCGATGCCTTTGAGTCAGCGAGCGGTATCGGCGTGCGCGGCAGCATCAAAGGACGGCAACTCGCCCTGGGCAATACCACCCTGATGACCCAGAGCGGCGTCGATGTCGCGCCCATCCAGGCGCAGGCCGAAGCATTGCGTGCCGAAGGGGCGAGCGTGATGCACCTTGCGGTCGACGGCAAGCTGGCCGGGCTGCTGGCGGTGTCGGACCCGATCAAAGCCAGTACGGCCGAAGCGCTGGAGACGCTCAAAGCAGCCGGGATCCGCGTGATCATGGCCACCGGTGACGGCGTCACCACCGCCAATTCGGTTGGCAAGCGGCTCGGTATCGATGAAGTGCACGGCGAGGTCAAGCCTATCGACAAACTCACGCTGGTCGACAAGCTCCGGCGCGAGGGAAGGGTGGTTGCGATGGCCGGCGATGGTATCAACGATGCACCTGCTTTGGCGAAGGCCGATGTCGGCATCGCCATGGGCACCGGCACCGATGTGGCCATGAATAGCGGACAGGTGACGCTGGTCAAAGGCGACCTGCGCGGCATCGCGACGGCGCGCCAGATTTCAATGCAGACTGTGCAGAACATGAAGCAGAATCTGCTTTTTGCACTGATCTATAACGCGCTCGGCATTCCGCTCGCCGCAGGTGTGCTCTATTCGATGACTGGATGGCTGCTATCGCCGATGATTGCTGCGCTGGCAATGAGCCTGAGTTCGGTTTCGGTCATCGGCAATGCCTTGCGGCTGCGTAGGGCTGGCATCAACTGACGATGATTCTCAGTACACCGGAGGCACCATGGACGCGCATTCCCAAGCTCACGAGCCAGCAAGCGGCCGCAACGTCGGACGCTGGGTGTTTTGGGGCTTTGCCCTGGTCGCAGGGTACTTTCTCTACACAGAACATCGTGCCCACCTGGCCGCTGTGCTTCCTTACCTTCTGTTGGCCGCCTGCCCGCTAATGCACATGTTCCACCACCATGGGAGCCACCGGCATGGCAGCAACACCGGTGAGGGCGATCGGGCAAAGCCGGGCGGCGATCAGGACGATACGGGTTCTCGCAAGCATCCAGATCACCACCACTGAGTCCTGACCAGGAGCCCATCGTGGACCTTTCCAATGCCGTCCCGTCCTACGGATTGTGGTCGCTAGTGATCATCAATTCGCTCGTATTCATCATCTTCGCGTTCAGCTTTGCCAAGCCACAAAGTCCGCGCGATTGGCGTTCCTTCGGCGCCTTTTCGGCTTTTCTGGTCGCCCTTTTCACGGAGATGTATGGCTTTCCGCTGACAATCTACCTGCTCATGCCATGGCTGTCCAAGCAGTTTCCTGGCATAGATTTCTTATCACATGACGCGGGACACTTATTGGAAATCATGTTCGGCTGGCGCATCAATCCCCACCTCGGAGCGTTTCATATTGCCAGCAACATCTTGATCATCGCCGGCTTCTTCCTGCTGTCAGCATCGTGGCGCGTTCTTTACGCGGCCCAGCGCAAGGGGGCCCTCGCCACTGGCGGACCCTATGCACGCATCCGCCATCCGCAATACGTGGCATTCGTCATCATCATGTTTGGTTTCCTGCTGCAATGGCCGACCCTGGTGACGCTGGTGATGTTCCCGATTCTGGCGTTTGCATACATTCGCCTGGCGCGCACCGAAGAGCGATGGGCGCTGCAGCATTTTGGCGATGAGTACAGGCGATATTGGGCGCGCACGCCAGCGTTCATTCCGAACCTCCGATCCGGTTCAGGCGAAGCGAAGCGCACCAACACTTAGCACAACTCGAAAGTTAGTCGCGATGGAAAGCCTGAACTTGCCGAGTGAGGCATTTGCTCACGAACACAATACGCTGCGGATACGGCGTTTGGGCATCGACACCTATCAGGAACCTGTGATCTATATGCGCAGCGATTGCCATCTGTGCCGGGCCGAAGGTTTCGAGGCACGCTCTCGCGTGGCCTTGTACCTGGGCGAGCGCAAGGTGATCGCCACGCTGAACGTTATCAGCTCGTCGATTGTCGCGCCTGGAGAAGCAGGGTTGTCGGAAGCGGCGTGGCGCGCACTCGACGGTGCAGATGGCGACCGCGTTTCGGTACGGCATCCTGCACCGCTTGAATCATTCTCAGCGGTCCGGGCCAAGATCTTTGGCCGGCCGATATCAAGCCAAAGTGCGGAAGCCATCGTCCATGATGTGGTTGATGGAAAATACTCTGATATCGAGATGACGGCGTTCCTCACCGCATGTGCAGGTGACCGGCTTGACCTCGCCGAGGTGGTCGGACTGACCCGTGCAATGGTCGAAACTGGTGCGCGCCTGCAGTGGAACAAACATCCTGTCGTCGACAAGCACTGTGTCGGTGGTTTGCCTGGCAACCGGACCACCTTATTGGTGGTGCCCATCGTCGCCGCTTGCGGGTTGACCATTCCCAAGACCTCATCGCGCGCCATTACCTCGCCGGCCGGCACCGCCGATGTCATGGAGACCTTGGCGCCAGTGGAACTAAGCGTGTTGCACATGCGAAAGGTCGTCGAGCGGGAAGGCGGCTGTATCGTCTGGGGCGGATCGGCAAACCTCAGCCCGGCCGACGATATCCTGATTCGGGTCGAACGCCCGCTCGACCTTGACAGTGCGGGACAGTTGGCCGCCTCGATCCTGTCGAAAAAGATCGCCGCAGGTTCGAGCCATGTGCTAATTGACATCCCGGTCGGACCGACTGCGAAAGTACGCTCGCCGCAAGCGGCACAGGTGTTAAGCACGCTGCTTGTTGCCGTCGGCGAAGCCATGGGTATTGTTGTGCGTACCTTGATCACAGACGGGACACAACCCGTGGGGCGCGGTGTCGGACCCGCGCTGGAAGCGAACGATGTGCTTTCAGTATTGCAAAGTCAAACGGGTGCGCCGCGTGACTTGCGTGATCGTGCGCTACTGCTTGCCGGCACCGTTCTTGAGATGGGACAGCCAATTGCGGCAGGGCAGGGCCTGGCGCTTGCGACTGCTGCACTCGACAGCGGTCGGGCATGGGTGAAATTTCAGGCCATTTGCGACGCTCAGGGTGGCATGCGCATGCCGCCAATGGCTGCCTATACTGGGGTGCACGTAGCGCAGCGTTCAGGACGGATTGCGTCCATCGACAACCGCCGGCTGGCACGCATTGCCAAACTGGCCGGCGCGCCCAAGGCCAGCGCCGCCGGCCTGATGCTGCATGTAGCTGTCGGCGACCACGTTGCTGTAGACCAACCATTGTTTACTCTGCATGCGCAGTCGCCAGGAGAACTGACCTACGCGGCTACCTATGCGCAAAGCCAGTTGGACGTAATACGAGTCGCCGAACCCATTGCGTGAAATGGGCGCTGGCAACTGTTGGTCGTACGTCGGGCGGCGACAGCTTCCGCCCTTAGCCGTATCGGGACTCTGGACAATTTGATCTGCATCAATGTTTTTTCACGCCCAGCCTCGTAGGATGGGTTGACCGCGTCAGTGGACTGATCACGATTTCACTTGCCTGCCTTGACTGGGTCGTTGATCCGACGGGTCCTGGATCGAGTTTCACTATGTGCGGCAATGGATATTGCCCACTTGGCATTCAACAATCTACTTCGGAGCCCGATCATGAAACCCGCCATTCGACTCTTGTACCTTCTTTCCTTTACGACTGCGCTCGGCACCGGGCCAGCGCTAAGTGCCGATACCGCCAGCGCCTCCAGTGCTACCAGCGCCTCCAGTGCTACCGGTGCCTCCAGTGCTTCCAGTGCTTCCAGTGCTTCCAGTGCCTCCGGAACGCCTGCGACGTCAAAGTGCAAAGTTCGTCCACACAATCACCCGCGCGACTCCAAGGGCGTATGGGTCAACGACAAGCGCGACTGCAGTGCGCCCGCGAGCAAGCCGGCTGCTGCCGCCGAGGAGAAGTCCGATGCGGCATCCGCCGGCAAGAGAGTGACGCCTCACAGCCATCCGCGCGATGCGAAAGGCATGTCGATGCCATCGAACCCGGCAAGCAAGCCGGCGTCGGCCAGTTCGGCCGACTCGGGCGGCAAACCGCAATAGCGTCTGGTGCCGCCGGATCGTTGTCATGGCGGGTGAAGTACTGCGGCCTGGATCCAATCTGGAGCAAGCTCATGAATTGGAATCGAACTAGCGCGCTGCCGGGCGTCGCACTTTGGTTGATGATGGTCCCGGGGGTAAACCTGGCCTTCGCCGCCGAGAAAGACGATCCTTTCAGTTTGAATGAGGCGTTCAGGATCGCGCACACCTTGCGCGCCGAGCGGCGCGTTGCATCCGCCCGCGTCGATGCCGCCAGGGAACGTCCAGCGATCGTTTCGTCGCTGGACGATCCTGTCATTGCCCCGTCGATCGACCATAAACCGGTCGATCCCATGATGAAGACGGATCGGAGCATCACCTTCGAGCAGAGTTTCCCATTATCGAATATTCGCTCCCATCGCCGCCGCGCTGCCGAAGCCGATGTGGAGAAGTATCAAGGAGAGGCCGGCAAGAGCGCCTTGAAGATCGAAGCCGACGTTGCACAGGCGTTCTTCATGCTCAGCGAACGCCGCAAGATTGAACTAGTGCTGGTGCAACAAATTGCATTGGCCGGCAATCTGGTGAAACTCGCCGCTGCCCGCCACGGTGTCGGTACAGGCACCCAGTCCGATGTGCTGCGGCTTGAAATCGACGAAGCACGCCTGCGCAGCCGCCTTGCCATGGTCGCTGCCGACGTGCGGGCAGCCGAAGCCATGTTCAATACGGCGTTGGGCCGCGACGCTGGCATCGCCATCCCACCGTTAAGAATCGATGGCGGGTTTGAGCGCCTGTCCCAGAGCCCGGATCACGCCACTTCCCTGCATAGGGCGCTGGAAAACCGGCCCGAGCTGAGAATGAGCGCCGCCGAAATAGCGCGCGCCAAGGCAGAGATTGATGTCATGAAGTCAATGTACAAGCCCATGGCCATGGTGCGGGTCGGCATGGCCGACACCATGACCGCTGGCCGCGGCTACATGCTGATGGTTGGCGTCAGCGTGCCGATCTGGTTCGGCCGCCTGAGCGCCGGAGTGCGTGAGGCGAACGCCATGGCGACGATGGCCGAGGCCGATCGGGAGGCCATGCTACGCATGATCCATGGCGACGTTGCCGCGACACTGGCGTCGTTGCGTGGTGCTGCGATCAACTACCACACCTTCCAAACTGACCTGCTGCCGCGCGCCGAGCGCACCACCGCACCGGCAATGGCGGCGTATGCCAGCGGGACGCTGCCGCTGACGAGCGTGCTCGATGCCAGCAAGGCGGCCTGGGCTGTGCAGGAAGAAGCCATCATGGCCGAGACGGCACTGGGCATGGCGTGGATTCGCCATCGAAGCGCGATTGGGTTCTTTGGAGAGTTAAAGTGACGCAAACGACCAAGCAGTGGCTGATCTTTGGATGCGGCATCGCCGCTGGTGCGGCAATCGTGGGCGCTGTCCTTTTTGTCAAAACGGATCGACCGCCCCCCGCAACGTCAATTGCGCCCGTATCAGCGGCAGCCAGGCAGGTTGCGCCCTCATCGGCGCCAGCAATGGCGCGCGCGCCGGTCCGCTTCGGCACCGGCGAGGCAAGGTCGATTGACCTGCAGGCCGCGCCAGTGACCGTGCAGGATGTGACCGAAGACTTGCGCGTGGTGGCCACGGTAGTGCCCGACGAATCGCGCATTTCGCATGTCCATACGCGGGTCGCGGGTTGGGTCGAAAAGCTATATGTCGGCAATACCGGCGAGTTTGTGCGGGCCGGCCAGCCTATCGTCGACATCTATTCCCAGGAACTGTTTGCGTCCCAGGTTGAATATCTCGCGGCGCGGGCGCTGACCGGACCGCCGACTGCGGTTGCCGCCAGCGGCCGCACTCGTCTGCTCTTTTTCGGCATGACGGAAGCCGAGATCGGCGCGATCGAAAAGACCGGAAAACCGCACCGTATCGTTACACTTACTGCGCCCCGGTCGGGGATTATCGCGCATCGCGGCATCGCTGCGGGGACCGCAGTTGATCCGTCGACCGAGCTTGCCATTGTGCTCGACCTGTCGCGTATCTGGGTGTCGGCCGAGGTGCCGGAATCGATTGCGGCCGGCATCAAGAAAGGGATGGCAGCGCAACTGGAGTTCGGAGCCACTACCAAAAGGCGCATCGCAGCGACCGTCGAGTTCATCGACCCATTATTCACCGAGTCGACGCGCACACTCAAGGTGCGCTTCTCGTTGCCCAATCAAGACGGCCAACTGCGTCCTGGCATGTATGGGACAGCCGTGTTCAAGGCGCCGCCACGCCGTGCGCTCACGGTGCCGCGCGATGCGCTGGTCGACACCGGCGGCACGCAGTATGTCTACGTGCAGTCGGCGCCGGGGGCGTATGAACCGCGCGCCGTGCGGGTCGGGGCGCGCTTGACAGACACAGTCGAAATCCTCGAGGGAGTAAGAGAAGGAGACAAAGTAGTCATCTCTGGTGTCTTCCTGCTCGACTCGGAAAGCCGCTTACGGGCATCCGGCGGCCAAGGCGGTGCGCATGGCGGCCACGGAAAATCCGCCGATGAGGCGTCGGCCAGCACAGCAACGCGAGCTGCGCGGTCAGGCGCGCCTGCGGCGCCACCCGCACCCGTCCATGGGCCAGGCGGGGCGCGCCATGATTGAACGCATCATTGAATGGTGTGCGTTTCACCGTGTGGTGGTGTTCATCGCAGCCTTGCTGATGGCGCTGTGGGCCGTCGACTCGTTCTATAAGACGCCACTCGATGCGCTGCCGGATTTGTCCGACCCGCAGGTGATTGTCTTCACCGATTGGATGGGACGCAGTCCCGATCTGTTGGAAGAGCAAGTAACTTATCCCTTGGTGCGGGCCTTGCAAAGCACTCCCGGAGTGCGCACCGTGCGCGGCTATTCGATGTTCGGCATGAGTTTTGTGTACGTCATCTTCAAGGACAAGACTGACATTTATTGGGCACGCACGCGCGTCGTCGAACAACTGGAAAGGGCCAGGCAGTTCCTGCCAGCGGACGTGTCGCCGCAGCTCGGCCCCGACGCGACCGGCATCGGCTGGGTGTTTCAGTATGTGATTGACGACACCAGCGGACGGCTGGACCCCGCCAAACTGCGTGAGCTGCAGGACTTCACCATCCGTCCCGCCTTGCAGGCGGTCGGCGGCGTGGCCGAGGTGGCCTCGCTCGGTGGCTACGAACGTCAGTTCCAGGTAGTGGTCGATCCGGCCAAACTGGCCAACTACGGCGTCAGCGTGGGCGACGTCGCCCGCGCTGTCAAGGGCGCCAATTCCGAAGTGGGCGCGCGCGTGATCGAGATGGCCGGGCGCGAGTATGTCCTACGTGGGCGCGGCTATGTCAAGTCGCTGGCCGACCTGGAGCAAAGTCTGGTCAAGCTGGGGGCGGGCGGGGCGCCGGTACGTTTGCGCGATGTCGCCGTTCTGCAATACGGCCCTGAGATAAGGCGCGGCGCGGCCGACTGGAACGGTCGCGGCGAAGCGGTCGGGGGGATTGTCGTCATGCGCATCGGCTCCAACGCGCTGGAAGTGAACCGGGCCATCAAGGAGGAAATCAAGCACCTCTCACTGCCGCCCGGCGTGCGCCTGGTGCCGACCTATGACCGTTCGGAGCTGATTGAAGGAGCGATCTCCAGCCTGACCGACACCCTGCTCCAGCAAGGCATTATCGTCTCGATCATCTGCCTGTTGTTCCTGCTGCATGCCCGTTTGGCGCTGGTTGCCATGATCATCTTGCCGATGTCGGTACTGCTGTCTTTCATCGCGATTCGCTATCTGGGACTGACTGCCAATATCATGTCCCTTGGCGGGATCGCCATCGCGGTCGGCGAACTGGCCGATGCCGCCATCGTGCTGATCGAGAATGCCCATGTGCGCCTTTCAAGTGCGGCGCCGGGCGCGGACCGCGAACGAATCATCGTCGATGCCTGCAAGGAGGTGGGGCGGCCAATCTTCTTCTCACTGGTGCTCATCACGGTCAGTTTCCTGCCCATCTTCGCCCTGGGCGGACAGGCCGGGCGGCTGTTCGACCCCTTGGCCTATACCAAGACGGTTGCCATGTTCGCTGCCGCCATCCTGTCCATCACGCTTGCGCCGCCGCTGATGCTGCTATTGCTGCGGGGGCACTTTCGCACCGAGCAGGAAAATCCTATCAACCGCATTCTCTCGCGCCTCTACAGACCGGTGGCGCAGCGTGTCATCAAGTGGCGCGGCATGGTAGTGGCGGCGGCAGTACTGGTGATCGTTGCTACCGTGCCCGTGTTCATGCGCCTTGGATCGGAATTTCTGCCGCCGCTTGACGAAGGCTCCTTGCTCGTCATGCCCACTACGCTGCCCGGCATCTCTATCGAAGAAGCAAGGCGGGCGATGATCGCGCAAGACCGCATCATCATGGGATTTGCCGAAGTCGCCTCCGTGCACGGCAAGACCGGGCGCGCGGAGACAGCGACCGACCCGGCCCAGTTGGACATGAACGAACTGACCATCATGCTCAAGCCGCGCTCGGCATGGCCGCTGCAAACGGTCGCGCGTTGGTACAGCGACGCCAGCCCGGCCTTCTTGCGGCCAGCCCTGAACGCGGTGTGGCCGGAACGGCGCCGCCGGACGCTCGACGAACTGAGCCGTGAACTGTCGGATGCTCTGCGAATGCCAGGCTATCAGATGGCAGTGGCACCGCCGATACGCACCCGCATCGATATGCTCTCGACCGGAGTCAGGACGCCCGTCGGCATCAAGGTATTCGGCAGCGACCTGGCGGAAATCGAGCGCCTTAGCGTGCAGCTGGAAGGCATGCTGCGCAATGTCCCCGGCACCCGCAGCACCTTTGCCGAGCGTCAGCAGGGGCGCGAATACATCGACGTTACGCCGCGCCGCGAGGCGATCGCGCGCTATGGCATGACAGTACGAGATGTACACGATGTGCTGGAGGCGGCCGTTGGCGGCATGCCGATCTCTACCATCATAGACGGACGTTCGCGCTTTTCGGCCAATGTGCGCTTTGCATCGGACTACCGGCGCGACCCCGAGGCATTGCGTTCGATATTGGTCCCGATTTCGGCCAGCGCGGCAGTGGCCGGAATTGAGACCGGCAACAGCGGCGCCGGCGCCGGGCCCGCCGCCATTTCCTCCGCCGGCGGGAGCGATGGAGGCATGGGCGGCATGGGCGGGGCCAGCCAGGGAAAAACCAGCCAGGGCACGTCAGGTGGCATGTCGCGCATCGGGATGGCCGCAGGCGGCGGGCAGGGGAGCGATCCGTTCCAGATCGGGCGCGGACGCGCGCCATCGGTGCCGCTGGGGGAATTGGCCGATATCCGCGTGGTCGGCGGACCACCGATGATCAAGGAGGAAAACGGCGTGCTGGTCGGCTTTGTCTTTGCCGACATTGACGGTACGCAGCGCGACCTTGGCGGATGGGTCAAAGACGCCAAGGCGCTGGTCAATGCCGGCTTGGTCCTGCCTGCCGGCTACCGCCTGCAGTGGACCGGCCAGTACGAGTACATGGCAGAGATGGAACAGCGCCTGCAGATCATGCTACCGATCACCCTGGCGCTGATTATCGGCCTGCTATACCTGTCCATGAAGGGATGGCCACAGACCTTTCTCGTCCTGCTCTCCATTCCGTTTGCTTTGGCCGGCAGTGTCTGGCTGCTGGCGCTGATGCATTACAATATGTCGACCGCGGTGTGGGTGGGTTTGATCGCCGTCGGCGGGGTGGCGGCGCAAACCGGGATCGTCATGGTTGTCTACCTCGACGAAACCTATCGGCGCTATCACGCCGAAGGGCGTCTGCACAGTGCACAGGATGTCGATGCCGCCGTGCTGGAAGGCGCCGCTACCCGGGTTCGACCGCTCATCATGACGGTGGCCACCACTGTACTTGGCTTGATGCCTTTGCTGTGGGAAAGCGGCGTCGGCGCCGACGTGACGGCCCGCACTGCGGCGCCCGTGGTTGGCGGCCTGCTTTCGTGCACGGTGCTGACCTTGCTGGTATTGCCCGCAGCCTATGCGTTCTGGCGCCAGCGGCAGTGGAGACGCGACACTGCGGCACTTGCCGCCAATCCATGATGGAGCAACACGGCATTCATCCGGAGGCCGCCGCCACGCCCGCTTCCGTCCTCAGCCAGCCAGGGCTAACGCAGGCGCAAGTGTCCGCCCTGCTAATGCAGTGGGGCCGCAACGAGCTGCAACGGGAAGCATCGCGTCCGGCATGGCGGATCCTGCTCGCCCAGTACATCAGTCCATTGATTGGCCTACTGCTGGCGGCGAGCATCATGTCGGCGGCACTGGGCGAACTGGCCGATGCCATCGCAATCGCATGCATCCTGATCATCAACGGCCTGGTGGGGTTCTTCCAGGAGTACCGGGCCGAGCGCGCCATGGCGGCGCTGCGCTCGCTGACGGCACCGCGTGCCCGCGTGCTGCGGCACAGCCAGGTGCAGCTGGTCGCGGCGGCCGACGTTGTCCCGGGCGACATCCTATTACTGGAAGCGGGCGACGTGGTAGCGGCCGATGCGCAGATAGTTGAATCGTCTTCGCTGCAAGCCAACGAAGCGCCGCTGACCGGCGAAAGCGTGCCAGCTGACAAGTCGGCGCTGCCCGATGCGCCAGGCGCGCCGCTGGCGGAACGGCATAACCGCTTATACATGGGCACATCGATCACCAGCGGCAGCGGCCAGGCTTGCGTGGTCGCGACCGGCTCCCGCACCGAGTTGGGAAAAATCGCCCACCTGCTGACAACCGCGGTAGATAGCGTGACGCCATTGCAGGCGCGGCTCAGCCGTGTCAGCCAAACCCTGATCTGGACTTGCCTGGCCATTGTTGCGCTGGTGGCCTTGCTCGGTCTGGCGCGCGGGCAGCCCTGGCTCAACGTCCTGATGTCCGCAGTCTCACTGGCGGTGGCCGCAGTGCCGGAGGGCTTGCCGGCTGTGGTGACCATTGCGCTGGCGTTGGGCGTGCAGCGGATGGCGCAGCAAAGGGTGTTGGTGCGGCGCCTGCATGCGATTGAAACGATCGGTTGCGCCACGGTGGTCTGCACCGACAAGACCGGCACGCTGACGACGGGGGCGATGACGGTGCGCGAACTCTGGGGTGCCGACGAACACAGTCTGCTGTTCGCCGCCGCCGCATGCTGTGATGCGCAACTGGACGAGAACGGACAGCCGGGGGTGGGCGACAGCACCGAACTGGCCATCCTGGTGGCCGCATACCAGCGCGGCATCCGGCGCGATGACATCGAGCGGGCCCACCCGAAAGTATCGGCCATTCCATTCGATTCGGTGCGCAAGCGAATGGCGATCCGGCGCGCCGACGGCGTCCTGTATGTCAAGGGGGCGCCCGAAATGGTGCTGGCCAAGAGCAGTGCCGCACCGGAGGGCATTGGCGAGGCGGCCCATCTGATGGCCCAGCGCGGTTTGCGCGTGCTGGCAATCGCAACCGGGACTGGCGAAACGGAGGACGGTTTGACCATGCTGGGCCTGGTCGGCATGGCGGACCCGCCGCGGCCCGAGGCCATCGCCGCGGTGGCTGCGGCGCGCCGCGCCGGTGTCACCACCGTCATGATCACAGGCGACCATCCAGTTACGGCGGGTGCGATCGCCAGGGAAATGGGCATCGTCGATGGTACCGAGTCGACGGAAGGGCGCGTCCATGCGCGCGCAACGCCCGAGGATAAGCTGCGCATAGTCAGAGACTGGAAAGCAAAAGGGGCGGTGGTCGCGATGACCGGCGACGGCGTCAACGACGCACCGGCGTTGCGGGAAGCGCATATCGGCATAGCGATGGGCGTGACCGGAACCGAGGTCACGCGCGAGGCGGCCGACATGATTCTGACGGACGATAATTTTGCCAGCATCGTGGCAGCCGTGCGCGAAGGGCGCGGGATTTTCGACAATATCCAGAAGACCGTGGTCTATCTGCTAGCTGGAAACACCGCCGAACTGCTGGTGATGCTGGTCGCTTCCCTGTTTGCCATGCCAGTACCGCTGCTGCCTTTGCATATCCTGTGGATCAACCTGGCTACCGATGGCTTGCCGGCATTGGCGCTGGTGACCGATCCCACCGATGGCGATGTGATAGGGCGCCAACCGCGTGACCCTGCCGCGCCGCTGCTTGGGCGGCGCGAATGGACGACGGTGCTGGCTATCGGCGTGATTCAGGCGACGGTAACCTTGTCGGTATTCGTCTGGGCCCTGAACGCCAGGGGACTCGACGAGGCGCGCAACCTGGCCTTCACGACGCTCGTGTTCGGTGAGTTGTTCCGCGCCTTCGGCGCGCGCAGCGCGACCAAGATGTTTTGGGAGGTTGGCATCCTGACCAATCTGCGCCTGCTGGCCGTCGTGCTGCTATCGGTTGCGGCTCAGATCGCAATTCACCATGTACCAGTCTTGGAGCAACTGCTGAAAATTTCTCCGCTCACTTTGTGGGATTGCACAATGGCATTGCTGATCGGACTCATTCCATTCCTGACGATTGAAGCTTGGAAATTCCGGCGCACCCGGTAGCGATTGCCGCAATCAATACAGCACGCGTTGCGACCGGTGCTGGCGTATTCAGTCAGTCGCCAGCGGCAGCGGGAGCGGGTCGGCGCGTTTTGGCTCTGCCGGCACAGCGACTCCCAACAGAAGGCGAACATCATCAAGGCTCATCTTGGTGGCATCGTGGATCTGGATCATCAATCCGGCCGCGACCGGAAGCCGGCGATGGCGGACTTTACTCAAGGTCGGCGCAGTGATGCCCAGTGTGCGTGACAAAGCGGCGTCGTTCTTCAGACACAGCCTTGACATGACCTCGTTAAGGAGACGGTCTGACCCGAAGGATGGCTTGACCGGAGCAGGGCGCCAGCCAGTTACCGCCGCATCGGCCGTCCAATGAACCGAAACCACCCATTCAACAGTGCGCGTAACTCATTGATTTCTAACGCTCCGTCCTTCGGGCGTAAGCAGATTTGCTTCCCATCCAATTGGAGAGAGTTTGACTATCACCGAAAGTCGTGTTGTAGTTCAGCCCATCCCTAAACGGTGGCTTGGAGCAGCAAATGGCGACGACAGCGCGGTTTGTTAAGGCCGCAGAGAATACCCGGCACTACAAGAGCCATCGTTCTGTCAGGTTGGCCATGGTCGCGTATGCGATACTGTTGGGCGGCTTTAATCGTTTTATTGTCATGCCGTCGCTGCTCGACGGCTTGCGCGGCGGTGGTGAGCGAGACTTGCCGTCACTGCGCCGATTCACGCTCGTCCTGCGCAAACCTTCGGAACACGAAACACTTCACAGCGATTTCTTTCACAAGATTGGGGTGAAAGCCAATGCATAGCACAAGCACCTGTTCAAAATCCCTGCCAGGCACTGCTACCTTCACGCGATGAATCTCGAATGGTTACATGCTCAGGGGCTCGACCGCTTTCCAGAATTCCTGACTGCGCTCGCAATTGGCCTCATGATGGGTCTGGAGCGCGAGCGCAATCCTACCGCGAAGGCTGGACTGCGTACTTTTGCGCTGGTTGGCTTGGCTGGCGCTGCCGCAGCAACGCTGTCCAGCGTATATGCCGCGCCAGCGATAATTGTAGTGGGATTGGGCGCAGTTGCGCTCATGATGATCGCCGCCTATTATCATCATCATGAACCATCCCACGAATTGGACCCTGGCACCACCACCATTGCGGCCGTAATCGTCTGCTATTTACTCGCGGTAATGGCACTGACAGGGTACACGCAGCTGGCCGCGATGATTGCAATCCTCACCACGGCCCTCCTGTACTTCAAAACGGAGCTTCACGGTGCCGCACACAAGCTGGAGCGGCGCGATCTCGTGTCCATCCTGCAATTCGCGGTAGTGGCGTTCGTGGCGTTGCCACTACTACCCGATAGGAGGTTCGGCCCTTATGGTGCGTTAAATCCGCACCATATCTGGTTCATGGTGGTGCTGATCAGCGGTGTGTCGCTCGCCGGATACGCGGCGTTGCGGTTCATCGGACGTGAGCACGGTGCCGTGTTACTGGGTCTGTTCGGTGGCTTGGTTTCGAGCACTGCGACGACACTAGCCTATTCACGATACGCGCGCAATGAAAGTAATCTGACCAGTCTCGCGACTACCGTGGTGATTTCTGCAAACTTGATACTGCTCGTCCGACTTGCTGTCCTCGCGGCGATTGTGGCTCCGACCTCGCTCGGCGTCTTGGCGCCGGTGCTTGCGATCGCTCTGGTTGCCGGGATCGCGGTTTGTGCGCTTGGACGGCGCAGCAATGCCGCGCCATCCGAGCTGACCATCCCTGAGATAAAAAATCCAACCGAACTGCGCACCGCACTTGGATTCGCCGGACTTTACGCGGCGGTGCTTCTTCTGACTGCATGGCTTGTTGATGTCGCCGGCAGCAAGGGGGTTTACACGGCCGCGCTGATTGCCGGCCTGACCGACGTTGATGCAATAACGCTCTCCAGTCTGCGGCTATACGGCTTGGGTACGCTGTCTGGCTCGCAGGTCGCGATCTGCATCGTATTTGCGGTATCCGCCAATTCTGTTTTCAAGCTCGGGGTCGTCCGCGTTGTCGGAGGCGCCGATCTGTTTCGTCGCTGCCTTCCCGCAATGGCGGCAGTCATTGCTGCGGCTGGCACCGCGCTCCTGTTATTTGCCTGATGCAGGTTATTTTGTCGGTACAACGCCAATCATATCCAATATTGAAGAGTTGTGGAATTTTAGCTCCTCTGTGCAGCAACGGCCCGTACAAGGGGGCTCTACAAAAATATCAAATTTTACATAATATAAATTATGCGTAGGGACGGTAGTTTACGAGATGTTGCGTTACTTGAGCAAAATCTGCAACAGCTCTTCTGTAAATGGTATGTTTGAGCGTTGCTAAATCATTACAGCGCTATGATCACTCAGCTTGCCGGTTCGCACATTCCTCTAAATCTATCAGGCCCCGTGCTCGTCGACCGACATGGTTTGCCTCGATACTGGGCGGCAGTCTGGTCAGCGGCTGTCACCGGGGCCTTAGCAGGCTCGACTCACATAAAAAAGCTTCGCTACATCGACAATCTGTACCAGCACGCCGACGAGTTGCTGGGACATGGCGCGCTTGACGATGCCTTGGGTACTCTGGACGACGGTAGCCTGGCTGAGATCCTTGAGTCATGGTTTATTTCGATCCGAAATCAAGCCAAAACGTCTGAAGCTGATGAAACACGGTGGCAAGTCGGACTAGGTTTCGTTAAATCGGTCGTCTCGTGGATTGCGAAAAGTGATGCACATAAGACACTTCGGCAAATCGAAAGCCGACTTCATCAATTGTCAGTGCTTTACAGCCAGTTCCGCGTGAAGAAGCGAAACACGCCTGAAATGATTCGTTCGCTGCCGGCCTCTACCGTTGAGGTCCTGTATCAAATCTTAGATCCCGAATCCAAAGACAATCCATTCCCTCGCGTTCAGACGCGCTGGCGCGTGTACGTGGCATTCATTCTAATGCTTCACCAAGGTTTGCGACGCGGCGAAGTTCTGTTACTTCCAGCTGACGCAATTAAGAGCGCGTTTGACGCAAAGCTGAGAAAGGATCGGTGCTGGATCAATGTCCGCGAGAACGAGTATGAAGACTCAGCTAACGACCCTCGGCACTCCAAACCAAGCATTAAAACCAAAGATTCGATCAGGCAAATTCCAACCAGCGAAACCACAGCGCGAATCATTGAATCGTATGCTGACAATTACCGAGGCCGACCCCAGCACTCATTTCTGCTGAATTCCAAGTCCAATGTACCTCTATCGACCGAGGCGCTTACGAAAGCATTTTCCGTGATATCGAATGGGATCCCAGCTCATGTGGTCAAAGAGTTGGAATCGCGTACTGGCAAGACAACCGTAACCCCGCATGATCTTCGCCATACCTGTGCTGTAGTCCGTCTCAATCAGTTACTCCAGCATGGCGATTCGATGGACGAAGCATTACAAAAAATGAGAACATTCTTTGGTTGGTCTCGGCAGTCAACGATGCCTTCTCGCTACGCTCGGGCTGTTTTTGAAGACCGGCTTGCTAGTGTTTGGAATACGGCATTTGATGACCGCGTCGCGCTGCTGCGGGCGATTCCTAAGGAGCACTAATGCCAAAACAACATGCTGCTGAGCTGCACACCATTGGAACCGATGAAGATGCGTTGGCCCAATTTTGCGCAAACCTGCAACCGCTGCCATCTGTACTCAGGTATTACGATGAATTCAACGACACAACGCGATCAATTCGCGCTCCGACCGAAGAGAATGTATTCGAGCTTTTTTTTCACGGCCGATGTTCAAAGGTAGACTTCAACGGTCGTAACCCTCACTGCGCGCTTATATTAAAGCACACACTAGCACTGATGTTCGAACAAGATCTCAGTATCACTACCGTTGCAAGCTATTTCTCAAAGCTGCACCACCTGACTGACCATGACCTGGTTGCACTCCTACGAACTAGCCCACTTGAAATAGGACGATTATGGTCTGAATGGCGGGCGCGCGAACTGGCGTCCGGCGGGTACATGCTAGCAAAACACGTTCTGCATTTGCTATGCACATATCGATGGAATGGGTGGTCACACGAGTACCGCACCTTCCTGCGCATTACCCTCCCCCTTCCAGCTGTTGATAAATACGCGGCGGTTAGGGCAGGCGACGTGTTTCTATCTCCTGATGAAGAAGCGGCAATTGTGCGGCATCTCGACGACCTTGTGACACGCCTGCGGGAAGGCGAATATATCCCCTATTCCACCCTGGCTGATGCTGGAATGGTGCTGTGTGCGTATCAGTTTGCGATGCGGCCTGTACAAATCGGCATCTTGGATTCGAGGCACGTACGAATCTGGCACGACGGGATCGACGATGACCCAACTGTGCACCTAACTTTCCACATGGCTAAGCAGCGAGGGAACAAACACCGAGTCGCATTGACGCGACGAGTCAAGCGCGAATGGGTACCGATATTTGTTCACTTAAAGTCGCATTTAGACAAGACTGCTCCGGACGGCTCTGAAAAATTCTTCCAAGTGGAGTCGGCGCTCGAGGTGAGCCAGCGTATTTCGGCAGTCGTTCGGCGACTGATCGGCTCTGATAATCTTGGCACTGCTACGGATCTGCGCCATACCGCGGCACAGCGTCTAGTCGATGCCGGCGCCAGCCATGAGGAATTGGCGGAATATATGGGACATGCCCAGACAAACACTGGACTAATTTATTACGCCACGTCTGCGTCGCATGCCGAACGAGTTAATCGAGCATTGGGGGCTTCAGAAGTCTATCGTCGAATTGCAAAAATTGCCCATGACCGTTTCATCTCGCCCGAAGAGCTGGCTGTACTAAAAGACGAGCAACAAATCGCTGCTGTCCCGCATGGAATCCCGATCTCCGGCATAGGTGGATGCAAGTCAGGGCAACCATCGTGTCCATATAATCCAGTCGCATCATGTTACGGATGTCGCAAGTTTATGCCCGTCACCGACAAGGGAATACATAGTAAGGTCTTGGGTGACATGCGGGAAGTGGTGCTCTTTTTTGAGCAAAGTTCGCGAGCCGATTTGAAGTCACCAACTTACATGCAGCTGCAACGAACCATCGGAGAAATTCAAACAGTCATCGACGAACTTGAAAGTGGAGGCGCATGAATCCACACTTTAAGTCCTTCATTGAACTTGGGAGATCGTTAGCCTTTAGCAAGGGACTAAATTGGGACTTTGCTATCGACGGCGACGGCTATGCTTCTAGCGATGCAGGTTGGAATTTGAGCGCGTGCGTCGGAGATGTCCCGCCGCCAGCGTATTATCTGCGCGATCTCGGAACAGATTCTAAGACGCTCAATGTCATTAATGCCGAACGTGCAGAAAGCCACCTCGCGCCGTTACAGCAGCGCGCTCTTTCGTCGGCTTGGCAAGATTTTATTAAGGCGGCAGTTCTAGAACAGTTGCTGGTCAAACGAAATTCGACTGGCTACGTTTATCAGAGCATCGCGCGGCCCCTCCGCGTCATGGGAACTTGCGTGAACTGCGAGCCCTGGGAGCTTACGTTAGATGACCTTCAGCACGCCATTCGTACCGCAAAGGCAGCGCAGGCATCCGGAAAACTTGGCGACCTTCTTGCTGGATTGGTCAAGGTCATCTTGGACACCAACCATCTTTGCGATGCAGGCCAGATGTATGGATTGCTCGGTGTTCAAAGGGCTCAAGTAGCCAGTGTCAGGTCGCGGCAGACAATGTCCGAGGACGAGCTGCGTTCGAAATTGGAAGAACGCAAGCGCGCCGAGCGGTTACCATCCCGTCGAGCCTTTTGGGAGCTAGTGCGTATTGTGATGACCGAACAGCCTAGATCATTCATGGACGAACTTAGGTTTGCGGCTACGCAGACGATGATCATCACTGGATTGCGTGCCGGCGAGGCTGCTTTGCTTCCGTTCGATTGGAAACGCGAACGAAATTATGTCGATGCGAAAGGTCAAGCTGCGGGAATCTCGGGAGGACTTTCCAGCGCACTTATGCTTCGCCACTTCGCGGAAAAGCAGCAGGAAGATCAATCGGACAGCCGCGTATTGCGAGAGAGCACGCAGCCAGTACCGGAGATGTTCAGAGCCATATTAACTGCTACCCTTGATAGAGCTGCTTATATTACGGCACCACTTCGAGAAACGTTGAAACTGCAATGCGAGACCGGTCGGCTGTTGCCGTGGTTTCGCAAGGACGAGATTGTCCCATTCACGGACATTTACACTCGTATCAGTGGAAATCCGTTCTGGCTCGAAATAGAGCGCGATTCCTTCATCAAAGAGTATCGTAAGAACTTTGACCCGGCAATATTGCACGATCTACAGAAATTCCAGGCTGAGAAATACCTTGGGTCTGCTCGAAAGCTCGACATGGCAATTTACATGTTTGGCAATCGACTCCAAAAGCAAATGTATAGTGAGGAAACGAACATGCGCTTCCGAACCTCAACGGGTACTCCAATTCATGACGGCGCTCGAATGTCATGGAATAATACCTATCTCAATGTCGGAGAGCTAGAGGACCACATCCGGAAAACCACTCCTTCAAAATTGCCCGACACGTTGTCGATGGCCGCCGATTCAGGGGATATTCAGCGTAAGCGTGACGGCACTCTTCCAATTACCCATATCTTTCTGAGGCAAGATTGAAGCCAAGCTGCATATCCGCCAGCCGGCGCATGCCGCGCCACATGACTGTGTTTCCAGGTGGTGAGTCGTTGGCGCGCGCGAGGTAGCCGCCGAGCTGCGCAATTTTTTCTAGATAACGCGAAAGCGGTAGCTGCTCACGTGATCTCTTGCTGTCTTTTACTAGGCAATTGAGGAGATCAATTTCCGAGGATGTCAGTCCTTTCTCGGGCGCTGCATCTGGACACGTCCGGTTAAGCATCGTCAGCCAAAAGATGCGCCAGCTGATAATACAAAAAACGGAGATCAAGTTGGCAAGCCGTTCTGCCGTACGCAACCGAGACTCCTCGGCATTGCATCCGGATTTCAGGATTTTGTGAAACGTTTCGATTTTCCAGCGCATGGCATACCAATCCAGCTTTTCAATTGCCTCGCGCCGGGATGAAATCGGCAGGTCGGTGATCAACTTCCATTCGATGGGTTTTCGATTCGTTGGTGCATCACGTTCGCGCGCATGGATCACGGTCAAGGAAAGAGCTGGATAGCGACTTTGCTTTCCAATTGGCGGTAACACGTTGATACGGCGATAGCGGATTTCTAAAACCGCATCGACGACGTTCCCCTTTGGGTCTGAAGTCCGGACTCGATGCAATCCTTTCAGTTTGACCTCCTCCATTTCCTGAGCAATTGTGTGGCCGCCATCGCCAGCCAAACGGTCGACACAGGTACGGACAAGGAAGTGCGTTCCAACGTCTTGCGCAGTACAGAACAGCTCGTAGATATCGCTCTCTCGGTCGCCAATATGCACGCAACGCTGCGGGTCGCCGAACAGCTCAGTTGACTGCCTCAAGTTCTCCAGCCAGCGATAGCTTTCCTTTTCTTCGATCGGCACACGCGTGGGGTTGATCGTCTTTTTAAGCGCGTTGCAGCCCTTGAACTTGCTGCGTGTCCAGAACTTTATCGCCGCTAGGCCAAGCGGAACACCCTCCGTTGTCACGGCCAAACTCGAATGCATCAAAATGCCGCACTGGGTCAGCTGTTTGCTGCGCCCGTCAATCTTGCGGGTCCCGCTCTTCCCAATGAATCCAATGCGCTCTGGCTGATCCCGTTGATAGGAAAACGTTGTCGTGTCTTGAAGAATCAGTATCGGCCCTTCTGCATCGGCGAAGCGCTCACTCGTTGCCTGAAAATGCCCGCCCAGTATGTCCTGTTCACTGACTTGGCCGTTGGCAAAGAAACGATAGGCCGCTTTCGTACTGGCCCAGTCTTGGCAGGCAAATGGAATGCTTTGGCCCATGTTCTTCCAAAACTGCTCAAGCAGCAGGCGGAAGCGCTTCTTGAGTCGTTCATCGCGGAAATGGCAGGCGGAATATTCTTGATCCATCCATGCCTGCACGTCGTCCGGCGCCACCGGATGACGAACTAGGGAGTCGTTTTGCGATCCCCGCGTCGTCATCTGATTGCGATCAAATTCCTCATGTGGGAAAAGTTAACAGAACTAAAAAAAGTATACAAGCGAATTGTGGGTAATCGGAAGGACGGCACTACCGTCTTGACTGCTTGCCTACTTTCTCCCCCAGCCGTTCCAAGCCATCCGCTCCAGGGTTATGTTCGCCATCCGTTTGTCAAAGAGTTCGGGGTCGAAGCAGCCTCCCACCCAGCGTAGGTAGTCCTGCGCCTCCTGGCTATCTGGCTCCTCTTTTAACGTGGCCACGAAGTTGTCATATCCACCGATGCCGCCGACGTCGTCTGGTGGGCAGGCCCGCTTCCCATCGATGATCCATGCGGCGCCCATCGGTTCCGGGCGGCCCTCGATTGATTCAACGTGGATGGCATGCGTCCAGCTATCGCCGAAGTCATACAGGTAGGTAAAGCGCTGTCCCGTGTATAGCAACCGGTTCAGTTTTCCCTTGCGATCATCGAACATTTCCTCATCGCCGTCGAAGCCACCTTCCAGCACATTTTCGTTGTCGAGCATGCTGTAGGTGCGCTCTTCCACCCTAAATTCGTGCAAGTGGGAATCAGACCAACCGAACGCGGCTTGGATGATGTGGTGCAGTGCGCGCAGGCTGATGTCGCCATCGACGGCGAGGCGGCGCCAGATTGGCGGCACGCTACCGGAGATCTCGATGTGCAATTTGATGACGTAGTGTTGTTTGGCCATGATGATGAGGACGAGTCAGCGCCGGCGCCGGGATGGCGCGATACCGCTACGCTGTTGCAGGGCGTAGTTTATCAGCCACATTCCACGGCAACAAATCTGCCACACGATTGATGGGCGAATCGGCAATGTGGGTCAACACATAGCGCAGATAGGCCTGTGGATCGATGCCATTGAGTTTGGCGCTGACGATCAGTGAGTACATGACTGCGGCGCGCTCGCCGCCGCTATCGGCCCCCAGGAACAGGAAGTTCTTGCGACCCAGGCAGCACGTCCTCAGCGCATTCTCGGCGATGTTGTTGTCAATCTCGGCCACTCCGTCGTCGCAGTAGTACACCAACGCCTGCCACTGATTGAGCATGTAGTTGATCGCCTTGGTTGTATCCGACTGCGTTGACAGCGTGAGCAAGCGCGTACGCAGCCAAACTTCAAAGTCATCGAGCAAGGGGCGCGCTTGCGCCTGCCGTATCCGCTTCCGATGATCTGGAAGCTGTCCACGGATCTGGTCCTCGATCGCATACAGTTCGCCGATCCGGCGCAACGCCTCGGTGGTGGTGACCGTCGCCTTTTGCACGTGCAGATCATGTATCTTGCGGCGCGCGTGGGCCATGCATGCGGCTTCGCGCACGCTGCCATCAGCAAAGATTTTATCGTAACCCGCGAATGCGTCCGCCTGCAGCACGCCGCTGAAGTTGGCCAGGTGCGCTCGTGGGTGCTGGCCCTGGCGGTTCGGCGTGTAGGCGAACCACGCTGCCGGCGCTGCCGTCGAACCAGAGCGGCGATCGTCGCGCACATAGACCCACAGACGCGCAGTCTTGGTCTGGCCATTGCCTGGTGCGAGCACCGGCATCGTCGTGTCGTCCGAATGCACCTTGCCCGGCTTGAGTACGTACTGCTGCAATGCCTCCACCAACGGGCGCATCAGTGCACCGCATGCGCCGACCCAGCGCGCCATGGTTGAACGGTCAAGATCGACGCCATTACGCGCGTAAATGGCGGACTGCCGATACAGTGGCTGGTGGTCGGCGAACTTGGAGACGAGTATCTGCGCGAGCAAGCCAGGACCGGCGATGCCGCGCTCGATTGGCCGGCTCGGGGCCGGCGCCTGCACGATATGGTCGCAGCAGGCGCATGCCTTCTTGCGCCGTATATGGCGAATCACCTTGAAGGCCGAATCGATGATTTCCAACTGCTCGGACACGTCTTCACCCAAGGGCTTGAGCTTACCACCACACTCGGAACAGGCTTGGTCCGGCGGTTCGATGACATTGTCTTCGCGTGGCAGGTGCTCCGGCAGCGGCTGGCGCGCCACCTTGCGTGCAATCGATGCCGGCGGCGCTGCCGTCTGCTCGCTGGCGCCATCCTCCGCAATGAGGTCCTCCAGCCGCGTTTCCAGCTGCTCGATCTTGCGGTCCAGCTTCTCTGACTTGCGCCCGAACTGCATGCGCTTGAGCTTGGCCAACTGGAGCTTGAGCTGCTCGATTTCTAGCGAACGCACATTGAGCGCCTGCTCTAATGTAGTGACGGTGTCGCGCAGATGTTGCACTTCGTCGCGGCTTTGAAGTAGCAGCGCCTTTAGGGCATCGATGTCGTCTGGGAGCGAGGTAGGGCGGGAAGGCATGCGCGCAGTTTACGCGCATGTTTGAACGTTTACAACACCGACATGAGGGGAGCGGTACGTTCTGGCTGCTTCCAGTTGATCCCTTCGAGGAGCATGGACAGCTGGGCCGGTGTCAGGTGGACCTTACCGTCGGTCGCTTGCGGCCAGACGAAGCGACCATGCTCCAGGCGCTTGGAGAACATGCAAAGACCGTCTCCGCTGGACCACAGCAGCTTGATGACGTTGCCGCGCCTCCCACGGAATGCAAAGACATGGCCGCTGAACGGATTGTCTTGCAGGGCGCTCTCCACCTTGGCGGCCAGGCCGTTGAAGCCGCAGCGCATATCCGTGAAGCCTGCCGCAATCCAGATGCGCGTTCCCGCCGGCAGCCCGATCATGGGCGAAGACCTTGGAAGATCATCCTGAGCAGAACAGCGTCCGCGCCAACATGGACACGAACCACCGCGTCGGCAAAGACGATCTCAATCGGCTCGGCTGTGCCAGTTGCAACTGCTGCTGTTGCCATGGCCGGGGCCACAGTCACAAGGGTGTCAGTCAACACGACCGGCAGCAGTGTGGACATCCCCTTTGACCCATCATCAAACAGACCGGCGCGAAGCTCTCGGCGCCATTTGAACACCATGTTCGTGTTGACCCCATTCGCCAACGCCAGTTTGGAAACCGACACGCCAGCCTCACAAGCGGCGGCGGCGAGTCGCCGCTTAAACTCGATCGGATAGTTCGGTCGGCCCTTCCGGTTGCCCGGCTTCATATCAGTATTCAAAGTAGTTCCCATCATAAAAGTAGTGGGAACCACAATGGAGTGTCCGGCTAGCTACGTCCAGACGTCACTGGCGTCACGCTTAC
>CBDDRJ010000025.1:0-53087 GCA_965233055.1 uncultured bacterium
TCGCGCCGCTGTTCGAGCAGCCCGGCGTGCTCACGCCCAAAGGCAAACTGGTGCTCGAGCCGTCGCTGCAGTTCGGCTATGCCTCGTCCAACCGGGTCGCGCTGGTCGGCTACACCATCATCCCGGCCCTGCTGATCGGCCTGATCGACGTGCGCGAAGTCAAGCGCAATACGCTGACCGGCGCCGTGGCGCTGCGCTACGGCCTGACGCGCCGCCTCGAGCTCGAGGCCAGGCTGCCCTACGTCTACCGCAGCGACTCCACCGTCAGCCGCGAAGTGTTCACCGGCACCGCCGTCGAGCGCGTGTTCGACACCAGCGGGCGCAGCATCGGCGACGCCGAACTGGCCCTGCGCTACCAGCTCAACGAGGGCGCCCCGGACAGCCCCTACTATGTCGGCGCGCTGCGCCTCAAGACCCGCACCGGCCGCGACCCGTTCACCGTCATCACCGATTGCACGCGCCGCTGCGTCGGCGACAACGCCACCGGCACCGGCCTGCCGCTGACGCTGCCGACCGGCTCCGGCTTCACCGCCTTGCAGCCAAGCCTGACCTGGCTGTTCCCGTCCGACCCGGTGGTGTTTTTCGGCAGCGTCAGCTACCTGCACAATTTCAAGCGCAGCAAGGTCAGCCGCACCGTGCTCAATGGCGAAAAGGAATTCCTCGGCGATGTCGCGCCGGGCGGCGTGATCGGCTTCAATGCCGGCATCGGCCTGGCCCTCAACGACCGGGCCACGCTCAGCCTCGGCTATGACCACAGCTCGATCGCCCGCACCAGGCAAGCGGGCGTGCCGGTGCCCGGTGCCGTGCGTACCCAGCTGGGCAGCTTGCTGGTGGGGTTCTCCTACCGCCAGGGCGACAAGCGCTCGATCAATGTCGCCGTCGGCGCCGGCCTGACGCGCGACACGCCGGATGTGTCGCTCACTGTTCGCTTTCCGCTTAGCATGTGATTGCCGCTACAATGGACCTTCCATCGATCGCGGGAGCGGCACATGAGCGACACCGGCCACAAGTACACCAGCTTCAAGGAATTCTATCCGTTCTATCTCGGCGAGCATCGCAATCCCGTGTGCCGCCGCCTGCACTTCGCCGGCTCGAGCCTGGTCTTGCTGTTGCTGGCAGCGGCGCTGCTGCGCCAGGACTGGGGCCTGCTGATCTGGCTGCCGGTGGTCGGCTATGGCTTTGCGTGGGTCGGCCACTACTTCTTCGAGCACAACCGCCCCGCCACCTTCCGCTATCCGTTCTACAGCTTCGCCGGCGACTGGGTGATGTTCCGCGACATGCTGGTCGGCCGCGTGCGCTGGTAAGCCCGTCCTTTACTTCGCAAGCGGCAGCGCCCGCCCATCCCTGACCTGGGTCAGGTAGACCTTGCTCGCACCCTGGTGGTCGCGGCTGCTGTAGGCGACCGCGATGCCGCCGACCTCGGCCTTCAAGCCTTCGAGCGTGCGCAGCAGGATGGCACGGGTCGGGTCGCGGCCGCTGCGCTGCAGCGCTTCGACCAGCAGCATCGCATCGGCATAGCCTTCCAGCGAGCCGTAGTTGCGCGCCGGCGGCAGCACGTCGGCATGGTACTGGCGCACCAGCGGATCGCTGGCGTCGTCCGGCGACGGCATGACCTGGCTGATGATGACGCCATCCGCGGCGGCGCCGGCATGCTTGATGAATTCGCTGGTGCCGACAAACGACACCGTCAGGAACTTCGCGCCGATGCCGGCCGCGCGCGCCGCCTTGACCAGCACCGCCAGCGGGCGGTAGGTGCCGATGAACACCACCGCATCCGGTGCCGCCGTCTTGATCTTGACCAGCCCCGCTTCGATATCGACCGTATTGCGCTGATAGCGCGCCTCGGCCACCGGGGCCAGCTCGCGCCGGGCCAGCGCCCGCTTGACACCGGCCTTGCCGGCCTCGCCGAATTCGTCGTCCTGAATGAACAGTGCAATCTTGCGCAGGCCCAGCGCGCCGGTCAGGCGCGCCACCAGCGCCTCCGCTTCGTCGTAGTACGAAGCGCGCAGGTTGAAGACCACCGGGTTGACCGGCTGGCGCAGGAATTCGGCGCCGGTGAACGGAAACAGGTAGGGCACGCCGGCCCGGGCAGCGATCGGCACCACGGCGGCCGAGGTCGGCGTGCCGACATAGCCGAACAGGGCCAGCACCTGCTCGGTCTCGATCAAGCCCAGCGTGGCCTTGACCGAACGCTGCGGGTCGTAGCCATCGTCGACGCTGATGAGGTTGATGCGGCGGCCATGCACGCCGCCGGCGGCGTTGACCTTGTCAATGTAGGCGGACGCTCCGGCCCGCAGCTGCCAGCCAAGCCCGGCTGCCGGGCCGCTCAGCGCATTGGCCATGCCGATCTTGAGCTCGGGGCCCGCTGCCAGGCCTAGCCCGCTATAAACCAATAGTAACGACGCCAGCAACCATTCCCGCATGCCAAGCTCCTTTGCGCCCGCAGGCGCGTGCCTGCTTCACATGGCAAAGTATCGGCAAGGTCGCCCGTATTGTCAAACGCCCATTTGAAGGGTGCTGCCGTGCAAGGCCTGTTCCGTTTCCAGGTCCAGCTGGCGGTAGTAGCGCAGGTGCAGCGGCAGCCAGTCGTCGAGCACCCATTGCGCGAAGCGCGCTTCGGTCAGCGTCACCAATTTTTCCGGTTCGGCATAGAACATGCGGAACACTTCGACCGACATCAGCGACTGCTGGGTGTCGGCCTGGTCAAGTATGTAAATATGCAACAGGGACTCGAGGTTGTTGATCAGGAACATGGCCAGCACGTCGCGCGCCGTCTGCGGGTCGTGGCGCGAAGCATGGAAGCTGTTGACCCACACCCGCAGCGCATCGGCGAAATGGTCGTCGCTGCACACGCCCAGGCAGTCGCCCAGATAGGACTGCACGACGATCGAATGGGCGATGCGGGCGTCAGACGACGGGTCGTACTGCCAGAATTCAGGAGTTTGAATGCGGGCGGCGAAGCTGCCCGGCAGCGGAGCGCCGCCGTGGACATTGAGCTGCTCAGCCGAAAACAAGCCATGCAGCCTGGCCAGGTAGCGCGCCGCGTCCTCGTCGCTCAGGGCGTCGCGCGCGCGCGGGGACAAGGTTGACCAAGATTGCATGACAGGCTCCGGAGACGGCAGGGCAGAATGGGCCCCACTGTAGCGCGGCCGCGCGGCCCTGTCTTTTGTACCTTGGTACAGGTCAGCTTAGCTTTCGTGCAAACGTGGCAAACAAACACTGAATTCGCTGCCCTGGCCGATGCCGGCGCTATGCGCGTGCACGGCGCCATGGTGCAGCTCGACCAGGCTCTTGACCAGGGCCAGGCCGATGCCCAGCCCGCCCTGGCCCCGCTCGGCCACCCGCTCGCCCTGCGCAAA
Source organism: uncultured bacterium (assembly GCA_965233055.1). GTDB lineage: Bacteria > Pseudomonadota > Gammaproteobacteria > Burkholderiales > Burkholderiaceae_D > Telluria_A. The sequence goes on from CBDDRJ010000025.1 coordinate 3,360, forward strand.
CAGGTCGAACATATGGGGCAGCAGGTCGGGGGCGATGCCGATGCCGTTGTCGCTCACCGTCAGCCGCACATGCTTGGCATCGACCTGTAGCGCCAGCGCCACCTGCCCGCCCTCGAGGGTGAACTTGGCGGCATTATTGAGCAGGTTGGCGGCCACCTGCACCAGGCGCTCGTGGTCGCCCCTGACCATGGCCGGTTCAACGCAGTCGGACTGGGTGAAGCGCAGGCCCTTGCTGTCGATCAGGCCGTTGGCCTGCTCGATGGCGTCGGCCACCACGCGCCGCAGGTCCACCGGCTTGAGCTGCAGTGTGATCAGGCCGCGCGTGACGCCGGACACGTCGAGCAGGTCGTCGACCAGGCAAGTGAGGTGCCTGACCTGGCGCGCGATCAATTCGCTGCAGTGGCGTACCTTCTGCGGGTCGTCCGGCGCCAGGCGCAGCATGTCGGCTGCCGCACTGGTCGGTGCGAGCGGGTTGCGCAATTCGTGCGCCAGCACCGCGAGAAATTCGCGCACCTTGTCGTCGCGCGGCCCGCATTCAACGGCCTCGGCCGTCACGATGGAAGTCGACTCATATCCTGGATGCATTTTGGGGCCTCGGCGTCAACAGCAAGCGAACGCAAATTCTAGCGCCTTGCGTTTTTACTGAGCGCCAGCGAGAACACGCCTACATCTGCCGGAACAGATGCAGGTAGGCTCGGCTTACCTTGAGCACATCCTTGCGCCCTTTCAGGTACAGGTCGGCCGTTTCATTGAGGCCGCGCGTGACGTGGCTGATGGCGCGCAGGTTCACCACGGCGGAGCGGTGCACCTGCGCGAACTGGGCCGGATCGAGCTGGGCCACCAGCTCCTTGAGCGGGGTGCGGATCAGCGCTTCGACCTGCTTGCCGCCTTCGCCGCGCCAGGCCACCAGCGTGTAGCGCTCGTCGGAGCGCAGGAAATCGATCTCGTTGACCGGGATCAAATGAAGTGCCTGTCCGACGCTGGCGCGGATCCATTGCAGCGGCGCCGCGCCGTTGCGCTGCAGCGCCTGGGTCAGCTGTTGCAGCAGCGCATCGGTGTTCGAGGCCGGCGCGGCGCCGCGCAGGCGCTCCTGCAGGCGGGCCACAGTGTCGGCCAGGCGGGCCGGCTCGACCGGTTTGACCAGGTAGTCGAGCGCGCCTTCGGCGAAGGCCTGCACCGCGTACTGATCGAACGCGGTGACGAACACCAGGTGGGCGCGGCGGCCGATATGGTGGGCCGCATCGACGCCGGACAGGCCGGGCATGTGGACGTCGAGGAAGCAGACATCGGGCTGCAGGGCGTCGAACCTGGCGATCGCCTCGCGCCCGTTGCGCGCCAGCGCGACCACCTGCAGTTCCGGCCAGGCCTGCGCCAGCTGACGCGCCAGCGCCTCGCGCAGCAGCGGTTCATCGTCGGCGATCAGGGCGGTCGGCTTGGCTTTCATATTCATTTTGTATCCACGGGAAAGTCGAGCTCGGCGCACACGCCATGTGGCTCCAATGCCAGCAGGCGCAACGCCGCGTCCTTGCCGAAACAGAGCGCCAGCCGCTCGCGCAGGGCCGGCAGGCCGGTGCCGAGGCCGCTGCTGCCGGCGCCAATGCCGACACCGCTGTCGACCACGCTGACGCGGCAGCGCCCGCCGGACAGACGCACCGTGACGTCGATGCGCCCGCCCTCCTCGCTCGGATCGATGCCGTGGCGCACCGCGTTCTCGACCAGCGTGAGCAGGCTCAAAGGCGGGCAACGCAGCGGCAGCGCGGCGTCTTCGACATTCAGGCTGTACTGCAGGCGGTCGGGCATGCGCAGCTGCATCAGCTCCAGGTAAGCCCGCACCAGCGCGATTTCCTGCCCCATCGTCGTGACCGGATCATTGATGCGCGGCACGGCGGCGCGCAGATAGGCGATCAGGCTGCCGAGCACCTTGGACGCCTGCGGCGAACCGGAGTCGACCAGCGCCTGCACATTGGCCAGGGTATTGAACAGGAAATGCGGCTGCACCTGCGCCTGCAGCAGGCGCATGCGCGCTTCGTTGGCCTGCCGCTCCAGTTCGCTGCGCTCGACGTCGAAGGCGCTGGCCTGCTCGCGCGCAAAGTCTTCACGCTGGCGCACCATCACTGCCACCGCAATCCACGGCGCAAACAGGATCGAGGTGAAGGTCAGGACCAGGAAGCCGGTCAGGCGCAACTGCTCGTGCCAGAACTTGAATTGGCTCGTCGTGACCCAGTAAGCGACCAGGGCGGCGAACGGAATGACCACCACCACGCCGATCAACTGCAGCACCCAGCGCGCCAGCCAGCGCGGCAGGCGCCTGGGCCACTGCTCGAACAGGCCGAACGCCAGCAGGACGAACAGGCCGACCAGCCAGTAGCGGGCCGTCACGATCAGGAAGGGCGCCTTGAAGGTCAGGGCCGGCAGGAAGCCGATGACGGTAGCGCAAATGAGCGCGACCTTGATGCGGCGGCGGCTCAGCGCCAGGCCCAGCCCTCCGGATTTCGCGTCGGTCGAAAGATTCAACATGGCTGTCCATTCTACAGGTCTTTATGCCGGCGCAGAACGGCCGGCGCATCCTCACATCGCGGCCAGCGATGTCGTCCGCTTGAGCTCGTAGCCATTCTTGAACGCACGCGCGATCGAGCGGGTGGCATGGATGTCGGCCACCGGATTGCCATTGACCAGGATCAGGTCCGCATAGGCGCCCGGCGCAACCCGGCCGCGGTAGTCCGGCGGCGCGGCCCGGGCCACGGCACTGGTGGCGGCCTTGAGTGCGTCGAGGGGCGACATGCCGCCTTGCGTCATGCTGTGCAGTTTGGCGTGCAACGCCGCGCCGTAGGCCGTCAGGTTGCCGATGTCGTCGGCAGGGCCGGCGATCAGGGTGCGACCAGCGCCATCGACCACATTGAGGTCGGCCGGCGGAGCGTCCAGGCCCACGCTGCGGATGCGGCCCGCGCGCACCACCACATTGGCGCGTTCGAGCACATTGCCGCCATCGACGACGCGCACATCGCGCACCACGAAGGAATTGCCGTCGGCCGGGAATTTGACTTCGTCTTTGCAGAACAGGCCGGCATGGCCGGGCGCCGCTGCCAGGCCGGCGGCCAGCATCGCGACGAGCTTGAGGGTTGTTATTTGGCGCATGGTGAGTCTCCTGGTAGTTGAGCGGGGTAGCTCGGTGCCACTGTAGGAGCACGGCCGGTGCCGATCAAGCGTGCTGCGGCGGGCTGCGGTTCGGCGTGTTTGAACGACGCCAAGCAGGAATGAAATACGGCCGGCCCGTGTCGGGATTGTTGACAGCCGCTGCCCGGCCGCCCCGGAGTTGGCATGGCATGAATCCTGCGACGTCCTGCAAGGCGCCCCGCCATCTTCACGAAAGGAAACATCGTGCACATCAGAACCTTGCTTGCCGCCACCGTGCTGGCGTCCAGTTTGCCGGCCCATGCCGGCACCATGATCGACAGTTCGGGCCTGCTCGACCCGACCGGGCTGGGCCAGCTCGATGCCTGGCTGGGCCGCGCCACCTTCACCCTCACCAATATCTACACCAAGGCAAGCGGCGACGACAGTGTCGACTTCCACCTGGCCGTCGATGGTCACGGCCCGACCATCAGCGTCATGCGGGCGCTCGGCAGCGGCGGCACTGCATGGAAAACCGTCGGCGGCTTCAATCCGCTCAGCTGGAGCACGGCCGGCCCCCATTCGTCGACCGAGGCGGCCGACTGGACCGCCTTCATCTTCAACCTCAGCGACGCCCTGCTGCGGCGCCAGGCCGGCCCGTTCCAGACCAATAACGAGAGCCACCTCGGTCCCGCGTTCGGCGTCTACCACGTGGCCGACGACCTGGCCGTCGACCACAGCCTCGGCACGCTGTACTCCAGCGGCTGGGGCTATGGCGCCACCATCCAGAGCAATCCGCCCGGCCTTGACTACGGCCGCTCGATCGTCGACGGCAGCTTCAATCCGGTCGCCTCGGTCGCCGAACTGGAAGTATTCTCGGTCACGTTCGCGCCGAACCAGGTGCCGGCGCCGGGCACCCTGCCCTTGCTGTGCCTGGGCTTGCTGGCGCTGTGCAGGGGGCCGCTAAAACAGCGACTGCTGGCGGCTCGTCAGCGCTGAAAAGGCGTCGCCGACAAACGGCAGGATGGCGTCGGCCACCGGCTGCAGCTGGCGCGTCAGGTAGTGGTGGTAATCGATCGGCGAGCGCTGGGTCTCGAGCGGTTCGGGCCCGGCCACCGTGATCACATAGCGGATCCAGCCGCCGCTCTGGTACTGCAGCGGCCGGCCCTGGCTGCGGTTGAATTCGTCGGCGATGCGCGCCGCCCGCACGTGCGGCGGCACATTGCGCTGGTAGTCCTCGAGCGGGCGGCGCAGCCGCTTGCGGTACACCAGCAGGTCATCGAACTCGCCGCTGGCGGTGCGCAGCACATAGTCGCGCACATAGTTCTGGTAGGACTCGCCCTTGAAAATGCGCTCGTACAGCACCTGCTGGAACTGCTGCGCCAGCGGCGTCCAGTCGCTGCGCACGGTCTCGAGGCCCTTGTAGATCATCTCTTCGCTGCCGTCGCTCTTGCGCACCAGCCCCGCATAGCGCTTCTTGCTGCCCTCGTCGGAGCCGCGGATGGTCGGCATCAGGAAGCGCCGGTAGTGGGTTTCGTACTGCAGCTCCAGCGCGCTTTCCAGGCCAAACTCAGTCTCGAGGTGGGCCGCCAGCCACTGGTTCACGTGCGCCACCAGTGCGCGCCCGATCGTGCCTGCCTGCTCTTCGGTGTGCGGGTGGCGCAGCCATACAAAGGTCGAGTCGGTATCGCCGTAGATCACCTGGTAGCCCTTGTCCTCGATCAGCTTACGCGTCAGGTGCATGATCTCCTGGCCGCGCAAGGTGATCGACGACGCCAGCCGCGGGTCGAAGAAGCGGCAGCCGCTCGAACCGAGCACGCCGTAGAACGCATTCATGATGATCTTGAGCGCCTGCGACAACGGCTTGTTCCTGTCGCGCTTGGCCGCATCGCGCCCGTCCCACACTTGTTTGACGATGGCCGGCAGACAGTGCTTGAGGCGTGAAAAGCGCGCACCGCGGAAGCCCGGCACCGTCGTAGCCGCATCGTCGGCGCGCATGCCTTCCACCAGTCCGACCGGGTCGATCAGGAAGGTGCGGATGATCGACGGGTACAGGCTCTTGTAGTCGAGTACCAGCACCGAGTCGTACAGGCCGGACTGCGAATCCATCACATAGCCGCCCGGGCTGTTCTCGCCTTCGATATCGCCCAGGTTGGGCGCCACAAAACCCTGCCGGTGCATCATCGGCATGTACAGGTGCTCGAACGCGGCCACCGAACCGCCCATGCGGTCGACCGCCAGGCCGGTGACGCTGGCCCGCTCGAGCAGGAAGGTCAGCAGCTCGGTCTTGGCGAAGATGCGCGTGACCAGCTCGCAGTCTTTCAGGTTATAGGTCGCCAGCGCCGGTTTGTCTTCGGCGAAGCGGCGTTCAATCTCGGCCATCCGCTGGTAGGGGTTGTCGATCGCCTTGCCCTCGCCCAGCAAGGTCTGCGACACATGTTCGAGCGAGAACGAGGCAAAGCTCCACGTCGCAGACTTGAGCGCCTCGATACCGTCGATGATCAGGCGCCCCGCTGCGGCGGCAAAGTAGTGTTCCTGCTTGCCGCCGTGCTCGCGCCATTCCATTGCACTGCCGTCGCGGCCAAGGCGCAGCGGCACCTTGAAGCGCTCGGCATGGCGCTGCAGCACACGCAGGTCGAACTGCACCAGGTTCCAGCCGATGATGGCGTCCGGGTCGTGCCGCTCGATCCAGCCGTTCAGCGCTTCGAGCAGCTGGGCGCGGGTGTCGCAATAGTGCAGGTCGAAGTCGAGTTCTACTGTCGGGCCATTCGGCGGCCCCAGCATATAGACCTGGCGCTGGCCGCAGCCCTCGATCGCGATCGAATACAGGTCGCCGTGCGAGGTAGTTTCGATATCGAGCGAGGCCAGCCTGAGCACTGGCCGGTAGCCCGCCACAGGCTTGAGCTGCCCGGCGCCGGGCTCGCCGCCGAACTGCACCGGCGCCGTGATGAAGCGCTCCATCAGGTAGCGCTCGGGCGGGCGCACGTCTGACTCGTAGACGTCGATGCCGTGTTCGCGCAGACGCTTGGCCAGCTTGAGCAGTTGCCGGTACTGGGTGCAATACAGGCCCATGACGGACCGGTGGTGGAAGTCGTTCAGCGCCAGCGGGCGCAGCTCGAAGCCGCGCTGGTCCTGCAGCACCATCTCGGCCTGCTCGCGCTGCTCCTGCGGGACGAACGCCACCGAAGGCTGCAGCGGCAGGCGGACCATCTGCGGCCCGCTGTCGGTCGCCAGCCAGAAGTCGACCTCGGTCCCTGCCGCTGTATCGCGCCATTGACGGGTCAACAAGAATCCCTGCGGTAGTTGCTCCAACTTCCTGCCTCTGTGTAGTTGCTATATGCCCGGGCCGCAGTGTAAAACAGTCCTGTATGATCTGCCCATGACCTCTACCGAACTTCCCTTCCGCGCCACCACCACGGAGGCCTGCGACTGGCTGACCCTGCAGGCCGGCTCGCCGTGGTCGCTGGCGCGGTTGATCGAACACGCCTTGACCCCGTATGTGTGGCTCGATTATGACGCCACTTATCCCGACTTGTTCGGCGACGCCAACGGCGGCTATGCGGCCCCGATCTTCTTCGAGGGCGATACCCGCCGGCTGGCCGAAGGCAGCGACGACGTGCTGATCACGATGACCAAGGACGCCTACCGGATCGTGACGACCCTGCCGGCGCCTGGCTTTCGCCGCCAGCTGCACGAGCTGCGCTTCCAGAAGCGCGACCTCGAACGCCTGGCAGCCCAGCTACGGCGTGATGCCGAACCAAGACCTGCCGAGGCAGTACGCGAAACTCAGGCCGGCATCGGCCGCGACCAGGTGCTGGCGGCCTTTGGGAGCCTGCTGCGGATCGACCTGGCCAAGGCCCTCGACGGCGGCGAGGCCATCTTTGGCGATGAGGGCGCGCGGGTCAAAGGCAGTGCCAAGAAGGGAAAAAGCAAGGCACTGTGGAATCCGGTCACGCTGGCGCTGGGCTTGAATGACCTCTACCGGGTACCGCTGCCGCACCTGAAGAAGGTCTTCAAGGCCCACGACTTCCTGTGGGCGTGGGACGCGCACTGGAACCACACGCTGGCCCTGCTGGGTAAGTAAGGCTTACTCGCCTGGCGCGTCGAGGTGGAAGATGGCGTAGACCTTGGCGCCCGATTTTTCGGTCGGCTTCTCGATTTGCACCTGGGCGCAGTCTTCGGCCACCAGGCTGCGCCAGTTTGGCACGCCGCCATTGGCAAAGGTCGAATTGCATTTGCAGGCCAGGCTGATGTCCAGCGCCAGCCGCGCATTGCGCTGGCCGGCCTTGGCGTAATTGACGCCGCGCAGCTCGATGCCGTAGGCGGCCAGCCACGGCTCCCACAGGCCGGACTCGGCGCCCTTCACAATGCGGTTGAACATCTCGTGCAATGGCAGGCCCTTCTTGACCACCACCCGCAGCAGCGCCAGCGAGGGCGCCATGCGCGCATCGGTGCTGAGCTTGCCGGCGCCCCGTTCGCCAATGGCCTTGAGCTCCTTGGAGAAGGCCGCGTCGCGTTCGGTGTAGTCCCGCATCCGCATATAGAATTCTGCGTCGAGGAAGGGGTTGTCGGCCCGGCCTGGTGCGGGCGCCTGTTTCTTAGTCGTCATGGGGCGTAGTTTAACACCGGCAGCGCCTTAATCCCCGGCAGTCGGACTTTTCGGGATCAACAGGCCCCGTTGCACGGCCGGACGGGCCAGGCAGCGCGCCATCCACGCCTGCACGTGCAGGAAGCTGGCGTAGTCGACCAGTCCACCGGCATCATAGTAGTCGATGAAGAAGCGCATCCAGCCCACGATGGAAATGTCGGCGATCGAAAAATCGTCGCCCACGAGCCACTCGCGGTCGGCCAGGCGGGCGTCGAGGACGCCGAGCAGGCGCTTCGATTCGTTCACATAACGCTGCAGGGGGCGCTTGTCCTCATACTCGCGGCCGGCGAACTTATGGAAGAAACCGACCTGGCCGAACATCGGGCCGATCGCCGCCATCTGGAAAAACACCCATTGGATCGTCTCGTAGCGCAGTGCCGCGTCCTGCGACATCAGCCGGCCGGTCTTCTCGGCCAGGTAGAGCAAGATCGCGCCGGACTCGAACAGGGCCAGCGGTTTGCCGCCCGGACCATCCGGATCGATGATGGCGGGAATCTTGCCGTTCGGATTCAGCGACAGGAACTCAGGCAGCGCGTTTTCGTTGTGCTTGAAGTCGACACGGTGTACCTCATACGGCAATCCCAGCTCCTCGAGCATGATCGATACTTTGACCCCGTTCTGGGTGGCCAGCGAATAGAGCTGCAGGCGCTCTGGGTGGCTGGCCGGCCAGCGCCGGGTGACGGAAAATTGGGACAGATCGGGCATCGCAGCATCCTTATAAAGAGCAATAGTCTACCGCGAAAGCGCTGCCGTCCGTGCTATGCTGCCAACACCGCAAGACGCTGGAGACTAGCCATTGGCCTGGAAAATGCTCGCAAGTTCGCTGCTCAGCTTTGCTGTGGGCACCGGCGCCGGACCAGCCCAATCGGCGGCCTGCGTCTTGCGCCTGCCACTGATCAATATTGCGTTGCCGCAGCCCGGGGCCGAACGCAAGGGCATGGATCTGGAATTGGTCGATGCGATCATGAGCGAAGCCAGGTGCACGCTGCTGTTCAGCGACGGCATAACGCGCCTGCGCCGTGACCTCCTGTTTAGCCAGGGCCAGGTCGATTTGATGCTGGCAGCGAGCATCACCCCGGAACGCCAGGCCATCGCCCGCTTTTCCGCTCCATACCGGATGGAGGTCGTGCGCCTGTTTGCCACGCCCGGCAAGCTGCCGCGCTACGACGGCGTCAAGAGCTTCGACGACATCATCGGCCTCGGCGACCGTGTGCTCGTGCCCGGCGGCGGCTGGTATGGTCCCGACTTCGCCAGCGCCGAACCGAAGTTGCAGGCGCGCGGCCAGCTGACCACCTATAAGAGTTTTGACCAGGGCCTGAAGATGCTCGAAGCCGGCCGCGGCAACCTGATCATGGGCGACTTCCTTGGACTGAACAAGTCGGCGGTGACGACCGGCGTGCCGATCGCGCCGCTGGCATTTGTCGTATTGCGCGCGCCAGTGCACTTGATGCTCAATCGCGCCAATATCGGTGAAGCGCAGCTGCAAGGCATTGACGCCGCCATTGGCCGGCTGGAAGCGCGCGGTGTGCTCAAGGCGATCCGCCACAAATATTGCGATGTCTGCGATCCTGAATAGCCGGGCCGCAGACCAGACGAGCAATTGCGATTGAATCCTGATGGCGACTGTGATTTAATGGTGTTTTGCCTTTCCATTTCCACTTCCAATCCATGCCCGACGCGACCATTCCAGTTTCCCCGCCGACCACGCCACCCAACAAGGCCTATCGCGTTCGCAGCTCAACCGTCCACGGCCGCGGCGTGTTCGCCCAGCGCGACATCCACGCCGGCGAACGCGTGATCCAGTACAAGGGTCGCGAGATCAGCTGGGACCTCGCTCTGGAACGGGCTGCGGCCAGCGGCGCGCCGCACAATCACACGTTCTTCTTTAGCCTGTCGAATGGCAACGTGATCGACGGCGGCGACCATGGCAATGTGGCGCGCTACATCAACCATTCCTGCGAACCGAATTGCGAAGCGGTCGAAGAAGAAGATGGCCGCATCTTCATTCATGCGATTCATGAAATTTGCGCCGGCGATGAATTGAGTTATTCCTACCCGCTGGTGTACGACGGGCGCCACACCGCCGCCATCAAGCGTGCCTTCGCCTGCCATTGCGGCACCCCTTCGTGCAGCGGCACCATGCTCGAACCCAAAAAGCGTGCCAAGCGCAAGCCGGCCAAGCCGGTGCCGGTAGAGCTGGCGCCGGTGGCCACGGTCGATCCTGAAACAGCGCCAATGGCAGCGCCGGGGCCGGCCCACCTGCCAGAACCGGTGGCCAAGCCGCACTTGCAATACGCCTGAAACGGCGCCCCCCCCTTGTACTAGCCTGACCGCAGTAGCGACGGGTCGCCGTTCAGCACCAGCGGCATCGCCCTTGCCCAGCGGTTCGAAGACAGCGAAAACGTCAGCGCCCGCACCTGGTGGTACCAGCCGGCCGGCACATAGAGCATGTCGCCGGCATGGACGGTCACTTCGGTCATCGAGGCCTGGTGCGCCAGCGGGAACTTCTCGTAGTCCGGTGCTTCGGGATCGAATGGCGAGCCGCACAGGATGGGGTTGGCCTCGCGCGGGTACAGGAACTGGTCGTGGTGCGGCGGCGACAGCGTGATGCGCTTGCTGCCCCAGATCTGCGCAAAGATATTGTCGTCGTAGTCGCAATGGAGCGGCGTCACCGTGCCGGCCGGCCCCAGCCAGAAGCGGGGCGGACCCATCTTGCCCAGATAGCCCGGCCAGTGGCACAGGCTGTTCAACTCGCGCAGTTCCAGGTTGCCCAGATAGGGCGGCAGCTGGTGGTCGCCCTGTTCGACCAGGTCGAGGTAGGCCAGCATCGTCATGTCCTGCATCGCGCGGTCGGCCGCGAATGCGGTATTGATGTAGTCGCCGACGCGGGCGCGCACCGGCACATGGGCAAAGCGTTCGCGCAGCGTCTGCGGGCTCAACGATGTGAGTGGCCACTTGCTCACCAGCCCCGTGATCAGGAATGGCAGGCCGGCGGCGGCACGCGCGCGGAAGGCGGCGATATCGACCGTTTTCAGGCGCGCCACTTCGGTGATGGCGGGTAGTGTCCGCGAGACGCGCCTGATGGCCTCGCGCATGGCGTCGATCGAGGTCACGCCCCTTACTTCGGCATCTTTCTGCGCGCGCAATTGTTTTTTGGCGGCCGGGTCGGCACCGGGCGCGTTTCTCGACGCCGACAACGGAGGCAGGGTGCGTGCCGGTACCTGCCCTGGCGGCAACGCTGTGCTGACTTTCGCTCGACCTGCCTTGCTGCTCATTGCGCTCGAATACCCTGGCCGCTGCCGGCCGATGGCCAGCCGAACCCGTATTCTCGCTCATAACGACAAAAACGGCCAAGCCCCCCGCAACAGGGCCTGGCCGTCATCGCTCGCGCCCGATTACTGGCGCGGTTCGCCGTTCCGGTTCACCAGGATCGTCTGGCCCGGCGCCGTGGCCGTCTGGATCCGGTGCTCGCGGCCGCGGTAGTCATACGTCACGTCCCAGTAGGCCGGGGTCGTGCTTGGCACGCTTTCGCAGCGGCGTACATCCGCCCCATAAGTCCTGTTCGAATTGTTGCCCATATTGTTGCCGATCGCAGCGCCGGCAACTGCACCGCCCGCCGTGGCGATGTCGCGGCCGGTTCCGCCGCCGACCTGGTGGCCCAGCACGCCGCCGATCAGGGCGCCGGCAATCATGCCGCCGACATTATTGCTGCGGTTGTCCTGGACTTGGCCGCGCTCGATCCAGCAACGCTGTTCCGGATCGCCGACCACGGCACGGACGGACGTGACACGCGCGCTGTACACCGCTTCATGCGGGCGGCGGCGATATTCATAGTCGGCCTGCGGCAGCGGGTCCGGCGCTTCATTGCGATAGCCGCCGCGGCGGTTGACCGGGCGCGCCGACGACACGCGGTCGTTCAGGCCCATGCCGCGCAGGGATTCGTAGTTGCCGGGGCGAAGCACCATGCAGGTGCCGCTGAAGCGCACGCCATCGCACACTTCCCAGCGCCCCCTGCTCACCACCACGGAAGAGGCGCGGTCGTTATAGCCGACACGGGTGAAGTCCTGGACGGCGCGGCCGCTGGTCAGGGCCCGTCCGCGCCAGCCATCGTGCTCGTAAAAGGTGATCTGCGGGGCTTGCTGCGCCACCGCTTGCGAAGTGAGGGCCAGTGCTGCGACGGCGATTGCTGTCTTGATGCATGCATTCATTTTTGTTCTCCTGTGGGTAAATCGGTACGTCCAACGCCATTGCACGGTGCGCTGTTTTCACCTGGGCATCTGTTCGGAACCGCACAGTCTGCTTTCCTCCTGCGTCCCATAGTGCTGGCATGCCCGATGTGCTTCCAGTCCCGGACCGACACCGCCAGCATGCAAACATCGGGAGCCGTATGGACACATTCTTTCGCCGCATCCAGCTGTCGGTTTCGGTTTCGGCAATCATCACGCTGCTGGCCGGCCTCGGCCTGACCCTGCTGCTGTTCGTCTCGGTAAGGCGGGTCGAGTACGAACAAGACAATGCCAAGTTCCAGCACAGCGCCAAGCTGCGCACCGCCGCCGTCGCTGCCGGCCTGGCCGATGCGGCCGAGAACCTCACCATGCTCAACCAGCTGTTCCGCACCGTCGGCATCATCAGCCGCGAGCAGTTCCGCACCTTTGCCACGCCAATGCTGGCGCGCCACCCCGAGTTGCAGGCCCTGAGCTTCCAGCGCCTGGTGGTGCAGTCGAAGCGCTCCGCCTTCGAGGCGCAAGCGCAGCTGCGCCACCCCGGCTTTACGATCACCCAGGCCGACGGCGACCGTGTCCGCCCTGCTGGCCAGCGCGACAGCTATAACGTGGTCGACTATGTCGAGCCGATGGCGGGCAACGAGGCGGCCTATGGCCTCGACACCTTCCTGTCGCCGGGGCGCGACGACGCCAGGCTGCGCTCGCGCGCGACCGGCCTGGTGGCCGCCACCGGCCTGGTGACGCTGGCCCAACACAAGGGCTGGCACACCGGCTTCCTGCTGCTGTCGCCGGTCTACCTGCAAGGAGTGCCGCTCGACAGTGCCGGTGCGCGCCAGCGCGCCGTCATCGGCGAGACGGCCGCGATCTACCGCACCGACCGCCTGGCCGCCACCCTGCTCGGCAGCGGCGGCATGCTCGACGAACCGGGCGTGCGCATCGACCTGTATGCGAGCGCCGGGCCCGATGCCGCCCAACTGGCGTTCAGCCACGGAGCCGCCATCGCGCCCGACACCGCCTATCCGCTGGTGCCGCGCTGGCTGCTGGCCAACCGCTACGACACCGTTCACGCCGGACTGGCGCTGGCCGGCACCAGCTGGCACATGGTGGTGGCCAAGGCCGCCGTCCCGTTTGCCTACGCCGGTGGCGGCTCGCTGTACGTGCTGCTCGGCGGCCTGCTGTCGAGCATACTGGCGGCCGCCTACGTGGCGTCGCTGGTGACGCGCCTGGCCATCATCGAGCGCGTCACCAGCGAGCGCACCGCCGCCCTGAACTTCGCCAACCTGCGCCTGGCCGAAGACCTGGCCGTCAGCACGCGCAGCGAATCGTCGCTGCGCGTGCGCGAGCAAGTGATCGAGGTATCGAGCAATGCCGTCATTATCTGCAGCGCGCTGGGGCCCGACCACCTGATCGAATACGTCAATCCCGCCTTCGAACACATCACCGGCTTCAGCGCCGCCGAAGTGGTGGGCCGTCCGCTCGAAAGCCTGCAGGGCGCCAACCCTGACCACAAGAATATCGAGGAGATCCGCAACGCCCTGCGTGAAAAACGCGAGGGCCATGCCCTGCTGCGCAACTACCGCAAGGATGGCAGCGCCTACTGGAACGACCTGTTCATCGCACCGGTACACAACGATGCTGGTGAGCTGAGCCACTTCGTGGTGGCCCAGTACGACGTGTCCGGCGTGGTGCGCTTCGAAGTGGAGCTCGAGTTCCAGGCCAACCACGACACCTTGACCGGCCTAGCCAACCGCAACCTGCTGCGCGAGCGACTGGGCCAGGCGCTGGCGGCCGCGGCGCGCGACCTGCGGTCGCTGTGGGTGGTCTTCATCGACCTGGACCGCTTCAAGTTCGTCAACGACACGCTGGGCCACGAAGCGGGCGATGCGCTGCTGAAGGTGCTGGCGCTGCGCCTGCAGGAAGTGGTGCGCGAAGCCGACACCGTGGCCCGCATGGGCGGCGATGAGTTCGTGCTGGTGCTGCCTGGCCAGGACGACGACGGTTCCGGCCTCGCCGTCCTGCAGCGCATCATGGAGGCGGTATCGCAGCCGCTGCGGATCGAAGACCATGAATTCTTCCTCACCTGCAGCATCGGCGTATCGACCTATCCGGCCGATGGCGTCACCGCCGAACGGCTGATCAAGCATGCCGACATCGCCATGTACCGGGCCAAGGAGATGGGCCGCAACGTCTACCAGTTCTATACCGAGTCGATGAACCAGCGCACGCTCGAGCGGCTGGCCCTCGAAGGCGATCTGCGCCACGCGCTCGAACGCAACGAGATGGAGCTGCACTACCAGCCCCAGGTCAGCCTGCCCGGCGGCCATATCGTCGGCATGGAGGCGCTGCTGCGCTGGAACCATCCGACGCTCGGGCAAATTGGCCCGGCGCGCTTCATCGGCCTGGCCGAGGAGATGGGCTTGATCGTGCCGATTGGCGCCTGGGTGCTGCACACCGCCTGCGCCCAGGCGCGCGCATGGCAGCTCGAAGGGCTGGGCGATTTGCGGGTGGCAGTCAACCTGTCGGCGCGCCAGTTCACGCAAAAGGCGCTCGAGCTTGCGATCGCGGGCATGCTGGCCGAAGTCGGCCTGGCACCGCACCTGCTCGAACTGGAACTGACCGAGAGCATGGTGATGAACGATGTCGAGCATGCCATCACCATCCTGCGCAACCTGAAGGCGCTCGGCGTGCACATCGCCATCGACGACTTCGGCACCGGTTACTCCAGCCTGGCCTATTTGCGTCGCTTCCCGATCGATGTGCTCAAGATCGACCAGTCCTTCGTCAAGGACCTGACGGTCGATGCGGACGATGCGGCCATTGTGCGCTCGATCATCTCGCTGGCGCACAGCCTGCGCCTGCAGGTCATTGCCGAAGGCGTGGAGACGACCGAGCAACTGGCCTTCCTGCGCTCGCATGGCTGCGACCAGATGCAGGGTTATCTGTTCAGCCGCCCGCTCGACGCGGCCGCCTTCGCTCAACTGCTGCGCGAAATGCTCCCTTGCGAGTTTGCCGGGGTCAGCTAACCTGCTGCCGAACGGACGAAAAAAAAGCCCGCTGTCTGCGGGCTTCGTTCCAATGTATTACCAATGCTTTAATCGCGTGCCAGGAGCCTGTGCTATCTGCGCAGTGCCCCGGCGTCTCGGACGCCCATGCTATCTGCATGGTGCCTCCAACGTGTAAATCGACCATCGTATTCGGAATGACAACTCCAATTGGCGCATTTGCCGGGAATCGAGCTTACACAAATCGACCCGCGGCGCTTGCCTTGGAGGTGGGATTGTCTGCAAGCAAACTTCACCACGGACGCAGGATAACACACTTTGCTGCAATGCACAAATAATTTGACGGAATCAAGGACGCAGAGGGACGGCAAACGCCTCCATCCAGACATTATTACTCCAGAGAAATTATTATAATAATAATTCAGTATTGACAATAAAAGGGTTACACTTGTGGTCACAATTCGGGTTCTCGGACGGGTGATCGCATGCACAATTTCGACCGCTTCCTGCTTTCGGTAGTCTATGACATTCCCAATATGGTATTTGTGGTCGACGTTGCCGATACGACCATCATTTACGCCAACGATTTCACCAAGCAAAAGCTCGGCACGCAATGCGTCGGGCGCAAATTTTCCGAACAGTTTCAAGGTGCCGGCGCCGACCACTTTTTTGTCAGCTATAACTGGCCTGCCCAGCGCGACGATGCAACGGGAAAGGCCGACTACTGCCCCCAGTCCGAATACTATGACGACGATTCCGAGGACTGGTACCACGTGCTGCAGCGTCCCATCAGCTGGATCGACGATTCGTCGAAGATGGTGTTTGTCCTCAACGAGATCAATTCGCTCAAGCGCCTGCAAAAGGACCTGAGCGAGGCTCACGCCGCGCTCGCCATCAAGAACCGCGAGCTGCATATCGCCGCCAAGACCGACCGCCTGACTCAGCTGTACAACCGTCACCATCTGGACGCCGTCATCGACGCGGAGTTGAAGCGCTTCGAGCGCATGGGCACATGCTTTTCGATTCTGCTGGCCGACTGCGACAAGTTCAAGTCCGTCAACGATACCTTTGGTCACCAGGCTGGCGACCTGGTTCTGATTGACATCGCGCACCTGATGGGCGGCGCGGCGCGCGCCATCGACACCGTCGGCCGCTGGGGCGGCGAAGAATTCCTCGCCATCTTGCCGGGCACCGACCTGGCCGGCGCCGTGGAGGTCGCGGAGAAATTGCGCGCGGCCATCGCCGCCCACCAATTTGCCGGTGTCGGGCACAAGACGGCCAGCTTCGGCGTGGCCGAGATCCGGCCGGGCGACAGCATCAGAGCCCTGGTCGCGCGCGCCGACGCGGCCTTGTACCGGGCCAAGAAGAACGGCCGCAATCGGGTCGAAGCCGGCACCTAGCGATGGCGATCCTGGCGCGCCTTGCGTTCCTGGTTGTTGTGCTCGCAACAGGCCATGCCTGGGCCGCTCCCGCGCCGCCGCTGAGCCTGACCGGCGTGGAGCAGGCCTACCTCAAGGCCCACCCGTCAATTCGCGTCAGCAACGAATTGGACTTCCAACCTTATGACTTCGCCGTCAACGGCCAGCCACGCGGCTTCAGCATTGACGTGCTCAAGCTGGTGGCGGAGCGCGCGGGTATCAAACTCAGATTCATCACAGGTCCTTCCTGGGATCAGCTCGTTCAGATGCAGAAAAATGGCAAGATCGACCTGCTGCATTCACTGACTGTGACGCCAAAGCGGGAGCAAATCGGGATCTTTTCCACGCCCTATCTGCGCTCCAGGATGGTGTTTGTTAGCCGCAAGGGCGAACCCGATTTCTCGGCATTGGAGCAATTGGACGGCAAGACTGTGGCAGTTGGAAAAGGGTGGAGCCTGGAGGAATTGCTTTCTGCGAAACATCCACGCATCAAGCGACTTGCCGTCAGCAATATCGAGGAAATGCTCGATGCGGTGTCCAGCGGCAAAGCCGATGTCATGGTCGACGACATCAACCCGATCCGCTACTGGATCCGCACCAGGGGCTTTAGCGACTTAAAGACCAGCAACTGGGCAGCGCGAAATTCGTTCAACGCAGCCTCGCCTAACACCATGCATTTCTATGCGCGCAAGGACGCCGCACCGCTCATTTCCATCTTGAACAAGGCGCTTGCCGCGTTGCCGGCCGAACAAATGCGCAATACGCAGCAAACCTGGTTCGGCGACGACGAGGCTGACGCCGGCAACAGCCCGATAGAAATGAGTCCGGCCGAACGACACTATGTCAACACCCATCCGGTTATTCGCGTCAGCAACGAGGCAGACTACCCGCCGTTCGACTTCGCCGTCAACGGCAAGCCGCAGGGATTCAGTATCGACCTGCTCAACCTGCTGGCGCCGCGCATCGGGGTCAGGCTCGAGTACCTGACCGGCCGCACCTGGGATCAATATGCCCAGTTGCATAGCCAGGGCCAGCTCGACCTGCTCCACACCCTGTACCGCTCGAAAGACAGGGAGCGGCACGGCGAATTCTCCGAACCTTACATCCGCGCGAGGTCAGTGTTTGTCAGCCGCAAGGGTGAAGCGGGTTTTACCGATTTCAAACAGCTCGCCGGCAAGACCATCGCCGTCGGCAAGGGTTGGGGCCACGAAGAATTTCTTTTGCAGAACTATCCGGGAATCAACCGCCTGACCGTCAACAGTCTGGAGGAAATGCTGGAAGCGGTGTCCAAAGGCCGCGCCGACGCGACCGTTGAGGCCGAGGGCGCCGTCCAGTATTGGTTGCGCAAGAAGGGCCTGACCGACTTGCATGTCAGCGGCTGGGCCAAAGAATACGATCGAGACCAAGTCGCAGCCTTCCACTTCTATGCGCGCAAGGACGCGCCGCAGCTGGCATCCCTGCTCAACAAGGCGATGGCATCGCTGACGCCCACAGAAATGCAGACCTTGCAGGAAAAATGGTTTGGCAAGAACGACGCCAAAGAGGTCCCGGCGGACGGCGCTGTCCGCACGCCGGCCCTGAGCATGCCGGAGCGCGCCTACCTGGCCGGCAAGGGCGTGCTGAAGGTGTGCGTCGACCCCGACTGGATGCCGTTCGAGAGAATCAACAAGGCCGGCCAGCACCAAGGCATCGCTGCCGACTTCATGGCGCTGCTGGCCGAGCGCGCCGCGCTCAAGCTCGACGTGCTGCCCACCAAGTCCTGGACCGAATCGCTCGATGCAGCGCGCGACCGCCGCTGCGACCTGCTGTCGATGGCCGCCGAGACGCCCGAGCGCAAGCGCTACATGAATTTTACGTCCACCTATGTGTCGTTTCCGATGGTGTTCGCGGCGCGCGCCGAGGAATTGTTCGTCGACAAGATCGATTCCGTGCTCGACAAGCCTATCGCCATGGTCAAGGGCTATGCGTTTACCGAAGTGTTCAAGGCGCGCTATCCGAAGGCGAACATTATAGAGGCGGAAACGGCCAAGGAAGGCATCCGCATGGTGCAGAACAAGCGGGCCTATATGCTGGTCGAGTCACTGCCGAGCGTTATCAATGTGCTTCAGGCAGAGGGAATCGGCGATATCAAGGTCATCGGGCGGCTCGACGACACACTCGACCACGCCATTGCGGTACGCAACGACCAACCGCAGCTGCTGTCGATCATGCAGAAGGCGGTCGATTCGATCAGCGAGGACGAGCGCCGCGCCATCGTCAACAAATGGGTGGCGGTGCGGGTCGAGCAGGGCCTCGATTATTCGCTGTTCTGGAAAATGGTAGTCGGCGCCTCGATGCTGATGGTTGGCTTCCTGTGGCGCAATCGCGACCTGGCGCGCTTCAACCGCAGCCTGATGCGCGCACGCGACGAGCTGCGCGCCAAGAACACCCAGATCGATACCCTGCTCAACACGTCCGGCCAGGGCTTCCTGTCGTTTGACCACGCCCTGCGGGTGGACGATGGCTTCAGCCGCGAATGCACCCGCATCTTCCAGCGCCCCCAGCTCGATCTGCCGCTGCCGGAACTGCTGTGTCCGGATGATATCGAGCGGCAGCGCTTCGTCGCCAAGACCTTGCCGCTGGTGATAGACAGCGCCGACGACGCGCTGCGGCGCGACGCCTATATTGAGCTGCTGCCGGCCGAGTACGCCCTGCATGGGCGCTATTACCGCGCCGAATACAAACTGATCGACGCGACCCGCATGATGCTGGTGCTGACCGACATCAGCGACGCGCATCGCCTGCGCGAACGGCTCAGCCAGGAGCGGCTGTGCCTGGAACTGGTGGTCAATGCGCTGGAAAGCCGCGACGAATTGCTCGGGCTGTTGCGCGACTACGAACACTTCCGCAGCCATGTGCTGCCGGATCTGCTGAGCCGCTCCGGCACCGGCGCGGCGGCGCTGGCGGAGATCTTCCGCCACATCCACACCTTCAAGAGTCTGTTCGCGCAGGCCAGCATGCCGACCCTGCCGGCGCTGCTACACAAGCTCGAGTCGAAGCTGGCGCCGCTGCGCGAGCGCGGCGACAAACTCGACGTCAACGACATCAAGCGCGAGCTCGGCGCCGTCGATCCCGGCGCCGCGCTCGACCACGATCTGGCCATCCTGCGCGCCAAACTGGGCGACGAATTCTTCAGTTCGGAACGGGAAATCCGCGTTCCCGAATCGACCCTCGACGCGCTCGAACAAGAATCGGTGCGCCTGTACGGGGCCGACCCGCATATTGCCGAACTGGTTCAGCGGCTGCGCTACGAACCGCTGCAAAGACTGCTGGCGCCGCATTTCAGGGCAGCCGAACAATTGGCGGCAAGACAGGACAAACAGCTCACGCCGATCCGCTATGTGGGCGACAACGTGATTGTCGACCCCAGGCAGTACAGCCCTTTCTGCAAGAGCCTGATCCACCTGTTTCGCAATGCGGTCGATCACGGCATTGAATATCCGGACAGCCGCCTGCTGGGCGACAAGGACGAGCAGGCCTCGATACGCTGTGAAGTGCGTGCCGGGCAGCATGAGCTGGCGTTGACGATTGCCGATGATGGCTGCGGCATCAATGTGGCGGCGGTCACCCGCAATGCCATCGCCAGGGGCATGATCACCCCGGCCCAGGCCGCCCGCATGAACGATCAGCAGAAAATCCGCCTGATCTTTGCCGATGGTCTGAGCACGCTTGGCAAGGCCGGCAGCGTCTCCGGCCGCGGCGTGGGGCTGGCGGCAGTATTGCACGAGCTGGAAGCGATGGGCGGCACGGTCGAGGTGCTCAGCGCCCCGGGCAAGGGCTGCAGTTTCAAGTTCCGGCTGCCCTACCGCGCGGCCATTGCGCTGGCCAGGCCGGCGCCGGGGTCGGCCCAGGCGGAGCGCTTCCTGGCCCCCCTGCCCAAGGCCATGATGGCGCTGTGCGAGCAGCACCTCAAGCTCGACGTTCACATCGACGCGGCCAGCACGGTTCTGGCAGGCAGCGCTTTGCTGGACTTTAACGCCGTCATTGCGCTCGGCAGCGGCGCCAATGCCTGCCTCGGCTTGTCGCTCGAGCGCGGCCTGCTGCTCGAACTGGCGCGCCGCTACGAGCCGGACTTTGGCGAGGAAGACGTGCTGCAGCTGGCCGACAGCGTCGGCGCGGAAATCGTCAATACCCTGGTCGGCAATAGCATGGTCTACTTTACCCATCTGGCGCACCAGATGGAGATGGGAACCCCACAAATCATCGCGCCTGAGCAGCGCGGCAGCTTTTTCGGCGCGCGTCCGATCCACGGCTTCAAAGGCCGCTGCGGGACGCGCAAATTCATCGTTTTTTGCGTCATCACAGAGGAGACAACCCCATGAACAGGAAGCGCTTTCTTATCGTCGACGATTCGCCGGCGGTCATCAAACGCCTGACATTGATGCTCGAGAGCCTGGGCCACGAGGTGATCGGGTATGCCGAAAACGGCATCGAGGCGGTCTCCAAGGCCAAGGAACTGCAACCGGACGCCATCACGATGGATATCCAGATGCCCCAGTTGAACGGGCTCGAGGCGACCCGGCGCATCCTTCAGCAGCAGCCCAACCAGCCCATCATCATCATCACGGCGCATGGGCAGGAAAGCACCGTGGTCGATGCGATCGGCGCCGGCGCCAAGTACTTTATCTGCAAACCAATCGAAAAGGACAAGGTGGAAGCGGTGCTGCGCAAGGTGTTCGGGGAGGAATAGGGCAGGGTCAAAGTCTTTACGACATTTTTATGTCGAAACCGATATCGTCGCCCTCACACTGACTTAACAGGGCACGATCATGGCAACAACGACTTCAAGAAGTACCCTCGCGACCCTAAGCCTGGCCGCGATTGGCATCGTGTATGGGGATATCGGCACCAGCCCCCTCTATACATTGAAGGAGGTTTTCTCACAACAGCACGGCATCGCACTGAACCAAGCCAATCTGCTCGGCGTCATTTCGATGATTGTCTGGGGATTGACGATCATTGTTTCGCTCAAGTACGTGACGCTGATCCTGCGCGCTGACAACCGCGGCGAAGGCGGCATCATGGCCCTGATGGCGCTGGCGATGGCGTCGGTGACACCGTCATCGCGCTGGTTTTACCCATTGATGCTGGTCGGCCTGACCGGCACCGCCCTGTTCTTCGGCGACGGCGTCATCACCCCTGCCATTTCGGTGCTGTCCGCCATCGAAGGACTGGAGGTGGCCACGCCCGCGTTCTCGCCCTATGTCGTGCCGATCACGGCCAGCGTACTGATCGCCCTGTACATGGTCCAATACAAGGGCACGGCCGGCATCGGTAAATGGTTCGGTCCCGTCGTGCTCGTCTGGTTCGCCACCCTGGGCATCATGGGCGCCATCAATATCGCGGCCAACCCGACCATCCTGGCAGCGCTGAACCCGATCTGGGCGCTGCGCTTCCTGCACGACAACGCCTGGCTCGGCTTCGTGGCGCTGGGCGCCATCTTCCTCGCCTTCACCGGCGCCGAAGCCTTGTACGCCGACATGGGCCACTTCGGCAAGCGTCCCGTTCGCCTGGCCTGGTTCCTCGTCGTCTTCCCAGCGCTGTCGCTCAATTACCTGGGCCAGGGGGGCCTGCTGCTGGCGCACCCGGAGGCCGTAAGCAATCCGTTCTACCACCAGCTCGGCCCCTGGAGCATCTACCCGCTGGTGGCGATGGCGACCATCGCCACCGTGATTGCCTCGCAGGCGACCATCTCGGCCACCTTCTCGGTGGCCCAGTCCGCCATTTCGCTCGGCTTCCTGCCCCGCATGCGCGTGGTCTACACGTCGGATCGCGAAATGGGCCAGGTCTACGTCCCCTTCGTCAACTGGCTGCAGATGATTGTCGTGCTCGCGGCCGTGGTGGGATTCGGCTCGTCGACCAATCTGGCGGCCGCCTACGGTATCGCTGTCACCACCACGATGCTCACCACCACGCTGCTGACCTTCTTTGTGATCCGCTACCGCTGGAAGTACAATCTGCTGCTGTGCTGGGCGGCGACCGGCTTCTTCATCATCATCGATATCGCCTTCCTCGGCGCCAATGCCCTGAAAATCGCCAACGGTGGCTGGTTCCCGCTGGTATTGGGTGGCGTGGCGCTGATGGTGATGCTGACGTGGCGGACCGGGCGCGCCCTGCTGTTCCAGAACCTGAAGAAGCATGCCATTCCCCTGGGCGACTTCCTGCACTCGCTGTTCGACAATCCCCCGCTGCGCGTGCCCGGCACCGCCGTCTTCTTCCGCGCCGAGGGCGACGGCGTGCCGCATGCCCTGTTGCACAATCTGCTGCACAACAAGATTCTGCATGAGCGTATCGTGTTCCTGACGGTCGTCAACCGCGATATTCCGTCGGTCCCGGCGGCCGAGCGCATCGAGCTGACCGATCTCGGTCACCAGTGCTTCCAGCTCGACATCGCCTATGGCTTCAAGGATGACCGCGATATCGTCGCGGCGCTCGAATTGGCCGGAGCGGCAGGATTGACGTTCGAGATGATGGAGACGTCCTTCTTCATCGCCCGCCAGACCGTCATTCCCGTAGTGGGCGGCGGCATGGCATTATGGCGCGATGGGCTGTTTGCCACCATGTCGCGCAATGCGCGCGACGCAGCCGAATATTATCGGATACCAACCAACCGGGTCATCGAATTGGGAACGCAGATTGAAATCTAAGGGGGTGAGCGCGCCGGCGCCGGCGGACCACGGTGCTGCAGCCAACCGGGCCGCCGGACTTGGCTGGGCCGTGGCCGCCTGCCTGGCGACCACCGGCCTGGCCCTGCCCCTGCGCGGCGCGCTGGCCGAGGCCAACCTGATCCTGCTCTACCTGCTGGCGGTCGTGCTGGTGACGCTGCGCTTCGGGCGCCAGCCCGGCATCCTGGCCTCGTTCCTGGCCGTGCTTGCCTATGATGTGTTCATGGTCCCGCCGTATTTTTCACTGACGGTGGCCGAGCCCCAGTATCTGCTGACGTTTGCGATCATGCTGGGCGTATCGCTCCTGCTCAGCCACCTGACGGCCAATCTGCAGCATCAGGCCCGCATCGCGCAGCAGCGCGAGGGGCGTGCCAACACCCTGTTCAAGCTCTCTACCGAGCTGTCCGGCGCGCTGAGCATGGAGCAAGTGAGCGACATTGCCGTCACCTGCCTCCAGGCGACCTTCCATGCGCCGGCCATTCTGCTGTTCCCGGACAGGAATGGCACCCTGGCCCCCTTGGGCGCCGCGGCCGGGTCGCCGCTGCGCCTGGCCGACACGGTCCTGATTGTCGCCAAGCTAGTCTATGAACGCGAAGTGATCACCGGCTACGACGAAGGTGCCACGATCGCGGCCGGCGTCCAGTGCCTTCCGCTGCGCGCACCGATGCGCACGCGAGGCGTGTTGATCCTGGTACCACCCGACGCTTCCCAGCCCATGGTGCCGGAACAGGAGCGCATGCTGCAAGCGTGCGCGGCCCAGATTGCACTGGCGATCGAGCGCGTCCACTACAGCCAGGTGGCGCATGCGGCCATGCTCGCCATCGAATCGGAGCGCTTGCGCAATGTCCTGCTCAACGCCATGTCGCATGATGTGCGCACTCCGCTGACGGCCATCATGGGACTGTCGAGTACTCTGGCCAGCGGCCCCGCGCTCAATGAGGATACCGTACGCGAGTTGGGCCAGGCCGTGCACGATGCGGCGACCCGGATGAACAAACTGGTCAACAACCTGCTCGACATGGCCAAGATACATGAAGGCACAGTCACGCTGAATCGGCAGTGGCAGCTGCTCGAAGAGATCGTCGGCAGCGCCCTGGCCGAATTGTCCGCTACGCTCAGCGGCATGCGGGTCGAGGTGTCGCTGCCCGCAACGCTGCCGCTGTTGCACTTCGATGCCGTCCTGCTGGAACGGGTCATGTACAACCTGGTCGACAACGCAGCCAAGCACGGCGCGACGGGCGGCGTCATTGCCATCGATGCCAGGCAGGCCGGCGATGCCGTCGAGGTGGCAGTCAGCGACCGCGGCCCGGGCATCATGGCAGGCATGCAGGAGGCCATCTTCGCCAAGTTTGTGCGTGGCGATCCTGCCGCCACCGACCACGGCGTGGGGCTGGGCCTGGCGATCTGCAAAACCATCATCACCGCCCATGGCGGCACCATTCGCGCGCACAACAGCGCCGCCGGTGGCGCCCAGTTTGTATTCACGCTGCCGATTGGCACGCCGCCGTCGGACGAGGAGCTCGAATAGCATGGGCGCCGCCGTACATCTGCTTGTCATTGAAGACGAACGGGCCATCCGCCGCTTCTTGCGCATGACGCTCGAAGCCGAAGGCATGACGGTCAGCGAAGCGGCCAGCGGCCGGCAGGGACTGGCCGAGGCCCAGCAGTGGCGACCAGACCTGATCATCCTGGATCTGGGATTGCCGGACGTTGACGGCGTTGAGCTGGTGCGCCAGTTGCAGGCGACGGGTGGCGCACCGATCATCATCCTGTCCGCGCGCAGCGACGAGGCACAAAAGGTCGCCGCACTGGACGCCGGCGCAGACGACTACCTGACCAAGCCCTTCGGCAATTCGGAACTGATGGCGCGCATCCGCGTACTGCTGCGCAGGCGTACGGCTGCGCCATTGGATGCGGACATCGCCCCGTTCCAGTTTGGCGATGTCAGCGTCGATCTACCAAACAGAATCGTTAGCCGTGCAGGTGAACAGGTGCATCTGACCCCCATCGAGTTCAAGCTTCTCGCGGCCATGGTGCTGAACCCGGGCAAAGTACTGACCCATAACTTCCTGCTGCGCGAAGTCTGGGGCACCGGCCACGCCGAGCGCAGCCACTACCTGCGCATCTATATGGGGCATCTGCGTCAAAAGCTTGAACTCGATTCGGCCCGGCCGGCGCATATCGTGACCGAGATCGGGGTCGGCTACCGGCTGGTCGTTTGAACATGGCAAGTTTGTTGCTCAATGTGACCGGATGGGTTCCGGCGTGGCTGGCATGCTCGTCGAACCATTGCACAGTACCAGTGGCAGTTCGTGCAACGAGGTCATTGCACGCCGTCTCGGTTCGCCTGAAGTCTTCCGGAATCCCGGAGGAAAAGTGACTATTACTCATGGCCGTCAGCTTGACTGGCCTCAAGGGCATATCTTCCCCCGTTCATCGGCAAAATTCCATGTTTCGTCGGATTTCCCCAACCTGCTGAACGAGCCAGTCTTACAATCGTCCCACTCTTGAAACGGCGGTTCCCGGACGAAAAGGAAGCACGGCATGTTACAGATTACGAATCTAAGCAAGACCTATCCGAACGGCGTGCAGGCGCTGCGCAACGTCAACCTGTCGATCGATACCGGCCTGTTTGGCCTGCTCGGCCCGAACGGCGCCGGCAAGTCCAGCCTGATGCGCACCCTGGCCACCCTGCAGGACGCCGACAGCGGCAGCGTGCTGTTCAACGGCGTCGATATCGCCACGGACCCGCTCGGCCTGCGCAGCCAGCTGGGCTACCTGCCGCAGGACTTTGGCGTCTACCCAAGGATTGGCGCCTTCGATCTGCTCAGCCACCTGGCCATACTCAAGGGCATGACCGACAGCACCCAGCGCACTGAGCAGGTCAACGCCCTGCTGCACCAGACCAATCTGTACGACAGCCGCAAGCGCGCCGTTGGCAGTTTCTCGGGCGGCATGCGCCAGCGCTTCGGCATCGCCCAGGCCCTGCTGGGCGACCCGCGCCTGGTGATTGTCGATGAACCGACCGCGGGCCTCGATCCCGAGGAACGCAACCGCTTCCACAATTTGCTGAGCGAAATCGGCGAAAAGGTCGTGGTCCTGCTATCGACCCATATCGTCGACGATGTGCGCGACCTGTGCCCGCGCATGGCGATCATGATCGGCGGCAGCGTTTGCCAGCAGGGTGCGCCGGAAACCCTGATCGCCCAGCTGCAGGGCCAGGTATGGCGCCGCTTCATCGAGCGCGGCGAGTTGGCGGCCTGCCAGCAGCAATACACGGTCATTTCCTCGCGCCTGCTGGCCGGCCGCACCCGCCTCCATGTGCTGGCGGACACCTGCCCCGGCCGCGGCTTCGAAGCCGTGACACCGGACCTGGAAGATGTCTACTTCGCCGCCCTGCGGCGCGCGGCTTCGCCGGAACTGGCAACCTCACCGGCGCTGGCGGCATGAGGGCGCTGCGCATGCCGCTGGCATTGGCCGGTTTCGAGTGGCGCTACCACACGCGCACCCTCACTTTCCTGGCGGCCGCCACCCTGCTGTTCCTGTTGGGCATATTCCTGCAGGGACGGCTCGGCGCCGCCGCCAATGTCCACGTCAACGCGCCCTATGCCATTGCCTACGGCCTCAGCATGACCTCGCTGCTGGCGGTATTTGTCGCGATGGTGTTTTGCGCCGATGCGGCCTTGCGCGACAGCGCTTGCCGCATGACCGAACTGGTCTACGCCTCGCCGCTGCGCAAGCGCGACTTCCTGCTGGCGCGTTTCGGCGGCGCCTTTGCGGCCAGCCTGGCCGCCATGTGCATGCTGGCCGCCGGCATGTTGGCCGCCACCTTCCTCCCATTAAACGAATCCCAGCTGCTCGGACCGCGCCAGCCTGCCCACTACCTGTGGGTACTGGCTGTGATGGTCGGGCCGAATGTGCTGCTGGTGTCGGCCCTGCTGTTTGCCATTGCCAGCTTCAGCCGCAGCATGGTGGCCACTTATGCCGGCGCCATGCTGCTGTATGGCCTGTACTGGGTCGGCGCGGCGCTCGGCGGCTCGCCAATGATGGCCCAGGCGTCACCGCCCACGGTCGAGGGCATGGCGCTGGCCGCCCTGCTCGACCCGTTTGGCATATCGGCCGTGCTGGAGCAAACCATGCACTGGAACGCCTGGGACAAGAATACCGAACAGATCGCCCTGAGCGGCAAGCTGCTGTTCAACCGGATTGCCTGCCTTGGCCTGGCAGCCCTGATCCTGCTGGCGCTCTACTGGCGCTTCCAGTTCAAGTTGCCCAATGCAAGTGCCGGCAAGAAAAACCCTTCGCCTGCCCAGGAATCGGCTCCGGCAGCGCCTTACCGTGCCGCGACGCCGCCCGCTCGCCGTGCCCAGTGGCAGGCATTCCAGTCCTTGCTGCGCCTGGAGATCGGCGTTGTCGTCAAGGGCTTTCCCTTCATCGCAATGATGCTGATCTGGATGATCATGGTCGGCATCGAATTGGCCAATGGACTCAGCAATGCCGACGGCGGCTCGCCCTCCCTGCCGCACACGGCCTTGCTGATCGGCCGCTTCCAGTTCGACATGTTGCCGCTGTTCGGCAACATACTGGTGATCTTCTTCAGCGGCGAACTGGTGTGGCGTGAGCGCGCGCTGCGCATCGACGCCCTGCTCGACCCGACCCCTGCCTCCGCGCTGGTTTTCTTCGCCGCCAAGTGGGTGGCGCTGGTTTGTCTGCCCATGCTGATGATCCTTGCAGGCATCGCCTGCAGCCTGGCCTTCCAGCTGGCGCTTGGGTTTGCCGCCTTTGAGCCTGGCCTGTATTTGTCCCTGTTCTACTTCGGCGGCCTGCCGCTGGCCCTGATGGCAACGCTGGCCCTGTTCTTCCAGGTTGTTACCCGTCATAAGTATCTTGGCATGCTGTTGACGGGCGTGGTGGCGATCCTGTCCAGCGGCGCCGGCGCCAGTATCGGCCTCGAGCATCCGATGCTGTATTTTTCCCGCGCCCCGGCCCTGCTGTATTCGGAGATGAATGGCTACGGCGCCACCGACATCGCCTTCCACTGGTATATGGCCTACTGGGGCGCGCTCAGCGCCTTGCTGGGCTGGGTCGCTTTGCGCCGGTGGCGGCGCGGCGAACGCGGCCATGTGGGGCAGGGCAATAAGGCTGGCGTGGCTGCAGCTCTGGCTTGCGCTGCCGTCCTGCTGGGAACAGGCGGCGCCATTTACTATCAGACCAATGTGACCGGCGAGTACACCAGCAGCCGGGCATCGGCGGCCTGGAAGGCCGGCTACGAGCAGCACTACCGCCGCTACAAGGACCGGCCGCAGCCGACGCTGACCGTGGTGCGCAGCAAGGTGGACTTGTATCCCGCCCAGCGGCGCCTGCACATTGAGGGCGAGTACCGTCTGCACAACCGCAGCGGCGTGGCCCTGAACGAAGTGCTGGTGGCATCCGGCCTCGAGGCAAAGGAGATCGGCATGCGCCTGGCCGGCGCCCGCGTGGTGGAGCGCGACGAGCGCTATGGGCAAACCCTGTACCGCCTGGATCGGCCGCTGGCGCCGGGCCAGGAAACCACCTTGAGCTTCACGCTGGAAGACCGGCACACGCCGTTTGAACAATCGCAGAGCAGGGGCGTCAACGAAAATGCCAGCCTGCTGTTCACCCTGCCCCTGCTGCCGCACATCGGCTACAACGAGCGGCTCGAGCTCGATGCGCCGTCCGAGCGCGCCAAACAAGGTTTGCTGCCCAAGCCGGCGCAAGCGACGGTGGAAGCAGAGATCGCGGCCCACCAGGGCGACTTCAGCAAGCGCTACGACTGGGTCGAGTTCGATACCACTATTTCCACCGATGCCGGGCAGACCGCACTTGGCATCGGGCGTCTTCGCAGGCAATGGATGGCCGACGGCAGGCCACATTTCCACTACCGCAGCGAGCGCCCGGTGCGCAATGTGGGCGGCATCCTGTCCGGACGCTATGCGGTGAGCAGGCAGATGCACAAGGGCGTGAGCGTCGAGCTCTACTACCACCCGGCGCACGCCTTGAACGTGGCGCGCATGCTGAAAGCGGCGCAGGCCTCGCTCGACTACTTCCAGCGCCAGTTCGGACCATATCCGCACGATCACCTGCGCATCATCGAAATGCCGGCAAGCACGGGCAATACCGGCTTTGCGATGCCCGGCACCATCCTGATCGGCGAGCGCGGGGGCTTTTTCGAGGATTTGCGCACCGAGCGAGCCACCGACCAGGTGACGCGCCGCATCGCGCACGAGGTCGGGCACCAGTGGTGGGGTCATCTGGTGGATCCGGCCCCGATCGAGGGGGGGCTGGTGATGGTGGAGACACTGGCCAAGTATTCGGAAATGCGCGTCATCGAGCAGACCTATGGCAAACAAGCCCTGGGCCGCCTGGTGGACTTCGAGCTGGGGCGCTACCTGCGCGGCAGCGCGCGCGACAGCGCACCGGAAAGCCCGCTCTACCGCGTGATGGACCAGGGATATCTCATGTATTCGAAAGGCGCCCTGGCCATGCATGCGCTGAGCGAAACGATGGGCGTGGCAGCAACGGATGCGGCCTTGCGCGCCATAGTGCAGGCGCATGCCTATCCGCGCAGACCGGCCACTTCGCTCGACCTGGTTGCGGCCCTGGTGCAGGCATCACCTGCCCATGCGGCCCTGATCGAGGAGACCTTCAAGCAGAACGTGCGCTACCAGCTCAAGGCCGACAGTGCACACTACACCAGGCTGGAAGACGGCCGTTATCGCCTGAACGTTCAAGTACAGGCGCGCAAGAGTACGCTCGACGCCAGCGGGCGCCTGGTGGACCAGGCATTCGGGCAGGATTTCCAGATTGCTGTGTTTGAGAACGGCAAAGAGGGCGAATCTGGCCAAATCTACCGCGCGTCACACCGCTTGGGTGCGGGCAAATCGGAAATCAGCCTGGTGCTGGCGCGCAAGCCGGGGACCGTCGTCATTGAACCGGCGCTGCGCTTCATTGAACGCGACAGGAATGACAATATTGTGGAGGCGAAGGAAGTGACCGACATCCGCGTGGTTGAATAGCGCAATCAGGACCGTTAGCGCAGATGCAAAAAGCCGACTCGAAAGTTTGCTTTTTTGTCTTTTAAATCAATACCTTAGCCTTGGCATAGACGGGGATTCGAAGCCCGGATAGGCTATGAACCTATGGCGTGGGGGATTTCAGGGGGTACTGCGGGGCCCGCCTCCCTATGACAACTTCCCCGGACTTCCCGTCCAATCCCCTCAAAAATACCAGTAACAATTCCAAAAATTCCAATTCAGAGTCGCCGCAGCAGGCGCGGCGTTTCGCATGCATTAGCTGGCGATTAGATTTATTTGAAAATGACGTTGATGCCCTGGCCACCGCCGATACAAATGGTCAACTGCGCGTACTTGCCGCCGATGCGCTGCAACTCCTTTGGTGCCTTGGTGGCGATGAAGGCGTCGGAACAGCCAACCGGATGCCCAAGGGCGATCGCACCGCCACTGGGATTGGTCTTGGCTGGATCGAGGCCAAGTGCCCGGGTCACGGCAATGGCTTGCGCTGCAAATGCTTCGTTCGATTCGATGACGTCCATCTGATCAGGCGTCAAGCCGGCTTTTTTCAGTGCCAGTTTGGTGGCGGGAATAGGTCCTTCGCTCATGCCTGGGGGGAGCGCCCATTCCAAGATCACTGCACAGTGCGCCACATTCAAAGGGGCATCTGCTCATAAGCGCACAAGCGCTTATTGGCTTGGCAATAGCTTGAACTCGTTGCTTGTGCGGAAACCGCACCAAATTCAGCACAAGCTGGCATCCAGATCGCTGCATACGGCATAAAGCGGTCCACGGCCGGTGCTAGACTGAAACTCATCATGAAGACCATCAACGACACCTCCTTCCGCTATTCAAACGCACTCATTGCCGGCCTCGCCATGGCCCTGCTGTCGGGCTGCGCCAGCCTGTCAGACGACGCCGGCCTGGCCGAGGTACGCAAGCTGGTCAAGGCACCCGAACTTGCCGGCCTGATCAACAAGCACACCGATGCGGGCAGCGGCGCGCGCACCAAGCAGGTGGACGCGCTGCTCGCCAAGCCGCTGACCGAGGAAGCCGCTGTCAGCGTGGCCTTGCTCAATAACGCTGGCCTGCAGCAAGCCTATGCCGAGCTGGGCATCGCCGAGACCGATCTGGTGCAGGCCGGCCGGCTGGCCAATCCCGTCTTCAGTTTTGCCAGGCTGACCGGACATGACGGCATCGAGATCGAACGCAAGCTGATGCTGCCAGTGATCGGCCTGCTGCTGATGCCGCTGACCGGCCCGCTCGAACAGCGCCGCTTTGAACAGGCCCAGTACCGCACCGCCATCGCCGTGCTCGACGTCGCCGACCGCACCCGGCGTGCCTGGTACGGCGCCGTCGCCGCCCAGCAGTCGCTCGCCTATCTCGAGCAAGTCAAGGAAGCGGCCGCGGCCAGTGCCGAACTGGCCAAGCGCATGGCCGCGGTCGGCAACTGGAGCGCCTTGCAGGCGGCCCGCGAACAGTCCTTTTACGCCGACGCCGTGGCCCAGCTGGCGCGCGCCACTCAGGCCAATGTGACCGAGCGCGAAAAGCTCACTCGCCTGATGGGTTTGATCAGCAGCGAAGGCCGCTTCACGCTGCCACAGCGACTGCCTGAGCTGCCGGCGACCCTGCGCGACGTCAAGGACGCCGAGTCACAGGCACTGGCCAACCGCCTCGACCTGCTGATGGCGAACAAGGAGCTGGCCGGCCTGGCCGCCTCACTTGGCCTGAACCGCACTACCCGCTTCGTCAATCTGCTCGACGTCAGCTATCTGCACAATACTGCTGGCGACGACCGGGCACGCGGTTACGAGATTGAACTGCAGATTCCGCTGTTCGACTGGGGCAGCACGCGCGTCGCCCGCGCTGAAGCGAGTTATATGCAAGCCGTGCAGCGCGCTGCCGGCGCCGCTGTCGACGCCCGCTCGCAGTTGCGCCAAGCCTATGCCGGCTACCGCAGCGCCTACGCGCTGGCGCGCCACTATCGCGACGACGTGGTGCCCCTGAAGAAGCGCATCTCGGAGCAGCAGCTGCTGCGCTATAACGGCATGTTGATCAGCGTATTCGAGTTGCTGGCCGACGCGCGCGAACAGATCACCATCGTGAATGCGGCGATCGAGGCCCAGCGCGACTACTGGATGGCCGACGCCACACTGCAGGCGGCGATGACCGGCGCCGGCCAGCCGGCCATGGCTGCGCCTGCCGCTGCGACCAGCGCCGCCGCTCCCGCGGTCCATTGAACAAACAGGAATCAGCATGCTCTCTCGTAGAAATTTCTTCCGCAGTGCTGGCGCCGCCGCAGTCAGCACGGCCCTGGTCAGCCGGGTCGGCGCCGCCTCCCTGCCCGAAGCGGTCATCATGGAACAGGCCTCGACCCAGCCACCACTGGCGCCACCAAATGGCCGTCCGTACAACCCGGTGGTCACCCTCAATGGCTGGACCCTGCCCTGGCGTATGAACAACGGCGTCAAGGAATTCCACTTGGTGGCCGAGCCCGTGGTGCGCGAGATCGCGCCGGGCATGAAGGCGCGCCTGTGGGGCTATAACGGCCAGTCGCCCGGCCCGACCATCGAAGTCGTCGAAGGCGACCGCGTGCGCATCTTCGTCACCAATAAACTGCCAGAACACACCAGCGTGCATTGGCACGGCCAGCGCCTGCCCAATGGCATGGACGGCGTCACCGGCCTGACCCAACCGGCCATTGATCCGGGCAAGACCTTCGTCTACGAATTCGTCGCCAAGCGTCCCGGCAGTTTCATGTACCACCCGCATGCCGACGAAATGACCCAGATCGCCATGGGCATGATGGGCTTCTGGGTCACCCATCCAAAGGACCATAACGCAGCCCGGGTGGACCGCGACTTCTGCATGCTGCTCAATGCCTACGATATCGAGCCGGGCAGCGCCACGCCCAAGGTCAACACCATGACCGACTTCAATCTGTGGACCTTCAACAGCCGCGCCTTCCCCGGCATCGATCCGATGGTGGTGGGGCATAACGACAAGGTGCGCATCCGGGTCGGCAACCTGACCATGACGAATCACCCGATCCACCTGCATGGCCACGAATTCACCGTCACCGGCACCGACGGCGGCACGGTGCCGCCATCGGCGCGCTGGCCGGAAGTGACCACCGATGTGGCGGTCGGCCAGGTGCGCGCGATTGAATTCATCGCCACCGACCTGGGCGACTGGGCCTTCCACTGCCACAAATCGCACCACACGATGAACGCCATGGGCCACGATGTACCCACCATGATCGGCGTCGATCACAGCGGCGTGGCCGAAAAGATCAGCAATCTGGTGCCCGGTTATATGACCATGGGCGACAAGGGCATGGCCGATATGGGCGAGATGGCCATGCCGATCCCGGACAATACGCTGCCGATGATGACCGGCGACGGCCCCTTTGGCGGCCTTGGCATGGGCGGCATGTTCACCACGGTCAAAGTACGCAAGGGTCTGGCCCGCAACGACTACAAGGACCCCGGCTGGTACAAGCACCCGGCCGGCACCGTGGCCTACGAGTGGAAGGGTCAGCCGGCCGCGCTGCCGCCTGCAGCGGTCGCGCCAGGAGCTGGCGCCATGCGCGCCCGGCCAGGCGAGACCATCATGCAAGTGACCAAAGGAGGAAAACACCATGGGCATTAAACACTTTATCCTGGCCGCCGCCGTCGCGGCCGGCAGCACGCTGCTGGCGGCGCCGGCCTGGGCCCACGCCAAGCTGGTGGCCGCCGAACCGAAAGCGGCCGCGGTGCTGAGCGCCGCGCCGGCCACGATCCGCTTGCAGTTCAATGACCATGTCGAACTGCCGTTCTGCAGAGTCAAACTGGTCAGCGCCAAGGACGCCGTCATCGAAGCGCTCGCCATCGTGCCAGACCAGAACGAACCGAAAGCCTTTATCGCGACTTTGCCGCCGGTGCCGGCCGGCGAGTACCGTCTGGTGTGGTCGGCCATCACCCGCGACGGCCACAAGGTCAAGGGCGAGTACGCGTTCAGCGTCAAATAGGGCGCGCCATGGACCTGCAGGCCGTTCAGCAAGGCGTCACCGCCCTGCTCAACCTCAACGTTGCGCTGGCGCTCGGCTGCTGCCTGTCGGCCGTCTGGCTGCGCGCGGCCCGCTCGCCGTGGGCCGTGGGCAGCGCCCGGCGCCTGCAGCGCTTTGCCCTGGTGGCGCTGGCGCTGGCACTGCTGGCCGATGTGGCCATGCTGTGGCTGCAAGCGGCGCTGATGGCCGAACTGCCCTTGCTGCACGCGGGGCCCGCCGTCTATACGGTGCCCACCCCCAGCAACTGCGGCACCGTATGGAGCGCCGGTGCACTGGCGCTGGTCGTCGCCGCCGCCGCGGCCCTGCGGCGGCCGCCATCGGGCGTCGCGGCATTGGTGGCGCTGGCCCTGTTCCTGCTTAGTCGCAGCATGCTGAGCCACGCCGCCGGCGACGGCGACGTCAGCCTGCGCGTTGCCATCGACTGGCTGCACCTGATCCTGATCAGCGTCTGGGTCGGCGAAGTGTTCGTGGCCGGCCTGTTCACCTTGCGCAGCACGGCGCGCGCCACGCTGGCCCAGCGCAGCGAGCAGGCCCGTTATGTCGAGGCGCTGTCGACCTCGGCCACCGTGGCGCTGGCCGGCATCGTCGCCAGCGGCCTGTATAGCAGCTGGCACGCCCTGGGCAGCCTGGGCAGCGTGGCCGATGCGGCCGGCACCACTTACGCCAACGTGCTGTTGTTCAAACTGCTGCTGGTGGCTGCAGCCGCTGCGCTGGGCGGCTTCAATCGCCTGTTCGTCATGCCTGGCCTATTGCAGTCCTTGCGCGGCAATGGCCGCCTGATCGACTACGCCGACCGGCGCTTCGCGCGCGTGCTGCAGGTCGAGGCGGTGGTGCTGGCCGGCGTGCTGGTCGCGGCCGCCGTATTGAGTTCGACGTCGCCACCCGGCGCCGGCTAAGTAACCATCCCTTACCCAGGATACAACAGGAGGCAATAGTGGAAGCGCAAACGAAACACACCGACGTGAGCTACCGCCGCATGACCGAGCGCGACCTGGAGGCGGCGCACCGGCTGTCGCAGGCGGTGCGCTGGCCCCACCGGCTCAAGGATTGGCAACTGGTCCAGCGCCTCGGCGGCGGCTACGTGGCCGAAGCGGACGATATCGTCGTCGGCACCGCGATGTGCTGGAGCCATGGCGCCGACTTCGCTTCGATCGGCATGGTCATTGTCAGCCCGGACTGGCAAGGCAAGGGTATCGGCCGCCAGCTGATGAAACTGAATCTCGACGAACTGGGCAAGCGCAATGTGATCCTCAATGCCACCGAATCGGGCAAGGCACTGTACGAGGCGATGGGCTTCAAGCAAGTCGATACCATTCATCAGCACCAGGGCAGCGTCTTCAAGTCACGCCTGATCGGGCTGCAGCCGGGCGAACGCATCCGCCCGCTGGGTGCACGCGACGGTGCCAAGCTCGCTGCGCTGGGTGCACGCGCAGTCGGCATGCCGCGCGGGACCGTACTGGCAGCACTGCAGGAAGTGGCCGAATGCGTCGTCATCGACCGCTACGATGAACTGGTTGGCTGCGCCATGATGCGCCGCTTTGGCCGCGGCTATGTCATCGGTCCCGTCATCGCCGCCGACGCCGAACATGCCAAGGCCCTGATCGCCCACTGGGCCGGGACCTATGCCGGTTCTTTCGTGCGGGTCGATGTCAGCGAAGCGGGCGGCCTGAGCGCGTGGCTCGACGAAATGGGCCTGACCCAGGTTGACACCGTCGTCACCATGGTGCGCGGCGAGGCGCCGCTGGCCGATGCCGGTATGCACCAGTACGCCATCATCAACCAGGCGCTCGGATGATGCCGTCGTTGCGCTCCATTGCAGGCGCAGCACAAAATGCCGAACAATGAGCGAATTCGCCATAAGCGCAGCGTCGGCAGGCGCTGTTATGCAAGCTCCCGCTGCCGCACCGGCCCTATGATGGCATCAGACTCCTCACCTGGACTGCCATCATGACTAATACTTCGCTTGTCGACCTCGACCGCCAGCACCTGATCCATCCCGTCACCAATTTCCACGGCCACGAGCAACGCGGCGTGACGATCCTGTCATCCGCCAACGGCGCCTATCTGCGCGACGCCGACGGCCGCGAACTGCTCGACGCCTTCTCCGGCCTGTGGTGCGTCAATACCGGCTATGGCCACGAGAGCATCGTGCGCGTGGCGGCCGAACAAATGAGCCGCTTGCCCTACGCGACCGGCTACTTCAGCTACGGCAGCGAGCCTGCCATCAGGCTAGCGACACGCCTGGTCGAACTGGCACCGGCCTCGCTGCGCCGGGTCTACTTCACTCAGGGCGGCTCAGACGCGGTCGACGCAGCGATCCGCTACATCAGCTATTACTACAACGCCCTGGGCAAGCCGGCCAAGAAGCATTGCATCGCGCTGGCGCGCGGCTACCACGGCTCGTCGGCAGTCGGCGCCGGCCTGACCGGCCTGCCGCTGTTCCACCGCCACTTCGACCTGCCGCGCGAAAACCAGCACCATATCCCTTCGCCCTACCCTTACCGCAATCCGGCCGGCGGCGACGACGCGGCCATCATCGCCGGCTCGGTCGCGGCGCTGCGCGCCAAGGTGGCCGAACTGGGCGCCGACAATGTGGCCGCCTTCTTCTGCGAACCGGTGCAGGGCTCGGGCGGCGTCATCGTGCCGCCGGTGGGCTGGCTCAAGGCAATGGCAGACACCTGCCGCGAGCTGGGTATCCTGTTCGCCGTCGACGAAGTCATCACCGGTTTTGGCCGCACCGGCCCGCTGTTCGCCTGCGAAGCTGAAGGCGTGCAGCCCGACCTGATGACGGTAGCAAAGGGGCTCACCGCCGGCTACGCGCCGATGGGCGCGCTGCTGATGTCCGAAGCCATCTACCAGGCCATCGCCGATGGCGCCGGGCGCGACATGGCAGTCGGCCACGGCCAGACCTATTCGGCCCATCCGGTCAGCGCCGCCATCGGCCTGGAAGTGCTGCGCCTGTACCACGAGGGCGGCTTGCTGGCCAATGGCGTGGCCCAGGAGCCACACTTTGCCGGCGGCCTGCGCGCCCTGCTGGCGCACCCGCTGGTGGGCGACGCCCGCAGCCGTGGCCTGCTGGGCGCGCTTGAGCTGGTGTCGGACAAGGCCAGCAAGGCGCCGTTCGACCCGGCCCTGCGCCTGTCGGAGCGGGTCGCCGAAGCGGCCTACCGCAACAGCGTCATCTTCCGCGCCTTCGGCGACAATATCCTCGGCTTCGCACCGGCCCTGTGCTATACGGCCGACGAGTTCGACTTGCTGTTCAAGCGCCTAACCGCCACCCTCGACGCCGTGCTGGAGCAGCCCGAGGTGCGGCGCGCCCTCGCCTAAAAATAGCGCGGACAGGCAAGCAACGGGCAACGCCCGGTGCTAGAATCGGAAATAATTCAATACATTGTTGCGGCAAGGGAAATTTATGCTCGGTAACGCCTTCAAGCTCGACCGCATCGACATCCGCATCCTGGCGCATCTGCAGCAGAGCGGGCGGATCGCCAACGTGGACCTGGCCGATGCCGTCGGCCTGTCGCCCAGCCCTTGCCTGATCCGCGTCAAGCGCCTCGAAAAAGGCGGCTATGTGACCGGCTATGGCGCCCACGTGGAGATGGAAAAAATCGGCAACGTGCAGCTGGTGTTCACCCAGATCACGCTGTCGGACCACCGGCGCGAGGACTTCGCCAAGTTCGAAGCGGCGCTGCGCAAGATTGACGAAATCGTTGAATGCCACCTGGTCAGCGGCGGTTTCGACTACCTGCTCAAATTCGTCACCACCGGTGTCGTGCACTACCAGACCATCATCGAAGGCCTGCTCGACGCCCACATCGGGATCGAAAAATACTTCAGCTATATTGTCATCAAGTCGCCGTTCACCAAGGGTTACTACCCCGTTGAAAAGCTGTTCAACCAGCTGCCCTGAGGCCACCGCATAAAATGCCGGTGTAGGGTGCAATTCACAATATCCGCCGTTTCAGCCGGGCTTTTATGCGTCATGCGGGCTAGCGCTTCTCGCTACCATGGTGCATTGACACCACATACCTATGCATAGGAGGCATGAACTGATGGCGCATGAAATTTACCCGATCGAAGTAGACTTCCCCAAGCTCGACGACTACGCCGCTGGCAATAGCGGCATTGCCTACGCTTACACTTTCGACAGCGGCCAGCCTGGCCCGCACACGATGATCAATGCCCTCACCCACGGCAACGAGGTATGCGGTGCCATCGTGGTCAAGGCCATGCTCGACATCGGACTGCGGCCGCGCCGCGGCAAGCTGACGCTGTCGTTCGCCAACGTCGCGGCCTACCAGCGCTTCGACCCGCAGGCGCCGGACGCCTCGCGTTTCGTCGACCAGGACCTGAACCGGGTGTGGACCCCGGCCATCCTCGACGACACCAGCCTCGACTCGCAGGAACTGCGGCGCGCGCGCGCGCTGCGCCCGCTGATCGATACCGTCGACCTGCTGCTCGACCTGCATTCGATGCATGAACGCTGCGCGCCGCTGGCCGTGTGCGGGCCGCTCGACAAAGGCATTGCACTGGCACGCCAGATGGGCAACCCGGCCTGGATCGTCAGCGACGCCGGCCACGCCGAAGGGCGGCGCATGCGCGACTACGCCCAGTTCGGCGATCGCACCAATGCTGCCAATGCCCTGCTGATCGAATGCGGCCAGCACTGGGCAGCCGCGGCGGTCGATGTCGCGCGCGACTGCTGTGCGCGTTTCCTTCTGCTAGCGGGCAACCTCGACGCCGGCGACCTGCCGCCGCGCTGGCTCACGCCCGACCTGGACCGCACCCACCTGGTCAAGGTGACCGACGCGGTGGTCGCCAACAGCGAAGATTTCCGCTTTGCCGACAATTACACCGGCCTGGAAGTGATGGCGGAACCCGGCACCGTCATTGGCTGGCGCGACGGACAGCCGGTGACCACGCCCTACCCCGATTGTGTGCTGATCATGCCATCGCTGCGCCAGTTGCGCGCCGGCGTCACCGTGGTGCGCCTGGGCCAGCTGATCGACTGAGGATGCACGTTCGCAAGTCCGGCAAGCGCAACTTGCCGGGCCTGCGGGTCAGGAATAGAACGCCGGCGGCGGGCGCGTGAGCCGCTCCGGGCACAGGATCTCGTCGAGCTGGCCCTGGTCCAGCCAGCCCTTGGCCAGCACCAGCTCGACAATGCCTTCGCCACTGGCGAGCGCCTCGCGCGCGATGGCGCTGGCGCGCTCGTAGCCGATATGGGGATTGAGCGCGGTCACCAGGCCGATCGACGCATGCACATTGTCGCGCAGTGCGGCGCGATCAACCTCGATGCCGTCGATGCAGCGGGTTTCGAGCGCACGGCAGCCGGCCTGCAAATGGGCCAGACTCTTGAACAGGCTGAATGCGATGATGGGTTCGAAGGCGTTCAACTGCAACTGGCCCGCTTCGGCCGCCATGCAGACGGTCAGGTCGTTGCCGATTACCTCGAAGGCGATCTGGTTGACCACTTCAGGAATGACCGGATTGATCTTGCCCGGCATGATGCTCGACCCGGCTTGCATCGGCGGCAGGCGGATGTCGCCAAAACCGCTGCGCGGGCCGGACGACAGCAAGCGCAAGTCATTGCACATCTTGGACAATTTGATCGCGGTGCCCTTGAGTACCGACGACAGCGCCACAAAAGCGTCGGTGTCCTGGGTGGCGGCGATCAGGTCAGGCGCAGTGCGCAACGCCAGTCCGGTCAGGCACGCCAGGTGGCGGCGCACCGCCTCGGCATAGCCG
Source organism: uncultured bacterium (assembly GCA_965233055.1). Taxonomy (GTDB): domain Bacteria; phylum Pseudomonadota; class Gammaproteobacteria; order Burkholderiales; family Burkholderiaceae_D; genus Telluria_A. The sequence goes on from CBDDRJ010000025.1 coordinate 43,293, forward strand.
GCCGGCGTATTGATGCCGGTACCGATCGCGGTGGCGCCAAGGCTGATCTCGCGCAGCGGGCCGAGCGCCTGCGTCAGTGCCCGTTCAGATGCCGCAATCATCGCCGACCAGGCGGCAAACTCCTGCCCCAGTGTCATCGGCACCGCGTCCTGCAGCTGGGTCCTGCCCATCTTGAGCACATTGGCAAATGCATTAGCCTGGCGCTCCAGCGCGGCGCGCAATGCGCTCAGTGCATCGAGCAAGCCGAGCGCGCCGGCATGCAACGCCAGCTTGAGCGCGCTCGGATACACGTCATTGGTGCTCTGGCTCAGGTTGACGTCTTCATTGGGATGCAATAGCGCGTAGTCGCCGCGCGCATGGCCGAGCAGCTCGAGTGCGCGGTTGGCGATGACCTCGTTGGCATTCATATTGGTCGAGGTGCCGGCGCCGCCGTTGATCATGTCGACCACAAACTGGGCGCGCAGCGCACCGCCCCGCAGTTCCTGGCAGGCCGCGTCAATGGCGGCGCACTTGGCCGGCGTCAGCAAGCCCAGGTCGCGGTTGGTCAGCGCACTGGCCTGCTTGATGACGGCCAGCGCCGCCACCAGGTCGGGGTAGTCGCCCACGCGGGCGCCGCTGATGGGGAAGTTTTCGGTGGCGCGCATGGTGTGCACGCCAAAATAGGCGTCGGCCGGCACATTGCGCTGGCCAAGCAGATCTTTTTCGGTTCGGTAGGTGAGGTTCATTTGAGAATTTGCAGACCAAGATTGACAATCACGCCGCGCGCGCCGTCGCGGTTGCGGCCGACGTCGCGGCCGATGCCGGCGACGATGACATAGGTATCGTTCAGCGCCCACTTGAAGCCGCTGCTGATGACGGTCTGGTGTCCGGTCGGCGAAGTCAGTTCATGCTGCAGCTCGAGGCGGCATTCGACATTGGCGCGGCATTGGTGCAGGATCCTGACCCCGCGCGCCCATTCCTTGTTGCCACCGCTGGCGATGATGCGCCCGAACTCGGCTTAGTAACCGGTGTCGCCCCGGCGCAGGCCGAGCAGCAGCGGCACCAGCAGTTCGCTGCCCGGTTCGACGATGCCGCGCCGCTCGGCGCTGGACGACGGGTTCCACGTGTATTGGGGGAATACGCCGACGGCAAAGCCTGCCTGTTCCTGGTCGAGCAGGCGCCATTTGAGGCCGACGATGGCGCTGCCAATGCCGGCGCGGACCGGCATGCCCGCTTCGTGCAGGCTTACGCGCGAGCCAGCCAGCTGTAGCTGCATGCGTTCACCCAGGCCATAGTTCAGTTCCGTTTCCGGCAGGCCGTATTCCCAGTTGCGCCCCACCTTGGTGGCGCTCAGGCCGACATTGATTTCCCAACGTCCGGCACCGGGCGTATCGGTGTCTTCGGCGGCACAGGCCGCCGTCATGACGCTGGCCAAGCCGGCCAGCACGGCAAAGGAGGTGCAGTAAAGTCGCATCAGAAGTATCTCACCCAGGTTTGATTGGAACTGCGTTTGAAACGAGCAAAGGCGCGGCAGGGAAAGTACAGCACCGGCATCAAGGCAAGACTGAGCGCCCAGACCGGCCAGTACTGGCTTGAGCCCCAGCGATCTCCATGATTGGCGCCGAACAGCGCCACCGCCACGGCGAGATGGGCGTGGCCCAAGACATCGGCGTGATGCATCATTTTTTGGTCCATTGCGTCCCCTCTTTACGAAACTGTTTGCCGTGGTTAATTGTATGGGGCAGCATTGAACTATTCTGCTTAGTTGCCATGCCGCCGCGGCGTCCTTACGTCGAAGTTGCGGAGCCGAAAGCATTTTGTACTGCCCTGCCCGCGTACCGATTCGCATGGCAAGCTGTGCTGTTTTGACGAAAAAAAAACGACGTTTGTGCGCTGCGCGCCATGCTGAACGGGACATATCGCAGGCCGAACCATGTTGTAATGAATCACTGGGGCGCTACCACTTTCATGAACAGGCACAGGCGGGGGAATATGAGGAAATACAGGTATATGCTGATGCTCGCGATAGCCCTGGCCGCCAGCGGCGTCGCGTCGCTACATGGCATCGCCGCCGACGACGGGGCATTTTTCTCGCAATATAGCGGCTTGCCGATGCTGCCCTACGTCCACCGCGGCGTCCGATAGGCATGGCTGCCCGCAGCCGCACTCGCCAGCGCCTGTTGCAGGCGCATCGCTGGACCGGAATCTGCGTGGGCCTGCCCCTGATGGTGGTCGCCGTCACCGGTGCCGGGCTGGCCTTCCGGGCCCAGCTCGAGCCCCAGCTGTCACCTGTCCTGTTGGCCAACGCGCCGTGCACGTCGCCGCTGGCGCTCGACACCCTGGTCGGCCACGCGCGCGCCGCCAATCCTGGCGCCGGGCCGCTCAGGGCGGTGCGGCTGGTCGGCGAGCCTGGCGCGCCCGTGAAGATCCGCTTCGACGATGCGCGCTGGGTCTATGTTTCGCCTTGCAGCGGCGCCGTCAACGGCATCCAGGGCCTGTACGGCGGCCCGTTCGGCACGCTGGCCTATCTGCACATTGCCGAGTACAGCCCGAACGGCAATCTGGTGGCCGGCGGCCTGGCCGCACTGCTGGCCATCGTACTGGCCGGCGCCGGGGCATGGATGTGGCGCCGGCCCACCCGCACGGCGGTGCGCTTCACCTCCAGCGGCCGCCACCAGGCGATCGCGCTGTGCGCTGGTCCCGTGCTGGTGCTGAGCGCCGTGACCGGCATGGCGCAGGCATTCAAGTGGGGCGCCATGCCGCCGGCACCGGCGCCCGCCAGCATCAGCGCCGCTGCCAGCCTTCCGCTGGCCCAGTTGGTGGCACCGGCCCTGGCCTCGACGCCCGGCTTCCAGAAGGTTCAAATCCGCCTTCCGGCCAAGGCCGGTTTGCCGACCGTGCTCGAAGTCGTCGAGCGCGACGCCGCCCACGCCAACGCCGTCACCTATATTCAACTCGACCCGATCAGCGGCAAGGTTTTGCTGCATATGCCGTATGCGGCCAATAGCTTGCCGCATCAGGCCTACTTGCTGGCGGCGGCGGTCCACTACGGCTGGGCCGGCGGCTGGCCGGTCCGCCTCTTGCTCGTGTTCGGCACGCTGTCGCTGCCGCTGCTGGCGTGGACCGGCGTGGCCAGCTATGTGCGTCGCCCCCGCAAGCCGCGCCTGCTGTCCTTGCGCGTGGCGTCAAAGACCATCGAAGGAACCGGCGCCTGTGCCTTCGAGCTGGTCGACCCGCACGGGCGGGCGCTGCCGCCCTTTAGCGCCGGTGCCCACCTCGACATCCACCTTGGGCAAGGCCTGGTGCGGCAGTATTCTTTGTGCAATGACCCGAACGAAACGCACCGCTACCAGATCTGCGTACTCAAGACCATGGACTCGCGCGGCGGATCGCGCGCCATGCACGAACGGGTGCAACAAGGGGGCCAGGTCACGGTCAGCGTTCCCCGCAACCACTTCCCGCTGGAGCGGCAGGCCCGCCGCTCCCTGCTGTTCGCAGGCGGCATCGGCATCACGCCGATCCTGGCCATGGCTGAGCATCTGGAACGCGGCGGCGCCGACTTCGCACTCCATTATTGCGCGCGTTCTTCCAACCACGCAGCCTTCCGCGACCGCATCGCCGCTGCACCGTTCGCCGACAAGGCCTGTTTCCATTACAGCGATGGCGGCCAGCACCCCGATCTGGCTGCCTTGATCGGTGCGCCTGAGGAAGGCCTGCACCTGTATGTGTGCGGCCCCGCCGGCTTCATGCAGGCCGTCTTCAACACGGCGCTGGCCAAGGGCTGGAACGAAAGCCAGCTGCACCGCGAATACTTCGGGGGCGTGCCGGGAACGGGACAGGACCAGGCCTTTGAAGTGCGCGTCGCCAGTACCGGTAAGATCATCCACATTGCCAGCGGCACGAGCGTCGTCGAAGCGCTGGGAGAACACGGCATCGAGATTCCCACTGCATGCGGCATGGGCTTGTGCGGCACCTGCGTCACCGGTGTGCTGGACGGCGAACCTGACCATCGAGACCGGGTGCTCGGCGCCGACCAGCACAAGCGCAACGACTGCTTCACGCCCTGCTGCTCGCGCGCGCGCAGCCCGATGCTGACCCTGGATCTGTAGCGCCGCATCGGCGCAGGGCGGGCAAGCGCAGCTTGCCCGCGCGTGGGCAGGTCCCCTACCCAACCTACAAAAAAGCCCCGCCGCGCACGCATGCGGGACGGGGCAAACAGAACAGACAGCTTCACTTACTGCAGTACAAAGGTCGTGGCTACCTTGGTTTTTTTGTCGGCCATCAGCAACAGTGCACTGACCTTGGTGCCCTTGGGGAGCACCAGGCCCATTGCTGTCTTGAGCTTGTTGCCGCCGGCCGGCAACAGGGCCAGCTCGGTCTTGCCAGCCACGGTCAGTTTGCCGCTGACACCGGCGCTATCGATCGGATCGCCGTCGTCTTCCAGATACAGTTCGATACGGTCGGCGCGCACCACCAGCTCGAGCCAGGTTTCCCCGGCCGCCATCACCACGCCGCCATGGTTGGCCGTCGGCGTGCCGTGACCATGGGCGACCCCGCCAGCCAGCGCCGCGGCGCACAACAACATCGTTCCAATCAGCTTTTTCATGGCAAGCCTCCGTTATTCCGGCAAGTGCGGCAGCACGAACGACAGCGAGGCCAGGTGCTCGACCTTATTGTATTTGGTGGGCTGGTCCGACTGGGCATCGAAGATCGCCACCATCACGTTCAGGCCCTGGTTGCGCACCTTGATGGTGACCGTGCCATCGGCCCCGCTCAGTACGGGCGCGGCGTCCGGATCGTTGACCCAGTCCTGCAACACTCTGGCGCCCGCCACTGGTTTGCCCTGGTAGAGCACGCGCAGCGTGATCGGCTGGCCGAGCAATGCCGGCAGCGCAGCTGCCACCGGCACCAGCTGCAGCACTTGACCTGGCAGCGGCCCGATCGGGGCGGCCAGCGGACCGCGGATGTGAACGGCATACTTATAGGTGTGCTCGCTGACGGTGGCGCCAGGCACCTCGTCCTTACCCTTCTTGTGCCACTTGCCGTCGGGCGCCTTGCTCCAGGTGCCGTTGTCGAGTACCGCCGTCAGCAAGGAAGGCTGGTTCTCGACGCTGGCCAGCGCCAGGCGTCCATCGGCCTGCAGCGAAGTCGCCACCGCCTTGCCGTCCGGCCCATAGGCGGCGACGGCAGTGATCAGCGGCAGGCGCTTGACCATGTCGAGGTCGTCGGCGCCCACGCCATACAGCAGCGCGAGCTGGGTCGAGCGCTGTGCGAACCAGATGCCATGGGCCTGCGCCACAGCGCCAGCAAGCATGGTGATGCCAAAGGTCGCAGCGACCAGCAGTTTTTTCGTTTTCATTTTGATCAATCCTTCACGTGGGTCAGAACTTGTACTGGACATTGAGCGAGATGGTGCGCGCCGTGCCGGGCGCCACCCACAGCTGGCTGTACGAGCTGGCGTAGTAGGTCTTGTTGAGCAGATTGTCGACATTGAGCGAGAAGCGCAGCTTCTTGTTCGGCGTGTAGGAGGAGATCAGGCGCACCGTCGTGTAGCCGGGTAACTTGAAGTCGCTGGTCACTGCCACATCGCCCAGGCGTTCGCCAACATAGATGAAGCCGCCGCCGAGGGCTGCGATGCCGCCCCACAGGGGAAAGGTCGGCGTGACGATGACGCTGGCACTTTGCTTGGGCACGTTGGGGAAGCGGGTGCCGGTCTTGATCGTGTTGTCGCCCTTGGTGACGGTGGCGTCGGTGTAGGCGTAAGCGGCCGAGAAGCGCACATTCTTGATGATCTCGCCAGAGACGTCGAGCTCGAGGCCCTTGCTGCCCACTTCGCCCGCCGAAATCGAGAAATCGGTATTGAGCGGATTGGTGGTCAGCACATTCTTCTTCGAGATGCTGTACAGCGCTAAGGTACCGGTGATCTTGCCGTCTTCGGTTTCGATCTTGCTGCCGATCTCATAGGAGCGGCTCTCTTCGGCCGGGAACGCCTTGTTGTCGATGCTGATGCCGCTATTGGGACGGAAGCCCTTGGCTGCGGTGACGTACAAGGACAGCACCTTGTTCGGCTGGTACACCAGGCCGACGCGCGGGCTGGTCGCCGACAGCTCCTGGTAGTTGGCAATGCTAAGGCGGCGGTTTGTCACCGTCTGTTTGTAACTGTCGTGGCGCACGCCCACCATGGCTTTCCAGTCGTCGGTCAAGTCGATCTGGTCCTGGCCATAGAAGCCATGCGCACTCTGCTCCTCCTTGGTGCTGACCGACAGCAGCAGCGGATCGGCTGTCTTTCCATATACCGGATTATAGATATCGATCGAGTACAGGTTGGCGGCATTCGGATTGCGGCGCAGCTGGATGCGTTCGTCGTCGAATTGATAGGCGTCGACGCCGAACAGCACGCTGTGCTTGAGCGAGCCGGTGGCGAACTTGCCCAGTACCTCGGCACGCCCCGATACATCGGTGGCCGAGAAATCACGCTGGCGGCGCTGGCGGCTGATGGTGCGCAAATCGGCCAGCAGGGCATGCGTTTCGGACGAGTAGCCGCCCATCGAGCTGTCGCGGTAGGAAAAACCGGACTGCAGCTTCCAGTCCTCGTTCAGTTCATGCTGGACAAAGACCTGCTGGCCGAGCGACTTGACGGTAATCTGACCGTCGTTCGGCTCGCCCAGGAAGCGCGAATTGGGGATCAGGCCAAGCACGCCTTTGACGGCCACCACGCCACGGTCGAACGGCGTTTTCTGCTCGCTCGCTTCGAGCTCGTAAGAGATCGTCGTCGCGTCGCCCAGCAGCCAGATGAAGGACGGCGAAATGAAGGAGCGATCGGTACTGAAATGGTCGCGGAAGCTGTCGCCCTTTTCACGCGCCGCATTGAGGCGATAAGCCACGGTATCGGTGATGGCGCCGGTCAGGTCGGCCGCGACACGCTTGTTGCCGTAGCTGCCAATGGTCGCGTCGACGGCGTAGGCCGGCTCGAAGCGCGGCTTCTTGGTGGTGATGTTGACGGTGCCGCCCGGCTCGCCACGGCCATACAGCGCCGAGGCCGGGCCCTTGAGCACTTCGACGCTCTGGGTGCTGGACGAATCACGCAGGCCGTTGTAGCCGCGGCTGGAGCTAAAGCCATTGACCATATAGTCCGAACCGAAATTGGGATCGCCCGTGAAGCCGCGCATGGCGTAGCTGTCCCAGATGCCGCCGAAGTTGCTCTGGCGCGAAATGCCGCTCGACAGATCGAGCGCGCCGGCCAGGTCGACCACGCCGACGTCCTTGAGCAGGTCGGCCGTGAGCACCCGCACCGACTGCGGCAGGTCCTTGATCAAGGTGTCAGTCTTGGTGGCGCCGGTGGCCGACAGGGCACGGTAGTTCTGGCGCTGGGCCTTGACGATGACCTTGTTTTCCTTGGCTGGTTCAGGTGCCGCATCGGCTGCGGCGGTCGCCGCAGCCGGGGCTTCGGCTTCGCCTTCGGCCGCGACAGCCAGGACAGGATAGGTAGCGGCCAGGAACAGCGCCAAAGTGCAAAAGCGGGTGGAATACATGATCAATCTCCTCGGTAATAGTTGTACTTTTTTAGTGGGGCTGACATGGATTACAACATGGACGCCCTGCCCGCTTATGTCGAAAAACCTGCCCTACAACACAGAAACAATGGTATTTGGCTACACATTCAGCACAGCTTGCTACGCTGCGGATGGCGCTGCTTACTGCGCGAAGTCGATCAGCACCGACTTGAAACGCAAATTCGATTCGTAGGCCTGGCGCCCCAGGTCCTTGCCCATGCCCGAGCGCTTGAAGCCGCCTGTGGGAATGATATAGTCGTTGGTGCGGCCGTAGCGGTTGACCCATACTGTACCCGCCTCGAGCCCGCGCACGCAACGCAGCGCGCGGCTGATATCGGCCGTGTGCACGCCGGCAGCCAGGCCGTAGGATGGGTGCTCGCCCAGCGCCAGCGCCTGCTCGTCGTCGTCGAACACCTGCACCGTCAGCACCGGCCCGAAGATCTCGTCGCGCACAGCCTCCATCCCGGCATTGACGCCGCCGAGAATGGTCGGCAGGTAGTAGCCGCCCTCGCCCGCCACCGGCGCAAACGCGCCGCCGGTGACCAGCTTGGCACCGGCCTGCAGGCTGCGCTGGACCACGCCGTCGATGCGACGCGCATCTTGCGGACGGATGATCGGCGCAAGCGTGGTGTCGCTATTCCACGTATGACCTGGTTTGAGCGCGGCGAAGTAGCGCATGATCGATTCAAGCAGCTGGTCGGCGATGCTGCGGTGGGCGATCAGGCGCGAACCGCTGACGCATACCTGGCCTGCGTTGCTGGTAACGGCGCGTGCGATTTGGCTCGCGGTCAGCTCAAGGTCGGGCGCATCGGCAAACACCAGCTGCGGACTCTTGCCGCCCAGTTCCAGTGTCACTGGCTTGGTGCCGCTGTGGGCGCAGGCCGCCATGATGGCGGCGCCGGTGCGGGTCGAACCGGTGAAGGTGACCTTGGAGATTTTCGGGTGGCGCACCAGCGCGTCGCCGGTGACCATGCCGTCGCCCTGGATCACGTTGAAGATCCCGGCCGGCATGCCAGCCTGGATCGCCAATTCGGCCAGGCGCAGGATTGAAAACGGGGTCAGCTCGGACGGCTTGAGCACGACCGCATTGCCGGCCGCCAGGGCCGGCGCGATTTTCCATGATGCCATCACCAACGGAAAATTCCACGGCGCGATCGCCCCGATCACGCCATATGGTTCGGCGATCGTCATGCCCAGCGCACCGTCGCGGGTGGCGGCCACGTCGCCACCGAGCTTGTCGGCGAATTCGGCGAAGAAGCGGATGCCGTCGGCAGCAGAGGGCACATCCCAGCGAATGGCATCGGCAATCGGACGGGTCGAGCCGGCCGCTTCCATCGGCGCCAGCAACGGCAAGTCTGCCTCGATCAGCTCGGCCCAGCGGCGCAGCACCTTGGCGCGCGCGCGCGGCGGCTGGCGCGCCCACTCGCTGGTCCTGAAGGCGATCCAGGCATTCTGCACGGCGCGGTCGACCATGTCGGCATCGGCAATGGGCAGGCCGGCATACAGCTGGTTGTCGGAAGGGCGCCGCACGTCGATGCCGATTGTGTCCGCCACATACACGCCGCCGATGAAGTGCGCGCCACGTACGCTGACCGAGTCGGGATGGAATTGCTGCATGCTGTTTTCCAGGACGGTTGCAGGGGCCGGAACAGGCACCGATGCAACCATACTACGGCTGTTGGTACAGCATTTAATGCGGTCGTGGCCGCCCGTGATGGCGTATGCTGGGGTAATTGGGGCGCTGGCGACAGATCATGCCATGCGCCGAGCAAGATGGCCGCGCTGCCCGTTTGCCGTTCAGGCGCGATACTGGCGATGAATGCGCGGGCCCAGGCCGGTGAGCACTTCGTAGCCGATCGTGCCGGCCGTGGCGGCCACCGCATCGACCGGATGACGGGGCGCGATCAGGTCGATCAACGCGCCTGCGGCCACCTGGCCTGGCGCCAGCGCGGTGACGTCGAAGGTGACGCTGTCCATCGATATATTGCCGACCTGGGACACGGCAATGCCGTCGACGAAAGCGCGGCCGCGATTGCTCATGGTGCGCAGCCAGCCGTCGGCGTAACCGATCGCCACCGTGGCGATGCGGCGTTCACCGCTGGCCGTGTAGCGCAAGCTATAGCCGACATGGTCGCCGGCAGCGATGGTCCGTGTTTGCACGATGCGTCCCTGCAGGCGCACCACAGGCGCCATCGGATTGGGGCTGTCGGCATGGGGCGCGATGCCGTACAGGGCGGCACCCGGCCGCACCAGGTCGAAGTGA